>CAYTGX010000078.1:0-21123 GCA_964437385.1 uncultured Spirochaetaceae bacterium
CGAAATTGAACTCCCCCTCCTTCATCTTGTGAGGGAGAAAATCGCGGATATTGCCGGAAAGAAGGTACAGATTGGCGGTTTTCGAGCAGTACTTGTATGAGAGCTCCTGTGCCCATGCAGGAAGCACCTTGATGAAGGGCAAATTCTTGACAATGAGCTGTTCAGCCATCGTTCCCCTCCCAAGGAATCATGAGCTACCTATGAGTATAGGGGCAAAGGATGGGAGCCGTCAACCGACGCGAGAAAGCGGGGTGTGCAGGCGCGGCAGGTGCGCACACAGAAGAAGCGCCTCCGCGGAGAGCGGAGGCGCCTTGAAACGGGCTCGCTTAAGTACATCCCTGTACTCGCTCGCCCTCGCCATCCCTGGCTATGGGGCTCGCTGAAGTACGCTCTCGGCGTTTGCTCTGCAAACGCCTGCCGCCCTCCGCACGCCTGCGGCGTGCTACGCATCCCTGTACTCGCTCGCCCTCTTACCGCGCCCGACGCGCCTTCCGCTCCTGGCGGAGTTGCGCGTCATTTGGCGCGGTAGCCATCCCACTCCGCGGAGTACCGCGGAAGGGCTATGGACTTCTATCGGATGCCCTGATCGATCAGGGGCTTGATTATGCCGACGTTCTGGGGAGTCACAGTTCCGACGCCGGTGTCGATGTGCAGACCGGGAATCAGGTAGCGCTTGGTCAGGACGATCTGGAGGACAGGAAGGTAGCCCTGAAGATAGAGCACCTGGTCGAAACTGGCGCTGATCCAGCCGCCCTGGATGGCGCTGACCGTTGCGGGTGAAAGGTCGATACCGCCGCAAATGATGTCCCCCGGCTTCTTCCCTGCCGCCTGGAGCACCTTGGGCAGAATAGCTGTCACGCTGCCGTGCTGGGTGCCGATGGCCTTCAGATTCGGATGGGCCTGGAGGTACGCGGTGAGGATGGGGATTGCAAGGGAGGTGTCGCTGTCCACAGCGGCGGAAACATCCAGCTTGTCCACCTTCAGGCCTGCTTTGGCCAATGCGTCATAGACGCCCTGGCTGCTCCGGCTGCGGCCTTCCTGATGCCAGATGTCATACACAAGGGCCTGATCGCCGGCCTTCAGGCCTGCCTTCACCATTGCCTGCCCTGTCAGGTATCCGCCCTGGTACAGGTCAGCGCCGGCATATCCGAAGCCTTTTGTCTGGTACTTTGCTTCGATGCCCGGCAGCGGATTGTTGCCGCTGGTGACGATGATTCCCTGGGCCTCGGCCTGATCCACGAGCGCCGCGAAAGCGGGCTCTCCCGGATGCCCCATGATCTCGATGCCGTCAGGATTTGCAGCCATTGCCTGCTTGAACTGGTCGATCATGGTCTGCTGGTCCCACTTGGAGTACTGTTCGATCAGCTTCACGTTATTCGCTGCAGCCGCCGCTCTGGCTCCATTGGTCCGTGCCAGTGTTGCGCCGTCCCCCTGCGTGCCTCCGCACTGGATATAGATGACGAGCTGCTTGTCCGCGGCCCATGTCTGGACTGCAAACAGCGCCCCGAAGATCACGAGTGCAAGAACTACCCACTTCAAATTTCGCACGGAAACCTCCCTCTGTGAATGAAATTAGGCCTTGCGCCTCGAAGACGCGCGGCCGCTCTGGTGAAGAACCGAAAGGTTATTCCCCCTTTCCTGTCCTGAATGAGTGCCCGCGTGCCAACGGCACGCACATAAGCTCATACGGTATCATCGCCCTTGTGCCCATTCGCCGAAGGGGCCTGCGCGGGGACAGCCCACTTGCGGGCGGTCCGCGACAGCATGGAAATCCCTTCCTCCCCGATGACCACGTTGAGGATCACCGAGGCGGCCATGACCAGTCCTTCAACGAGCTGCACCCAGTAGCCGCCTATCCCTGTGGCCACCACGCCGGCTTCGAGGGACCCGATGATATAGGAGCCGAAGAAGGTGCCCACCAGGACACCCTGACCCCCGGCAATCGAGGTACCTCCAATAAATACCGCAGCCATCACGGGAAGAAGCATGCCTTGTCCCTGGGTGGGAAAGAACACGTTTATCTCCATGGTGAGGAGAAGCCCGGCAAAAGCGGCGATCACTCCGTGCAGGGTGAAGAGCCGTATCCGTGTGGCCTCCACGTTGATACCCATCACGCGCGCAACCTCGGCATTGTCGCCGATGAACATGATTGCCTCGCCGAACTTGTGCCTGTTGAGAATGAACCAGAAGAAAACCGTCAGCCCCAGTGCCCAGAGGGCCTGGACGGGGAAAACACCGAAGAGCCGGCCGACAAACACGGCATGGATCGTCGTCGCCGTGATCTCCTCTATGTTGATCTGCAGTCCTCCCGCGATCAGGATCGTGACTCCGTACCAGAAGAACTGCGCGGCAAGGGTGGCCATAATGGACGGCACCCGCAACCGTGCCACAAGGAGGCCGTTGACATAGCCCACCAGCGCGCCGGCAATGAGGGCAAAGATGAAGCCGACCAGCGGCGTGTGAAATGTCTTGAACCACCAGGTGAAGACGAACCCCGCCAGCGCCACGATGGCGGGAAAGCTCAAGTCGATCTCCCCCGCGGTGATGATGAAAGTGAGCCCGATGGCCAGAACGAGCATAGGGGGCACGGTCTGGAAGAAGGACATGTATATCCTGTAGCCGGTGAACACCGAAGGCGCGGTAAAGATGAACACCACGTACAGGACCGCGAGCACCATGCCGATGGGCAGTCCTTCGAGCTTTCCCAGAAATGCAAAACGAGAAGTAGTCCTGCTCATGGCTGCACCTTGTCCTTCAAGCCGTGCGAGTATTCGAGCAGGAACTCGTCCAGTTCTTTCAAGGTTATCTCCGCCTTCGTGATGCTCGCCACTATCTCCCCCCTGTCGATGACGATGAAACGGTCGGAGATCTCGTAGACGTCGGTGATATTATGCGAAATGTAGATGCTCGCCTTTCCCGCATCCTTGATCTTGTGCACGAAGTTCAGCACTTTCCGCACTTCCTTCAGTGAAAGGGCGACGGTCGGCTCGTCCAGGATGATGAGATCCGCCTCGAAGTGCATTGCGCGGCCTATTGCCACTCCCTGGCGTTCGCCACCGGAGAGCTTGTTGGCCTTCGAGTCCACCCCGATCCCCTTGCCCCGAAAACCAATGGTGTTGACCATGATCTCCGTGGCGATCTGCTTTTCTTCCTTCACTTTCAGGAAGCCGAACGCATACGTGATCTCCCGGCCGATGAAGAAATTCCTCCACATGGCCTGTTTTTCCCCGAGAGACTTGTCCTGGTAGACTGTCTCTATTCCCAGAGCGTGCGCCTTCTTCACGGTGTACGAGCCCGTCTCAACCTTTTTGTCTGCGATGTAAAGATCTCCGCTGGTGGGAGGAAAGACACCGGTGAGAATCTTGACCAGTGTGGATTTGCCGGCGCCATTGTCGCCGATCAGACCTACGATTTCGTTGTGACCCACCTGGAAATTTACGTTTTTCAGGGCGCACACCGATCCAAAGTACTTCTCGATATTGACCATGCGCAGTGCGGTGCGCTCGCGGAGAGGTTCAGCCACGAAACGATCTCCTTTCGACACAGCGGTCCCGCCTGGAAGGCATGGCGGCGACCTGTGGCAAGAAAAAGGTACAACTTATGCCTACTGGCAGGGCGCATGATAACATGCGAGTTTTGACTTTGCAACATTTTTTTCAAAAACTCTTCGGCAGAAACCCGTGTCATATCTGCTATTCTGGCGGTATCTGATGAAATCAGCGACAATGGAGGAAACAGCGAGAATCGTCGGGAAATATAAGTTTTGACATTTGCCCAAAGATAAGGTACAACTTGTACCGTCAGGAAACGCCGGGATGAAGAAGCATCAGGTCATAGAAACCTGGGTCAGGAGCAGGGTCGATGAAGGGGTCCTTGTTCCCGGGGAAAAGCTTCCGTCCGAGAGCCAGCTCTGCGCGCAGTTCGGTGTCTCACGAAACGCGGTACGGCAGGCCATTCACAATCTTATCCACGAAGGGCTCGTGGAAAGCACCAAGGGCGTCGGCACATTCTGCCGCGCCCGGCTTCCCGCGTCGCCGCTGTCCTCCAATATCGGACTGGTCGAATTTTTTATAAGTTCCTACATCTACCCCGAGATCATTCGCGGGTGCTACAACACCCTTTCCCGAAAAGGATTTGCTCTTCTGCTCAACCAGTCCGAGTACAACCTCGAGCAGGAAAGAGCAATCCTTCAGGATCTGCGGAAGAAAAAAGTCGGGGGTATTATCATAGCTCCGATCTATGGGGCGGGGGATCGCTCCAACGCCCCCCTGCTTGAGGAAATCCAGAACGAAGGCATCGCGGTGGTCCTTTGTGATGACTATTTTCCCGGCAGGAATTTCAGCAGCGTCACTCTGGACTATCACAGGTGCGGGGAGGAAGCCGCCGCTCACTTGTGGCAGAAGGGGCATCGGAAGATCGGGATCTTCTACCAGAAGGATTTCCTGGTCAAGGCAAACAGGATGAAAGGCGTGCTGGACTACCTGGGGAGGCAGGAGGCGCCGGTCAGAGCTGCGTGGATGGTGGGGTTCAACGGGCAGGGCCCGACGAGCCAGGCTTCTGCCGCAGCGGAGCGCTTCCTGAAGGGAGCGCGGGAGCTTCCCAGCGCGTTCGTCTGCGGCAATGACGAGGACGCACTGCATCTCATCGAGGTTGCCGAGAGGCAGGGCATCCGGGTGCCGGGGGACCTGTCCGTGGTGGGGTTCGACAATTCGGACATCGCCCAGCTTGAGAAGATCTCCCTGACTTCGGTCGACCACCCCAGCTTCGAGATCGGAGAGAAGGCGGCCAATATTCTCCTGGACAAGATATTCCACCCGGAGATGCGGTTCGTGACGCACACCATCATCACCCCGTCCCTGGTGGAGCGCAGCTCCGTGCGGAGCCTCGTGCCTGCCGCCCCCATCCCCCCGAGCACTCTCCTGCAACGCTGAGGCGTGCCATTCACCGAATACCACCGCGCGCAGCGCGGTGCCTATACGAGCTTTCTTTCCCTCGCCTCTTCCATGATCATACGGTTCCATCGGTTGCGCCAGAGGAACGAGCTTCTCTCCGCCGGAGCATCGATCCTGCTCGCCCGCTCCTGCAGGCTTTTCAGGGATTTGCTGAGCACCGTCACCTTGTCATCCACCTCCTCGGAGCTCGCCTCCGGCAGCACGCGGGAGTACAGGTAGTTGAACCAGTACACGGCCGGATCCACCTCGAGAGATTTCTCTCCCCGCGTGAGCTGGTGCAGCTCGCCGATTCCCTCCTGCGGGAATCCCCGCATGCCCAGGAGGTAGGCCCGCAGCGCGGAAAGTGTGCGGCGGAGGAACGCGTCTCCGCGGCTCAGGCGGAAGCACCTTCCCTCGACCGCAGTGAACCCGTCCCGCCAGGGTACACCCTCAGGTGACGGATAGCGGACCGACCAGGGAAGCGCCAGTCCCCTTTCCACGTAGAGGGACGCATTCTCCAGGCTTTCCGAGAAAAGGGCGCTCTCCGCCAGGAAGAGGAGCACCTCCCTGCTCTGGGAGAGGCTCTCCAGGAGCCGCGCTCCGGTTTGGAGGTCTCCGCTGTGCACGAACGTCCTGCCCAGCCACGCGCGCAGAACGGGCACCGCCGGTTGCACCCCGTACAAGGTGGCCAGGCACAGACAGGTCTGCAGGCACAGGGAGCAGGAGTCATAGGAGCCGACCTGGAACTCCATACGGGCTTTGAGGAAAAGCAGGAAAAGCTCGAGCTCCCGCCGATACGTATCCCGCGCCATCTGCAGGCCCTGCTCAATGGCGGCGAGGCATTGGGTATAGCGGCCGTCCACGAACAGACAGTCCGCGAGATAGACCGCCGTCCACAGGGCGCCGGGAGCGTCTCCCGCCTCATGGCAGAGTCTCTGGGAAAGTCCGAGGTACTCCACCGCCTCTCCCAGTCGTCCTTCTGCCAGCATTGCGGCTCCCAGCCAGAGGTAGCAGGCGCGCTCGCCCCTCTCCGCTGACACATTTTTCGGGCTCGCCTCCCGGGTCTCCTGGTAGAGGATCATCCCTTTCTTCAATTCATCCAGCGCGGCCACGGCGTTGCCCGTGAAAAGGAAGCTTTTCGCCCGCTCGATGTAGACTTCCCCGGCGAGCGTGCCCTGCGCGCCCGCGCCCATGGACTTCTGCGCCTCTGCCTGGGCCCCGTCCGCGGATTCAAGGTCCTCCTCCAGCAGTGCAGCGCGAAGCCGGCCGATTGCCGTCACTGCTGCGAGCTGCCGCGCCTGTTCGGTAGTCGGTGCGACCGCGAAATCCAGGGACCGCGGTTCGCAGAAGGTCCGGGCGCCCGCGGCATCGTTCTCGTCGAGCTTGCGGCGGATAATCTCGGGAAGGACGTCGAGGGCCAGTTCCGTCCTTCCGTTTCTGGCCAGGAAGGTGAAGAGAAGAACGGGGTGGCGATACTTTCCGGTTGTCCAGAGCGTGACCAGGTGGGCAATGAAGCTTTCCCGTAGATCCGCGGCCTCCGCGCCGAGAAGCTCTTCAAGCTTCCGCCGGATGGCAGGAAAGCGCGGTATGAGGGATATGTCCTCCGCCAGCAGTCCCGAGAGCTGAAGGCTTGCAAGGGACTTCTCCGCAGCGGCAGTGTCGAATCCCGCTCCTGCCAGGAAAGAGAGGAAGCCCTGCCGATCCAGCAGGCCGCCGGCGAGATACAACGCGTACAGGAGCGGGAAGGTGTCGTCGTGCTGGGTGCGGATCAGGTACCAGGACACGGAAAGCGGGTTGGCAGGCAGCGGGGTCTCCCCGTCCGCGGCTTGAATCCACTCATTATGGCCGCCGTCGGCGCGGATGCGGCCCGTCTTCCACAAATACTGGATGTAGGAAACCACCGTGACATACAGCCCGCCAGAACGGCTTCTCACGCGGCGCGCCACGGATTCCGGGATTTCCAGGCCCGGGAAAAGGTGCCGGGCAAGAGAGCGGATGTCGCGCTTGCCCAGCGGATGAACGTACAAGGGGCGCAGGTCGAGCGCGGCGAGCTCCTCCGGCGGGTTCTTCTCCGAGCTGGAGAGCAGGGGGAGAAAGCCGGGCCTGAGGAGAAGGTCGTCGAAGAGGCGCGCAAGGACCGCTCGCGCCGCCGGGTGGTAGGACTCCACACCGTCGCACACCAGGACCGCTGGCAGGAACTTCTCCTCGGCCATCCGTGTCCAGGCAAGGAGATAGAGACGGAAGCCCAGGCTGAAATCTTCCAGGATATGGTCGGGGAGCAGCCTCGACTCCTCTTCTCTCGCGGGCCCTTCGGCGGCCTGCAGCCAGACCAGCAGCCGGCCTACCTCGTCCCAGACTACGCGCTCGGGCCCGTGAAGGAATCGGGGGACCTCCGCGAGCGTTGCAGGCAGCAGCGTTCCGAGAAACGGGTGCAGCGGAGAACGCCTTTTGAAAAGAGTGCGCATGCGCAGGATGGGGGGCTCGCGGCTGCCGCGGAGAAGGCGTGAGGCCAGCTCGGCGAGCAGGGCAGATTTGCCCACGCCCGGAGGCCCGTGCGCAAGGAGGATTTCCCGTGACTCTCCCGTATTGAGCCGGGGAGAGATGATGTCCAGCGCCCGGCCGACCAGGGCCTCCCGGACCCACGGCCGCGGTGAATGCGAGGTCCGGGCAGGGGTCTCCCGCGGCCTCACCTGCCCGGTAGCGCGGTAGAGGGACCCGGCCTTCACCACGGAAAGGGTATCTGCAAAAAGAATCCCGCACTCGGGAGCCAGCCAGACCTGCTCGTCCGCGTCAGCCTCCTCGAGGAGCTCCCTGATCCCGGAAAAAAGCTCCTGCCGCCCGAGGACAGGGAAAGAAGCCAGCAGAACGGCAAAGCCGAACAGCTCCTCTCGCCGTGAGGCGAGGAACTCCCTCACGCGCCACGCGGTGGAGGAGGCGGCCGCAAAATCGAGCTCCGGCTCCTCACCGAGCTCCGCCATCCATGCCTTCTGGCCGGCCTCCGCGAACGGGACCGCGCGCGGCCCGAGAACGGCTGCCAGCGCCGTCTCGACGACGGGCAGGCTGCCCGCGCGCAACCGCACGAGTTGCCGATAATTGCGCAACTCTGCGATAATGTATACCATATGGGCATTATTCATGAATGCGCGCATCTGTGAAGGGGAATAGATGGAGTTCGGTGAGTCTCTCGTACTGAACGGGAAGCAGAGCAGAACGGTCAGACTGAAGATAAGCCCGAAGGCGGATTTTCGGGACGTGCTGCACACCCTGGGAGAAATCGGCATACCCACCACGCGCGTCAGCGATGAAAATATCCGATTCGCCATCCTTGAGCTTCTCAACAACTCGATCAGGGCCCATCGGGAAAAGGGCGAGGCACGGGATATCTGTCTCGACCTGACCGTGTCCGACGGAAAGCTCATCATCGCCATCCGGGACTTCGGCGGCGGCTTCAATCCAGAGAAGCTTCCCTACAACCTGCATGCGGATCCGACCTCGCTGGACCTCCGCTCTCGCGCGTTCGAGGAATACCAGAAGGCCAACGGGTACAAACGATTCGGCATGGGGATCTACGTGGCAAAGAAAACTTTCGAGGACTTCCGACTGGTATTCCTGGACGGCATGGACAGGCCTGCCTCCTGGATGCCGGGCAGGGTCATCGGCACCCTCATCACCCTTTCGGTGAAGATGGATGCGGCCCAGCCCGCGGAGATTGGAGCGGCCAGTGGGAACTGAACACAGGCATCAGCCCAGGGTCTCCGGCTACGCCAAGGCGCTCCTGGTCGGCGCGAACACCCCGGGCTACATCAGGGACCTGAGCCGGACCGGCTGCCAGGTGGCGTTCGTGCAGGCTGTTTCTGCCGTTGTCGGTGACCTGATCAAGGTACGGGTCATCGACGAGCACGATCCCTCGGTCACGCAGTTTGATATCAATCTTCGCGTCCGCAGGATCCAGCCAGATGCGCTGTGGTGCGTCCTGGGCGGAGAGATCGAATCCGTGAGCGGCCACGAGGAAGAGAATGGCTTCGCAAAGCTCGTGGAATACTACGCGGGGGCAGGAGCGTAGGGCTCGAGACTGCATGGGCACGACTGGCACTGACGGACACGCTCCTGGATACCGCGCTTCGCGCGGTGCGCGTTAGGGCTCGAGACTGCATGGGCACGACTGGCACTGACGGGCACGCTCCTTGATACCGCGCTTCGCGCGGTGCATGATAGCGCGGTCGGTCCTACCAATGATCCTTTCCCATGACCTGCTTGAGCGGTTTGCGCGGAGTAGCCTCCGGCACTGCATCAGCGTGCCCCACCAGGATGACCAGAACCACCCGCATGGAGAAGGGAATCGTCAGAAGGTCAGCCACTTCCTGTTCGTCGAATGTGGTGATACAGCAGGTCCCAAGCCCTTCGTGCACAGCCTGCAGAACCATGTGGGAGGCCGCGAACGCCAGGTCGACCGGATAGGAAAGCTGGCCGTTGGGCATATGATAGTCGATATTCGTGGTGCACACGGCAATGATCAGGGGCGCCTGGCCGACATAGTCCTGGCCGAATGCGGCCTCCATCATTTTCTGCCGTGTCTCCTTTTTCTGGATGGCCACGAAGCGCCATTCCTGCCTGTTTTTCGCGGAAGGGGCAAGACGCCCCGCCTCCAGGATCCGATCGACCTGTTCTTTTTCGATCGGCTGAGGAGTAAAGGATCTGATGCTTCTTCGGCGGAGGATTTCAGGCAGGATTTCCATGTTTCCTGTAAAATCGTAGTGAAATTCAGCCCTGTGTGCAAGGCCGCCTGTCGTGCATACGGGAGTGCGCGAGTACGCGCTCGGCCCGGAGGCCGTACCCGTTCCACGCGAACGTCGTCCCTGCTCTCGGCGTTCATCGAGGCTCTCGGCGTTTGCTTCGCAAAACGCGAATGTCGCGCTTCCGCGGTATCCCGCGGAGTTGAGACCGCCTTGGCGCCCTCCGCATCCGTGTCTACGGCCGGCGGTTTCCGCGGAGAGCTTCGTGTGCAGGCTCGATTGACGCCCACAGACCCTTCTCCTATGCTGGAATGTGCATGAAGCGACTCCTCTGTCTGGCTGCTTTGTTATGCGTAACGCAGGGAGCGCTCGTTGCAGGGGCCGACCCTGCAGCACCCTCCGCCCGGCTCCCGGAAGAGGTGGTGGCCGTCTCGCGCTTCTTTCCCCGGCCGGAAGGCTCGCTGATGGAGAAGGACCTTGTTGCGTGGATCGAGACGCGCCTTTCCTCTCTGGGGGTCGCTTTCACTCCATTCGATTTCAGCCGCTCGGATTTTCAGCACTCCTTTTCCTCCTGCATCAGGGTTGATATTCCCGGCGCAGCCCGCGATTCCCTTATCCTCGCCGTGCCCCTCAACAGCCCGCCGGACGCAGAAAGGGGAAAAGACGGGTCGATCAACGTAGCCCTCGCACTCGACCTCATTGCGCAGGCAAAGAACAGGCAGCCTCCCATCAGCCTCACCGTCCTCTTCCTCGGCGCGGAGTTCGGGGACACCAGCGCATATCCGATGGGCAGCACCCTTTTCCTGAAAGACTTCCAGCCGGAATACCGCGCCGCCGTCCTCTACCTCAATTTCCGAGCCGTGCCGACCCGCGTGCTCGTGCGCGGCGGAGGCAGGGGAATCGTCTCTCCATACTGGCTGATGAACAGGTGCGTGGACGCCTTGAAGGGAGCAGGGATCCCATTCCGCCTGCCGGGGGAAGAGATCCAGATATTCCGCATGGGCACAACGGGCGAGCGGACGGCCATCGAGCCCTACCTCAAAGCCGGCTATCCTTCCGTCGGGCTGGAGGGAGAAAAAGGGGATATCGCGCCATCGAGCGAATACGAATGGCTCCTCTCTTTCTCTTCATTCCTGCGGGGCATGATGGCGGCGAACTCCACCGGCATTCCCGAGGAGTGGGACCGGCACTACCTCCTTCTGCAGGCAGGGGGGATCTCCCTGATCATCGGGGAGAAGCTGCATCTCTCGATCCTCCTGGGAACGCTGGCCGCGACGCTCCTTTATTCCCTGACCTTTCGCAGGGGCCTCAAGAAATACCAGCGCATGCTGGGGAGGAACATCCCCTTGATCCTTCCCCTGGCGGGCCTGTCATTCCTGTTCCTGGTGGCAGGCACGTATGCCCTCCAGGGAATCCTTTCCTTCCGGGGCTTTTCGATCCTCTGGACCTATGCGCCATTGGAGTTCCTTGCCCTTAAGATCTGCATCGCCCTTTTCCTCTACGCAGCGCTGTACAATGTCATGCGCAGGCTGCCGTTCCCGCGCAACGGCAGCTTCTACTCCGCCGCCGCCCTCGTTTTCCTGCTGATCGACATCGGAGTGGCCGCTGTTCTGAATATTTCCTTCACCTATTACTTCCTCTGGGCCTTCATATTCGTTTTCCTTTCCACGCTTGCCCGGTCACGGTACCTGAAAGCACTGCTGTTTCTGCCTGCCCCTCTCTGGGGTCTTCGGGGGCTGCTGACGGTGTTCCAGGCGCCCGCGCTCCCTTTCTGCCACTTTCTTCTGCTTTCCCCCCTTTGGGGAAACCTTCTGACGGCAGGAGTGAGCCTGCCCATCATCCTGATGCTGCTGCGGCTCGGTCTGCTTTTTCCCGGCAGGGGGATCATGCGGCGGAGGGTGAGAGAGCTGTTGTTGGCCGGCCTTCTTCTGGCGTTCGGAGGCGTCGTGGCTGTCCACCTGGCTACCTTCTCCCCCTTTTCAGTCTCCCGGCCCCAGCCGGTTGTGGCTACGCAGACCATACGGGTGGCTGCCACGGGGGAAACGGAATCCACTTCGCTGGACATAGAGAGCCCTGCACCGCTGGGTGCGCTTTCCATTTCAGATGCCCTGGGGGTGCGTGATATCCATCCGACGGGCACCGCGGTCCGGCTCGCCCTTCCGCTCGTTGCCTCCCCCCTGCAGATCCAGCAGGATTCAAGCGAGTTCCTTCAGCAGCGTAATGTCCAGCTCCGTGTGCAGATGCCTTCCAGCCCCCGGAGCGTCGTCGTGACCCTCACCTCGGAGAATGATTTCATCCTTTTCGACAGCTCGTACCCTCCCATCCGGGAAAGCCCGCGGCAATATCGGCTGCTCATTGGCACATTCCCTCCGAATCCGCTGCCGCTGCAGCTCACCCTTCCTTCAGACGGAGTATTCACGCTCACTCTGACCGCGGAGTTCGACGCGCCGCTGATCGATACCGCCGTTGGCGCCGGGGCTGAAGCGCGGGTGAGCACGCGCGTTCGGGTGGTGCGCAGCCTGGGGGTGAAGACATGAGCGGGGACCCGCTGCGGACTGTCGTTTTCCATGTGGACCTGGACGCGTTTTACGCCTCCGTGGAGCAGCGGGACAATCCCGTGCTGGCCGGCAAGCCCATTATCGTGGGCGCGGCGCCCGGGCACCGTGGCGTGGTCTCCGCCTGCTCCTATGAAGCGCGCCGCTTCGGGATTCACTCCGCCATGCCCATCTCCCAGGCATACCGGCGCTGTCCGCAAGGTGTGTACCTGCCGGTGCGGATGGAACGCTACCTCGAGGTTTCCCGTGACGTCATGGCCATACTGGCCGGCTACACGCCCCACATGCAGCAGATCTCGGTGGATGAGGCGTTCCTCGACCTCACGGGCACCGAACGGCTGTTCGGACCCGTGTCGGACACGGCCCGTCGGCTGAAGGCCGAGGTGCGGGAGAAGACAGGGCTCGCCATTTCAGTGGGCATCGGACCGAACAAATACCTCGCCAAGCTGGCCACGAACGCCGGCAAGCCGGATGGACTGGTGGAGGTCAGGGCGGAGAGCGCCGAAGCCTTCCTGGACGGCGTGCCGCTGAAGGACCTTTGGGGAATCGGAGAGAAAACGCTGCAGCGTCTTGCCGAGCTGAACATCACGGCCGTGCGCCAGTTGCGCGGAATACCCGAGCCCGAGCTGGCCCGGCTTCTCGGAGCCGGAGCCGCCGGCTTTCTCTCCTCCGTCTCCCGCGGGGCAGATCCGGGAATCTTTTCCGAGGAGCCTCGCAGCAGGTCGCTGTCCAGCGAGACGACATTCGAGCGGGACCGGAAGGACCGCGGGGGAATCGAGCGGATACTGCTGGAGCTCTGTCACCAGGTCATGTTCCGCATGATCGAAGATTCCTGGAAATCAAAGACCCCCACACTGAAGCTCAGGTTCCACGACTTCACGACCGTGAGCGCGCAGAAAACCCTGAAGCACTGGGTGTCTTCGGCGGAAGAACTCTATGCGGTAGCCCTCGAGCTCCTGTCGTCCAGATGGAGCGGCGGCATCCCCATACGGCTGATCGGGATCGGATTCTCGAACCTGGCCCCTGTGGAGGCGCAGGAACAGCTCGAGCTCTTCAGCGACGAGTTTTCCAAAAAGAAGAAGGTGGAGGAAACGGTGTTCCGCCTCCGCCACAAGCTGGGGGATGTGCCCCTCACCAAGGCCAGCCTGATGAAGGGCGAGCTTCGAAAGAAGCCGCCTACCACCTCTTGAGCAGGGCCTTCGCCTTCTGAAGGTCCTTTGCCTGGGGCGCGGTCAGATCCGCCAGCTTGCCAAGCTCGGTCACCGAGAATTGCACGAGCGCCTTTGCTTCCTCCCGGTCGGACATGTTCTGCAGATCGGAGCCTGCCTCGTACAGGGATCCCTTCTCCAGAGGCGTGCCGGCTGCGGCGAGCTTTGCCGCCTTGGCTTTCTGCTCGCTCACCCTCCTGGCTGCTGACCAATCCCTCTTGTACAGGGACTTTGCAAGCTCGTTATAGAAGCTGTAGACCCGCTCCTTCTCTGTGCCTGCCTGGACCTGTGCCTGGCGCATCTCCACGGCTTTTCGTCCCAGGGATACTGCGGCGTCGGTGTTGCCGAATGACACCGGCCAGCCCGGAACCTCTCGAAAGAGCTGGCCCAGGACGAAATAGGGTTCGCTTCGCTCGGGATTCAGAGAGATCTCCTTGACCAGGAGGTCCCTCATGGGGGCGGCCTTGGAAAGGGAGTCGAGAATGCCTTTCACCTGGCCCCATCGTCCCATGTTGGCCGATTTCCAGAAGTAGCCCTGGTCGTTCTGCGGATCGGCGGCGATTGCCTTGTCCGCGTATCCCTCGCCCTCCGTAAACAGGGCCAGGATATCCGCCTGCGGCTTCTTGTCGGCTTCAGCGGCATCGCCGAGCTCGAGGGTCTCGCGCGCCTCCCGCCAGTACAACTCCGCGCGCTCTTTCCCACCGGGCGCATCAGGCAGCGCGGCTTTGAGGAGGCTCCCCGCCTCCGCATACATCCCCTTGTCGTTCAGCGAATCCGCCTGATCGGCTGCCGGGGAATCATCCGCGTACGCGAAGCCCAGGGGAAAAAAAACGAGCAGCACGATAAGAAACCGTCGCATCCGGAACTCTCCTTTCAGACCGGCGCCGTACGCGGCGCATTTTGTTCAGACCGGCGCCGTACGCGGCGCATCTTGTTCAGATCGGCGCCGTACGCGGCGCACACTTCCTACGGAGTCTTGAGCACCCTGACCTTCAAGTCCATAGACAATTCGAAAACGTAGCTCGCCCCCGGCTGCATATCGATGTCGCCGACCTGGATGGAGAACGCTCCTGAGGCGACCCGGATGCTGTGCCGGCCCGGCGAGACCTGGATATGGTCCATCTCGTTTCTGGAATTGACTTGCTGGTCATCCACGAAAATCCGTATCTGGCTGCGGGGATCCCCCTGCCTCTGCTCGGGGTTCACGAAGGCGGGAGGGATGACGACGCTGAATGAAGGAGGAATGAGCTGGCGTTGGAGCTGGACGTTCATGGTCATGGCCCTGGTGAGATTGATGTTGGCGACGAAATCGGCATACCCGGGCGCGGAAACACGGAGGGCATAGGGCCCCGGCGGGAGAGATTCCGTGTAGGGCGTTGATCCCCTGGACTGATTGTTCAGCAGCACCGTGGCGTTCGGCACGTTCGCAAGGACCGTCAGTGCAAATCCGGGCATCCGTTTCAGCTGCACATCCATGGTGATGGGCCCGGAGACATTCACATTCGCCTGGTAGGGTCTGAAGCCGTCCGCGGTCACCTGGATGGAATGGGGCCCGGGCGCCACATTGGGCACCGTGCCGGTAACATCCGTGCCGTCGACGAGCACCGTTGCACTCGGTATGTTGACCCGGATCGTGAGGGCGAATCCCTGGGGCCGCAGCTGCACGTTGAAGGTCTGGTTCCCCGTCACCACGACCGGACCAACAAAATCGAAATAGCCGCCGGCCTGTACTCTGATATTATGGGGTCCGCCGGCGACCTTGGCGGTGTTCCCGTCTATCAGCTCGTTGTCGATATAGATCGACGCATTCGGCGCATTCACCGCCACGGTGAGGTCCCAGATCTTTTTCGCCCTAAAGCCCTGGCCGGACACCAGCGCTGCGGCTGCAATGATCATGAAAGCCGTCACAGTGAACATTTTCGCGGGCGATTTCATTCGCTTCCTCCTTGCGGACGCCGGAGAGTATATCCTTTCTGCCCCGATTTTCAATGCGGCCACGGTACGCCGCGGCATTTGCGGCCACGCTACGCCGTGCAGTATGGTGGCATTCACTTCGCGGTTGAGCTGACATGAGGCCACGACCCTTGACAATGCCGGGAAAAATGGGCTTTCTTGCACCGTACTCCATGCAGTTCAAAGACTTGAGAAAGGAAATCCGCGTAATGAGATATATGCGTCCGCTCGTCTTCTTCGTCACGCTCTTCTGCATTGCCTCCTGCGCAAAGCCCCCCCAGGCGGAAATCGATGCGTCGAAGGCTGCGATGGATGCCGCTTCGAAGAATCCCGATGTCGTGACGTACGCGCCGGATTCGCTGCGTGTCGCACAGGAGAAAATGGCGGAACTGGATTCAGAGATCTCCGCACAGGCAAGACGGAATGCGCTCTCCCGAAATTATGACCTGACCAGGACGCTTGCGGCGGAGGCCGCGGATGACGCGCGCAAAGCCACCGCGGACGCTGCTGCTGCCAAGGAGCAGGTCGCACGGGATGCTTCCTCCCTCGTGGATGAGGTCACGGCGGCCATTCCGCTGTTCGAATCAAAAGTATGGGCCGCCAGGCGGGTCCCCCGCATTAAAATGGATTTCATCGCACCGCTCGCTCTCCTCCCGGGGCAGGCACGGGCCACCGTGGCGGACGCGCAAAAGGATATCAGCGGCGGGGCATTCGCCACGGCCAAGGCAAAGCTCATGGCCGTGAAAGACCAATTATCCTCTTCCGAGGAAACAATTACAGAACAGACACGGATCGCCAAGAGCCGATAGCGCATCGCAAATGTCACCGAGTACACTGACCGCGGTACTCCGCGGATTTCCTGCGCGTCGCAAATGTCACCGAGTACGCTGACCGCGGCACTCCGCGGATTCCTATTTCGCAAACGCGGCAAGAAAGCGCTGCATGCGCAGGAGTCTTTCCGCATAGAATGACTTCCAGACTGCAGGAAGGGCTATGGCGCCCTTGGCAAGGTCCTCCATCCGGGCGACAACCATCTCTCCCCGCTCGTTTTTGTAATTTGCGATGGGGACAGGCTCGACCCTGCTGACTGTGCAGCCCCCGGCGCACTGTACCTGGACGCAGAGCATGTACGCTTCGCCGGTCGCCGCCCAGTCATTCGACGGGTCCTTCGGGTCGAGCCGCCACGTCATGCCGGAGATGAAGTTCCCCATCGAATACATGATGAGCCTGTCGGTTCCCCGCACGCGCACGACTTCGTAGCCCTGCACCACGTGGGGATGATGGCTGAACACAATGGATGCGCCGGCGTCCAGCAATTGATGAAAGAAGCGCCTTTTCAGGGACGGCGTCTGCGTGGAGTATTCGCGGTCTCCATGGTAGGAGATGATGAGGATGTCGAATTGCGGGCTGATCCGGCCCACAAAATCCAGGAACTCCTGCGCCGCGGTCTCATCCGAGTAGTCGACCACCTGCACGTACCTGCCCGCGTCAGGCTCATTGAGGAACTGAGTAGCCGCAAGGAAGCCGACCCGCACGCCCCGCACGGTGAGTGAATCCGGATAAAACGAGCCGTGCGGGTTGCCCCGTATTCCGGAGAAAGCGATGGGCCGTCCCAGGGATGCCCGCAGGGCGGAGAAGGAGCGCAGTGTCTGGAAGATCCCCTCCACTCCACCGTCGAACGCGTGATTGTTGGCCGCGGACAGGACATTGATGCCGGCGTCGGCCGCGGCGCGCAGGTAGGCCCCGTTCCCATTGAAATACGGATACCCGGATTCCGGACGAGTGGGGTCGACCGGCAGCTCGAGATTGGCCACGGTGAGATCGTCCGCGAGAAACGTCTGCTCCACACCCCGGTAGATGTCATGGTAGTCCCGCATGCGATAATTGACGTCGTGCGCCATGATGTCCCCGATGAAGGTCATGCTCAGGCTGAAAGGCGCCTGCGCGGCCGTGCACGGCAGGAATGAGAGGAGCAGGGCACATACGAGAACAGGCGCGCGCATCATGCTCGTCCGCTGTTGAGTATCGCGGGATGTCCGGGCCGGCGTCAACAAGGGCTTCCGCGGATTTGCGGCGCCTGCTATGATGGCCTATGATGGAAATGCGCGACCTGGTGCGGAGATGCCGCAGCTATCGAAGGTTCGACGGGAGCGTTCGCGTCCAGGAAAGCACGCTGCGGGATCTTGCCGCTGTTGCCCGAGATATTGCCTCTGCGGCCAACAAGCAGCCCCTCAAGTATATTCTCTCCTGCGCGCCGGACTGGAACCAGCGGATCTTCGAAACCCTTGCTTGGGCGGCCTACCTTGAAAAATGGCCGGGACCCGAGCCGGAGGAGCGCCCGACTGCCTACGTGGTGATTCTCCTGGACACGAGCATTTCCCTTTCTGCGGACATTGACGTGGGTATCGCCGCGCAGACAATCCTGCTTGCAGCGACCGAGCGCGGGCTGGGCGGCTGCATGTTCGGCGCGGTGAGGCGGGACGAGCTTGCCGCCCGGCTTGCCCTTCCGCCGCACCTGGCCATTGCCCTGGTGATCGCCCTCGGCACGCCGGTGGAAAGCGTGATTCTCGAAGACCTGCCGGCGAACGGGTCCATCAGGTACTACCGGGACTCGCAGGGGACGCACCACGTCCCCAAACGGCAGGAGCGGGAGCTGATCCAGGCCGTCTACAGCTGACGGAGAAGGACATGGACGAGGGCGGAGATCCCTCCTCCCGCGGCAATGCCCGCTGCTATTTCCGGCAGTGAATGGCCCAGCCGCGTATTGATCTCACCGGCGTCCACCTCCGGATGCCGCTCGACCAGCTTCGTGAGCACGCGCGCCTGGTGCGCAACCGCTCCGCGCAGGCGCCACGAATCATAGATGATGATGATCGAGAAAACCGCGGCCACCGCGAACACATCAGATCGGAAGCCGCTCCACAGGCCGACAGACACGGAGAGCGCGGTGACGAACGCCGAATGGGCGCTCGGCATGCCGCCGGCAGCCATGAAATAGAAGAGGGCGAGCCGCCTCTCCCTGATCGAATAGAACACGACCTTGAAGAGCTGGCAGGCGATCTGCACGGCCAGGGCGCTGAGCAGGCTGATGCTGAGGGGAAGCATGGAAGTCATGCAGGGCAGTGTACGCCGAAAGCTCCCGCCTTGACAAACTCGGTGAAGCGCATCACTTTTTATCGTAATGAGTCAGGTCGCACGCGGCACACCCGCCGATTCCTGGAACGCCATTGTGGAAAGGATTCTCGATTCCTACCGCGAGCTGGGGGGCATCAATCACCTCGAAGGGCCCAACCTGCCTTCACGGCAGAGCGTCGAGCGCATCGTGGAAGTCCTCGAATCCCTTGTTTTCCCCGGGTTCCGTGCCGAGGAGAATCTGGACCTGGCCGGGCTGCGCTACGCCATCGGGGAAAAGGTTGTTGCCGTCTCCCGCGCGCTCACCACGGAAGTGGAAAAGAGCCTGCGGTACACCTGCAGAATCATGAACGATTGTGACCGGCACCAGGACTGCAGCGGGGAAGCGGAGGAGATCGTCCGTGATCTGCTGGAGGGCATCCCGGAGATCCGCCGCCGGCTGAACAGGGACGTGCAGGCGGCTGACCGTGGAGACCCGGCCGCACGTTCGCAGGAGGAGGTCATCCTCTCCTACCCCGGAGTGGAGGCTATTCTGGTGCATCGCCTTGCCCACGAGCTCCATGAAAAGGGGGTGGGCATGATTCCGCGGATGATGAGCGAATATGTCCACGGCAAAACCGGTATCGACATCCATCCCGGCGCCCGCATCGGGGATTCATTTTTCATCGACCATGGCACTGGCGTGGTCATCGGGGAAACCACCGTCATCGGGGACAATGTGAAGCTCTACCAGGGAGTCACCCTTGGCGCGCTCAGCGTGCAGAAGGAACTGGCCAACAACAAGAGGCATCCGACCATCGAGGACGAAGTGACGATCTACGCGGGAGCGACGATTCTCGGCGGCGGCACCGTGATCGGCAAGGGCTCGATCATCGGCGGGAATGTGTGGCTCACGGCGAGCGTGCCCCCGAACAGCAGGATTTACCACACTCCCAGCCAGATCCGTCACGCCAGGGCGGACGATCCAGACGCCTGGGACGGGGGCTTGTGAGCTCTCCGGCCCACCACAATCATGGTGCTCCCGCCTCGGAACGCCACATGCGAATCGGCATCTGCTGCTATCCCACTGCCGGGGGCAGCGGCGTGGTGGCCACGGAGCTGGGCAAACACCTTGCCGAGCGCGGCCATTCAGTGGCGTTCATCAGCTATGCCAATCCTCTGCGCCTTGGCGAGCTTCCTCCGCGCGTGTGCTACCACGAAGTGGACCAGGAAGATCACGCGCTGCTGAAGCAGTTCCCGCACAGCCTGACGCTGACCGCGAAGATGGTCGAAGTGGCGCGCACGCACAAGCTGCAGATCATGCACGTGCACTATGCCATCCCGTTCGCGGCCGCGGCAATCATGACCCGGCAGATCGCCCCTGAGCTGGGTCTGAAAGTGGTGACGACCCTGCACGGAACGGACATCACCCTCGTGGGCTCCAGCCCGTCGTTCAAGCCGGTCACCCGGTGGTCCATCGAAGAGTCGGACGCAGTCACCGCCGTCTCACGCTACCTGCGGGACGAAACCTACCGCCAGATCCCCGTGCGCAAGGAGGTCGAGGTCGTCTACAACTTCATCGATCCTGACCGGCACAACGTACGGGAGCCGCGCTGCATTCCGGAGAAAAAGTCCGCGCGCCAGGTCACCCTCATGCACATCTCGAATTTCCGACCCTTGAAGCGCGTCGGAGACGTCGTGCGCATATTCGCAAAGGTGAAAGCGAAAATGGACGCCCGGCTGGTGCTGGTAGGCGACGGCCCCGAATACGGGCGGACTCGCGAGCTGGTGGAAAGCATGGGCCTGGCAGATGCGGTACGGTACGTGGGCGTGGTGGACGACGTAGTCCCCCTGTTGAAAGCAGCGGACGTGCTCCTGCTCCCCAGTGAGACGGAGAGCTTCGGTCTCGTAGCCCTGGAAGCCATGGCCAGCGGAGTGCCCGTGGTGGCAAGCGACGTGGGGGGACTGCCCGAGGTCGTTGAGCACGGGGTGACAGGGTTTCTCGCGCCGGTGGGAGACGTTGACGCCATGGCGGGCTTCTGCCTGAAGCTCCTGGCTGATTGCGCCGGGGCAAAGGCCTATGCGCAGGCAGCCAGGAAAAGAGCGGTGGAAGTATTCGACTACAGGACTATCGTGCCCCAGTACGAAAGGATCTACGAGCGGGTCCTCAGCTGATTCACCGCCGCGAGGCGCGGGGATTCTTCCTCGGTGCGGCGCCGCTCAGTTCAGGTTGTGTACGGCACCCACCATGGACAGATAGCTGGATTCCAGTCCCTGGATCTGTTTTACAATTGAAAGAAACTTGTCAGCCTCGTTCTTGTTGCCATAGGGGCCGATGCGCACCCGATAGTACGTCCCATTCCCGGAAGCATTTGTGAAGAGCCGGGCCGTCAATCCCTTTCCCGAAAGAAGGGCGGCAAGCTCCTCCGCCTTGTCCTGGCTCTTGTAGGACCCGGTCTGGATCCAGTAGTCCACGGTTCGACGCGCTGTTTTCGTCTGCACGGGCGGCTTGATCGGCGCGGCCTTTGCCAGGGCTTTCGCGGCAGGCCGGGCGGCCTGAGCAGGCGGCGTGACCTGTTTCGGGCCTGACTGCGCGAGTGCCGGCTTCTGGGGTGCTGCCGGCTGACCGGAG
>CAYTGX010000079.1:0-20455 GCA_964437385.1 uncultured Spirochaetaceae bacterium
CGCACCTCGTCGCTTGCCACGCCGACGGCAAACCCGCCCCGCTTTTTCGTTTCCCGTATCTCGACCGGGCCGTCCCCGAATGTGACAAGACGCCCCGCCCGTGACGGACCCAGCTCCGCGAGGATTCCCTCCAGCACTATTCTCTTTGCGTCGGCTTTCAGGTCTCCCACGGAACCGTGTATCCGTCCTTCGAAAAGCCCCGCATAGCCCAGCGCCTTTGCATCCGCTCTCACGAAGGACTCGTCGGCGCCGCTCGCAAGGAAAAGCTTCACGCCCGCGGCGTGAAGGGCCTTCAGCATTGCAAGGGCGCCTTGAAGCACGAAACCCTCCGCGCCGAGTTCGCCTCGCTCGAGCTTCGCGATTCTATGGGACACGAGGGCGCTGAGCTCCCTGCTGTAGAGCGATTTGTATTCCTGCGCGCTTTTCACCTCGGCATCCGGCACCAGCCCGAACTCGTGCGCAAGCTCCACCAAGCCCTGCATCTGTGACAGCGTCTGTAACCCGGTCGTCGTGTCGATGTACTGCCGCACCCTTTCCTGCACCCGGCGGCGCAGTCTCTCGTTGTCCCGGTCCAGCGAATCACCGAGGATGGCCTTCACCATCATGGATCCCATGGTGGTGTCCCATCCCTCGCGGAGAACGGAAAGGGTGCCGTCGTTGTCGAACAGGGCGTGGGTCAGGGGACCGGCAGGCGCCCCGGAGACTATCTCAATTCCACTGTCGTCATGGTAGCGGGCGCTCCTGGAGTCCTCGGCGAGCTCGGGTCTGTGGATATAGTCGGGATCTGCTCCAATGGCGATGATTTCCCGCGGCGTGGAGGCGCCCGTGGCAAATAGCTTCTGAACCGACACTCCTGCCGCAAAGTTGCCGAGCTCTGCCGCTTCAAGGATGCCGGCGCCGGCAGCCAGGCCTGCGGCGATTCCCGCAGTTGCGCTGTCTCCCGCACCAACCGCATCGGTGCTGCCAGGGATGTGAAGGCCGGGCACCTCGTGCGCCCCCTGGGCGTCCTGCACCAGGATGCCGCGCGCGCCGCGGGTGAGAAAAACCGGAATATTCCATCTTCCGAACAGGGTTTGCGCGGCGCGCACGGCTGCAGTCAGCGGAACCGGCTCCGCCGTGTCCCAGCGCTCCCCGCAGAGCCTGAGCGCCTCACGGTCGTTGAGTTTCCGAATCGCGCCCGGGTAACTGTCGCTGAAGCACCTGCTGTCGCAGAGAAAAGGGACAGGCCCGCGGGTAATGACCGCGGCAAGCCCCTTCCTGAGCTCCTCGGTGTGGATGCCGTTCATGAGCTGCTGGTTGATGATGATAAGGTCAAGGGACGCGCGCGCGCTGCTCAGCGCCTCCAGCAGATCCTGCGCCGTGTCCGCGTGGAGGGTGTTGGCGTTTCCCAGGTCGATCCTGTTTTGTTCCTTCTCCGCCTCGATGGGTTTCACGTATACCGGCGTGTCCCAGCCGTGTTCCTGCACGAGAATCCCGCGTGTATCCACACCCGACGCGTCCAGGATGCGCAGCATCTCCCGGCCGAACAGGTCGCTCCCGGCTATCCCGAATGCCGTGACCTGCGTGACGCCCATGGAGAGGAGATTGTTCGCCACATTGCCCGCGCCCCCCGCGGCGTAACGCTGGAGCCGGACCGCACGGGTGGGCAGCCCGGTCTCCACGGAGATCTCCGAAAGCGAAGGATCCAGCATCCAGTAGGCATCCACGCAGAAGTCTCCTATCACGCCTATGCGCGCGGACCGGATCTGTTCGAGAAGTTTTTCCAGGCGCTCTCTGGTCATGGGGCCGCAGTGTAAGCACGCTGCGGATGGGCATCAAGGCCCGCGCTGCAACCCGATGCGGGAGCTCTTTGTCCGGACTTGCAATTGATCTTATTCTGTGACCTTATTCGCTTACCAGACATGAAATACAGGGAAATAGTCGAGCGCACGCGCGCCGTTGCCGCGCGCCCGGTCCGCGAGCTGGACCCGGGGAAACGCGCCGCGCTTCTGGACGAGTTCACTCGCAGGACAGGCGGATCGGCGCGGCTTTTCGAAAAGGCCGGGAAGGTGATGCCTCGGGGGAGCGGCCATGCGTGGACGCCCCATGTCCCCTACCCTCTGTTCATGGACCACGGCAAGGGAAGCAGGGTCTGGGACGTGGACGGCAATGAGTACCTGGACTATGTCCTTGCAGGCGGGCCCCTGATTCTTGGCCACAACCACGAAGGCCTGCGGCGGAGCATGCTCGACCTTATTTCCAAGCGGACGTACTTCCATGGATTTCACGACGAAATGGAGCTCAAGGCTGCGGAGAAGATCATCCATCACTTTCCCGGTATACAGCGCGTGCGGTTCACCGGCTCCGGCACGGAGGCCAACGCGGCGGCAGCCAGGATCGCGCGGTCCTTCACCGGGAAAAAGAAGATCGCCAAGTACCTTGCCGGCTATCATGGGTGGGCCGACCAGTTCATGACGGACATGGAGGTCCCCGGAAGCGGACGCTTCATTTCCCAGGGGGTGCCGGGTGAGATCCTGGACCTGACCGTGCTCGTGCCGCCGAATGACCTCGACGCGCTGGACAGGGCGCTTGCCGGGCAGGAATCCGAGGGGGGGGTGGCCGCCGTATTCTGTGAGCCGGTGGGTGGCGAATCAGGCCTTGTGCCATTTGCGGATGACTTCCACGCCGCTGCCATGGAGATCGCCCACCGGCATGGAGCGCTCTACGTTTTCGACGAGGTGGTCACGGGTCTCCGCATGGGTCTTGGCGGAGCACAGGGAGTGCTCGGCGTGAAGCCGGACCTGACGACGCTGGGAAAGGCGCTCATGGGAGGCTGGCCGTCCTGCGGCGCGGTCTGCGGCAGCGCGGAGGTAATGGAGACAGCCTGCACGGCAGTCATCCCTGACGGGCGGCCTTTTGCGTATATCGCGGGGTCCCTGACGGGAAACACCCTCTCTGCCGCGGCCGCGTACTACACATTCGTGGAGCTGGAAAAGCCCGGCGTCATGGAGCGAATGTTCGTCGTGGCCACCGATTACGTGGACAAGCTGAACGCGCTCTTCGCAGCCCGTGGCTGCGGCTTCTTTGCGTATAATTTCGGCGGCATCATCCGCATCGAGATGACGGCACCGCATGGAGTTCCCCTCACGGGCCCCGAGGCGATGCCGGAAATCATTCATCGCCGGGGGATACTGGATGAGTACTCCGCACTGCTGCATGCACGGGGAGTGCTCTCGCTCAATGGAAGGGACATGGTGTCCTGCAGTCATGCCACGAAAGACAATGACAAGGCCGTGCAGGCATTCTCCACCCTGATCGATTCGCTCGAGTAGGAGGGTCCGCATGGAAGGCAGGAAGGCAGCCAGAGGCACGGCGCTCATCACCGGCGCCTCCCGCGGCATCGGAGCGGCAATTGCGCAGGCCCTCGCCGCGGAAGGATGGGATGTAGTTGCCGTCTGCCGGGACCCTGACAGGATCTCCCGTGCGCAAAGGTCGGACGGCGTGCGCTACCTCGGACTCGACCTTTCAAAAAAGCAGGGCGTCGACTCCCTTGTACAGACAGTGAAGACCGTGGACCTGCTGGTCAACAACATCGGGGCCAGCCCCATCGGCCCGGCTGAGGAGGCCCCGATCGAGAAGGTGCGGGAGCTGTTCGAGCTGAACTTCTTTGCGGCGGTCCGGCTCACGCAGGCGTACCTGCCGGCCATGCGGAAGCGCGGACAAGGCGCGGTCATATTTATCGGCTCCATGAGAAGCGAGGCGCCGACGCCCTTTTCTTCACTCTACTCGGCCAGCAAGGCCGCCCTGCGCTCCTTCTCCGAATGTCTTCGCATGGAGGTGAGAGAATACGGCATCACCGTGTCCATAGTCGCCCCTTTCTATATCCGCACCACCCTGCCACAGGAAAGGCAGCTCGCCGCCAGATCACCCTACGCCGCTGCCATGCGCAGGGTGAAAGAGAGCCGTGACCGCATGATCGCCGCGGCGGCGGAACCGCAGGCGGTTGCAAAGACGGTCCTGAAGATTCTTTCCGCGCGCAGGCCGCGCGCCTTCTATACCGCGGGCAGGGCCGCGGGACTGCAGGCGTTCCTGGCGCGGCATCTTCCCCGGCGGATCGTGGAAGCGAACATGGCGCGCAGGTTCAGGCTCCACGGTCCGAAAGAAGAGCACACTCTGTGAGAAGGCAGAGCCTCTGGTTCGAAGGCGCCGCGCGCATCTCCGTGCGGGAAGAAACGCTGGACGCGCCGGGCAGCGGCGAGATCCTCCTGGAGTCGGTCGTGAGCGCCATTTCACCCGGAACAGAGATGCTCTTCTATCACGGGCAGATCGAGGAAGGCGCCTCCGTGGACAGCGCGATGCAGGGCTACCAGCGCGAGCTTTCCTACCCGCTGCGCTACGGCTATTCCAGCGTCGGAAGGATCGTGAAGATCGGTGCGGGTGTGGACCCCGGGCTCGTCGGGCGGCTTGCATTCGCGTTCATGCCGCACGCGTCGGCCTCCTGCGTCCCCGTTGACCTTGCCATCCCTGTACCGGACGGGATCGCCGCGGAGGAAGCGGCGTTCCTTGCGTCCGCGGAGACCGCGGTCAACCTCGTGCTGGACTGCCGCCCCCTGCTGGGGGAGCGCGCCAGCGTGTACGGTCTGGGCGTGATCGGGCTTCTTACGGCCGGCCTCCTGGCTCGGTTTCCCCTTGCCTGCCTCTCCGGCTGGGACCTGCACGCCCTTCGGCGGCGGGCAGCGGGATCACTGGGTGTGGCCGCAGCAGACCCGGCCGAAAACCCGCCCGGGGTAAGAACCGAGGATTTCGCCGTGGAGGTGAGCGGCTCGCCGGCCGGGTTCCGCATCGCCTTGTCGTCCTGCGGTTTCAGCGGACGGCTGGTCGTCGGCTCATGGTACGGCAAGGCCGCCCGGGGGCAGGCATTCGATGCGTTCGGTACTCTCTTCCATAGAAGCAGGGTTCATATCATTCCCAGCCAGGTGAGCACGCTCGACCCCTCCCTCACTGGTCGATGGAGCCGCGCGCGGAGACTCGCCTCCGCGTGGGATGCGATACGGTTTCTCCGGCCCGGCCGATTGATCACGCACCGCATCCCCTTTGGCCTGGCCGAGGATGCCTACCGGCTCATCTCCGGGTCCCCGGGTCAGACCATCCAGGTCATGCTCGTGCACGAGAGCGCAGGAACTCCGCCACTCGCTCCCGGATAGCCGAAACCCCCTGGTCTGCCGCGCCCGCCAGCTCCCGACCTGCGAACGGCTGCAGGATATCCACCCGCACCCGCACAGGCCAGGCGAACGGGAAAATGGTATGGATCACGGCCTGCAGCATTGCCCCGAACCTCTCGCGGTCCACCCTCGTTTTTCGAATACGGGTGAGCAGGTTGCGCTGCGCCCGGCGGGAGAGGACCCCGCTCACCACGATGGGAACGACAACAGCGTCGGGAACGAATCGCAGGAAAAACGTCGTGCTTGCAGACCAGCCGGCAAGGGCTTCCACGGCCCCCCGGAGCACGGAGGGATCCGGCTCGATCTCACCGGCAGGAAATGTCAGCAGCGCGCCGCCTGCGCGCAGATGGCTGATGGATTTGCGCAGGACCTCCCGGCGCTTCTCCGGCTGGTCGGGAAGAAAGAAGAGGGAGCGCGAGGCAGCCGGAAGCGCGCGCAGGAAAGGGCGGTCCGCCGCAAGGATCCTGAGATCTGGACGCGGAATTGCCGCGCAGAGGCACACGGTGTCGGTCATGCCCGGATGGTTGGAAAGCAGGATCACCGGTCCGCTCGTCGGAATCCGTTCCACGCCGTTCACCGCAAAGTTCCGGGCATACGCGGAGATGATGACGGGCGCGGCAGCGCGGAGACCGGACACCACGACCTCATCGTCGAACCTGACCAGCCGGCGGGCCAGCCTCCGCGCGGGATGCCGCAAGACCAGCTCGACGCTGCGGCGAAAGACACGCAGACCGCTCAACCCGAGGGCGGCCAGGATGTCCAGCGTGTTGATGGCAATGAGGTCCCGTTCCCGCACGTCCATACGCTCCGTCGCTGCCGGCACGGTCGGCCTTCCGCACATCCCTGTGCTTGGCCGACCTCGCCATCGCGGCCGCTCCTGGCGGCATTCCATGGCTACGGTAGCACAGAGAGCGTGCGCCTGCAACGCGACGAGTGCCGCGGGTCCCGCGGCAGGGCGCCGGCTTGCGCCGGAGCCGGCGCGTCGCGTACAGTACACGCATGTTCCGTCTGTGCCTCCAGCGAGAGTTCACGGCCCGGCACTTCCTCACGGGCGGGGACTGGGGTGCCGAGAACGCCTCCCACGCGCACCGCTACCGCATCGAGTGGGAGCTGAAGGCGCAGGAGCTGGACGCCCACGGCTACCTCGTCGACCTTGTCGAGGTGGAGCGCAGCCTCGGGGACGCGCTCGGCAGGTACCGCGGCGCCCTGCTGAACGAGCTGCCCGAGTTCGCCGGCGTGAACCCTTCGCTGGAACGGTTCGTGAAGCTGCTGTGGGACCGGCTCTCCGCCTCGCTCCCTCGCGGCGTGAGCTGCGCCGTGCGTCTCTGGGAAAACGAATCCGCCTGGGCAGGCTACGACGCCCCGCCCGGTCAAGGATGAGCCGGACTCGATGCGCATCGGGCTCGTGATTTACGGAGACCTTTCGACAGCCTCGGGTGGGTTCCTCTACGACCGGATGCTGGTGGATTCCCTTCGGCGCGGAGGAGACACGGTGGATGTGATTTCCTTTCCCTGGAAGGGTTACGCCAGGTGCCTCCTCCAGAACTATGACCGCCCGCTCCGCGCAGCCCTCCTGGGGTGGAACGGAGACCTGCTCCTGCAGGATGAGCTCAACCACCCGTCGCTTTTTTCTCTCAACCGGACGTTCAGGCGATTGCGCCCGGTCCCTGTTATCGCGGTCGTGCACCACCTGAGGACCTCGGAACGGAACACTGTTGCTGCGCGGGGCCTGTACCACCGGGTGGAGCGCGCATACCTGCGGTCCGTGGATGGATTCGTCTTCAACAGTCACGCCACGCGCGGGAGCGTGGAGCGGATTACGGGGGGCCCTGTCCAGGGGATGGTGGCCACACCGGGCGGGGACAGGCTGGGCCCCCTTCCATCCGAGCAGGAAGTCCTTCACCGCTCTGCAGAGGAAGGTCCGCTCCGGGTGCTTTTCGTGGGGAACATCATCCCGCGCAAGGGGCTTAGCAGCGTCATCGACGCCCTCGGGCGGGTCCCGTCCCGGCTCTGGCGGCTGACAATCGCCGGCTCGCGCACGGTGGATACGGCCTGCGCGGCAGAGGTCGACCGCGCTGTTGCCGCGCGCGGCCTGGGCGGCAGCGTGCGCATGGCCGGCCAGCTCGATGATGCCCGGCTCGTTGAAGCCTACAGGACGCATCACGTGCTGGCTGTTCCCAGCCAGTATGAAGGGTTTGGCATCGTATACCTAGAGGCAATGGGGTTCGGCGTCGTTCCCATCGGCTCGCGGACCGGCGGCGCCGCGGAGGTGATCGAACACGGCAAATCGGGGTGCCTCGTGAAACCCGGTGACGCGCGGGCGCTCGCGGACACGATTACCGGTCTGGCCGTCGATCGGGCCCTGCTGTGTTCCATGGCCCTGGAAGCCCGGCGCCGCTTCCGCACGTTTCCCGGTTGGGAGCGCAGCATGAACGCGGTGAGGGACCATCTTCACGAGCTGGTCAGGCAGAGGAGGACCCTGGATGGATGACGCGTCCTTCATCCGCTACCTGGCTGCGAAAAGGTCGGTCGACGACCGGGCGCTGAACCGCCGCGTCTGGGACGCAATGCTGGGGGCTGCGCGGATGCCATTTGCCAGCGGAGACGGCCCCCGGGTCCTCGAGCTTGGCGGCGGCATCGGCACCATGATTGATCGGGTTGCGGAGGAAGGCCGTCTCCTGCCCGCATCGTGGACCATGATCGACGAGCAGCCTGCGCTGATCGCAACAGCGCGTGAACGGCTCGGCACGACGCCTCCCTTTCCCCTGGAGCTTCTTGCCACCGGCTTCGATGCGTACCTGGCAGCGCCCTTCCGGCCTTTTGACCTGGTGATGGCCAACGCCTTTCTCGATCTGCTGGATGCCCCGAGCGTGCTGCCGCGCATGACCGGTTTGTGCAGGCCTGGCGGGCTTTTTCTCTTTTCCATCACGTTCGACGGATTGACAGCGCTCGAACCGGAGATCGATCGAGACCTGGACGCCAGGATCGTGGAGCTCTATCACCGCACCATGGACGAGCGCATTTCGGCAGGGAAGAGGTCCGGGGACAGCAGGTGCGGAAGACATCTGCTCACTCTTCTGCCCAGGTACGGGTACAGGATCATGGCCGCGGGCTCGTCGGACTGGATCGTTCACCCGAGCAGCGGCCGGTACCCCGCCGACGAGCGCTTCTTCCTGGCCTGCATACTCGACTTTTTCCAGGAGTCCCTTTCCGCCCGGGCCGAGCTGGACAGGACCACACTCCACCGGTGGCTGGGCGCCCGACGGGAGCAGCTCGCGCGGGCCGAGCTTGTGTTCATGGCACACCAGCTGGACGTGCTGGCCTCCGTGGAAGCCCCTTTGTGACGGGAGCCGGCGCTCCGGTTGTCATGCTGGCCAGCGGGACCCAGGGAGACGTGCAGCCGTTCCTTGCCCTGGCCCTGGGCCTGCGCCAGGCCGGCATCCCTTCGGTGATTGCCGCAGCCCCCCGATATCGATCCCTCGTCGAAACCAGGGACATCGAGTTCGCTCCCCTGGAAGGCAACCCGAGCGATCTCATGGCAGCCTCCGGCTCCATGGCCGCCACACTGAGCAGCGGAGCGCTGAAGGGAATCGCCTCCACCGCACGCTTTCTGCGCGCAGCCCAGTCCGAGTACGGGCGCATGCTCGAATCAGGGGCGGCTGCGTGCAAAGGGGCGCGCGCAATCCTCGCCGGTCTTTCCTCCACCTGGGGCATCTCGATCGCCGAGGCCCTCGGGGTTCGCTGCACGCTGTGCATGCTGCAGCCCTTCGGCCGCACGCGCGCATTTCCCTCCGCGCTTCTGCCGGTGCGCGCGTCCCTCGGAAGCCGCTACAATGTGGCGAGCTACCGCGTCATAGAGCAGGCGATGTGGCTGCCCTGGCGGCGGATCACCAATGCCTGGCGGCGGCGGACACTCGGGCTGCCGGCGTTACCGGCGGCAGGGCCCTGGCGGATGATGTACGCCTCGGGGTTCCCCTGCCTCTACGGATTCAGCCCGACCGTGATGCCGGCTCCTGCGGACTGGCCCCGCGGCCACGTCGTGACCGGCTACTGGTTCCTGGAGCAGGAGCCCGGCTGGAGACCTCGGCCGGAGCTGGAGCAGTTTCTGTCAGCAGGCAGCCCGCCGTTGTACATCGGGTTCGGCAGCATGGGAATGGGCCACGGCAGGAGCGTGCTCCGGGTCCTGGAGGCTGCGCTCGAGCTGAGCGGGCTGCGCGCAGTTGTTTCTGCAGGCAGCTATTCCCGTGGACAGCGGCCTGACGGGTCGCAGCGCATGATCTTCGAGAGACAGGTCCCCCACCGGTGGCTCTTCCCGCGGGTTGCGGCCGTGATGCACCACGGCGGGGCGGGCACAACCGCCGAGGGCCTGCGTGCCGGAATCCCCTCTCTCATCTTTCCGGGTGCTTCCGACCAGTACTTCTGGGCGGAGCGCATTGCGCGGCTCGGTGCAGGTCCGTCCCCGGTTGCCCGGGGCGGCCTGACTCCTGCCGGGCTGGCAAGACTCTTCACACGCGCGGCCACTGATCGGGAAATGCGGGAGCGGGCAAGGTGTATCGGGGAAAAGATCCGGGGCGAAGACGGCGTGGCCAGGGCGGTCGAAGAGCTCCTGCCGTTGATCGGCGGGAGCGGCAAATAAGTCGGTAGGGCGATGGCACGCAAAAGACAGTGGCTCCCCTGCGCGGGCTCCTAGGCGCGCGCCTTTCCCCCTCGCCTGCCCGAGAGTGACACTATCAGGAAGCCGGCCGCGGCAAAGCCTGCGCCCATCCAGTACGGAGCAGGCGGGCCGATGACCTGGTGTGCGGCACCGGCAAGACCGGGTCCTGCTATCAGGCACGCGCTCAGGACCGACTGCACCCCTCCCATGACCCTGCCGACGCCGGCTTCCGGCGCGTTGTGTGCGATAATACTCATCAGGGACGGAATGCCCAGACCGGTCCCGATGGCAACCAGGCCGAGGATCGGATAGAGCATCCACGCTGCCGGCGCCAGGGCAGCGAATGGGAACATCACCATGGCCATGGCCGCGCCAATCGAGGCAAGCCTGGACTCTCCCACCCGCGGCGCGATGCGTCCCACGAGAAACCCCTGTGTGAGCACTGCGCAGGCTCCGATGAATGCGAAAAACAGACCATTGGCAGAAGGCGTCCAGCCGAATCGTGCCTGGCTGAAGAGCGGAAAGGTCGACGGCAGGCCTGAGAAAGAGAGGTTCAGCGCGGCGAGGGTGAGTAGAAACGGCCTGAGCTCGGGGCGCCGGATGACATCGAGGATGGCGACCACCGGATTGAACCGGAGATTCGGCCGGTCCCCTGCAGCGGGACCCGAAGCAGGGCCCGCAGGTTTGAAATCCCTGATGACGAAGAACCCGTACATCGCATTCCCCAGGGCAACGCCGCTCGCCGCAAAAGCGGGAAGCCGCAGGCCGCGCGCGCCGAGAAGTCCCCCGAGCAGCGGGCCGGCGGCAATTCCCAACCCGACGGCAGCACCGGCAAGACCGAGCCAGCGCGTGCGGTCGGCCGGCCCCGAACCGTCGGCAATGTAGGCCTGTGCGGTTGCGAAGCTCCCTCCCACGAGGCCGCCGCAGGCAACCGCGGCGAAGAGTGCGGCAATGGACCCTGCAAGGCCGATGCCCAGGTAGGCGCAGAAGCTGCCGAGCAGACACGCGACCAGCACTGACCTTCTGCCGTGGCGGTCGGCGAATGATCCGATCATGGGAGCCCCGATAACCTGCATGACCGCGTACACGGAGCCGAGGGCACCGGCCAGCAGCGCTCCGCCGGAATGGCTCTGGACGTACAGCGGCAGCAGCGGGACCACCATCCCGAAGCCGGCCATGTCCAGAAAGATCGTCACGAGGATGAACGCAAGGCGGGGTCTCGGCGTAGACGCAGGCAGGATTCCGGGGCTCGCCATCCCCCATGGGTACATCGTCTTGCACCATTCTGCAACCCCCGGCACAATCAGGGCGTGACCGGTGGTCGTGAACGGACAGACGCGGACCCCTCCTCCCCGGTCCGTGAGTACTATGAGAGCAACACGCGGCTCTTTCTTGCCTTCGGGATCGGCCGGCGGACACTCTCCATTCGACGCGCCGTGTGGGCGGGCGGGGTGGAGAGTCTCGAGGACGCGGTGAATTACGTGAACAGGCTTGTTGCGGGCGAAGCCAGGTCCCGGGCCGGCGCGCCTGGGCAGGGGGAGCTTCGGATTCTGGACATCGGCTGCGGTGTCGGAGGCAGCCTGTTCTTCCTTGCCGGTGCAATGGACACGCCCATGACGGGGATCGGCGTCACAATCAGCCCGCAGCAGGCCGGTATTGCGCGCAGGCAGGCGCGCATCCGCGGGCTCTCCGCTGAGTGCTCGTTCATCGCGGCAGATTTTGCGCGTCTCACGGGCCTGCCCTCTTTCCACCTCGCCTTCGCCATAGAGTCCTTCGTCCATTTCACCGCGCCTGCCGAGTTCTTTGCCGCGGCGGCGCGGGCGATTGCGCCCGGCGGGCGGCTGATGGTCATTGACGATTTCCTCGCCCAGGAACGCCATTCCTCCCGGGAACGCGGGCTTCTCGAGGCATTCAGGCAGGGATGGCTTCTGCCCTCGCTCTGCACCGTCCGGCAGGCGGTCCATTCCGGGGCTGAATGCGGCATGCGCCTCGTGGAAGATCGCGACCTGAGTGTTTTCCTTTCCCAATCCGCACGCTCGCGGATGCTTCGGCGGGCCGTGCAGGTAATGAAGGCGCTTCCCGTGCCATGGCCGTATTGGCGGAGCACCGTGGGCAGCCTCGCCCTGTCAGCCTGCCGTCAGGAAGGGCTCATTCAATACCACGTTCTCCTGTTCGAGAAAAATCAGGAATGAGGCGCGGCCGTGCGGCTGGATTGTGCCTCATCCCGGAGTCTGGTAATCTCGGCCCCACCACGTCATGGCCGCCCGACGCTATTTGCTGCTCATCAACGACGCCTTGAAAACACACCTCGCACGGCTGCCGGCGGACCGCCGCAGGCAGCTTCGCGAGAAGCTCGAGTTTCTTGAAAACGGAATATGGGACACGGGGGTCCGGGTCAAGAAATTGAGGGGTACCTCGCGAGTGGTTTTCGAGGCCAGGCTGAACCGGGGCGATCGGTTGCTGTTTACCCTCGGCAGGCACCGGGACGCGGTAGCGATCTACCTCTGGGGCCTGGTGGATCACGACGCGATATCCGCGGAGGCACGGCGGATCGAGCCGTCAAACGCGCCCTTCCTCGCCTTCGAGGAGCTGGAGCACGAGGACCGTCGCGACCTGAGCCTCGACAGCCTCCCCGCGCCTTACTTTACCCAGGAGAGCGTGGAAGAGCGCGGACCCGAGGACTACGGCCCTCAGCGCTGGCTGGTGTTCGACGAAGAGGAGTGGGGCCGGCTGCTTGCCAATCCCGACCCTGCGTCGTTCGAGGGCTTTCTGCACCTCACGCGGGAGCAGGAGGAGCTGTTGGCCTCCCCGCCTCCGGTGCTCGTGTCAGGGACCGCGGGAAGCGGCAAGACAACCTTGTCCGTCTACTACCTCCTGCGGGGCGCGGGGCAGGACGGACGGCGGTTGTTTCTCACCTATAACCCGCTGTTGAAGCGCATGGCCGAACGGATATATGCCGGGCTCGTGGAGAAGCGGGTCGCGTCCACGACCGCCGTGCCGCCGCGGTTCGCGCTCTTCACGGAAATCGCCCTTGAGACCGCCGGCGGACCGCAGGCGGGCTTCCTCCCGGAAGCCGAGGTAGGGTTGCGGGAGTTCGCCGGTATACTGCGCGACCATCCCGACAAGAATCGCATCGATCCCGAGCTGGCGTGGGAAGAAATTCGTTCCGTCATCAAGGGAGCAACTGTCCCCCTCGATCCCCGGCGATGCGTCATTCTGGTGGAGAAGTTCACGCGCGGCACTGCTTCCGCCGCTGAGCGGCGGGAAATGGTGGACTACCTGGCGGGTCTCCGCAATCTGGGGATCGGCAGAAAGGCGGAGGCGGCCGTGGAACGCCGCGTGCTGTTCAAAGACTGGAATGAGTTCCTGGCCGCGCTCGTGCGGCCGTACGACGAGCGATCCGCTCCCATCGTCACCGCGCTGCAGACTGTCGCCGAGCTGGTGGCCAGGCACCCCGCCGACTTCTCCCGTCCTCTGCTCGCGCTGGACGACTACCTCGCCCTCGGCCGCAAACGCGCACCCAACTTCCGCCACGACCGCTCAGCCCTCTATGCCGTGGCCGTCTTCTACCAGGAGCGTCTGGAACGCTCGGGCCGGTGGGACGAGATCGACCTTGCCCGGGCAGCTTTGCGCAGATGGGGGGTGCCCCCTGCCCCGTCGGCCTGGGATCTGGTGGTCTGCGACGAGGTCCAGGACCTTGCCGACGTGCAGATCGCCCTGCTGTTCCGTCTTGCGGCGGATCCCCGTTCGATGGTGCTCACCGGCGATCCACGGCAGATCATCAACCCGACCGGCTTTCGGTGGGAAGAAGTGAAGTACAGATTCAGGGAGCACGGTCTGCCAGTGCCCGAGATCCACCGCCTCAGCCTCAATTTCCGATGCGTCGGCCCCATCGTGCGCCTGGCCAACGCGCTGCTGGATCTCAAGGCCTCGCTCGTCGGCCTCGCCGACACCGAATCGCGCGAAGAATGGAAGTTCGGAGGCCGGCCGCCGGTGGTTCTGGAGTGCGCCTCTGAGGAAGCGATTCTGACCAGGCTTGCCGAGCGAGGAGCGGGCCAGGTCATCCTGACCCGGGACGCGAAGGAGTCCCGGCGGCTGCGGAAGGCCCTGGGTACCGAGCTGGTGTTCACCATCGCAGAGGCCAAGGGCCTTGAGTTCGACACCGTGCTCCTGTGGAGGTTTGCATCCGACGAAGGGGCGGAAGCGCTCTGGCGCGTCATAGCGTCCGGGGAACGACCCGGGGAGGAACGCCTGCCGCACGTCCGGCACGAGTTGGCGCTGCTGTACGTCGCGGTCACACGCACACGCAGCACCCTGCTGATGTGGGATGGGGAGAAGACCGCGCCGGTCTGGGAGGCTCCCGGTGTTGCCCCCCTGGTCTTCAGAACGGGAGACCTCGACAGGATGGCCGAGCTGTGGAAAACCTCATCCTCCCCAGCCGAATGGGAAACAGAGGGAGACTACTTCTTCCAGAGGGAGCGCTACGCCGCGGCGCAGGAGTGCTACCGCAATGCAGGTGTGGAGGCCAAGCTGGAGCTTGCCACCGCACACGTCCTCGAGGCAGCCGGAGATCACGCAGCGGCCGCGCCTCTCTACGAGCGGCAGGGCGAAATCGCCCTCGCCTCCGCCTGCTGGGAGCGCGCCGGCGGCTGGGAACGCGCGGAGCGCGGCTGGCGCTCGCTCGGCGATGCGCGCCGGACGCAGACGTGTGCCGCGCACCTCGCCGAGGAACGCGGCCAGTATGAGCAGGCGGCGCTTGCGTGGCAGGCTCTAGGTGATACGGTCCGGGCAGAGACGTTATGGCGGCGCACGGGGGCCTTCGACCGGATCGCCCGGTCCGCGCTGGCAGCCGGCGAGTACGGAAAAGCGGCCGATCTTTTCGAGCGGTCCCGGATGAGTCGGGACGCTGCCGACGCGTGGGAACGGGCGCATGAGTTCGAGCGCGCCGGTGACCTGTTGCTGCGCCTCGGGGACCATGCGGAGGCCGCGCGCCTGTTCCGGCGCGCCGGCAGCGAGGAGAAGCTGCTGCGGTGCCTGCGCCAGATCGGCAATCACCGCGAGGCCGCTCTTCTGCTGGAGAAGCGTGGAGAAATCGAGAAGGCTGTCGATGCATTCACGGCCGCGGCGGCCGCATCGGAGGATGCCAGGCATCGCCTCGAATCCGAGGTGCCGGAGGCAAAGACCCGGCGCTCTGCCATCAAGGCAGCCATCAGGCTGGCGGCGCTCGGCCGAGACGCCGAGGCAGCGCCGCTTTTCCTGCGCGGCGGAGAGGTCGATGCCGCCGCGCGGCGTTACGAGCGCGCGGGGGACCGATTGGGTCTGGCACGGTGCCACGAGATGGCCGGGCGGTGGCTGGAAGCCGCCCGTGAGCTGGGGCTGGCCGCCGACCCTGACGGCGATGATCATCGCCGGGCGGCGGAGATCCAGCGGCTGCTCCACCGCCATCTCGAGATGGCGCACCAGCACGGCAGAGGGGAACGCGAGGCCGAGGTTCTCCTTCAGGAGGCGGCTCGGCAGCTTGAGCAGGGGAATCTCGTCGCAGCGCTGGCCCGATTCCGCCTGTGCGGCGTGGACGAGGAGGTGGCCGCTGTTTCCCGTACTCTGGGGTGGCACGAAGAGGCAATCGACTGGCTGCTCGGAACGGACAACACCGCTGCCGCCCTGCGCTATGCAAAGGAAGGCGGCTGTCTGTTTTCCGCGGAAGCGCTCGACCATCTTATGGAAAGGCACCACGACGATCGGCTGCAAAGCCTCGAGGCATTCCAGGAGTCGCGCGCGACATTCGTCCATCTCCTGGCGGCTGTCGCACAGCCCCTTGCCCCTGAAGAGGCAGTGCTGATGGTGGAGGCCTTTTTCGAAAGGAATTACGGGCAGTTCGCTTCCGCTGACAGCATCCCTGACGCAGGGTTGGCCCTCCTCCTGCGCACGCGCGCATCCACGGCCATCATGAACCTGCTGCACTACGAGCTGGATTTCGTCCGGGAACCCAGTCGGCGCGTCCAGGAGTTTCAGGAGCAGCTCGCCAGCAAAGTCGAGGAAAGAGAAGACCGCCGCCTGGAAGCATGTCTGGCGTATTCCCAGGATCTGCGGCAGTTCGGCAGAGCGGGTGAAGGCTTTGAAAAGGCCGCGGCGCGGCTGCCCCTTGCGCGCGACACGACGGCCATTCTCGGCCGCAGCCGACGGCGCTACCGCGATGCGGTTGAACTGTTGATGGACGCTGGATCGATAGATGAAGCCGAGCGGTACTGCCGCGAAAACCGTGACCCCGGCCTCGCAGCCGCGTGGGCAGAGAAGCGGGGCGACCTCAAAGGAGCGGTACGGTACTATCGGGAGGCACGCAACCTTGACGGTGCACTGCGCTGTGCACTTGGTTCGGAGGACGAGCCGACGATTGCCCGGGTGCGCGAATGGCGGGGAGAGCTCGCGGAGGCGCTTGAGATCTGGAAACGGCTCGGCAGGAAAGCCGATATCGCGCGTGTATCGAAGAAATATCCTCTTCTCCGTCAATGAGCGGCAGAATCTCCAACCCCACGAAGACGCCCTCACAGGAGTTGACATGCACCGTGTCCTGAAAGCCGCAGCTTTTTGCGGGATGGGAGCACCGGTCCTCTTTGCCGTTGTGCTTGCCGTGCTCTCATTCCTGGAAAAGGACTTCATGCGCGCCCTCGGCTGGAACCCGATCACGGCAGTCACTCATGACTGGCCCAGCGGGCTTGCGCTGGGCCCGCTCGGCCCCGTGATGACCACTGCGTTCATCTCATGCGGGCTGGTCCTCGTCTTCTTTGCGTTGGGACTGCGCCGGGCTTTTCACGCGGCACCTGCCGCATCGGCTGCGTCGGTGCTTCTGGCACTGGCCGGGTTGGCCCTGAGCTTCCTGGCGTTCCCGACCGACCCGACGAACAGCCTGCAGCCGCCCAGCGTGCACGGCAGGATCCACGACGCGGCGTTCGTTTCACTCGGCGCGACCCTGATCCCTTCCCTCGTGGCCTTCGGCTTCATATTCCGCACCGGAAAGACGCGGTGGGCGGCAACAGTCATCTCCTGGGCAACGGCGGCGCTGATCGTCCCCGCGTTCGCGATCAAGGGAATCACATTCTATTTCTTTCTTGCGGCGTCCCTGACCTGGTGCGAGGCAGCCGGGATCCAGCTGCTGCGGCGCGCCGGCGAGCCGGCTATTTGAACATGTCCAGCGCGTTCTGCTTCTTTCTGGCCTCCGCGTAGCCGGCGTCGACTTCTTCCTTGTCGACGTACCTGCCGAGATCCGCCGCCTGGTCAGGGTTGAGCACGATCTGATCACTGACGGAAAAGATTGCGGACGTCTTCAGAACCAGGGTGATGCGCAGCGTATCCGCGCTCTCCCGCCGCGCACTGAACACGAAGGTCACCTGGCGCGTTCCCTCCGCATCCCACCCTGAGCCCCGGGGGAACATCTGGGCCAGGTCCACGGTCGTGATTTCACGGGTGATTTCCACCTGGTTGTCCATCGCGAGCTTCTTCCACTCTTCGAACTTGGCCACCGCCCCGCGGATGGAGGCCCGCGCCGGCTCTTCTGCGATCATTCCGTAGCGCGGCACGGCGCGGCCGAAAAGGCTCTGCACGGCAATCGCGATGATTCCCGGATTGTCGGCAAACGCGATGAACGTGAGGCCCCGCCGGCTGTCCTGGATCTGGCCGTAGACCACTGACTGGCCGGTCGGCACCGGGCTCCAGGGAGGCAGGGTCGAACAGCCGGCAAGGACAATGGCAGGAAGAATCAAGATGAGCCACTTACGCATTTTCTTACTCCCGTTCCACACGACAGGGTATGGTTTTCGGCCGCACCCCGGCAAGACCAGTGGAGGTCCGAAATGGGGCTCGAGATACCCGCGGACGCGCACCCGAAAAGATTACCGGCACAGGGGCTCATGTGAACAGGGAGCGGCAGAACTGGACGGTCTCCCGGACCGCCTCCGTCATGTTCTGTTGGTACGTGCGGCCCGAGCTCTTGCGCGGCTTGAACGAGTGATCCCCGTCTTCAAGGTATGCCACGCGGATTGCGTGTGACAAAATGTAGCCGTCAATTTCCACCCTGGTCCCCAGGGTATCTCGAGTGCCCTGCAGGATGAGCGTCGGGGTCTTCAGCTCCTTCAGATGGGCAACCCGAAGTGCCGCGGGTTTCCCCGCGGGATGAAAAGGATACCCCAGGCAGACCAGTCCCCTCACTCTCAGCGTGTCCGCCACCATGCTGGCGATCCGTCCACCCATGGACTTCCCGCCGATCACCAGCCTCGAGGGCGAGCCGATCTGATCCACGACGTCCGCCCAGCACTCCTGCAGAACATCGGGGGCATCCGGGGCGGATCTCCGGCCGGTTTTTCGAAACTCCTGCATGTAAGGGAACTCGAATCTGATCACCTGGATGGACTCTCCGGTGAAGGCGTGCGCCATTTCTTCCATGAACGGGGAGTCCATGAGCGCCCCGGCCCCCGGCGCCAGCACGAGGTTCAGCAGGGCCTTGCCTTTCTCCGGCGCGTTGATCAGAAAAGGTATGTCACTCACGCAGGTCCTCCGCCCATCGCGGTACGGGGTATTCCCCGAACGGGTACTCCCGTACTCCGCGGGTTTTCGCGGTACTCCGCGCTTTGGTACTGGCCCCGGTGCCCGCAGTCCCTTACATTGGACTGGGCACCATGGATGGCCATTGAAGAATATCGCCGTAAAAGAGATTTCAGCAAAACACCCGAGCCTGAACCGGCGGCGCCGGCCGGTGAAGGAAACAAGTTCGTCGTCCACCGTCACGAGGCGCGCAACCTGCACTATGACCTCCGGATCCAGGCGGGAGGAGTGCTGTCCTCCTGGGCAGTGCCGAAAGGATTCTCCTACGACCCGGTAGACAAACGGCTCGCTGTTCGAACGGAGGATCACCCGCTGGAATACACGAGCTTCGAAGGGGCCATCCCGCGCGGGCAGTACGGCGCGGGCACCATGCGCATCTGGGACGTCGGGGACTACGAAGTGCGGAAAGCCCCCGATATCCATCGCGCCATCGAGAAAGGGGAAATCAAGCTCGAGCTGCGGGGCCGCCGATTGCGCGGCGAATGGCACATGGTGCGCACCAAGGGCGGCGAAGGCAGGGAATGGCTGCTTTTCAAGGCGCGGGACAGATACGCGGGCTCCGGGAGCGACCTGTTCGGTGGTGCGGACATGAGCCGGGCAGTCCGGAGACCGCCGCTCGGCAGAATCGCCCGGATGGAGGCATCACCCTGGCCGCTGCCTTTCGACGACCCTGACTGGCTTTTCGAACCGGCGCTGACAGGCACGCGCGTGCTCGTCTCCATTCGAGGCTCCGCCATCAGCGTCAGGGACGGGACCGAAGATCGTGCGCCGGAGGTTCCCGCCATTGTGGCGGACCTGGGAAAGATCCGGGCGGAGACACTGCTTTTCGACGCAACCGTCGTAGCGAGCGGATCTACACCTGCCCTGTACGTCTCTGACGTGCTCTATGCCGAGGAGTGGGACCTGAGGCAGCTTGCCCTGAGGGAGCGCAAAGCTGTCCTTCGCTCTCTCCTGCCGGACCTCACATGCGTCTTCAGGGTGGACCCGGTTGCCGAGCACGGCACCGCGCTGGCCCAGGCAGCCGCTGAATCAGGAATGTCGGCGATACTGGCCAAGCGCTCGGCAAGTCGATACCAGGCCGGCCTCTCTGAGGATTGGCGCCTTATACCCGTTGTCCCGGCAAAGACGCGGAGCGCGGCCCGGAAGGCCCCCCGCGCCGCCTCATTCGCAATAACGAATCCTCGAAAAGTGTACTGGCCCGAGCAGGGCTACACCAAGGCGGACCTGTTGACCTACTACGAGCTGACCGCGAACTGGCTCCTGCCCTATCTCAAGGACCGGCCGCTGCACCTCTATCGATGGCCGGACGGGATACGCGGGAAGTCGTTCTATCAGAAACAGCTTCCCGAAGGGACTCCCGACTGGGTCGAAACCGTGGACGTTGCCAGGCCCGGGGAAGAACCGACGCACTACATCGTCTGCAACGACCGAAGGACCCTCCTGACCCTGGTCAATCTCGGAACCATAGACCTTCATCCCTGGCTTTCCCGGCGGGACAGCCTGGATTCGCCTGACTGGGCAGTCCTCGATCTGGACCCCAAAGAAGCCCCTTTCTCAAATGTGATAAAGGTGGCCCGGATCGCAGGGAAGATCCTGAGGGGGCTCGGGCTCGAAGCCTACCTCAAGACCTCGGGCTCCACGGGACTGCACGTCTGTATTCCGCTGAAGCCCGGCTACACCTACGAGCAGAGCCGCATGTTCTGCGAAGCGGTTGCACGGCTCGTGGTGCGCGACCATGGGGACATCGCAACCGTGGAGCGCGTCATGAGCAGACGCGGCGGGCGCGTCTACGTGGACTTCCTTCAGAATCGAAGGGAACAGACGATCGTTCCCCCGTACGTGGTGCGGCCCGTTGAGGCCGCCTCGGTCTCGATGCCGCTTGCCTGGGATGAACTGGAGGGAGACCTGCATATCGAAGACTTCACACTGGCCACCGCGCCTGCGCGCGTGGAGAAGACTGGAGACCTTTTCCGCACGGCCCTCAGCCAGCCGCAGAACCTCGCCC
>CAYTGX010000080.1:0-20150 GCA_964437385.1 uncultured Spirochaetaceae bacterium
TTTTTTAGCACTTTTTTACGTGGTTGCAAGCTACCGCAAATCACTCCACGGGACCAACGATCCGATTGTGGATACTATCGGCACAGCCCGCGAAAGTCAACACAGGCTATCCGATCTTGTATGGCTGCCCGGTGGCCTCCAGCACGGAAAGCCACAGCGGATCCCCCTCGGAGAGCACTTTGCGCCGCGATGTGGCAAGGGCGATGGGAACATGCGTGAACTGGCCGTTCCACTGGCCGATGATGATCCCCGTCTTGCCCGCCATTCCCGCGTGCACCGCGTTCTGCGAAAGCTGGATGCAGTAGATGGAGTCGTGAGCATTGGCAGGCACTGAGCGCACCATGTAGCTGGGGTCGATGTACTTGATGTTCACGTACAGGTCTGTGTGCTCCTTGAAATACAGCTTGATCGAGCCCTTCAGAAACGCCCCGATGTCCCCCAGCGTCGGGTTCCCCGACTCGTCCTTCTTGTCTTCAGTGCCTTTCATGAATTCCTGGCCGGCGCCCTCCGCTACGATGATCACCGCGTGGCCCCGCTGGCGCAGCCTCTGCTCGATCAGGCCCAGGAGCCCGAAACTCCCCTGCAGCCCGAAGTGCACCTCAGGAATCAGGCAGAAGTTGACCTCCGCCAGCGCAAGGGCCGCGTTGGCTGCGATGTAGCCGGAACTGCGCCCCATGACCTTCACGATTCCGATGCCGTAGGGCGCGCCGATCGCTTCCGTGTGCGCGCTGCGGATCGATTCAGCGGCAACCGAAAAAGCCGTCTCCAGACCGAATGTCCTCTCGACGAATGAAATGTCGTTGTCCACGGTCTTGGGAATGCCGATCACGGAGATGACGAGACCGCGCTTCTTGATCTCCTGGTAAATCGCGAATGCGCCCCGCAATGTCCCGTCTCCGCCGATGGTGAAAAGCATCGTAATGCCCTTGCGCTGGAGAAAGTCCACGATTTCTCCCGCATCCTGCTGCCCGCGAGAGGCGGAAAGAATGCTCCCGCCCTTCTCATGGATGTCCTTGACCACGTCCGGTGTGAGGAACATGGGCTCGTACCCGTATTTGGGGATGAAGCCGCGATAGCCGTAACGGATGCCCAGGATGGAGCGCACGCCGTAGCGGTAGTGAAGCTCGAACACGAGGGTGCGGATGACATTGTTGATACCGGGGCACAGACCGCCGCAGGTGACGATTGCAGCTTTGACCATGGCGGAGTCGAAGAAGATGGTCTTTCGCGGCCCTGCCCTCTGAAAGGCGGGAATCTCCCTGCCCGCCTTCACGTGTGCCACAACCTCGTCCCGATCTACTGTGAAGAGCACAGACTGCGTGTCCCGCACCCAGTTGGCAGTCTCATCTGCTCCTTCCATGTTGAGCTCCATGGGCGAGGGGAGCCTGGCTTCTCCCAGGGAGTCGACTTTCAGGTCCTCAGGCTTCAGCTCTGGATCTTCCATACTTTTTTCAACCCCATCTTTCCTTTTACCTCGAGCATGGTCTCAGCCGCCACGGCGCGGCACCTGGCCGCGTTTGCTTCCAGCCGGGTTTCCACCTCGGCCCTGCGATCTCCGGCCAGTTCCGTGTAGCGCGCGCGGATCGGGTCGAGCGTCTTCATGAGATTGGCGTGAAAGCGCTTCTTGCAGTCAATGCATCCGATTCCCGCCGTGGTGCACCCGTCGTGGATCAGCTTCAGCTCGGGCTCCACCGTGACGAGCTTGTGATACGACCAGATGTTGCACTTCTCCGGCGTGCCCGGGTCGGACCTGCGCACGCGGGCGGGATCCGTCTTGGCGGGTGCCACCTTGGCCCATATCTGTTCGGGGGTTTCCAGGACGCCTATGGTATTCCCCTTGCTCTTGCTCATCTTTGCGTCCCCGTCCAGTCCCATGACCCGGGGGGTGGAGGTGAGGAGGGCCTGGCATTCGGGGAACGTGTCCCCGTAGCGCGTGTTGAAATGGCGCGCCACCTCGCGGGTGAACTCGACGTGCTGCACCTGGTCCTCACCGACAGGCACCACTTCCCCCTTGTAGAGAAGGATGTCGGCTGCCTGGAGAACCGGGTAGTCAAGCAGGCCGACATTCACCGTGGCGCGGAACTGGTCCCTCTTGTCCTTGAACTGAGTCATTCGCTCCAGCTCTCCCAGCGGGGTAATGGAGTTGAAAAGCCATGTGAGATCCGCGTGACCGGGAACTTCGGACTGGACAAAAAGGGTCGTGCGCTCCATGTCGATGCCGCACGCGTACAGCGTTGTGGCGAGCTCCCTCACTTTGCCCGGCATCTCTGCCGGCTCGTAAGGGATCGTCACCGCGTGAAGATCAACCACTGAGATGTACGAGGTGTAGTCTCCCTGCAGGCGCACCCAGTTGGCCACCGCACCGAAGTAGTTTCCAAGATGAATGTCGCCGGTCGGCTGAATGCCCGTGAACAAAACCTTCACCTGCGCCTCCTCATGTGACTATATAGGCAGGTGCGCGGAGCCGTGTCAATTGCGCATGGCCTCGCTGTGGTGCATACCGGAGTGCGCGCTTGTATTGGCGGGAATCCCTCATTAAATTGAATTGAGTGATGCGATGACGCACAGGGCAAAGGCTATCGAGGAAGGACGCGGAATCATCCGGGTTCGGAGCACGCGCACAGGGCGCCTTGCGGCGGCCGGGGTCTGTCCGGGCTGCTGGAACTCACGCGCGCGCAGACCGGTCCTCCTCGCTGAGCTGGTGGAACGAGGTCTCGCGGTCCTGCACGGGGCTGACGGCGCAACGGGCGCCTTCCTTCCCGCGGCAGCGCACGCACCGGGCTGCCCCTGGGCCTCGCCACAGAAGGTAAGGAGAATATGAATCCCGACCAGCACAGAAAGACGCAGTTCTCCATTTTTTATGTTGTCGTGGGTCTGCTCGTCATACTCGGCCTGCAGTGGTTCCTGGGCTCGGGCCTGGCCACGGACGTCTCCTACAGCGACTTCAAAGCGGCACTGGCCGCTGGCAAAGTGAGGGAGGTCGTGGTCTCTCCCTCGGATATTCAGGGCACGATGTCCAACGGCGGCGGCCCGCCAATGTCATTCCACACGCTGCGTGTGGATGAGCCGGACCTCGTGAAACAGCTCACGGAAAAGGGTGTGAAATACAGCGGGAAGACCCAGGGCTCCTTCCTGGGAAATATCATCTCCTGGATCCTTCCGCTCGCCATCATGTTCGCCCTGTGGAACTTCTTCATGATGCGCATGGGCTCCGGCGGTCCCGGGGTGCTGAGCATCGGCCAAAGCAAGGCCAAACTGGTTGCGGACTCCGGCGCAACGCGCACCACGTTCGCGGACGTGGCTGGCATAGACGAAGCAAAGGAAGAGCTGCAGGAGGTCGTGGAGTTCCTGAAGACGCCCGGCAAGTTCGAGATGCTGGGAGGCCGCATCCCGCGCGGCATACTGCTCGTGGGCGCACCCGGAACGGGGAAGACCCTCCTGGCCAAGGCCGTTGCCGGTGAAGCAGGGGTGCCTTTTTTCAGCATCTCGGGCTCCGAGTTCGTGGAAATGTTCGTCGGCGTGGGGGCGGCGCGCGTGCGGGATCTTTTCTCCCAGGCCGGGGGCAAGGCTCCGTGCATCATATTCATCGATGAGCTGGATGCGCTGGGCAAGGCGCGCGGATACAGCCCCATGGGCGGCTATGACGAACGCGAGCAGACTCTGAACCAGCTTCTCACGGAGATGGACGGCTTCGACACGCGCAAGGGCGTCATCATCATGGGCGCCACCAACAGGCCGGAGATCCTCGACCCGGCGCTGCTGCGGCCGGGCAGGTTCGACCGGCAGGTGGTCGTGGATCGTCCCGACCTCCAGGGCCGTGAAGCCATTCTCAAGGTCCATGCCAAGGGCGTGAAACTTTCACCAGAGGTGGACCTTCACCTCATCGCGCAGCGCACCCCGGGTTTCGTCGGCGCGGATCTGGCAAATATCGTCAATGAATCAGCGCTCCTGGCTGCCCGGCGGTCCAAGACCGAGGTCACGCCGTCTGAGTTCAGCGAAGCAATCGACCGGGTGGTGGCGGGGCTGGAGAAGAAGAAGCGTCTTATCAGCCCCCATGAGAAGAAGATTGTGGCGTTCCATGAATCGGGCCATGCTATTGTGGGGCACAGCCTGGGCAGCGCGGACGCGGTGCAGAAGATCTCCATCGTGCCCCGCGGAATCGCGGCGCTCGGCTACACCATTCAGCTGCCCACGGAGGACAGGTACCTCGTGACCAAGCGCGAGCTGGAGGAGAAGCTCGCCTCCCTGCTCGGGGGACGCGTAGCGGAAGAGGTGTTCTTCAATGACGTTTCAACCGGCGCGCAGAACGACCTGTTTAAAGCCACTGACATCGCCCGTGCCATGGTGAAAGAGTACGGCATGAGCACCCGCATGGGGCTCTCCTCCTATGAGAGACCGCGCAACCCCTTCCTGAGGGGTGATTCCTACTTCCCCACGGAAAAGGAATATTCGGAGAGGATCGCATCGGAGATAGACGAAGAGGTGAAGCTCTTCCTCGAAAAGGCCCACGCAACGGCGCGGCAGATCATAGAAAGCAGACGCGGGACCGTGGAGGCCCTTGCCGCGCTCCTTTTGGAGAAGGAAGTCGTGGACCGTGAGGAGTTCATCAAACTGGTGGACGCAAAAACAGGAATGGCCGCTTCGTAGCAGTTGAGTTGCTTCGCAGCCGTTGAGCTACTTTGTAGCCGTTGAGCTACTTTGCAGCCGTTGTCACGCTCTTGAGCTCCCGCTCCGCGCGGGTCTCCATGTAGCGCAGGAGCGCATGGTGCCCGCCCTCCTCGAAAGTGAGGAACTGGAAGCCCAGTTCTTCGCGGTTGCGCGTCACCTTGCACGTCACCGATATGATGCGGTCTTCGATCTTCAGGGAGCAGTCCTTGATCTCGCTCCCCGCCGGCAGGTCATCCACGGAGGTTGACCGCGTAGGCATGAAGCTCGAGCCCTGGATGGAAATCTCCCGCACCCTGCCGGTGACAAGGGACAGGCGGCGGGGATGCGTGAAGGCAAAGCCGAGCTCGTCCGGGGACCGCGGAACCAGCCGGGCGAAGTTGCGCTTGTCTTCCACCGCGCGGTAGCGGCGCACGATCTCCTCCAGCCGATAGAGCTCTTTCTTGTCCTCGAGATTTTCCGACAGTATCCCGTTGACCCCCAGGTGCGCTGCCTTCTGGACGTCCTCGATCTGGAAGTCAGGCGGGGTGATGAGCAGGAAGATCAGTTCCTCCCGCGGCTTGTTCTGGCGGGCAAGCTGGAGGAGGGGCTTCCAGTGCCGGGGGAAATCCCCCGCATGAAACAGGATGGCCTGAGGATTGAGCTGCTCGAGCTCGTCGATCACCCGCAATGGGTCGGAAAAGTGCTCGAGTGTGAAACCCAGAGGCTTGAGGTGGTAGCGGAGGGAGGTGATGAACTCGTCCCCCGCCGCCACGAGAATCATTTTCATCTATTCAGTACCCAGGTTTTTGATTTCGTAGTCGTAAATTATCCAGAACCGGTCGCTCTTCTTCAAGTGGTACGTATAGGCCTTGAGCTCCGTGTAGTCGGGGTACTTGAACTTTTCCAGGACCTCCACGGTCCCTTCGGAGCTGTCATACGTGGTTTTCCTTATCTCGAAGGATGTCGGGATCACGCTGATATCCTGCTGGATGGTGGTCTGCCGGAGCTGCTGGCGGAACTGGTCCACCATCTGGCGCTGCTGAGCTTCGGTGGAATTGCGGAATATCCGGTCCTTTTCGGGATTCTTCCTCATGAGGGATTCCAGGTCCAGGTAGAGGAAGAATCGCTCCCACTGGCTCTTCTGCCGCGCGGACACCGTTCCGCTCACCACTTCGTCAGGGGGAAGGGGCTGGCGGGCAAGCATGGCGCCGTTCTCCGCCTGAAGGGTCGCCTTTTCCTCGGCGTTCTCCGCTGCCGGCTTCACGTTCAGGGAAAGTCTGTTCGATTTCATGGAGGAGGAGTCCGGGCCCCGGAAGAGCTCGGGAAAAAACGTTGCCTGCACCACGTATTGACCGGGAGAGCTGAACGCGGCGAACTGGGTGAGATCCAGGACAATACCGTACTTTTCTCCCGGTTCGAGGCTCACTTCGCGGAAGAACACCGGTTGATCGGAGTTCCGCTCTATGGTAAACTCCCTGGCGTGGTCCAGGCCGACGTTCCGCGTCGTGCGGACGTCGAAATCCATGTTGAAGAATCGGTTGTCCGCCATCTTGAACCGCAGCGTATCCGTGCCAGTGTTGGTGATAACCGCTTCGACCTGGATCTCGTCCCCCAGGAAATACACCCTTTGATCGAAGAACCTTATGCCGAACTGCTGGGTGTCCTGGCCTGCCGCCCAGAAGGGGCTTGAAACTGCGAAGAGCACGAGGACGGCGGTGATAGTCTTTCTCACAACGATTTCTTTCTCCCCATATTATAGTCGGTTGAAACCGTGACAAACTTATTCCGAAAACAGATGGAGAGGCACTTCGCGGCCTCCCGGGTCTTCAAGTCGCTCTCTGCGGCCATTGCGAAGGATGCGGGCCCCGTACGCGTCACCGGGCCCAAGGGGGCGTACCTTTCCCTGGTGTTGGATTTCCTCCAGACACAGGAGCAGGGCCCTTCGCTCGTGGTGACCCCCACCGAGCGGGAGGCGGAGAGCATTGTCCAGGATACGGACGCCTTCGGCTCGGGCCGCGCGGCCCTCTTTCCCTGGTGGGGCACCGCCCCTTATGAAGGAGCGAGCCCCCTCGTTTCCCTGTTCGGGGACAGGGTGCACATCCTTTCCCGGCTCCTTGCCCGGGAGCCGCTCGTGGTTGTCGCCCCCCTGCGTGCCCTTCTCACGCCGGTGCCTCCTCCCGCGTATCTCTCCGCCCAGATCTTCACCGTTGCCCGCGGACAGAAACTGGATCCCCCGCAGACCGCGGACCGCCTGGCGCACGCCGGCTACCTGCGGGTTCCCACCGTCACCGTGCACGGGGAGTTTGCCGTGCGCGGCGAGGTCATCGACGTGTATCCGCCCGGCCAGGACCAGGCGGTGAGGATCACGCTGGACTTCGACGAGGTGACGGGAATCCGCAGCTTCGATCCCCTGGACCAGGGCTCGACCGGCTCCCTGCAGCAGGTGGAGATTACACCCTGTCGGGAGGTCCTGATTGACAGCGCCATGGCGGACGCGGTGCGTGAAGGCCTGCTGGCGCAGGGTTTCTCCGGGGAGGAGGTCGAGAAGACGGTATCCGCTTTCACGGATGACCAGGAGCTCGGCGGCATCGAGCTTTTCTACCCGCTCTGTTTTCCCGAGCAGTACTCCCTGATGGACTACCTGGGGGACTCGGCTCGCGTTTTCCTGGTGGATGGCGTGCGTCTCTCATCCCACGGGGCAGCATTGCGCAAGGAGCACCTCGAGCTCTTCCGCAGGGCGCGGGCGCGCAAACAGGTTGTCCCGGGACCGCAGAAGATCCTCCTGGACTATGCGCGCGTGCAGGAGCGCATGCGCCGCATCGTGGATTTCCCGGCGCTTCCCACGGATTCCGCGCCGCGGTACTCCGCGGATTTGGGCCCGGCCCCGGCCGACGCCCCTTCCACTTTCCTTCTGCCCTCCGACGGGCCCCGGTCGTTCTTCGGCAATTTCACGTTCTTCCGCGAAGAGGTGGAGTCGTCGCTGAAGAACGGGTACGCGGTTTTCATTTTCGCCGTGTACGACGTCCAGGCGGACCGCCTGCGCCACATCCTGAAAGACCTGCAGGTCACCATCCTGCCGCAGAGCATTTCCGCGGGATTCGCCCTGCCCGAGCAGAAGATACTGGCGATCCAGGAAGCGGAGATATTCGGCCGCAAGAGACGCATCCCGCGCTCGGTAGGCGCGGTGAAGAGCGCCGCCATAGAAAGCTTCGTGGAGCTCACCCCGGGGGACTTCGTGGTGCACGTCAACTACGGAATCGGTGCGTTCCTCGGCATCGAGCGAATTTCCGCGGCAGGCAATGAAAGGGACTACATCACCCTGGAGTACGCCGAGTCGGAGAAGCTCTTCATCCCCATCGAACAGGTCAACCTCATCCAGCGCTACATCGGGCAGGAAGGAAAAGCCCCGCGCCTGGACAGCCTGGGCGGCAAGGGCTGGCAGCACAGGAAAGAAAAGGCGAAGAAGGCGGTGGAGGAGCTGGCAGAGGGGCTGCTGGAGCTCTACTCCCGCCGCAAGGCGGACCCCGGCTTCGCGTTTGCCCCGGACACCGACTGGCAGAGCGAGTTCGAGGCCGCCTTCCCGTACCAGGAAACCGAGGACCAGCTCAAGTGCATCGAGGACGTGAAGAGGGACATGGAGAACCCCACGCCGATGGACCGCCTGGTCTGCGGTGACGTGGGGTACGGCAAGACGGAGATCGCCTTGCGGGCCGCGTTCAAGGCGGTGATGGGCGGCAAGCAGGTGGCGCTCCTGGCTCCCACGACAATCCTCGTGGAGCAGCACTTCGAGACCTTCCAGGACCGGTTCGCGCGCTACCCGGTGAAGATTGCAATGCTCTCACGGTTCCGCTCGGCCAGGGAACTGAAGACGGCCATTGCCGCAATCGCAGAGGGGACCGTGGATATCGCCATTGGCACGCACCGGCTCATCCAGAAGGACGTGAAGTTCAGGAACCTGGGGCTGCTGGTGGTGGATGAGGAGCAGCGCTTCGGGGTCAAGCACAAGGAGCGCCTCAAGCAGATCAAGACCTCGGTGGACTGCCTCACCCTGACGGCCACCCCCATCCCCCGCACGCTCAACATGTCCCTCATGAAGGTGCGCGACATGTCCATACTCAACACGGCGCCGCAGAACCGCCTGCCCATCGAGACGTACGTCATGGAGTACAACGAGGAGCTCGTGGCCCGGGCCATACGGCAGGAGATAGACCGGGGAGGCCAGGTGTTCTATCTCCACAACAGGGTGGAGACGATCCAGGCCATCCATCTTTCCCTCCAGATGCTGGTGCCGGAGGTCTCGATTGCGGTGGGGCACGGCCAGATGGAGGACGACGAGCTGGAGGAGGTGATGCGGAGCTTCGTGCACGGAGAGCGCCAGATGCTCCTCACCACCACCATCATCGAGAACGGCCTGGACATCCCGAACGTGAACACGATCATAATCGACCGGGCGGACATGCTGGGAGTCTCCCAGCTCTACCAGCTGCGCGGCAGGGTGGGCCGCGCCGGCGTTACCGCCTATGCATACCTGTTCTATCCCAACCGCCGCGCGCTCAGTGAGCTCTCGATGAGGCGGCTCCGCATCATTTCTGACCACACGGAGCTGGGCTCGGGATTCAAGATCGCGCTGAAGGACCTGGAGATTCGCGGCGCGGGAAACATCCTGGGCAGGGAGCAGCACGGCTATATCCTGTCCGTGGGCTACGACCTGTATCTGAAGATGCTCGATGAGGCAGTGGCGGCCCTCTCCCGTGAAAGCCGCGACGAGGCACCGGAGGTCTTCATGGACCTGGAATACTCGGGATTCATCCCTGACTCCTACATACCAGACGCCATGGAAAAGATGGGTGTATACAAGAAGATCGCCGCGATTACGACTGAAGAGGAGTTCGACCGGGTCTACAAGGAGATCGAGGACCGGTTCGGACCAATCCCGGACGAGGTGCACAGCGTCCTGGCCCTGGCGGAAATCCGTGTGATCTGCCGTAAGCTCTTCATCACCTCCATCAAGGAGGAAAAGGGCACGCTCCGCGTGGAGTTCTCCAGGCTTTCGAAAGTTTCCATTGACAAGATCGTGCGCATGGTGAGGGAAGGCGGGGGGCGGGTGACCCTGGATCCCAAGATGCCGAATTTCCTGCTCCTGAAGACCGGTGCCATCGGGCTTCGGGAGAAGTCGGAATTCCTCAAGGACAGGCTCGCATTGCTCGTATCGTAGCAATGGGCGGCCTCCTGTCATATACTCGTTGCTATGGGCGATGGTACCGGAGATTTCCTGCCTCGGCTGGAAGCAGCTCTCGTCGCGCGCGGCCGCTGGCTGGAGACGACACGGCTCATGCCCCTTCGCGACGCCCTTCGCACGTATCGCGCCCTCTTTGAAACGATCAGCGGGACCCTGGTGAAAAAGGGCCTGCTGCGGGAAGATCCGTACGAATACGACGGAAACGCCAAGGGCGCCCTGACGCCTCCGGACACTTTGATCCCCGAAGCCGCGGAAGCCGACCAATTGAGCATCCGTCTGTCCGCCTACCGACGCCAACTGGACCTGGTGGTGCTGGGGTTCCCGGCCTCCCTGGCTGCCTCGGACCTGCCGGGGGCCAGGAGGATGTCCGCCATGATCTCCTACATCGACTGGGACGGCTACGGGGAGGCGTCCCGGAGCTACACCACCCGCGCCCTGGCGCGGCTGACATCAAGAGTGCGGATCAGCACGGATGCCCTGTCCGCGCGCGTAATGAGCGAATCCCACTCACAAGTAGAGAAGCTGATGCCGCAGGTAAGGTCCCAGGTTGCCGAGCTGGAGGCATGGTACCGGGAGGTGTGGAAAGCGGAGGTGCGCGCAAAGGCGCTGCCGCGGAAGGTGCCGGCCAGTCCGACGGCCAGGGGGGATTCCGAGGAGGAGCTTCTTTCCTTCAAGCGGGCATTCGACCAATACCTTCCCGAAGCGTCCTGGCACCCCGAGCTTGCGCAGGAGATTCTTGCTGAGGAAAGCGCGGAGGATGCGCCCGCCCGGAAGGAAAAGCTCCTGGCGTCTCTTGCCACTCCCAAGGCGCCCGTGGCGGCGGCTGCGGTTCCACTGGACCGCCGGCCCGAGCTTCTGGAAGCCATTCGAGGGCTGTGCAAGGTGAACGAAGAGATAAGCCGGGCGGAGGCAGTGCTCATAGTCAACGAGCGTGCCCTTGAAAAGTTCAGTCTCACTTTTTTCCAGCGCATTCGAAGATGGTTTCGCAAGAGCCTGGGCACAATCGAACATCGTTATTACGAGATCGAGGCCAAGAGAACCCCAAGTTCCGAGCCGAGAACGGAATCCATTGACTTCCTGAAGTTTGCCGCTGAGATGCGCGACGTGGCGGGAATGCTCGTGGAGACATTGGACGAATCGAACCCGGAGTCCCGGCGGATCCAGGAGAAGACCCAGGAACAGCTGGGGGATTTCCTGGAGTGGCAGCTTCACCACGTGCGGCGCGTCTACAGGCGCATGGAAGGATTGAACGCCCTGTTCCAGGTGCGCGCGGTCCAGGAGAGGCGGAGCCCGGCACGAAGCATCAAGCTGGAGCTCCTGGCAATAGAAAACGCCACGGTGAGGGCGGACAAAGCGCGGCGGGAGGTCACCCCGAAGCAGGAAGCGGAAGGCTGATGGTGAAGGTGGAGCCCTGGCCCGGCGCGCTTGCCACGCGGATGACGCCGCCGTGCTGCATGATGATTCCGTTGCAGACGGCCAGGCCCCACCCGGCGCTCATGCCGAACTCCTGCGTGGTGAAGTAGGGCTCGAAAATCCTTTTTCTCGTCTTCTCGTCCATGCCCCTGCCCGTGTCCGCGCAGGAGAGAACGGCCCGGCCGGCCATGACGGTCGTTCGTACCGTGAAGATGCCGCCTTGCGTCATTGCGTCCCGCGCGTTGGTCGCCAGGTTGACCAGGACGGTCTTCATCTGTTCCGTATCCACCCGCACCGGCACCGGTGGACCGGACAGGTCGAGGTGGAGCTCGATCTCCCCGCCGAGAATGGACCGGAACGTCCCGACTGACTGGGAGACGATGGAGTTGAGGTCCGCCGCCTCCAGGTGCAGCATCTGCACCGCGGCCGCGGCAACAAGCCTCTCCACGATGTCCGCCGCGCGCCGCGCCGAACCGAGGATGGCTTCCCCGGCCCGTCGGACCTCCTCCGGGTCGTCCGGATGCCGGGAGACCAGGTCTGCGTGCCCCATCACGATGGTCAGCAGATTGTTGAAATCATGCGCCATACCGCCGGCAAAAAGACCCAGGCTTTCGAGCTTCACGGATCGCACCCGTTCCGCGTCCATTACGGCGATCCGCGCGTATGCGCGGGCATTGTCGACGGCCAGCGCACAGACGCCGCTGATTGCCCGCGCAAGCTCGATGCAGCGGGAGAGCGGGGCCGCGGCCACGCGGTCCACTCGCACGATCCCCATGAGCTCTCCCTCACGCTGGATACCGGCAATGAACCCGGTGCCCGAAACGGTGGGAAGGGCGATCTCGGTTGCTCCGTCAAGGTAGGCCAGCATCTCTCCCAGCTCGGTCTCACCCTCCGGACCAGGAGATTGGACGACGGGCCGGGGGATCCCGCGCTCCACGGTGGCATAGGCCACGCTGTCGGCATCGAAGAGCGTCTTGAACAGGCGCACGATGCCTGCGCTCACTTCCTCTTCCGTGTCGATGCGGGTGACGCTTTCAAGCAGCTCGAGCGCTGCAGCGTAGTCCTCCGCGCCTATGGCCCCCGATTCGTTGTCGCTCATGTGCTGCTCAATGCGCGGGCCCTGCCTTACGGCGCCTCCCAGGCTGTCTCGACGATCTTTCCATTCTGCTTGTCGAGGCGATAGGTCACTTTGCGCCGGGGCTTTGTGACGAAGTGGGAGATGTGGCAGATTTCGATGTAGGTGCCGGGGTATACGCTGCCCCTGACCGACACGGTTGCCCCCTCATTACGGTCAAGATTGGTGACCAGCTCGCGGGCACTCTGGTTGAGCTGATGCAGGGCGGCCCTGATCTTGTCCTGCAATGGCACGAGGACCGTTTTCGTTGCCGGGCTGCTCTTCATTCTCACGTCGATTTCCTTGAGCTTGAAGGCAAGGGCGATGTTCTTATCCCTGATCCAGATCAGCTTTTTTTCCACGGCGAAGTCGATTCCGCAGTGTATTTCGGTTCGGGGCCCTCTCTCGGATCCGATCTGCGCGGCGGACACCCCGTTTGCCGCCCGGATCACTCCGCCAATGATGATTCCCCGGTCCCCCATCTCCAGCCGGTCCTTCGTGTCTATCATGACGTTCATGACGCTGGTCCGAACTCGGACCGGGCCCGCCGCTGTGAGCGAGCATGCTTCCATGAACTTCGCCTCCACCGCACCGCCCACGGAGAGCACCGCTTTTTCTTTTCCCAATACGCCCGACCTGGTGATCAGGTCTCCCTTGCATTCGACTCTTGCCGCGCCGATTGCCCCCATGCAGAGGATCGATTTGCCCGCCTTCACGACGAAACCGTCCCGCAGCTCGCCCGTTATGACCACGTCTCCGGGAAAATCGATGTTGCCGGTGCGCAAATCCAGGTCTCCCTGCACCTCGAGCACCTCGTCAACCCAGAAGCTGTCAGTGGTTTGATGGAACTTGCCGTCGCACTGCGCGACAACGGTCCCCGACTCCCACTGCGTGTTCCGGCCGGGTTTGGGGTACGGGACAGGCGCCTTGTGGAAAGCCACTGCCGCCCCGCGCACCGTGGTGCCCATTTTTCCGTCCTGCTTCGGAACAAGGGTCGCCAGCACGTCGCCTTTTTTCACCAGGGTGAACAGGGCGAGCTCGCGGAAGTTGATGCGCGCCGCTTCAGGCTGCTCCATCTTCGGCTTTTCGGCAAAGGCTTCGGACAGGACAAGATAGGGGGGGATTTCATCCAGGGGCCTCCTGCCCCGGGCCACGACCACATCGCTCACCAGGATCCTTTCCTCGTTGCAGGTCAGGACGCTTCCCTTTATCGCTTCCCAGTCGATGCCGGTATTGACTCCCTTGCCTTCAATGTCCTCCCGCATCAGGTCCAGCGTGAGCGGCCCCCCGTTTCCCGAAGGCGGGTGGAGAGTGGCAAGGGCAAGCAAGCCATCCTTCGATACCTCGATCGCCGCCGTGCCGTCAGTGGAAGCGGGTTCCTCCGATTTCTCCAGAGACGCCATGGAGGAAGGGAGGTCCGGCATGTCAGCCGATGGGACACCCTGCACCTCGATGTCGCGGATGAGCTCCTCTGATCCGCGAATCAGGTGCTCCAACATCCGTTCTTCGCCTGGCATCGCGCTGCGCCCTATTTCAGGAAATCGAGGATCTTCGCTATCTCGAACGGTTTCTTGAGAAGCCCGATGGCGCCCGCGGTCATTGCCCGCTGCACGAGGGGATCGTTGGGGTAGGCCGTGATCACGAGGATGCGCGCGCTGGGCTTTCGTGCCATCACCGCTTCGGCAATTTCTGCGCCGTTTTTCACCGGCATGCGGATGTCGGTGAGTATAAGGTCATAGTCGTTCCTGACCGCTTCCTCGGTGCCCTCTGTCGGGTCGGAGGTGGTGTGAACGGAGTATCCCATGTCCTCGAAAATGATCTTGATTGCATCGAGGATCATCTCCTCATCGTCGATCACAAGGATGCTTTTTGCCACCGTGCCCCCCTCTCGATCGAGTCAAGGCTTTTCCTTTGATCATTGAATACCATTGCGCGGCCATTTTCAAGCTTGGAAGAGTCGCTTGTCGCGGGTCGTCGAACGGGGTATTCTGTCGATACGCGCACTCAAGCCGACCCTCGAGCCCCCATACGGGTTCTTGCCGCAGATGACGAGGAGCAGATTCTGACGATGCTCTCGGTGGTCCTCACGGAAGAAGGATGCGAATTCTTCCCCGCGCGGAACGGCTCCGAGTGCCTTGCGCTTGCCGTTGCGAAAAAGCCAGACGTGATCCTCCTGGACGTGCACATGCCGGGCCTGGACGGCTACGGTGTGGCACAGGCGCTCAGCCAGAACGAGGAGACGAGCGGCATACCTCTCATCATGGTCACCGGGTTGTCGTCGAATGCGGACCGGGTGCGGGGGCTCAAGGCGGGGGCCGTGGACTTCCTCTCCAAACCGCTCGATGCCGCCATGCTGATGGCGAAAGTCTCTTCCCTGGCCCGTCTGAAGGTCTACAACGACGAGATGAAGCGGCGGCATGCCTCCCTGCGGACTGAGCTTGCCGGCAGGGGAGAGCAGCTCCAGTCCGCGCTGGAAGCGTTCTCCCGCTTCGTGCCGCAGGAGTTTCTCCACGCGCTGGGAAAGACCCATATCGTGGACGTGAAGCTGGGAGACCAGGTCCAGGTCGACATGGCCATCCTGTTCTCCGACATTCGCTCCTTCACGGCCCTGTCGGAAAAGATGACACCCGAACAGAACTTCGCATTTCTCAATTCCTACCTCAGCCGCATGAATCCGTTCATCTGGGAGAACGGCGGGTTCATCGACAAGTACATCGGGGATGCCATCATGGCGCTGTTCCCCAAGGGGTCCGGCTCCGCGCTCTCCGCCGCCATCGGCATGCTTTCCCATCTCCCGCTCTATAACCAGCAGCGCAAGGGCTTCGGGTACGACCCCCTGGCCATTGGAATAGGCATCCACGCCGGCTCCGTCATGCTGGGCATAATCGGGCATGAGAGATTCATGCAGGGAACCGTCATCTCGGACGCGGTCAACATGGCCTCGCGCCTGCAGGACCTCACCAAGCTGTACAATGCGTCTCTCCTGGTCTCGAACCACGTCCTGTTCGACCTGGAGGACCCCAACAAGTACAATTATCGTTTCATGGACAAGGTGAAATTGAAGGGTAAGGAGGAAGCGGTTTCCGTCTACGAGGTGTTCGACGGCGATCCCGACGAGCTGAAAGAACGCAAGATGGCGAGCCGCGAAGAGTTCGAAAAAGGGGTGTACGATTTTCACGCGGGCCGCTACCAGGAGGCGCTCAGCCGGTTCAAGGGCATCCTGAATCCCGATATCATTGACCGGCCGCTGGAGATCCATACGCGGCGCTGCATCCAGGCCCTGAAGCTCGGGGGGCTTGCGGAGGAAACCTAGGGGAAATCCGCGGAATACCGCGGCGCCAACGCTCAGATCACCGTTCCCGGGGTGAGCACCGCATCCTTGGGAATGACGATTATCCCGTCCCGCACCGAGTAATTTTCGAAGTCACCGTCCGGGCGGCTGATGGCGTCGATGCCCAGCCGGCAGTTCTCCCCGATCCGCGCGTTTTTGTCGATGATGGCTCTCTTGATGATGCAGCTCTGGCCGATGCCGACATTGGGTCTGCCGCCCGCCCGGTTGCCCTCCCGGTCTACCGCCGTTTCGTAGAAATCCGCGCCCATGCAGACCACCCCATCGAGGTTCGCCCCGCTCTCGATGATGGTGCGGATGCCGACGATGGAATTGACGATATTGGCGTTGGTGATGATGCTTCCCTCCGCCGCGAGGGAGGTGGAGATGGTGCTGAAGTTGATCTTGGAAGGGGCCAGGTCACGCCTGTTGGAGAAGATGGGCGCGTTTTCCAGGTAGAGGTTGAATATCGGATTGATGGAGGCGAGCTTGATGTTCGCCTCGTAGAAGCTGTGCACGGTACCGATGTCCTCCCAGTAGTCGTCGAAAACGTATGCCGACAGCTTCATTGAGTCGATGGAGGCGGGTATGATCTGGGAGCCGAAATCCGTGTGGGTGTTGTCCAGGGCCTTTCTCATGGCAGCCGCGGAGAAGATGTAGATGCCCATGGAGGCCAGGTAGCCTTCACCCTCGAAATCCAGGTCTTCCTTCGCCTTGATGCGCGGCGGAATGGCCAGCGCTGAAATGTCTTCCTGCGGCGCAGGCTTCTCGATGAACCTGGTGATTCGGTAGCTGCCGTCGATCTTGAGGATGCCCAGGCCGCTTGCCTTCTCCCGGGTGACCGGCACCGCCGCGACAGTGATGTCGGATCCTGACTCGACGTGCCGGTGGAACATATCCATCAGGTCCATCCGGTAAAGCTGATCGCCGGAAAGGATCAGGTAGTGCGTGGGAGACTGGTCCGCGAAGTGGATGAAGTTCTTCCGGACGGCGTCCGCCGTGCCCTGGTACCAGTCGCTGGATTCCAGGGTCTGCTCGGCGGCAAGGACCTCGACAAAGCCCTTGCTGAATGTGTCGAACCTGTACGTATTGTTGATGTGACGGTGCAGGGAGGCCGAATTGAACTGGGTGAGGATGTAGATCTCCCTCAGCCCTGCATGGATGCAGTTTGAGATGGGGATGTCCACCAGGCGGAACTTTCCCCCGAAGGGCACGGCCGGCTTTGCGCGTTTCGCGGTGAGGGGGTACAATCGTTGGCCTCTCCCGCCGCCAAGTATGATTGCAACGATTTTTGCCATGCATTACCCCGAAAAAAGTGTATGCCGCGCCGTGCTGGCGGTCAAGGGTGCGCAGGTATGTTCAGGGCGATGGCAAGCAAAGGACAGTCGGGCCCGCGCGTGGGCTCCCTTCCGCTCCCTTCTGCTCCCTTCTGCTCCCTTCTGCTCCTGGCAGAGTTGGCAGAGTTGGCGCGCAAGCGCGCCTGCCGCCCTACGGATACCTCGGGCGGTGCCCGCTTGGGGACTCGCCGGAGAGCCTGTTCGTGGATAGACTGAATTGATGGGTCAATTCATTGCGGCGCAGCGTGATTACCTCCTATTCGTGTCCCTTTTCGCGTACTTTGTCTGCGCCGTGGAATGTGCTGTCCTGAACAGGGAGGAGGGAAGCCGCCGCTGGCTTTCATTTCTGAGTTTTTTCCTCTTCCAAAGTCTTGCGATGTTCTGGATCCTGGTCTCTTCAGTCATCTCGGCCGGACCGTGGAGCGCCTTCCCGGCACCCTTTCTTCTGTCTCTCTCCTTCGGGAGCCTGTTTGCTTTCGGCTCCAGCCCCACAGCAACCGTTCGGCGAAAGCTCTGGATGCTGATCCTGAGCCTGGTGCTCATAGCTGCCTGTGCGGGGACAGGGCTCACGTTCGGAGCCGCTTCCTACTCCAGCGTCTCGCGCCTTCTTCTGGGCATCCCCGGTACCGTGTTGGCGTCCTTGTTCCTGCTCTCGGATCCCGCCATTCGAAGCCAGAAAAGACCGTGGCTGGTCGCCCATGCGTTTACCTTTGTTGTGTTCGGGATCTTCATGCTTGTCGGGCTGGCCGGCGAGGTGTTCTCCCGCGGCGGATACGAGGAGGCAGCGCTTGTCCCGCGAGTGCTTATTTCCCTTGCGCTCGCGGGCACTCTCTCCATGCACGAGTGGCGCTCCTTTGCCCGGCTGAACCGCGGATACGGCCGGCCGCAGACTCGGCTGGTCATCTATGGCTCTTTTCTCGCTCTCCCGGTCCTGCTCGTTCTTGGCGGAATCGTTACTTCCTGGCTGGGACATAATACACTCGAAGCGTTGCGCTCCGAGTACAGTATAGAAGCCGACGGCATCCTGAGCTCTATTGCGGCCCAAACCGGGGAAATCGACCGGGACGTGTTCATTCTGTCGGGTTCCCCTCAGATCGAGATCTTTCTCAAGCGGCGTGATGATGCACCCCGTGCAGGGGCAATCGGGACACTCAGTCGCTACGCCCAGGCAACTGAAGGCGCCTGCTATTTGCTCGACAGGGGAGGGAAAGTCATTGCCTCCTCCACTGGCGCTCCCGATTCTTTCATCGTGCCGTCCCATGCCGGAGACTCGTGGTTCAGGGATGCAGTCGAAGGAGGGGCCGGACGCTCATTCAGCCTTGATCTCCCTACCTACGCCCGCGGATATCACGCCAGTGCCCCCGTGTGGGATTTGACAGGGGGCATTATCGGCGTCGCGGTGATTGTCAAGGACATCGTGTCACTTTTCCCGCCCGACAGCTCCGACCAGATTGCATTCCTGGTAAACGAGAATGGGCTGATTTTTTATGGGACCCCGCGTGAGCTCACCTATCGCCTGTTGTGGCCACTGCCGGTTGCGCCCGCCGGCGCGGGCACCTCCCCGAACGAGTTCGGCCTGTTCATGTCCGCTCCGGTTCTCCCCGCCAAGCCGGTCGATGGGGGGCTCGTATCCTGGGCCGGGTCAACCTATGTCTCTTCACGCTCCTTTCTTTCGATTCCCGGATGGTCCGTTGTTCACCTCGGACCGACCATCGAGATCCTGCAGTCCCGGTTCGAAGGTCTTCTGGCAATCCTGATCGTGATACTGGTCATCGCGATATTCTCCGCGGTGGGCCAGATGTCGCTCCTGGACGAGGCTCGTATCGAGCGCTCGGAGTCTCTCTACCGGGCGTTGATCGAAGGATCACCCGACTGGATCAGCATCGTCGATCCGAAGGGCGCATTCATCTTCACCAACCGGGCGGGTCGAGAAAGTTTAGAGCTTGGCAGCTCGGGCTCCGCGGATGGCAGCATCGAGCGCCTGTTAGGGCCTGACCACATTGCCGCTCTGGCGGGTAACGTCCAGTTTGCCCTGAAGGGAGTGCCCCTTGTGTTCGAAACAACCCTGCCCTCTGCGGCCGGAGACACAAAGATCTGGCGCCTTACGCTGGTGCCGCTGCAGGCCGGCGGCCAGGAGCCGACTGCCATCCTGATCGGCAATGACGTGACCGAGATGCGGGGCGCGGAGGCACGGCTCGTGCGGGCGGAGCGGATGGCGGCACTAGGAACGCTGGCCGCCGGCGTGGCCCACCAGTTCAACAACATCAACGCGGTGGCAATGGGATACCTCCAGGTTCTCGAATCGGAGCCGGACCTCTCTGACAAGGCAAGGAAATACCTGGGTTCGGTGCGGAGCGCGTTGGAGAGGTCAGTGCTCATCACCTCGCGCCTCCTGCCTCTTTCCGCTGCGCAGATCGAACAGGAGCCTTCTGTCCTGCTGGAGGATGGGGTGCGGTCCGCCCTTTCCCTGGTGCAGCCTGACCTGGACAGGGAAAATGTTGCCCTTGAAGTGAGCCTGGAGCCGGATGTCGTTGCGTCGATCAGTGGCGAGCAGGTGAGCTTTATCGTGGAGGCCCTCGTGGTCAACGCGTGGCATGCCACGCTGGGACAGAAGGTACGGCTCATCCAGGTCAGCACGGGCAGCAAGGAAGGAGAGGCATTCCTTCGCGTGGAGGACTCCGGGATCGGAATCGCGCCTGAAAAGCTCAGCAGCCTGTTCACCCCTTTCTTCACGGAGAAGGGCGAGCACGCAGCCCCCCAGTCCCCCCAGGCGCAGGTACGTGGAGTCGGGCTCAGCCTTGCCGTAGCACATTCCATGGTCATCGCGCGCGGCGGCCGAATCGAAATCCAAAGCCAGCCCGGGGGCGGCTCCCGGTTCACCGTCTGGCTCCCCCGCGGCTGAGCGTCTGAGGATGCGGGCCTCCTGTCGCAGGCTCTCGGCGTTTGCTCCGCAAACGCGAATGTCGCCAGGAGCGACCGCCCTGCCGCCCTACGCGTCCGTGTACTCGTCGGCCCTCGGCGTACGGGAGTACCCGTTCGGCGCGAACGCCGTCCAACTCCGCGGAGTACCGC
>CAYTGX010000081.1:0-19899 GCA_964437385.1 uncultured Spirochaetaceae bacterium
GGCAACCCAGGCAGGATAAGGAGCTTCACATGTTCGAGCACAAGAAAAGCCCGCTGATTCCAAGGGCTGCATTCATGGCCCGTCTTCGTCGGTATGTCGTCATCGCGTTCGGAATTGTATGCGGATCCCTTGCCCTCAGCATGATAGGGTATCGCCTGCTGGAAGGCCTGCCCTGGATCGACTCACCGCTCAACGCCTCAACGAACCTTTGGGGGAATGGGTCCGGTGAATCAACTGCATACTGACGCGGGCAAACTGTTCGCCTCGATATACGCCTTGTACTCGGGCACTGTCTTCCTCGTGACAGCGGGTTTCGTGATCGCTCCGCTCCTGCACAGGTTCCTTCATCGCTTTCACCTGGAAAGCGAGAGATTGACGAAAGAGGTGTTCGGTAGTACAAACTGCAGATTATGAGGCGGGAAGGCTATAGGATGCAGATATGAATGCGAACCCCCGGAAGGCCGGATAGATGCGGGTATGCTTTGTTTCTGTCCCCTATGACATGGGCAAATACAATGTGGGCCATGGACAGGGCCCTGGGAGCCTGATGGGTTCCGGGCTCGGCAGGCTCTTGAGCGAATCCGGACATACGGTTGACAGCAAAACGATCATCTGCAGTGACGCTGAGCAGCTCACGGATATCGAGTCTACATTCAAGCTGAACGCGCTGTTGTCAAAAGCCGTCTCGGAGATTGCGCAGTCCGGTGCTCTTCCCGTCGTCCTTGCCGGCAATTGTGCAAGCTCAACCGGAACACTGTCGGGACTTCACAGCGACGACATGGGCGTGATGTGGCTCGACGCACACGCGGACTTCAACACGCCCGAAACGACACAGAGCGGGTATCTGGACGGGATGGCCCTGTCCATTGCCTGCGGTCGATGCTGGAAGAGTCTGTCAAGAACTGATCCGAGATATCTTGCCCTTGGAGAAGATCGTGTGACGCTTGTCGGCACCCGGGATCTGGATTCAGAAGAAGCACGACTGCTGAAGGCGAGCAGGATCAGGGTGGTCACTACCGAGCAGCTCCGGAAGAACAATTGCCAGGTTCCGGAGGATGCCGCCCCTCCCGCCGGGGACCTTTACATTCACCTGGATGCCGATGTCCTGGATGCCGGTGTCGGACACGCCAACAGGTTTGCGTCCGCAGGTGGACTTCATGAAAAGGAAATCAGGACCCTGCTGTCCTGGGCGGTTTCCACCTACAACGTCGTCGCGCTGGCAATAACCGCGTTCGGTCCGGGCCATGACATCGACGGGACCGTCAGGGAAGCCCTCAAAGGCATAGTTGTTTCAACCGTCAACGCAATGGGGACTCGCTGAAGCCCCTGGAATCCTTCAGTTGCCTCTGCGCGCCCTGCCGCGTACACTTACGTACTGTGGCCGCGATGGGACCGATCGGAATGACCAGGCACGGCATTGAGCTCCTCCTGATGGGACTGGCTTTGACGACTGCCAGGCCACTATCTGCTCAATCGGGGGTCGGCGGAAACGACTTCGAAGGCGTCTACCAGGTTGGCGCTACGACCTGTATGGTAGCCCCGGCCAGGATGTCATTCGAGGTCCGCTGGCACGGCAAGGTGAAAGCCGAGTACTACTTCTATAACGAAGCCAAATTCGTCGGCGGCACAGTCGTACTTGAAACGGATCCGGACTACAACGATGGAATAGCGCAAAGCTTCGTATTCGACTCGATACTGCTTGACCGCGGCATTTTCGTTCGCTCCGACGGGAGAAAACTGACCGTCACTCGCAAGGGGAGACCTCCGTGAATGACCTGAAGATCGCCGTTGCGCAGTTTGAGCACACAAGCGGCGACAAGAGGCGCAACCTGGACATCATTGACAGCCTTGCGCGCAGGGCTTCAGAGGCAGGCGCAGCGGTGATTTCATTCCATGAATGCTCAGTCACCGGTTATACGTTCGCACGAAAACTGAGCAAGGCGCAGATGCTGGACCTGGCGGAAATGATTCCGGAAGGAGAGAGCATAGCCCGGCTCGTCGACACAGCCAGGCGGAACAAGATAACTGTGCTTGCCGGGCTGTTTGAAAAGACCAGCAATGACGAGCTCTACAAGGCATATGTCTGTGTAGATGCGAACGGCTTGAAAGCGAAGTTTCGAAAGATACATCCTTTCATCAACAGACATTTGAAGCCTGGAAATGAATATGTGGTCTTTGACATTCACGGCTGGAAATGCGGAATCCTGGTCTGCTACGACAACAACGTGGTTGAAAACGTCCGCGCCACGGCACTTCTTGGCGCCAATATCATTTTCATGCCTCACGTGACCATGGGCACGCCATCGACAAGGCCGGGCGCCGGATTTGTATCCCCAAAACTGTGGGAAAACAGGGAAAAGGATCCCACATCGCTCCGCAGTGAGTTTGACGGGTTGAAGGGACGCGCCTGGCTGATGAAGTGGCTGCCCGCGAGGGCGTACGACAACGGGATTTACGTTGTTTTCACGAACCCGATCGGCATGGATGATGAGCAGGTAAGAAACGGCTGCTCGATGATCATCGATCCCTTTGGTGACATCATCGCTGAGTGCAGGTCATTCGACAATGACATTGCTATTGGCAATTGCGTGTATGACAAATTGCAGCATTCCGGAGGATACCGGTACACACGGGCTCGAAAGCCGGCGTTATACGGCGACATAATCGGGCAGGATCACACATCAGTGCAGAAAGTTGCGTGGCTGCCTGATCAGAAGGAAGACGAATGATAATCGGCGCGCATTCAATCATCTACAGTACGCAGCCTGAAAAAGACCGTGATTTCATCCGTGACGTGTTGAAGTTTCCCAGCATCGACGCGGGCGGCGGTTGGCTGATCTTTGGACTGCCTCCGGCAGAGGTTGCCGTTCACCCTGCAAAGAAGAATAATGTACACGAGCTCTATCTGATGTGTGATGACATTGAAAAGCTGATAGACGAAATGAAATCATTCAAGGTCAGGTGCAGCAAGGTTCACAGACAGTCCTGGGGTCTGCTTGTCAAGTTGAGATTGCCCGGGGGAGGGAGCCTGGGGGTGTATCAACCGCTTCATGCTCGTCCGCGGTCGGCGAGAAAAGGGGTCAAGAAGAAATAGGGAAAGTATTTCCGATCGAAGGAGGCCGATATGAAAATGTCACGATGGGTCGTACTGTTCATGCATGACCATTGAAAGGACAGAACCTTTGTAAGGGTGAGATAGCTTATTCATGTCGGAGGGCGCAGGAGCGGATGTCCCCTTCCTTGAACAAAACAAGGCGAATCGTGTAGATTCCCGGCGAGGTTTGTTATGAAAACATTGGTTATCTATGGTACCCGTTACGGCAGCACAACCAGGAGCGCGGAGTTGATCGCGGAGACGCTGCGCAGCCAGCCGGGAGTCGAGGCGGAGGTCATTGACGCGCGGCGAGTGCGCAGGCAGAAGCTGGGATCGAGCGACTCGTTCGTGCTCGGCTCCTCCATCGCCATGGGCAGATGGAAGGGCAGCGCGCGGCGGCTGCTCCCGCGGCTTGCGGCTACAGGCAGGCCGACCGCCATCTTCGTTACCGCCGCGGGAACACTTTCCGGCAGGAAGCCGGGAGATCCCGAAGGTACCCCGGTCGCCACGACGCTCCAGGAACGCGAGACAACGGCGATTGCAAAGTACGTCGATCCTGTTGTCCCGCCAACTGGTTTGAAGCCTGCCAGCGTGGCTGTCTTTGGCGGACGGATGGTATTCTTCGGGAAGGAAGTTGTGAACAACTGGGACAGCGAGCGGGTGCGCGCCTGGGCGGCACGCCTGCCTGACCTTCTCCGGTAGGCGGGGGCTGTACCTAAGAGATCCTGGACTCCGCGCCCTCGAGGTCGGCAGTCGGATCTCCCATTCGCCGCACGAAGTAAGCGGCGCCGGCCGTCTTCAAAGCGATTTCCTCTTCTGAAAATCCTCGGGCCTGCAGGGCCGTCCGCCATGCTTCCAGCCCGTCAACCAAGAACAGTCCGCGGATCCTGCAGAACCTGGCATACTCCTCGGCACGATAACGCCTTTCGGGACAAGCGGCTATTCGAAAAGCTCTTCGTTCGGAGACGAATGTGCACTTCACCTGCACGCGACGCCTAATGGCCTCGAATTGCCCCAGCCCATAGCATGCAAAAACAGTCACCGGTCACCGTGACTTTTCCATGACTTTCGGCACTGTCCGGCACCTGGGGGTCCTGCGGCATATTCGTGCCATGATCAGGAGGAATGACATGGCATTCGTTGAAGTCCTTGACCTGCGCAAGCGGTACGGAAGCCTCATGGCCGTGGACAGCGTGAGCTTCGAGATTCACGAGGGGGAGGTGTTCAGCCTTCTCGGCCCCAACGGGGCAGGCAAAAGCACGACCATCGGGATGCTGTCCGCCCTCATCGAGCCGACGGGCGGAGATGCGCGCATCGGCGGGCTGTCCGTGCGCGGACGCAGCGCGGCGCTGCGCCGCTCGTTTGGAGTGGTCCCGCAGGAGATCGCGCTGTACGAGGAGCTTTCGGCAAAAGACAATCTCCTTTTCTGGGGCCGTCTCTACGGGCTTCGGGGCAGCGACCTTCGCGGACGGATTGACTCGATTCTGGAAAAGGTGGGACTCGCAGACCGGGCGGGAAGCGCCGTCAAGACGCTGTCAGGCGGGATGAAGAGGCGGCTCAATATTGCGGCAGGCCTTCTCCACGGGCCGCGGCTTGTGTTCATGGACGAGCCGACGGTGGGCATAGATCCACAGAGCAGGCGATCGGTCCTTGACCTCATTCTCCAGCTCAAGGGCGAGGGTACAACGATTCTCTATACCACGCATTACATGACAGAGGCAGAGGAACTCTCCGACCGTGTCGGCATCATCGACCATGGAAAGCTCCTGGCTGTGGGTACATGCAGGGAGCTTGCCGCGAGTGTCGGCGGAGACGAGCAGCTCCGGGTGGCACTCTCCGGGAAAGAGGAAGGAGAACGACTGACGCGGTCCCTGCGCACCATGCCTGGCCTTTCCGTGAAGAGCGATGGAGCGCAGGTGACGGTTCATGCCCCACGGGTGCGCCTGCTCCTGCCCAGGATCGTGGAGGCAGCGGCGGCTGTCCGGGCCACCCTGCGGGACATCGAGATACGGGAGCCGAACCTCGAGACGGTCTTCCTTGCCTACACGGGCCGCGAGCTTGCCGGCCAGGGCGCCGACGTACACGACGGATTTGGCGCCGACGTACACGACGGATTTGGCGCCGACGTACACGGCGGATTTGGCGGAGCAGAGTGATGACAGCCCTTATCATCTCCTGGCAGGACCTGAAGAGAGCGGTCCGGGACCCGGTCGGGCTTCTCATGACCCTGGCGGTCCCGCTTGTCCTTATCGTGGCCATCGGGCTGGTGGCCGGGCATACGCCGTTCCAACGCGCGCCGGAAGGCGGCTTTGACGCGTTGTCCTACATTGCGCCGGGCATGGCCCTTTTCTTCATGATGCTGTCGGTCCGCCAGTCGGCGCGCATCATCGCGGAAGACACCGACCGCGGCATCCGGGATCGGCTGCGTTCAGCACCTGTTGCAGACATCAGCATCACCGCGGGGAACACCGTATCTCACATCGTCCTCCTGTTCCTCCAGCTGCTCGTGTTGATCGGGATATCGAGCCTCCTGTACGGGCTCCGCTGGGGGCCGACGGGTGTCCTTGTCCTTGTCTGTCTTGTGCTGGCGGTCTGCGCGAGCGGCTGGGTTGCGCTCCTGCTGTCGCTCGGCCGCACCCCCGGCAGGATCAACGCGCTGGGCCTTGCGCTCACCCTGGTCTTCGGAATCCTCAGCAGGAGCTTTGCGGCTGTCATTCCCTCTGCCCCCTGGATGAACACCCTCGCGCGCGTGACCCCGAACTACTGGGGTCAGCACGCATTCTTCAGCCTTGCCCTGGGGGGAGGAATGACGAGCGTCACGCATGACCTGGGCGCCCTGGCAATCATGTGTGCCGCGTTGTGGATGGCTGCGGCACTGCTGGGCCGTACTCGCTCGGTGAAAGGAAAATAGGAATGCGCGCATTTATCGCAATCGTAATCAAGGACTTCCGGGTCAGGTTCTCTTCTCCCACGGAGCTCGTGTTCTTCATCCTGCTCCCCCTCGTGTTCACCGTGGTTCTTTCCGGCGCATCGATTGCCGGCTCGGCCAGGGGAAAGACAGGGGAGCAGGCGCCTCTCGTGCTCGTCCAGGATGGTGCAGGGTCCGCGGAAAGCCGTGCGTTCACCACCATGATGAAAACGATGCCTGACGTCCGGATCCGGCAGGTGAGCGATCCTGCCGTGCTGATCAGCACGGCAGAGCCGGACATGCTTTTGAGCCTCTCCCCGTCAGCCGCTGCCGGGACCGGGCAGCCCTTCACAGTCACGTTCAAGCTGTCTCCCTGGCGCGGATCGGCGGCTGGGACGGCGCGGCGGGTGGGGGATTGGCTGCTGGCTGCACGGTCCGAGCGCACGTCGGTGCCCGCGCCGGCCGTCACCCCCGCGGCCGCTGGCCCAGCCTCCGCGCCGGCCGCGCCCTCGGCTGAAAGGGCCGCTGTCACTTCAGCAGCGGCAGACGGACCGTCGTCAGCGGCAACGAGCAACGCGGGGCAGATCATCACGTGGGCACTCGTCCCGCTGCTCGGCCTTGGAGCCGGCTTCATTGGCGAGCGCAGGCGCGGGACGACGCGCCGCATCTACACGACCCCTGCCCCGCGGCTAGTGGTGGGGGCGGCGAGCGTGGCCGCGGAGATGCTCGGAGCGCTCGTGCAGATCGGCCTTCTGATATTCTTCGGTGCCGCGGCATTCGGTCTTCCGTGGTTCTCCCACCCGCTGGAGCTGATCGGACTGATCGTGGCTTTCTGCCTGGCAGGCGCATCCCTTGGCGTGCTCCTCGGCGCGATATGCCGAACTTCCCGGCAGGCGTCGTCACTCGGGCTGGCGCTGTCGATGGTGCTGGCGGTATTCGGCGGGTGCTGGTACCCGTCCGCCTTCTTTCCCGCAGCCCTGCGGAGGGTCAAGGGACTGGATCCGGCTGGCTGGGCCATGGACGGCTTTCTTGCGGCGCTCTCTCCGACCGCAGGGGCAGGCCCCGCGGTGCAGAGCGCAGTGCTCCTGCTCGGATTCTCGCTGGTCGTCCTGCTGCTGGCCGGGGCTGCCTCCCGCGGCCGGCGTGCAGCCATCGCCTGACATGATATACTGCGATCATGCCGCCTGCTGACCGGACGCGAAACCGCTACAGGATCCTGCACCTTGCCGGCTATCTCACGGTGGCGGGCGTGGCAGTGGCAGAGCTGCTGGAGGTCCCCGTGGGCCCGCGCTTTGCGTGGACCGCGGGGCTCATGGCGGCCTTCGCCGTTCTTCTCTCGGCCATCTTCTATACTGAGCACACTCACGGGAAGAGGGGTTTTCTGGCCGTAAGCCTGGCCGCATCGGTAGTCGGCATCGCCGTCATGGCGGTGGGGGCCACACCGATCTACGGAGCAATTCTCTTCTTCGTTCTTTGCACGATCATGGCCATGCGGGTGTCGGTGGGAATAGCCGTGGCGTGGGTGGGCTGCGCATTCGCCGCATTTCTCATCTGCCTGCTCGTCTCCGGGGACAGGAACTGGCTGCCCACGGTGCTGAGCTTTGGTGCGGGTTTTTTCGCATTCATCGCCTTTTCCGTGGCATTCCGCCGCTCGCTCCAGGCGCGCGCGGAAAGCCAGCAGCTCCTGGCTGAGCTCATGAGCGCCCAGGGCCGGCTGCGGGATTTGGCCGTGATGGAGGAGCGCCAGCGCCTTGCGCGAGAGATGCACGATGCAGTGGGGCACAGACTCACCGCAGCAGCGGTTCTGCTGGAGGGGGCCGCGCGCCTTATCGCTTCCGAGCCGGAGCGCGCCACGCGGATGGTGCACACCTCCCGTGCGCAGGTCCGGGAGGGCCTGGACGAGCTTCGCGGCGCAGTGAGCGCGCTCCGTGCGGACACGCTGGGAACGCAGTCGCTTCCGGAGGTGCTCGGCGCGCTCGTGGATGTCTTTGCCCAGGGTGCGGAGGCACAGGTGACGCTGGACCTCCAGTCGGGCCTTACCGAGCCCGAGCCTGAGCGGAAGCGCGTCATCGTTCGCACGGCCCAGGAGGCGCTCACGAACGTGCAGAAACACGCGGCAGCCACGCGCATCGAGCTTGCCCTGAAGACTGACGGGAGCTCTTATGTTCTTACCTGCCACGATAACGGCCGGGGTCTTTCCCGTGTGAAAGACGCGCAGACCGCCTTTGCCGGGACAGGGTTCGGCCTGGAAAACCTGCGGACGCGCGCCGCGGCATTCGGGGGCAGTGTGGACCTGGAACCCGCGCCGGACGGCGGGACGCTCCTTCGGCTCATCCTGCCGTCCAGCGGGGCAGTCAATGCGTGAAGCGGGCGTACCTCCTGCTGCTCTCCGCGTGCTCCTTGTGGATGATCAGCAGCTCATGCGGGAAGGGCTTCGCACGCTGCTGGAGATGGAAAAGGACATCACGATCGTGGGTGAGGCGGCAGACGGGGCAGGGGCGGTCCAGGCTTTCGAGGCGTGCGCGCCGGATGTGGTGCTCATGGACATACGCATGCCGAAGATGGACGGCGTCGAGGCCACCCGGCGGATCCGGGGGAAATGGCCCGCCGCAAAGGTCCTCATGCTGACGACATTCGACGAGGACGAGCTCGTGTTCGAGGCCGTGCGCGTGGGCGCGCGGGGCTACCTGCTGAAGGACCTCTCCGGAGCGGAGCTGGCTGCGGCTGTGCGGGATGTTGCAAAGGGCGGTGCAGCGCTGCAGGCAGGCGTGGCGCGCAAGGTCATGGACGCCTTTGCCCGGCTGGCCCAGCCCGGGCCTGCCGCACAATCGCGCCTGATGGAGCCGCTTTCCGGCAGGGAGCGTGCCGTGCTCGGCCTTCTTGCACGCGGGCTCAGCAACAAGGAGATAGCAGAGCGGCTCTTCCTTGCTGAGGGCACGGTGAAGAATCACGTCAGCACGATTCTGCAGAAAATCGACGCTCGGGACAGGACACAGGCTGCCCTGAAGGCGCGGGAGCTGGGTCTGCTGGAAGAATAGGCGGGGCGCCATGGCTCGCTTTCGTCCATACGGGAGTACCCGTTCGGCGCGAACGCCATCCCTGGACTCGCTCGCCCTCGGCCTTCCTGCCTACGCCCTTTCCCTCCGGCATGAATTGTGGCATTGTCGATTCAGGAGGGGCGTTTGAAATTCGAGCTCAAGCGCGGCGCGGTCTTTGACGCTGCGGCTGCCGACTATGATACCTACCGTCCGACTTATCCCGCAGAGGTTGTCCGCGAGGTGGTCTCCCTGTCCAGCCTGAGGTCCTCATCACGGCTTCTTGAAATCGGGTGCGGCACGGGCAAGGCCACCATGCAGTTCGCCTCCCGCGGATATATGATTGACTGCGTGGACCCCGGCCGGAACCTCGTTGCCCTGGCCAGGAAGAACTGCCAGCGGTGGCCGAATGTGTCTTTCAAGGTCGGCAAGTTCGAGGACGTGGATTTCGACGTGCTTTCCTACGACCTCATTTATTCGGCGCAGGCCTTCCACTGGGTGGATCCCGCGGTGCGGCTTCAGAAAGCCGCGCGCCTTCTTGCAGAGCGCGGCTCCCTTGCCCTGCTGTACAACTACCCGGGGCATCACAAAAACAGCGTGCTGGAGGAACTGGGGGCAAGGATCAAAAAGGAGACGCACGGGGAGCTGAGTGCCTGGGACTACGGCGGTGACGTGGCCGCATGGCTGCAGGAGCTCCGAAACTGTGGATTGTTCAGGAAGGTGAGGCTCCGCAAACACAGGTGGGTGCACGAATATGACGCGGAAAGGTATGCCGGTCTGTTTCGGACCTACTCCGACTTTCTGTCCCTGCCTCGTTCCGTGCAGCGGAAAGTAATGAAGCGTATCGAAGAGGTGATCAACAGAAACGGCGGCCGGGTGCGCCGCTCGTATGACTGCGTCCTGATACACGCCCAGAGAAAGCCGGGGAGGCTCGTATGACACACCTGCGCAATGTCGCCATCCTTGTGTTCGATGACGTGGAGATACTGGATTTTGCCGGCCCCTACGAGGTGTTCAATGTGGCCAGCCAGACAACCACCCCGCCCGCTTTCTACGTGTACAACGTGGGGCTTGTACATGGGCCGGTGATCGGGCGCGGCAGGTTCACCGTGACCCCCGCGTACACGATCGACGACTGCCCGCAGCCGGATGTGCTGATCGTCCCCGGCGGATATGGAACGCGGCCGCTCATGAAGCATGAAAGGCTCCTGGCGTGGCTGCTCGCTCAATCAACAAAAGTGGAATGGCTCCTGTCGGTATGCACCGGCGCGCTTCTCCTGGCAAAAGCAGGATTGCTGAAAAACGGTGAGGCAACGACTCATCATACGGCGTTCCAGGAGCTCAAAGAACTCTCTCCCACCACGATAATCGTGGAGGACAAGCGATTCGTGCAGACCTCCGCCCGCATCATGACCTCTGGAGGAATATCGGCCGGCATCGACCTTTCGCTCCACATGATCGAGAAACTTGTGGACCTGGAAACGAGAGTCGCGGTTGTCTCCGAAATGGAGTACAACGAGGTGGGCTCGACCTGGCGGCGGGCGTAACGCTGCGGGCGCAGACCCTCAGGCATAGCCCATTCACAGGAAAGTGAGGGTGATGTGAAAACGACGACATTTACGTTTACCGACCCGGACGGGGTGGACATATTCGTCTACAAATGGCTGCCGGACAGGCAGGTTCCCCGGGCGGCGGTCCAGATATCGCACGGTATGCAGGAACACGCGGGCCGGTATGCCGAACTGGCGGAGCTCCTGACGAAAAACGGCTGCGCGGTGTATGCCAACGATCACCGGGGGCACGGCAGGACCGCCTTCGGGGCGGACAGGCTGGGTCAGCTCGGGCCGGGGGGATGGGAGAGCACGGTCAAGGACCTCAAGCAGCTGACGGACAGGATCAAGAGCGAGCTTCCCGGGATTCCCGTTTTTCTTCTCGGCCATTCGTGGGGATCGTTTCTTGCGCAGAACTACGTCGAGAGGTGGGGAAGGGAGCTGCAAGGGGCGATCCTGAGCGCCACCCACGGGAAGGATCCCCTGGTGAAGCTCGGCGTCATGCTGGGAAAATGGGAGGTGAAGCGGCGCGGCCCGACTGCCTGTGGAGGGATTGTCGAAACGCTTTCCGTGGGCAGCTTGAACAAGAAGTTCCAGCCCGCGCGCACCTCCTGTGACTGGCTCAACAGGGACCCTGCGGAGGTTGACAGGTACATCGCGGACCCCTGGTGCGGCACGCGCTTTCCCAACGGGTTCTACTCCGAGCTGACCAGGCTCCTGGAGAATACCTGGGACCCGCGGAACGAGGCGCGCATCCCGGCGGATCTTCCCGTCTACCTGTTTTCCGGCACCAAGGACCCGGTCGGCAAGTTCACAAAGACCGTTACCGCGCTGGCAGACCGCTACCGCCGGCACGGCATCAAGGACGTGACCACCAGGTTCTACGAGGGCGCCCGGCACGAGACTCTGCATGAGACCAACAAAGCGGAAGTGATGAACGATCTTCTTGCCTGGCTCAATGCCCGCTGCACGTAGCGGCCGTCAGGAGGCGGCGGTGACGCCGGCATGTGGACAAGGTGTGTGAGAACTAACATGAAAGCCGCTGCCTTTTCGGCTTTGGCGGTGCAGACTGCTCCCCGTGGATTGTGCTACATTTGGCTTGGAGGACCTGTCTATGAAACCGGGAAGACTTCTACTGGTCGGCTTGCTTGCAGTCCTGACTTCGTGCACGACTTGGCAGATCGTGCCCCAGGCGTCGGAGAACACGACCATCAAGTACAACAGGGGCCAGCAGACGCTCATGTCAGGCAACGACTCGATTGCCGTCGTGGTTTCCGCCCAGCTGGACCGGGACCAGATCTATTTTCAATTCATCGTCAAGAACCTCTCTGACAAGAGCCTCTACGTGGATGACCGCAGCATCAGGCTGACGGAAACCAGTCCTCTGGGAGGCTTCCCCGCTGGTATCAAGGTGTATGACGCGGATGAATACCTGAAGATGAGACAGAAAGAGATCCTGGCCGGACAGATCTTCATGGCAGTGGCGGGGGTAATGTCCACAATGAACGCCGGGCAGACCACGACGACGACCACGGTCACCACGGGGCGCTATTCGGGCTATGGCCGGGGCCGCAGAAGCTACTATCGCGGGTTTGAGTCAACGACCTACACAACCACTACCTATGATTCCGCCCTTGCCGCCTACCAGACGGAGGTCACCTTCTCCAACGTGCGCGAGTACATCAATGGGACCAATCGTGAGCTGGACTACCTGCGGGACACACTGTTCTTCCCCATGGATATCGACCCGCACGGTGAATACTACGGCCTGGTCGTGGCCAAGATGGGAGAGTCAGCGGAATCCCTGATGAAGCTGAGCGCGGATTTTGCACACATGCATTTTGACTTCAACTTCCGCAAGGACCAGATAACCCTGGGAGACTGAGGGAGTATTCGGGTGAACAACAGACCTCTCATGCTTTTCCTGCTCGTGACAGCTTTTGCCGGATGCGCCGCGTACGCGCACGCTCAGCAGGCGGGTGACCAGGGGGGCACTGCCTCTCTCTCAATGGATGGTGACCAGATGCGCAATGGCCCTTATGTATACGAAAACAATCAGTGGGGGAAGGCGAAGGCCAATGGCGCTTTCTCTCAGTACATTCTCCGCCGGACGGTGGACGGGGTTCCCCAGTACGGCTGGACCTGGGACTGGCCCGGGTTCAACGCGAGCGTGTTCGCCTATCCCGAGGTCATCTACGGATGGAAGCCCTGGTCGGGCGGCAGGTCAACGGATCCGAAGCTGCCCATGAAAGTCACCGACATAAAGACCATGAAGATGATCTTCGACCTTGATCTGCAGGCAACCGGCGGATACAACCTGGCTCCGGAGATCTGGCTCACGAGCACCGGAGAGGCATCCGCAAAGGCTGCCCCTTCCCGCATTACGACGGAAGTCATGTTCTGGATGGACCACAACAACACGCAGCCGGCCGGGACATTCATGGAGAAGATGACCGTGGACGGGTTCGACTACCAGCTCTGGAAGCTGGACAGCATGGGGGACACGGGCAACGGTCAGGGCTGGGTGTACTACGCCTTCATGAGCTCCAAGCCGCAGAACAAGGCGACCCTGGATATCCGGCAGTTCATCCAGTATCTCCTTTCGAAGAGCTACATCGCCGCGGAGAACTACGTGGCGTCCATCGAGTTCGGTAACGAAGTTGCCGGTGGAAAAGGAACGGCCTGGCTGAAGGAGTATTCGCTCGTCATCGAGTAGACCGGCGGACGGCGTTCGCGGACCGGGAGCGCCCCTGGTGGGCCATTATCCTCCCGCGGCCGTAAAGGTACCAATAATCGAAAGGAACGGCGCCGGGTAGACTCCCAGGGCCACCACGGCCAGGGCCAGGACCGCAATGGCGATGGCTGCAAGCAACGGAGCGCGTACGGTGCCTGACAACGGAACCCCAGCGGGCGCCGGCTCGGCAGGCAGCGGGTTGCCGGCAGAACCGGCGCGCGCGGGGGAGGGCTCTGCGCCGCGGAACATCACCGAGACGATCTTCAGGTAGTAGAAAATCGAGATCGTGCCGTTTATGGCCAGGATGACAGCGAGCGTCCACAGCTCCGCCCCAGCGCCCGCGCTGAGGATGAGGAACTTGCCCACAAACCCAGCGGTAAGCGGAAGCCCTGCAAGGGACAGCAGCATGGTGGTGAGCATGGCCGCTGTCCACGGGCTGCGGCCGGCCAGGCCGCGGTAGTCTTCCAGATCGTCCGCATCCTTTTCGGGGCTGGAGAGCGCGCTGATCACGGCAAATGCTCCCAGCGTCATTGCGAAATACGCGACAAGGTAGAAGGCGATCGCCCGAAGGGCCTGGGGGCCGCCCGCCAGAAACGCGACAAGGATGTAGCCCAGGTGGGCAATGGAAGAATAGGCCAGGATGCGTTTGACGTTCTTCTCACGCAGGGCCAGGAGGTTGCCGGCAAACATGGAGAGCCCGGCAATGAGGGCAAAGACCCAGGGGAACCCGGCTGCCACCAGCGGAGGGGCGGCAGTGGAAACATGACTGACACCGCCGTTTCCCACAAAGGCGGGTCCAAGCGCGCGGGCCAGCACCACCACCATGGCACCCTTGGATACCGTGGCTATATACGCGGTCACCGGGGCCGGGGCGCCGTCATACACGTCCGGGGTCCAGAGGTGAAACGGCACAACGGCGAGCTTGAAGCCGATCCCTACAAGGATCATGCCCAGGCCCACCGGGGCAATGAGCCCGTCAGCGGAGCTTATGCGGGCAAGCCTGAACAGGTCCATGGAGCCGGTTGCCTCATAGATCAGGGCCATGCCGAAAAGCACAAAGGCCGAGGTGGCCCCTGCCAGTACCAGGTACTTGATTGCAGCCTCAGTGCCCGCTGCCCGCTCTCTGCGCCACCCGATGAGCGCGTACAGTGAAACGCTCAGGAGCTCCAGGCCGAGAAAGAACGAGGCAAACGCCGTGGAGGCTGCCAGGATGCAGGCGCCGAGGGACGAGAGGAGCAGGAGGAAATAGTAATCCCCGCCTTCGTCATCGCGTCCCCTGAGATACGCCCAGGAACTGATAGCCACAAATACGGTGGCCGCGAGGATCAGCACGAAGCCGAAGAGGACGAACCCGTCAAAGGAAAGGAGCGCCGCGACTTTCAGCGGCAGGTGGGGCCAGGCGATGCCGACGAACACCAGCGCTGCCACCAGGCCGATGAGCGTCACGACAAATGACACGAGGAGCCGGCGGATGAAGGCCGCTGCCAGGAGAACGAGAATGGAAGCTCCGGCCAGCATGATGAGAGGGAAAAGGCCGAGCAGGTCACTCGCGCTCATGCGCCACCTCCGGAGGGGATCACGGCCAGCACGCCCGCAACGACCTTGTCTACGATCTGCAGGAGCGGCTGCGGAAACAGACCCAGCCCCACCAGGAGCCCGATCATGATGAAAAGGACGCAGGTTTCCATGACGGAGAGGTCGGGGATATCCCATTTCTCCCTGGGCCCGCCGTGGAACGCCATCTGGATCATGCGCAGCGCATAGACGGTTGCGATCACAAGGCCGACCCCTGCCAGCACAGTGGCCGCCATGCTCACCTTCCAGGTGCCCACGAGGACCAGGAACTCCGCCACGAAGTTCACAAGCCCGGGCAGTCCCACCAGCGCCATGGCAAGCACGAGGGCTGCGGCGCCCATGCGGGGAGCCTGCTTCCAGAGACCGCCCATACGGTTCATGTCCCGCGTATGGATCCTGTCCTGCAGGGCGCCCACCAGGATGAAGAGCGCGCCCGTGCTGATCCCGTGGCTCACCATCTGGAGGACGGCGCCGGACAGGGCCTGCGAGGTGAAGACGTAGATGCCCAGGAGCACGAAGCCGAGGTGGCTCACGCTGGAATAGGCCACCAGCCGCTTCATGTCGGACTGGCTGAAGGCCATGAGCCCGCCGTAGATGATGCCTGCCACCGCCATTGCGATTGCCACCGGCGCAATGCTGTGGGACGCGGAAGGGAACAGGGGGAGGGCGAAGCGGATGAGGCCGTACCCGCCGGTCTTCAGGAGCAGGCCGGCCAGGATCACGCTGCCGGCAGTGGGCGCCTCCGTGTGGGCGTCCGGCAGCCAGGTATGCAGCGGGAATGCGGGAAGCTTCACCGCGAACGCAACGAAGAAGCCGAGCATCAGCAGCATTGCCACCACGGGGGACATCGCCGTTCCAATGAGCTCGGTGTATTCGAATGTCAGGGATCCCGAGGCCATGCTGTGCACCACGGCCAGGCCGATGATGGACACCAGCATGAGGAGCCCGCCGACCTGGGTGAAAAGGAAGAACTTCACCGCGGCCTTGTGGCGGTTCTCATGGCCCCACAGGTCGATGAGGAAATACATGGGGATCAGCATGAGCTCCCAGAAAAAGGCGAAGAGGAAGAGGTCAGTGGCAAGGAACACGCCGTTCACACCGGCCAGGACCAGCGCAAGGTTGAAATGGAAGAACCCGACCTTCTCCGTGACGCCTTTCCAGGAGGCAAGGACTGAGGCGATGCCCAGGAACGCGGTGAGCGCAAGGAGCGCCAGGCTGAGACCGTCCAGGCTCAGGGAGAAGGAGATGCCAAGGCTGGGGATCCACGGCCAGCGGAGCTGGGCAAGCCAGGGCGAGGAAGGAACCGAACTGCCGATGGTGAAGCCGCCTGCGGCCCCTGCCCACAACACCGCCACGATCACGAGGTTGACGGCATTGGCGGCCAGCGTGAGCCACCTGCTCCAATCAGTGTTCCGCCTGCCGAGGGCCCACCCTGCAAGCCCGAATACCAGCGGCACGGCCACGAGAAGCGCGAGAATCATAGCAGCACCACCGCTGCCAGGATGAGCACGGCACCTGCCGCGGCGCCGGCCGCGTACCAGCGTACCCTGCCGTTCTGCGTCCAGCGCAGCCCTCTGGAGAGAAGCATGTTCAGGCCTCCCACGCCGTCAAAGAAACGGTCCACCACGTCATGCGCGTTGACCTTTGCCAGCAGCATGAAGGGTTTCACGAGCACCCGGTCGTAGATCCAGTCGAAGCCCCAGCCGCTCTGGAGGAACCGTACGTGGGCCGGCTCGGGCATGGACGCCGCGCCTGCCGGCGCTGCACCCGCCTCCAGGGCGCGCACGCGCAGCCGGACGATGACCCATGCCACCGGTATGCCCAGGAGGGAGGCGGCTTCGGCGATTATCGAAAGCATCCACTCGGTCTGCACGGAAGACTCCGCCGCCACCGCGCCCTGGGGCAGCGTGGTCTGCAGGAAACCGACCAGGATGGGCTTTCCACCCAGGAATTGCGGGAAGCTCAGGAATCCTCCGACCAGGCACAGCACGGCCAGGAGAAAAAGGGGCACGCCCATGACAGCGCCGGCCTGCATGCCGTTCCGGCCGGCGGCCGCACCGGCGCCGGCGTGCGCCCCGTGCGCAGGGGCCGCGGCACGGGGCTTGCCGCCGAACACGATGAAGACGAGACGGAATATGTAGATCGAGGTGATGAACGCGCCCGCGATCCCCAGCGCCCAGAACACTTTGCCGGCGCCGCCGGACTGCCATGCCTGGGAGAGGATCAGGTCTTTGCTGGAAAGACCGGCAGTGGTCGGCGGAATTGCGGCAAGGGCAAAGGCGCCGATGAGAAATGTCCAGAACGTGAAGGGTGATTTGCGCGCCATTCCGCCCATGGCAAATACGTCATGCTCGTGGTTCATGGCCAGTATCACAACACCCGCGCCGAGGAACAGCAGTGACTTGAAGAAAGCGTGCGTCACGAGGTGGAAGATGGCTCCGGACCAGGCGCCCACTCCCAGGGCAAGGAACATGTAGCCGAGCTGGCTCATGGTGGAGTAGGCAAGGATGCGCTTGATATTCCTTTGCGTGGTTGCGCTGAGTCCCGCAATGAGGATACCGGCCGCGCCGATGACTGCCACGGCCGTGAGCACCGCGGGGGCAAGCTGAAAGAGAACGTGAGTGCGCGCGATCAGGTAGACGCCCGCCGTGACCATGGTGGCCGCGTGGATCAGGGCGCTGACCGGGGACGGGCCGGCCATGGCGTCCGGAAGCCACGTCTGCAAGGGAAGCTGCGCGGACTTTCCCACCGCGCCGCCCAGGAGAAGGGCAGCCGTTGCTACTGCCAGGGTCGAGCCGACCGGCCACATGGCCGTTGCCTTCTGCGCAATCTCCCGCACGTCCAATGTTCCCAGGGTCGTTGCAATGATGAAAAGCCCGACCGCCAGGGATACATCGCCAATACGGGTGACGATGAATGCCTTGCGCGCCGAGCGCCCGTTCTCCGGGTCGGTGTACCAGAAGCCGATGAGCAGGTAACTGCACAAGCCCACCCCTTCCCAGCCCAGGTAGAGAAGGAGGAGGTTGCCTGCCATCACGAGGATCAGCATGGAGCCGACGAACAGATTCATGTAGGCGAAAAACCTGCTGTAGCCTTCCTCATCCGCCATGAACCGGGTGGAGTAGAGATGGATCAGGAAGCCTACGCCTGTCACCACGAGGATCATGACAACCGAGAGGGAGTCCAGGGTGAGGGAAATTGCCGGGGTGAAGCCGGCCACGTTGACCCACTGCCAGAGGAGCACCGTGAAGGAAGACCCCGCGGGCGGGTAGCCTGCGAACAGCGCGCCTGCCGCGGCGGCTGCCGCGAATGAGAGGCCCACGGATCCGGCGCCGATGACCGCCGTCAGGGTCCGGGAAAGCCTGCCGCCGAACACGGCCAGGACCAGGAACCCGGCAAACGGGAGGGCGGGAATGCACCAGATCCAGCTCAGCATCTTATCCTCCTCCCATCATGTCCGCGTTCAGTGTCTTCCGCCGGTTGAAGTGCAGGATCAGGAGCGCAAGCCCCACGGCAACCTCCGCGGCCGCCATCGTGAGGAGGAATATGAACATCACCTGGCCGTCCGGCTGGCCCCAGCGCGCACCCGCCACTACGAATGCCAGGCCTGCTGCGTTCAGCATGATCTCCACGCACAGGAGGATGAAGAGCAGGTTGCGGCGCACAATCACGCCAATCAGACCCAGGCAGAACAGCACGCCCGCCAGGAGCAGGGCGAACTCGGGAGAGACTGATGCCATCTAATTCCTCCTCCGCCCCAGGTGGAATGCGCCGACCAGGCCGGCAAGAAGAAGAAACGCGGCCATCTCTGCGCCCAGCAGGTAGGGACCGAACAGCGCAATGCCCACCTACTTGGGCCCGACTTCCACAACCGCGGGGCCGCCGAGCCTGCCGCGGGCCAGCACCCATGCCAGCTCGGCCAGCAGGATTGCGCTCAGAACAGAAGGCCCGATCCAGGCCCGGGGATTCATGGCGATGCTTTCATGACCGATCAGCATTATCACGAACACGAACAGGACCATGATCGCCCCCGCGTAGATGATCACCTCCAGGGCAGCCACGAATGCGGCACCCAGGAGGAACATGATCACGGCCACAGCCAGCAGCGACACTACCAGGTAGAGGAGTGCGGGCACGGCATTGCGCCGCGTGATCGTCAGGGCAGTGGCGGCCACGGCCACTGCCGCGCTGAGGGCGAATACGGCGTTCACGGCAGGAGGCTCCTTACGTCCACGGGCGGGCGCTCGTTCTCCGCTTCCCCCTTGCCCTTGCCGCTGATCTCCATGCCGGACACGTTATAGAAGTTGTAGCCGGGGTACTTGCCGGTGCCCGAGATCAGGAGGTCTTCCTTCTCGTAGACCAGGTTCTTTCTCTCGTACTCGGCCATCTCGTAGTCCGGAGTGAGCTGGATGGCGAACGTGGGGCAGGCTTCCTCACAGAGCCCGCAGTAGATGCAGCGCGAGAAGTTGATCCGGAAGAAATCAGGCTTTCTCCGTCCCTTCTCATCGATTCCCGCCTGGAGGGCGATGCACGCCACGGGGCACACGGCGGAGCACAGGTAGCAGGCTACGCAGCGTTCCTCACCGTCCGGGTCCCGGGTGAGAACGATCCGCCCCCTCCAGCGCGGGGGCAGCAGGCGCTTTACTTCGGGATAGAGCACCGTCACCCTTTTCTCGAATGAGTGGCGGAATGTGATCCAGAGCGTCCTCAGGAGGCTCCACATCTCTATGACTCCTATCTGCCGACGGCCAGTATGATGCCGCCGGTCACGGCAAGATTCGCGAGGGCGAGTGGAAGCATGAGCTTCCATCCAAAGGCAAGGAGCTGGTCGTAGCGCGGCCGGGGCAGTGCCGCCCGCACCAGGATGAAAAACGCGACAAAGGCCAATGTCTTGACAAGGAACCAGACGATGGGAGGAAGCCACGGCCCCTGCCATCCGCCGAAGAACAGCGTCACGATCATCATGGAGATCAGGGTGATGCCGATGTATTCCCCGACGTAGA
>CAYTGX010000082.1:0-19856 GCA_964437385.1 uncultured Spirochaetaceae bacterium
CTATGGAATCGACATTCCGACGCATGAAGAGCTGATCTCGAACAGGCTGGATCCCGAAGGGATTGCGCGGGAAATCGAGGCCGATTCCGTGCAGTTTCTCTCCATGGACGACCTTCGGCAGTGCGTGCCCAATCCGGGAGACTTCTGCTATGCGTGCTTCAGCGGCGAGTATCCGACCCCTGTGCGGGACGCGCCGGTAAGCAAAAAGTGCTAGGAACACGCGGGAAAGCCGCAGCGAAAAACAGGAAGTGTAAGCATGAAAACATACAGTGAAGCGGGGGTGGACATCGACCGGGGTGACCGGTTCGTGGACTTCATCAAGAACATCCGTTCGAAGGCCGTTGGAGAGGGGATCGGAGGATTCTCCGCCGCACTTCCCCTCGATGCCCTCGGTTTCAAGCGGCCCGTGCTGATGACGACAACGGACGGCACGGGAACCAAGCTCCTTGTCGCGCGGAAGCTGGCGAAGTACGACACAATCGGAATCGATCTCGTGGCCATGAGCGTAAACGATCTCCTCGTGTGCGGCGCACGACCAATCGTGTTCCTCGACTATATCGCGTGCGGACGGATCGACGAGACGCGCCTGCAGGCGGTCATGCGGGGCATCGTGCGGGGATGCGAGATTGCGGGGTGCAGCCTCGGGGGCGGGGAAACCGCGGAGATGCCGGACCTGTACGGGGAGGATGATTTCGACCTGGCCGGCTTTGCCGTCGGCGTCGCCGAACAGGATGGCGTGCTGCCGCTCAAGGAAGAGATCCGGGCCGGTGACCTCGTGCTGGGGCTTCCCTCATCGGGAATCCATTCCAACGGGCTCTCGCTGGCACGCAAGGTAATTCCGGAGTCGGATTCCGCCGCCTGGGAGGAGATGCTCACTCCGACGCTCATCTACACCCGTGAATTGGGTATTCTCCTGGCGTCGGGCCAGGTCCTTGCGGCGGCTCACATCACCGGCGGCGGGCTGTACGGGAACCTTCAGCGGGTCATACCGGACACCCTCGCGCCGCGCTTCACCTTCGACTGGAAGGTGCCTCCCCTCTTCGGAAAGATCCAGACCCTCGGCGGCATCTCCGACAAGGAGATGCGGTCCGTCTTCAACCTGGGCATCGGCATCGCAATGATCGTGCATCCCGGCGCAAAAGACGGGCTGGTCGATCTCGCGCAACGCTCGGGTTTCGAGCTGCTGGAGATCGGGGCGCTCCAATAATGGCCCGATTGGCGGTCTTTGCCTCGGGCAGAGGCACAAACTTCGTTGCAATCGCCGGAGCACTGGCCATGGCAAAGAGGCATGCGATAGAGTTCGTGCTCTGTGACGTGAAAGACGCGCCGGTCCTCGACCGCGCGCAGGAGCTGGGCGTCCCTGTCGTTCCCGTGAGCTACAAGGGAATGACACGCGAGGCGGTTGAAAAGAAAATCGTCCGGCACCTGGAGAGACGGCGCGTCGATCTCGTTGCCCTGGCTGGCTACATGAAGCTTCTCACTCCCTGGTTCATACATGCTTTCAAGGGACCGGTAATCAACCTCCATCCCAGTCTCCTGCCGAAATATCCGGGCATGCATGCCATCGGGGAGAGCTTCCAATCGCCGGACAAGGACCTGGGCATCAGCGTCATGCGGATAGACGAAGGCGTCGACACCGGCCCGGTGCTGCTGCAGAAATCGTTCGTGCGCACGGGCACCGAGAGCCTCGAGGAGATCGAAGCGCGCATCCACAAGCTGGAGTACGAGTGGTTTCCCCATTTGCTGATCGAGCTCCTCGACGGAATTGACGGCCAATCGACCCGCACTGCCGGACAGACGCCGTGAGGGTGCTTGTTCTGGGCGCGGGCGGCCGCGAACACGCCCTTGCGTGGAAGCTTTCGACGAGCAGCCGGGTGCAGCAGGTGTTCGTCGGACCGGGCAATGCCGGGACCGCGGCTGTCGGCACGAACCTCCCTGCGGTGAACCCGCTCGCGTTCCCCACCGTGCTGGACGCGGTCCGCGCGCGCAAGGTGGACTGCGTATTTGTCGGGCCCGAGACGCCGCTGGCAGAGGGGGTCGTCGATTTCCTGGCTGCGCAGGGGGTTCCTGCCGTCGGCCCTCGCAGGAACGCGGCACGGCTCGAATCGAGCAAGGCATTTTCCAAGGCTTTCCTGGTCAGGAATGCGCTCCCCACCGCGGAGGCCGTCGAGTTCAAGGACGCGGACAAATTCGAGCAGTACCTGAAGGGGCGCGCGGGCAGGCGGCTCGTCGTGAAGAAGAGCGGTCTTGCAGCTGGGAAGGGCGTTCTCGAGTCGACGGACACCGGGGAGATGGCCGCATTCGGAAAGGCGATTCTCGCGGCTGATACTCTCCTGGTGGAGGAGTTCCTGGAAGGCTGGGAGGTGTCCGTCTTCGGCCTCAGTGACGGCAGTGATTTCGTGGTTCTTCCTCCCTGCACCGATTTTAAAAAGGCACACGATGGGGACACCGGCCCCAACACCGGCGGCATGGGCTCGATCTGCCCGGTTCCGCGCGTGAGCAAGACTCTCATGGAACGTCTCGTGCGCGAGATCGTCCGTCCCACATACGCGGCTCTGGCCAGGGAAGGGTTGGGGTACGCCGGCGTGCTTTACTTCGGGCTCATGATAACAGCGCAGGGTCCGAAGGTGCTCGAGTTCAACGTGCGCTTCGGCGACCCGGAGACCCAGGTGCTCATGCCCATGCTCGGCATGGACCTGGGAGATCTGGTGGAATCGATGACTGCGGGATCGCCAGGCCGTCTTGCGCAGGCGTCAAAGACCGTGAATACCGGGGGCACGCCGGGCGCGGCCCTTGGCGTCGTCATCGCAAGCCGGGGGTATCCGGAAAGCGCCGAAAAGGGCGCGACCGTTTCGCCAATCCCTGCCCTTTCGGGGCAGCGGTCGCTCATATTTCACGCTTCCACGTCCCGTGAACCTGATGGCGTGGTCCGGGTCGGGGGGGGGCGGTGTTTCACCGCGGTGGGCCTGGGAGACAACCTCGGCGCCGCTGCGGCGAACGCGTACACGGCCGCGGAACAGATTCGCTTCGACGGGGCATGGTTCAGGCACGATATCGGGCGCGCGTTCATAGAGGTGCTGCCGTGAAAGACGTCCTCTTTCTGATCGGCTCAGAGTCGGACGCGCAGGCCGTTGAGCCGGGGATCCGGCTGCTCGCGGAAAAAGGAATGAGCTTCGAGCTGAAGGTGCTGTCCGCGCACCGCAATCTCGAAGAGCTCGTCTCGTTCCTCAGGCAGGAGGAGGCGAATTACCGGATCGTAATCGCCGCCGCCGGACTTTCTGCCGCCTTGCCCGGAGTCGTCGCGTCACTCGTAAAGCTGCCTGTTATCGGCATTCCGCTGGTTGCCGGATCCCTTTCCGGGATCGATTCCCTCCTGTCCATCCTGCAGCTCCCCCGCGGTGTGCCGGTTGCCACAATGGGCATAGGCAAACAAGGGGTGCTCAACGCCGTGCTCCTGGCGGAGCGGATGCTGCATATTCCCCGGGAATGAGGCGAGCGCCCCGAAGCGAAGCACCCGCGCCTGGGGTTCAGGCGCCCTGGCGCCGCATCAGGAGAACCGCCGCCCGGTCGACAAGCCATCCGAACCCCGGCTCGAGCCACGGGAGGAGCTCAGTAAAGCGATTCTTTGGACGTACGTAAGGCTATTTACCGCCAAGGTGAGGAAATCCCTGCTGGCGGCGAGCTTCAAACAGGAGGATACCGGCAGCCACTGAGACGTTGAAGGAATCCACATGACCGGCCGCAGGGATGCTCACCAGGAAGTCGCATTTCTCCCTGACAAGCCGATGCATGCCCGTGCCTTCGCTTCCCATCACGATGCAGACCTTGCCCTTGAGATCCAGCTTATCCGTGGTCTCTCCGGACGCATCGGCGCCGAAGATCCAGAAGCCGTTCTCTTTCAGAAGCTCGAGAGCCGCGGTCAGGTTCGGGACAACGGCCAGGGGCACATACTCGCTCGCCCCGGAGGAGACCTTGGTCACCGTCTGGCTTTCCTGCGCCGAGCGGCGGTTGGGAATGATGACCAGCTCCGACTGGAACTGATCTGCAGAGCGGAGGATCGCCCCCAGGTTCTGCGGATCCGTTATGCCGTCCAGGACCAGGACGAGTGATTTCTCTCCGGTCAGGGCTTTCAGGTGATGCTTCAGGCTGCTTTTCTGCGAAGAAGGGGCCCTGTCCAGGACCAGGAGGGCGCCGCGGTGCGCGTCTGACCCGCACAGCCGGGTAAGCTCCGCCTCCTCCACCTCGGAGACAGGCACGCCCTTCTTCTCGGCCAGCTCACGGATCCGGCTGAGCCGCGCGTTTTCCCGCGAGAGGAAGAGCGTGCCGCTCCCGACCCCTTTGCCGAGTGTCTCTTCAATCGAATGATATCCGAATATGTGCTCAGCCAATCGTCACTTCCCCCCGAATTCGCGCACCAGGATGGGTTTTCCGTTCTCGTCCAGGCGTTCATACCTCTGCACGTATGTGCCGTCCAGGAGGTACACAATCAGATCGATTTTGCCGCTGGAATGAGTGTCGAGCTCCACGCGCTGCAGCACCCCGTCCTTGTAATAGTAGAAAGTGTCCATCTTCCCGCCGAAGTTGGAGTCCAGCTCTTCGCGGGCGACCTTTCCCTTGGCGTCATAGTATACCCTGTAATCGATGAGCCCGTCTCCGTTGCGGTCGATCTCCACACTCCCGTTGGGGGCTCCCTGGGGGAGGAGCGGCGCGGGGGCTGCCGGACTCCCAGGGGCAGCCTTGTCCAATGCGGACAGGCCGGAGGCTCCAAGCAGGCACACGAGGACAAGAGGGATGGCTTTCGTCATGCTTCCCCATCGACACCAGGGCTCTTAATATTGAAACGAACGGCTATTCCTTTCGGAAAACCAGGATGTTTTGATGTATCAGAGATGGAATGTAGGAGTACTGGTAGCCGTAAAGGTGGAGCTTTTTCGACACGTCATACCAGACGATATTCGCCTTCCAGGCCAGCCGAGGAATGGAAGAGAGGACCGCGGCGAGCTCCGCGGACAGGCAATGATAGCGATTCTCGCGATACATGTCCCCGATGAAGGTCACCAGGTAGCCGTTCAGCTTCAGGGAATCGGAGGCCAGCTCGAAAACCTCCCGCATCCGCTCGAGCCATTCCGTCTTGGATGCGTAGGGCACTCCGTGGAACGCCGACAGCTTGCTTGCCCGCGCGGGCCGCGCCGGCTCTCCTACCCTCTTGAAGGTGCCGCGTGACCTCGAAGCGGTGTCCATTTTCCAGTAAGGCACGTCGGTAAGGATGCAGTCGAAGCATCTGCCCGCCAGGCGGCGCAGCGCGTCCCGCGCGTCCGCTTGGATGGTCTCTTGTAGGGCAATACCCTCCCGTTCGCATACCTCGCGATACACGTCGATCCACTCGGGGTTGAGCTCCACGCCGAGGGCCTTTCTGCCGCAGAGCGTGGCGCCCAGGAGGACCCCGCCGACTCCCATGAACGGATCGAGCACGCTCTGGCCCGTCTTCGTGAACGCCCGGAGAAGGTCCGCGCAGAGCTCGGGCGGCTTCTGACCCCCGTGCCTGCTGCGGAGCGCGTGCTGCATGCTGGGCGGATAGGGCTTGGTGATCACCGACCGGGTCCAGAACACCCATTCCCGGCCGGTGAGATCGTTCACCCTGTTGTCTTCAGAATAGAAGCCCCGTGACTCTCCGTTCGCGTCGAGAAGCTCCTTCTTGCTTCGCCGCATGCCGCCCTACTTCCCTGTCGCCACGTGAAACAGGTATTCAGTGACGCTGCGCCGCACCGAGACGCCGGCGCCGTTTCCGAACACGGGATAAGGGACTTCCATGATCCGGGTTTCTCCCCTGAATGAGAGGAGGGCGTGGATTTCCTCCCGGGAGAGGATGCCTTCGGAGCTGTAGGAGAGAAAAATATGCGACGCGCGCGTGCCCGCCACGAGACGCTGCAGGGCCTCGGCAGCATGCGCCCTCTGCGAGAAGGGACTCCGCAGCGCCGCCCTGTCGAACTTGCGCGTCTTGCCGAACAAGGGCGGCTTTTCCCAGCAGACAAGGTTTTCCAGCACATGGTAGTTGTCGCAGTACTGCCGGCCGTTGTAGGGGGGATCGTAGTAGGCCACCTCTGCGCGAATCCCCGCCGCAAGGGCCACCATGTCCCCTTCGATCACTTCAAGGTCGATGTCAGGGAGGGGTTCCAGGGGCCGCAGCATAAAAGGCGTGGCGACCCTGTCGTCCACGAGATGCTTTCCGTTGCTCCTGTTGTCGGCCCCGATGTTTTTGAGGAATGCGTCGTACTGGCCGATGGTGTTCGCCACCCTGTCCGCCGCCAACAGGAAGCTGGAAAGCAGCGCGTCGTGCTCACCGCCGGTGATTTCCCCTCCTGCGTGCCGGCGCGCAATCTCCTCCCGGATCGCGTCCATGCGGGCGCAGTTTTCCTCTGTGAAATACGTGCCGGCGTAGCTGGCCGATATGTACCCGGACCTGGACGGAAGCGCATTGAGCTGCTCCAGCAGCGCGGGAATCCGGTGCCCCGGCTCCAGAAAGCCGCGCAGGATGACACAGTTCGACCTCAGCATGTCCACGGCCGTGATGCGGACAGCCCCCCGGGCCGCGATTGCGAGCGCCACCGCTCCCGTGCCGCAGAATCCGTCCACGAACGAACGCGGGGCGCCGACGCTGCTCCAGATACGGTCCGCAATCCAATGCCTCAGCAGTCTCTTTGAGCCGAGATACTTGCGGGTATAGGGGAGAAGGGGCGCTTCAACCCTTTCGCGAACTGTCGATGCGCTCAATGAGCTCGTTGACCCTTTCCGCGAGATCGGGGAAAGCATCCCGCTTGCGCGTGTGAACCCGCACACCCTTCTCGCCTGCCAGGACACGTTCGATGTCGATCTCGATCCTGTAGACCGGCCCGGCTATCCTGTGTGTCGCCAGGATACCCAGCACGATGAAAAGGAGCATGATGACCAGATCGTTGAGAAGCAGCGGAGGGAGAATCACCAGGATGAGATCGGGACGGGCCGCGCTTCCTGCCGCGTGCGCCAGAAGGTAGTACAGGGTCGTGCCTGCCGCGAAAAGGAGCACCCCCGCCAGAACGATGGTCAGCGCGGCGGCGACGGTGCCGTATTGGAATCTCCCGTCGATGACCCTTCTATGTCGTGCGTTCCTGCGTCTTTCCATAGTACAGCCTCAGCCTTCGTAGATGCGCGCGTGTGTTTCCCCGAGGAGCACGTCGCGCGCACCCATGGCGAGCGCCTCGAGCTCGTTTTCACCGGGGAAATGCAGAACCGGAGCGAGAAATGAAACGCGAAGGGAAATTTCCCGAATGACGCGCGGGGAAAACGCGAGGCCGCCGGTGAGAACGATTGCGTCGACCCTGCCATTGGTAAAGACGGCAAGGGCGGCGATGGATTTCGCGATCTGGTAGCAGAGTGCGCGGATCAGCTCGTCACACAGGTGTGCATCCAGCTCTCCGCCCCCCTCCGCGGACTTCTCGATGAGCGTGAACTCGTTGGTGCCCAGGTACGCTACCAGCCCCCCCTTGCCGGTCAGCATGAGCTGAAGCGCCTGCGGGTCATGCTGGTGGGACAGGATCCAGCGCATCCAGTCTCCCGCGGGAACCGTGCCCGCCCGCTCGATGGAAAAAGGTCCATCCCCGTCCAGTGCGTTGTTCACGTCCACCACCCTGCCGTTCACGTGCATGCCAATGGAGGTTCCCCCACCCATGTGGGCAACGATCATGGAGCATTCGGCATAGGCCTTGCCGATGCTGCGCGCGGCCTTCCTTGCCGTGGCCTTCTGGTTCAGAGCGTGGAAAATGGAGCGACGGGGAATTTCCGGAATTCCCGAGAAGCGGGCCAGCGGATCCAGCTCATCCACCACGACGGGGTCGGCAATGTACGCCGGGACGCCGATTTCCGAAGCAAGTGAATCCGCAATGAGCGCCCCGAGATTCGACGCATGGATCCCATACTTGCAGGAGACAAGATCGGCTTTCATGCGTTCGTTGACTTCATATACTCCGCCCTCGAGAGGCTTGAGCAGGCCGCCCCTGCCGACGATGGCCGAAATATCGGCGAACCGTACCCCCGCCTCCTTGACTCCCTCACGGACAGCCGTACTCCTCAACTCCAGCTGGTCCATGATTTTCTGGTGCCGGGAGAGGTCCTCTGAGTTGTGATTGACGCCTTTCTTCCAGACCTCCGTGGTGTCACAGTAGATGGCGCACTTGGTGGAGGTGGACCCGGGATTGATGGCCAGAATCGTATAGCTCATCCAGGGCAATACTACCAGCGGGAAGGAGCAGGTTTCAAGGCGGGAGCGCGCAGGGACGGCGGCCGCGGCCGGCCGCCGCCAAATGCCGCCAAATGCCGCAGGATACCGCGGCCACGGTGATGAATTTCCCCCTTCCCGGTGTTATACTGATAGGAAACAGACAGCTAGTCCCGGCAACGGGAATCGAGGAGGATATCGATGAAGAAGCTATTGGTGCCGCTCGTGGTAGTCACGCTCCTGGCGTTGGCTGTCCCCGCGGCCTTTGCGGAGTGGGAGCTGGGGATAGGCCTCACCCCGGGACAAGTTGCGGGCAATACTGATTCGAACGCCGATCCGCTGCTCAACTTTCACGTGGGCTACAGTTGGAGCATCCTGTATGCGTCCTGGGATTCGTATGCCATGCCGGACTACTGGGTCTATCAGAATACCACCTATGTCGACCCGAGCACGGGATACACGGTCCAGGGACTTCTGGCCCCGGGCTTCCTGAACCTGTTCGATGTGGGTGTCAAAATCGTGCTCCGCCCTTTCATAGGCTATGCGGAGGTCGGCACTGACTACCTTTATGTGCGCGGCGGCCAGAGCTACGGCAAAATGGGTGTGAACTTCCGATTAGGCGCCGGTGTAAAGTTCGGTTTCTGGGGGGTCAATCTTTCAGGAACCGAAGTGTTCGCGAGCTTTACCGACCTCAGCGCCGCGATCCATCAGGCCGCTCACGGTGATTGGAGTTATCTCACCGGCGGCATGGTCCCCACGCTGAACTTCTCACTTTATTTTTAACGGAGGCAAGAGATGAAGATCAAGAAACTATTGCCCCTGGTTCTGCTTGCGGCGGCCACCGTCCTGATGCTCTCGAGCTGCGATGCGATGCTGGACGCGATTTTTCCGTCGAACCAGATTTCAGTGGATGTCATGGCGAGCAAGCATACATTCGGGACAGATTTCTACTCGGACTGGTACCATGGCAATCCTTCAACGGTCACAATCACGCTGGTCGACAACACCGCGGGGACCATGCAAACACAGGTTGGGAGCTGGACCGACATCGACAACCATTATGTTCACTATGTTTTCACGTTCCTCAAGCTCGGTGATCATGTCTATTCGATGACGGCAACGTACCATAGTTACGCCAGCGGTCTCGACTATCCACCGAATTCCAGCTTCTACGACGGAAACATCCTGCTACCGGTCGTAAAAATGCCGTACGCCAACTCGGTTGATTCAACCGGTCGCTCGGCAGAGTTCCAGATGTACTTCTAGCCAAAGATTCGAACCCGATCCGACGGCGCCCCCGCTGGGGGCGCTTTTTTTGTCCGTCTACCAGGTCGCGTCCTGCGATTCCTCATCAGCAAGGGGAAACACCAGCCTGAAAATGCTCCCTCCTTCAACCGGCTCGTATTCGAGGCTGCCCTGGTTCTGGATGGCCAGGCTCCTGGAAAGGGAAAGCCCGAGGCCTGTGCTCGTGGCGCTCTTATACGGAGTAAACAGCCTGTCTTCCGCGTCCGCGCGGACCCCGCCCGCCCGATCTTTCACCTCGAGCACTGCCATCCCTTCCCTTCTCCAAGCAGTCACTGAAATCCTCCACTCGCCATCTGCGCGGCCCTCGCGATAGACTTCGGCGGCATTCCGTACGAGATTCAGCAGTACCTGCTCCACCTCATCTCTGCGGCACCGAAAGCAGACTCCGTCTGCAAGATCGGTGTCGATCAGGACTCCGTCACCGCGGAAAGCGGCTCTGACGATGCGGAGGAACGCCGGCAAATCCCGGGCCGCATCGATGATGCGCGGCTTTCCCGCCCCGCTGCGGGAAATGTTTTCCAGGAGGCCGATCGTCGCATCCTTTCCCGCCTCGGCATGCTGCAGGAGCAGGCGGAAGCTTTCATCCTTTCGCCCCGGGTCACTCTGGCCCAGGCCGAATTCCGCCGTGGCCTTGACGTGGGCGAGCATGTTCTTGAATTCGTGAGCCGCACCGACAGCCAGCAGGCCGGAGGCGATCAAGCGGTCCTGCCGCGCCAGCGCATTCTCTTTTTCCTGCAGCCGGGCTAATACTTCGCGCGCCAGTCTATCCCTGGCCCCCAATCCGACGAGGCTGCCGCCCCAGCCTGCCATGAGCGGGTACCCCTCGTGAAAGACGAGAAGGCTGGTGCAGAAGGCGATAAGCAGGGGCGGTACGGATCCGGGGATTTGAAGAGGTGAGCCGAGCATGGCCGCTGCCAGGTTGCCGGAACCGACTGCGAGCCAGGAGCAGCAGGACAACAGGGTGGTCAAGGCAAGACGCGAGCGCGAGGAGTACCGGGAAAGGTCCCACAGTGCCAACCCGGAAAGCAGGGCCGTTCCGAGCGCGCGGAACCCGGCGTAGGGTACACTGCCGCGATAGCCAAGGAGCCACGCGAGGAGCAGCGCCAGCAGGAATCCCGCGTTGAGGCTGCTCCACAATCCGAGCTTCCGCCGCTCCCCTGCGGCCAGCAGAAACGCCCGTCCCGCCCAGAGAAGGGAGACGAGAATCGAGTCCCTGAAACCCGCATTTGACGGCGTAACAAGCCATAGCGCCAGAACCGAAAGAAAAGCGGCAAGCATGAGCGGCTCGATATGGCGAATGCAGGAACGGGCGCGCACAAGGACGAGAGCGGCCTGGGTCACGAGAAGGGTGACTGCCGCAATCATGAGGAAGTCTACATTCTGCATCCGCAAATCGTAGCGCGCGCGTCCGGGATTGTCGAGGGCGCGGCTGCGTTCCTAGGCGCTGGACGCAAAAAAAAGGCGGGAAAGTAAAAAAGGAGGGAGAAAACCCTTTCCCGCCGGAAACCACTTCTAGTCGTTCTGTGTGGAACCTGCTTCCTCAGCCAGCGCGCCGTAGTCCGACATGGCTCCCTGATGGGACCTGCCGGCACCCATGGTGCGCCGCGCTTCGTTTCCCACGCCCGGATGCATGGAACGCCGGATATACCGCGTGTACGCGCGAAAACCGTCGTCCCCGATGATCTGCCTCAGTTGAACTCTCGCGGCAACCAGGGTCTTCTGCATGTCCACGCGGACCTGCCCCATCTGCGTGATGAGGGTGTTGACGCCCTGCATGTCGACCGTGGAAGGCAGGAGGGCTTTGTCCAGTTGCGCCCTCAGGAGCCGGAGCTGAACCGCGTTCGCGTGCACGCTCGTACGGGTCTTGCCCTGGATGTCCATTACCTGGGAGACCTGGGTGTCAGTCAGTCCAAGCTGCTTGAGCATTTTCCCTTCCGGCCCCGGCGCGGATTGCGCAAAACCGGCCATGGGAAGAATCAAGGCGAAAAGAACTGGGAAAAGTCGTCTCATGAGAGCACCTCCGCTTCTCTATGATGATGCTAATTGAATGCATGCAGCGGTTCCATAAACGACGGATAAAGAGCAAAGAACTTTATGTTATTGAACGGCGAAGCGTGGTATTCTGACGAGGAGGGCTCGAGAATGTACACCGCGACCATGTTGTACCACTTCAAGGACGAATCTTTCGAGGCTGCCTGCGAGATCTGGAACAGCCAGGTCATGGAGCACGCGAAAAGCCAGCCGGGCTTCATCAGGATGCAGCTCCTCACGGCCCGGCCCCAGGCGCTGGCCATTGGCACATGGGCCGAGAATGCCGATGCCCGCCGATTCATGGAGACTGGGATCTTCAAACGCCTCATGACCCAGCTCGAGGGCCACGTGGCCAGTCAGCCCCAGCAGACCATCTGGGACCTGCGCTACTTCGCGGAAAAGAAGCAGGCCTGACGCCGAATACGCTACGGCTTCAGCTCGGACAGGGGGATGGGCCGGGGGCTCGTGTCTTCACCGCTCACGCTGGCGAGCTCCTTCAGAAGCTCCTTGGCCTTGGGCGTGATCTTGGTGGGAACCCGCACCACGATCTTGATATACATGTCTCCGCGCTTGCCGGGGTTGTGCAGCTCCGGAATGCCTTCCCCGCGAAGACGGAGGATGCGGCCGTTCTGCGTCCCGGAAGGAATGCTCACCCGTACCGTCTTGTCGTCCAGCGTGGGCACCACGATGTCCGCACCCAGCGCGGCCTGGGTGATGGATATTGGAACCGCGCAATAGATGTCCCTGCCGTCCCGCTCGAAGGACTCGTGCGGCTGCACCCGGAGAAACACGTACAGGTCGCCGTCCTGGGAACCGTTGATGCCGGCATCTCCCTGGCCGGAAACGCTCAGCCGCTTGCCGTCCTCTATGCCGGCAGGGATCGAGATGGTGAGCGTGCGCGTGCGCCGGACCGTACCTGCGCCCCGGCACTCGGCGCAGGGCTTTTCTATGATTTCCCCTTCCCCATTGCAGCTGGGACAGGTCGAGGCGATGGAGAAAAAGCCCGAGTTTCTTCGCACCTGTCCGGAACCTCCACAGGTCGGACAGAGCTTTCTCCCGCTGCCTTTGTCCGCGCCCGTGCCTTTGCACACCCCGCAACGCTCGGCGCGCGGGTAAGAGACTTCCTTCTTGGCTCCGAATGCGGCCTCCAGGAAGGTGATCTCCATGTCATAGCGAAGGTCTGAGCCGCGCTGGCCGCCGCGTCCTCCCGACCGCCTCCGGGTGCTCCCGCCCCCGAAAAAGGAGTCGAATATCCCGCTCACGTCTCCGAAGATGTCTTCAAAACCCTGGAAGATCGAAGAGAAGTCCTGCGCAGTGGGCTGGCCCATCCCGCTCAGGCCGGCAAAGCCGTACTGGTCGTAGGCCTGGCGTTTGCGGTCATCAGCGAGGATCTCGTACGCTTCGGTTGCCTCTTTGAACTTCTCTTCGGAGTCCTTGTTCTCCGGGTTCCGATCGGGATGGTGCTTGATGGCGAGCTGACGGTAGGCCTTCTTTATCTCCTCCCGTGACGCGTTTTTCTGCACGCCCAGGACCTCGTAAAAGTCGCGCTTGGCCATGTCTTATTTTTTCTTCTTCCCGTCGTCTACCACCTCGTAGTCGACGTCTTCAGCAGATTTCTTCTGTTCCCGTTTTCCCTTGTGCGCGCCGGCGTCCCCGTTTCCCGGAGCTCCGCCGCTCGGCTGGGATCGCGATGATGCTTCCTTGTAGACCTCTTCCGCAAGCCGGTACGCCGCCTTGGTGAGCGCGTCTGTCCTTCCCTTGATGAGCGGCAGGTCTCCCGCGTCCAGCGCCACGCGCAGCTCGGCCGCCGCGGCCTCTATTTCCTTCCGATCTGCAGGGCTCACCTTGTCTCCAAGCTCCCTGAGGGACTTTTCCGTGGAATACAGGAGCGTATCCGCCTCGTTGCGCGTTTCCGCGCGCTCACGCTCGATACGGTCCTCCGCGGCATGGGATTCCGCCTCTTTTACCATCCTCTTGATCTCCTCTTCGGAAAGTCCCGAAGAGCTCTCAATGCGGATCTTCTGCTCCTTGCCCGTGCCCAGGTCCTTTGCGGACACGTGCACGATTCCGTTCGCGTCTATGTCGAAGGTGACCTCTATCTGCGGAATGCCGCGCGGGGCAGGAGGGATGCCCACCAGATCGAATCTCCCGAGCGTCCTGTTCTGGCTTGCCATCTCGCGCTCACCCTGCAGCACGTGTATGGAAACCGCAGTCTGGCTGTCAGAGGCCGTGGAGAATGTCTGGCCCTTGCGGGTAGGGATGGTCGTATTTCGGTCGATAAGCTTCGTGAAAACCGCTCCAAGAGTCTCGATTCCCAGAGAGAGCGGCGTGACGTCCAGGAGAAGCACATCCTTGACGTCTCCGCCGAGGATGCCGCCCTGGATGGACGCGCCGATGGCCACTACCTCGTCCGGATTGACCCCCTTGCTGCCTTCCTTGCCGAAAATGTCCCTTACAAGGGATTGCACGGCGGGAATCCGCGTAGAACCTCCCACGAGTATGACATGGTCGATTTCCTGGGGCTTGAGCCCTGCGTCACGCATTGCCTGCATGCAGGGTTCCCGGGTCTTCTCGAAGAGCGAGTCCAGGAGCTGCTCCAGCTTTGCCCGGGTGAGAGTGTAGTTCAGGTGCCGGGGACCCGCCTGGTCCGCGGTGATGAACGGGAGGTTGAGAGACGTGCTCTGGGCGCTGGAGAGCTCGATCTTGGCTTTTTCAGCCGCTTCCTTGAGCCTCTGGAGCGCCATCCTGTCCCTGGACAGGTCGATGCCGTTCTCCTTCTTGAACTCGTCTACCACCCACTCGATGATACGCTGGTCGAAGTCGTCCCCCCCGAGATGCGTGTCACCATTGGTAGACTTGACCTCGAACACGCCGTCCCCGAGCTCGAGTATGGAGATATCGAACGTGCCGCCGCCCAGGTCATACACGGCAATGGTCTCCTCACGTCCGCCCTTGTCCAACCCGTACGCGAGGGCCGCCGCCGTGGGCTCGTTGACGATCCGTTTTACTTCCAGACCGGCGATCCGGCCCGCATCCTTGGTGGCCTGGCGCTGGGCGTCATTGAAATACGCGGGCACCGTGATAACCGCCTCTGTCAGGGGCTCTCCGAGGAAGTCCTCGGCGGTCTTCTTCATCTTCTGCAGCACAGCGGCGGAGATCTCCGGCGGCGAGTAGCGGGTGCCCCTGATCTCCACGCGCAGATCATTGCCGGCGTCGGAAACTGTGAATGGCACCCTGCGGATCTCCTCCCGCACCTCGTCGATTCTCCGTCCCATGAAGCGCTTGATCGAATACACCGTATTCTCGGGATTTGTGATCATCTGGTTTTTGGCAGGCTGGCCCACGAGCCTCTCACCCTTGTCCGTGAAGGCGACAATGGAGGGCGTAGTGCGCTGGCCTTCCGAGTTCGGGATGACAACCGGCTGGCCGCCTTCCATGATGGCTACGCAGGAGTTCGTTGTCCCGAGGTCTATCCCTATTATCTTACCCATGTCTCAATTGCCCCTGCCGACCGGTTCATCCTGTCCTTCCTTCGGTTCGTCGTCGCCCCTTCCCGGCGGCATTTTCGGTCCCTGCGGAGCCTGCGCTGAGGGCTCGGAGGCAGGCACCATCACCTTCACGCGCGCGGGCCGCAGCACACGCTCATGCAGGTAATATCCCTTCTGATAGTCCTCCACCACGGTGGGCCTGCCGTCTGCGGGTCCTTCCACGCGGAGAACGGCTTCGTGCTTGTTCGGATCGAAGCCCTCCCCGACCGAGGTGAAGCGCCTGAGCCCCCACCGGCTTTCCAGCATCTCCACGAGCTGCTTCTCGATCATGGTCACACCCTGGAGAAAGGAAGCAAAGTCGCGGGACTCCTCCGCTGACTTGATTGCGCGCTCGAAATCGTCGATCAATCCTATGACATCTGTCAGAAGGGAGGCGTTGGCATAGCGTGCAGCGTCCTCGCGCTCGCGGATCATCCTCTTTCTGAAGTTCTCGAAATCCGCCTGCTTCCTCAAGAGCCTGTCTTTCAGCTCCGCGTTTTCTTTCTCCAACGCGGTGATCCGATCCTGCTCGCTCACGCAGGGGGACTCTGCGGACGCACCTGCCCCCGACGGGCTGCCGGACGCGGCGGGCTCGCCTTTCTGGGGATTTTCGCTCTTGCGCGCCGGGGGCTCAGCACCGTGGACATTCTGCGCCCCTCCCGAGACCTCTTCCTGGTCCTTCTTCTTCGACATCATTACCGCCTAGGGAGAAATGGTTTACGGTAAAGGTAACAGCTAGCTTCGCGTCAGGTCAAGCATTTTCTGGACCTCGGGGTGCGCGGTCACCCGGGACCGCGCATCGACCCGAGGCACTAACGGTCCTTTACACTTTCGGCGCAAGCTCCAGTATGAGCTCCACTTCACCCCTGCTGAGCTGGGTGACGCGCGAGATCTCCTGCACGGACCACCCCTGGTGAGAAAGCTTGACGACCGTCTCCCGCTTGTCCAGGGGAGGCGCGCCGCGCTCTCCCTTTTCCTTCTTCGTTTCCGCCTTCATGATGCTCTCCAGCAGCCGCACCTGCTCCTGCGCCTGCCGGCCGATCTCCTCGAACCGCGTCTCGGTCCGCGCCATCCATTCCCGCGAGCTCTGCGCCTTCTCCAGGCGGCTCTCGAGCTCTTCGATGACTCCGCTGAGCTTCCCGACGGTCTGCATGGCGGAATCTGCATCCTTCTTGTTTGCGGCCAGCATCTCGTACTCACCGCGCAGCGAAGAGACCTTTGCAGCCAGCTCATCAGCGGTCCGGTCGGCTTCCACGAGCGACTTCTCGATCCCTTCCAGGCGCTGGAAGTTCCTGTCCACGCCCTCCGAGGTCACCGAGAGGATTTCCTTCTTCTTCTCCAGCCTTTCGAACCCGCCCTCCACGGACTTTCCCATTTCTTCGAACTGCCTGATTCTGGCCTGGATCTGCTGGAGCGCGTCGTTGCTGGAGGACAGCGTGTCGAGCTTGAGATCGACGTCCTTGGAGACCGCCATGATCTTCTTGAAATCTCCGTCCATTTCCTCGATTCGCCGTTTCTCGGAAAGGAACCGCGTGAGCTTGGAGGAGACCTCGTCCGCGACCTTCTTCGTCTTGGAAAGCTGGACCTCGATTTCCGCGAACTCCGCCCTGTCCGCGTTCAGCTTGGCCACTTCCTTCTTCATCTCGTCGATGCTGACTTCCAGGGCAGCCTTCAAAGTGTCCGCCCGCTCGAAGAGACGGGTCTGGGAGGTGAAGCTCTTGACCCGCTTGTCGATCTCCACGAGGTTCGTCGAGAGCACCTGGTAGCTTTCCTCGATCCTTCCATAGAGCTTTTCCTGCATCGCGTCGGCTTTTTCCTTGGTATCCACGAGAAGCTGTTTCTGTTCCTTGATTCGCCCTTCGACCTCGCTCTGCACCTCGCGCACGCGCTTCTGGCTTTCGAGCTGGAATCCGTCCATCTGGGTGCGCAGCGCCTCCATGGCAGCTTCTGTCGTTTTCTTCAGACCGGCTTCGAACGAAGAGATGGTCTCCCCCATCTCGGCGAGCTCCGTGCGAAGACCAATGCGTTCTTCGTTCGTTGAGACGAGCAGATCTTCTTTCTGCGCGGCAAACGCGTCCCTGATCGCGCCAACGGATGATGCCGCCTCGGAGGAGAGGGAGGAAATTTTCTCCGCGATGGAGAGCTCGGCCTCCGAAAGCTGCTTCCGGGCTGCACTCTCCCAGGTCCCGATCTCCGTTCGGGAGGCTTCAAAGAGCTCGGTCAGCTCTTTGCGTCCCGCATTCAGCTCGGTCGACAGCTCCTTCAGCCGGGATTCGATGTCTCGGTGCATCTTTCGCGTTGCGGCCTCCACGGCGTCCTTCACCCCGCCCAGGTCCTTCTCGAAGGACTGCGCAGCGTCTTTGCGGGCCTTCTCCACGTCGCTTCGCAGCGCTTCCCGCAGGGTCTGCACTGCCTCGTCCGCGGCATTGGTGCGCTCTTTGACGTCGGCTTCGAAGCTCGCCGCGCGCTTTTCCATTTCCGCCTGCCAGGCCTGGAATTTCTCCTGTGTCATCGTGGACCGCGCACGCAGATCGGTGAAGAACTCTTCCTCGAAGACCGAGAGCTTCTTCTCCGCGTCCTGGTAGGCGCGTGCTTTGAGCTCTTCCAGCCCGGCCTCCAGCTCGCCCATGCCCGCCTGGAGCTGCTCCCGCGCAATCGCGGCCCCGGCGATGTCCGACTTCCAGCCGGCCGCAAGCTCTTCTGCAAGCCGTTTCATCTCCGCGCGTACGCCTTCCGCCATCTTGTCCATGGTCTGGGAGAGGGACGTCCTCAGCGCATCCACATCATTGTTGGCATCTTCAAGCACCCTCACGCGGTAATCGACATCGCCCTGGTAGTCCGCAAGCCGCAGCTCAATTGTCTCGATGCTCCTGGCCAGGGCGGCCTCGTCCGATTGGATATGCGAGGCGAGACTGGAGAACCTCCCTGCATTTTCCTGCTCCGCCTCGACGAGCTGCGCCTTTGCCCCCTCCTCCCATGCGGCGATCTCTGCGCGGGAGGATTCGAACAGGTCTGCCAGGTCCTTGCGCCCGGCATTGAGCTCCGCGGACAACGCTTCCAGGCGGGCCTCGATCTCGCGGTGCATCTTCCTTGATTCGGCTTCCATGGTGTCCCGCACGCCGCCCAGGTTCTTCTCGAAGAGGACGGAGGCTTCCTTCCTGGCCCGCTCGATGTCCGCGGCGAGCGAGTCACGCAGCCCCTGGACCGAAACACCTGCAGCCGCGGCGCGCGTTTTCACGTCCGTCTCCAGGCTTGCCACGCGCGCCTTCATGTCCGCCTCGACGCTTGCCACGCGCGCGTTCACGTCGGCCTCGACGCTTTCCGCGCGCGCCTTGACGGCCGCTTCCAGGCTTGCCGTGCGATCCGTGACATCAGCCTCCGCGCTGGCCGTGCGCTCCCTGACCACGGCCTCGAAGCCTGCCGCGCGCTTCTCCATCTCCGACTGCCACAATTGGAACTTTTCCTGTGTCATGGTGGAGCGGGCGCGAAGGTCTGCGAAGAATTCCTCTTCGAACACCGAGAGTTTCTTCTCTGCGTCCTGGTAGGAGCGCGTCTTCAGCACCTCCAGCTCCGCCTGCAGCTCTCCCATGCTGGACGTGAGCTGCTGCCGGGCCGCCTCTGCGCCGGCGACCTCTGCCTTCCAGCCCGTTGTCAGCTCGGAAGCGAGCGCGTCCGTCAACCCCTTCATTTCCGCGCGGACGGCCGTCCCCATCTTGTCCATTGTCTGCGACAGGGAGACACGCAGGGCATCCACATCCCGGTTTGCCTCGTCCAGGACCTTCATTCTGTAGTCGACATCACCCTGGTAGTCCGCCAGCCGGGATTCGACCGTCTCAATACTCTTTGCGAGCGCGGCCTTGTCCGCCTCCACTCGTGAGGAGAGGGAGGAAAGCTTGCCCGCATTGGCCAGCTCCGCGTCGGCCAAATGCTTCTTTGCGCCGTCTTCCCAGGCCTCAATCTCCGCCCGGGAAGACTCGAACATCGCTGCCAGGTCGTTGCGCCCCGCCTCGACTTCCCGGTTCAACTGCCCCAGACGCGCTTCGATCTCGCCGCGCATCTTCCCGGTTCCTGTCTCGATGAGATCCCGGACACCGCCCAGATCCTTTTCAAGCGACATGGATGCGTCGCTCTTTACCTTCTCTATGTCGCCGCGCAGCGCTTCTCGAAGCAGCTGCACCGACTCCCCTGCCGCCGCGGTACGCTGCATGATATCGGCCTCGAACTCCGCGGTACGCTTTCCCATCTCCGCCTGCCAGGCCTGGAATTTCGTCTGTGTCTGCGTGGAGCGTGCGCGAAGATCCGTGAGAAGCTCCTCCTGGAATGCCATGAGCTTCTTGTCCGCGTCCTCGTGCGTGCGTGCGTTCAGGTCTTCCACTGCCGCCTGCAGCTCCGCCATTTCGGCCCGCAGAAGCTCCCGCGCGGACGATGCCCCGTCCACCTCTGATTTCCAGCCGGCGGTGATCTTCTCCGCGAACGTGTTCATTTCAGCCCGCATCGCCGCGCTCATCCTGTCCATTGTCTGCGCCAGCGCGGCCTGGACAGCCTGGACGGACTCCCGGGCAGCCTCGGTGCGCTCCTTCACCTCGGCCTCGAGGCTTCCGAGGCGCATATCGACATCCGCCTCTACGCTCTCCGCGCGCTTGTTCGCGCCGGCCGCAAGGCCTTCCAACCGCGCCGTCACCTCTGCTTCAACGCCCGACGTGCGCGCCTTCACGCCTGCCGCAAGGCTTTCCACGCGCGCG
>CAYTGX010000083.1:0-19763 GCA_964437385.1 uncultured Spirochaetaceae bacterium
CGGATAGCCGCGTCGGCCTGTCGGCCATCCCTGGCCTCGGCCGACCTCGCCTTCCGTGGCTACGCCTTCGCGCGGCGCGGGCTAGGCGATGATGACCTGGACGCCGTTCTCCTCGAGGAAGCGCTTGTCCTTCTCCGGAATGCCGGCGTCGGTGATGAGGCAGCGGATGTCGCGGGGATGGAAAAGATTCGTCAGGTGGACCCGCCCGAACTTGGTGGAGTCGGTCACGACGAACACCTCGGCGCCCTTGCCCACGATGTGAGCGGAGATCTCCGCGCGCATCATGTCGGTGCTCGTGAAGCCGGATTCGATGGTAAACCCGTCCACGCCGACGAACGCCTTGCTGAAATTGACGTTGTCCAGGCAGAGCTTGGCAAGCTTGCCCACGAGGCTCTCACTCTCGTTCTGGTACAAGCCCCCCAGGAGGACGACCGAGACGTGAGTGTTCTTCCTCAACTGACGGGCAATGAAGACATTCGATGTGATGATGGTGAGCCCTTCCCGGTCGCCCAGCTCCTTGACCAGGATTGCATTTGTGGAGCCTGATTCGATGAGCACCGACTGGCCCCCCTGGACGAACCCGGCCGCTGCCCGCGCGATGCGCTGCTTGACCTCGTAGTTCACCACGAGCCGCTTGGAGATGTCGTCGGCGCTCTGCATGACGGCGCCGCCGTGCACGCGCTTCAGGAATCCCTCGTTTTCCAGGAGCGTCAGGTCCTGACGCACCGTGACGGCGGATACCCCGAGCAGCTGCGCAAGGTCTTTGACCGAGGTCATGTCACTCGTGTCAAGGCGATCGATGATGCGGCGCTGTCGGGAGTTCATCCTGGCTCCAAGAGTAGCGCGGCAGCCCCGATTATGCCAGCATCCTGTTCCAGACGCGACGCCACGATCTGGACCGGGTCAAACATCATTTCCCGGATCAGGGTCATGAACGTGTCCCGTATCCTGTCCACGAAGAGGCTGCCCCAGCTCATCAGGCCGCCGCCCAGGACGAAAACGTGCGGGTTGAAAATCTGAAACAGGTTGTACAGGCCGATCCCCGTGTAGTCCGCGCACTCCAGCACCACCGCGCGGGACAGCTCATCATCCACCCGCAGCCCTTCCCCGAGAGTCTTCCCGTCGATGCTCTCCCATTCGGACTCCGAGAGCGCAAGCGTCGAGCGCACACCCTGCTCCCGCTTCTTCCGCACGATCTGCGGCAGCGCCAGACCGCTCGCGTGCGCCATCCAGCACCCATGGTTTCCGCATCCACAGACGAAAGGGCTTTCGGAATTCACGATCATGTGCCCGACTTCCCCGGCGGTTCCCGTCATGCCCCGGTAGATCTTTCCGTCCAGCACAATGCCGGCCCCGATTCCCGTGCTGAGGGTCACAAAGACCATCGATCCGTGTCCGGCACCCGCGCCGTAGCGGTATTCCGCGAACCCCTGGGCGTTGGCGTCGTTGTCGACGACGACTCGTGTGGGGAAGATCTCCTCGATGGAGCGGCGAAGGGGGAAGTTCTTGATCTTGAATCCCTTGTAGTTGGACGTGGTGATCGTGACACCGTCGCGGAATCTCAGGTGCCCGGCAAACCCGACCCCGATTCCCGCCAGGTCCCCGACCTTCACGGCCTGCCGAGCGAGCAGCGCGGTGACCGTGTCACCGATTCGGCGCACCACTTCCCGCTCGTCCTTGCCGGCGTGATCATAGACCACTTCCCGGTCGATGAGCTTTCCGTCCGGCCTCATCAGGCCTGCCGCGAGCTTCGTGCCTCCCAAGTCAACTCCGCAGAGCAGTTTTTCCATGCGACCTCCCTACAGGCTGTGCTCCGTGCGGGCAATGATGTCGTTCTGGGTCTCCGGCGCCAGCGTGGTGAAAAGGGCGGAATACCCTGCCACCCGAACCACCAGGTCGCGGTAGCTCTCCGGGTCCTTCTGCGCCTTCAGGAGCGTCTGCCGGGAGACGATGTTGTATTGAACATGCCAGCCCTTCAAGTCGTCGAAGAACGTCCGAAGCAGGGCGATGAGCTTCTCCCTGTCCGCCGGGCTGCGAAGAGCATCGGGGGAAAGTTTCTGATTCAGCAGCACGCCCCCGCAGATCCTCTCCGTGGGAAGCTTTGCCACGGACTTGAAAACGGCCGTCGGGCCCCGGGTGTCGGTCCCGGATGATGGGGAACAGCCTTCGGCCAGCGGCGTGAAGGCTTTGCGCCCGTCGGGCGTAGCGGGCACGACAGACCCCGAGGGGACGTTTGCCGAAATGCTGGAGGTTCCCGCATAGTAGGTCCCGCCAATGGGTCCCCTGCCATAGCGGGTGTTGTGGTACCGCGAAAGCTCGTCGATGAATACACGGTACGCGTCCCGGAGGAGAAGGTCGACGTAATCGTCGTCATTCCCGTACTTGGGTGCGTGGTTCAGGAGCAGCTGGCGGATTCTTTCACCTCCCGGGCCCTCGAAGTTGCCGGCCAGCGCCTCCATCAGCTCGCCCTTCCCGATCCTTGCCTCCTCGAAAACCAGCTTCCTGATCGCGGACAGCGCGTTTCCGAGATTTGCAATCCCTACCTGGAGGCCGGAAATGAAATCATACTTTGCCCCGCCTTCCTTCAGGGTTTTGCCGCGGGCAATGCAGTCATCCACCAGCGCGGAGCACAGCACGTCCGGCACGTTCTCTTCCAGGGCGGTGTCCACTGCCGTATCTACCGCCACAGTGGCGCGGGTGTAGAACTTGACCTGCTTCTCCCAGCTCTTCATCACCTCACCGAAGCTTTCAAAATCTTCCAGGCGTCCGATCCCCGGGCAGAAGGTCTTCCCCGACATGCTGTCGAACCCGTTGTTCAAGGCGGCGAGCAGCACCCTCATCAGGTTCAGGAAGCTCATTCCCGTGCACCGGTACCCCCACTTGCCCGGCACGGCGACCTCGATGCAGCCGATGGCTGAGTAGTCGAATGCATCGTCCTGCTCGACCCCCAGCGCGATGAGTGCCGGGACGACGATCTCGTCATTCTTGAACGCGGGCATGCCGAATCCCCTCTGGATGACGCGTATGCACTCGGCCATGAACGAATCGCTCACGCCGCTGTGATAGCGCACAGAGAGATTGGGCTGAGGCAGCCGCAGGGTGCCCACGGAGGCCAGGATGACAAGAGTGAGCGGGTTCACCGCGTCCTCACGGTTCCGGGTCTGCCCGCCAATGGTCACGTTCTGGTACAGCGGGCTTCCCGCGGAGAAGCGGGTGTGCGACCAGGACCTGATCTTGTTGATGGAAAACAGCTTCAGCCATGTGCACTCCAGGAGCTCGCGCGCATGCTCCTCCCGCAGCCGGCCTGCATCGATGTCCCGGGCGTAGAAGGGGTAGAGGTACTGGTCCATTCTCCCGAGAGACACAGAATGTCCGTTGCTCTCGATCTGGAGCACAAGCTGGACAAAGTAAACGAGCTGGAGTGCCTGGGAGAAGTCCTGCGGCGGTCCTTCCGCAATCACGCCGCAATTCATCGCGATCCGCTCCAGCTCCGCCTTCCGAACCGGGTCTTTCTCCGTTGTGCCCATGCGCCGGGCCAGATTCTCGTAGCGGCGTATGAATGCAGACAGGCCCCGCAGGGCAATCTCCACGGCGCGGTAGAACTGCTCTTTCTTGAGATCCTCCCAGTCGGAGAGATCCAGATTTCCCCTGTAATCCTCCACCCGCTCCCGGTAGCCGGATATCCCGCCAGACAGGATCTGCGGGAAGTTGGCCGCAATGTGGCCGTCTCCCGAGGTGAGGTTCCCCTCCGCCCTGATGATGGCAGCGTCGTGGATCTCCCGCATCAGGGGGGGAAGCAGCGCCGTCCCCTTCTCGAAGAGCGTCCTGCCCTGCCACCACGGGCAGATCTCGCGCAGCTCTGCCTTGGCCTCCTCCGATGGATAGAAGGCGTCGCCCGGGCGTTGCGCGAACTCGTCCAGCTCATCGAGGATCCATCCCACGGCGTATTCCGGGAATATCGGCGCAGCCCGCGGCGCGGAGGCCTGGTTGCCCACGATGAGCTCCCCCTCGTCGATATAGATGCTCATGCCGCGAAGAGTTTCCGCCAGGGCCAGCGCCCGCGTGACAACAAGCGGCTGGTCCGCGCTCCTCCGGTACACCTCGGTATATATCCGGGCGCGCTCGGTGCACACGGTGGGCTTCATGCGGAGGAGCCGCTCCTTCTGTACGCGTACGCGCTCCGAGACCTGGGGCTCTGTTCCAGTGGCTTCCACTCTATCCTCCTACAGTCGCTTCCAGTCCCCTGCTGCGGGCAAGGTCAAGGTACGGGCCCATGTCGAACGAGGGCATGGGTTCCGCGCAGTGGCGGTACTCCTTCCCGATGAGAGAGTATTTGCCGACCCCCAGGGTGTGGAAAGGCAGAAAATGAATGGCCTGGACGTTCCGGAACGAGGCGGCGAGATCGACGATGTCCCTGACCTCGGAAGGACCGTCATTGAATCCCGGGACAAGCGGGACCCGCACCACCACCGATGCACCCGCCTCCTCCAGCCTCGAAAGGTTCTCCAGGATGAGCGCGAGATTCCCTCCGCTGTACGCCTTCAGCTTCTCCGCATCAGCGTGTTTCAGGTCAGCGAGGAAGGTTTCAACGTACGGGAGGCTCGCCTGGATTGCCGGCCACGGCACGTTCAGGCAGGTCTCCACCGCGGCCATCACGCCGATCCCGGCCAGGGCACGGAGCAGGTCGAGAAGGAAGGCAGGCTGAGCGTACGGTTCTCCGCCGGAGAGGGTGACCCCGCCCCTGCTCTTTCGGAAGAACGGCAGGTCTTTCTCGATCTCCCTCACGACCTGGCCCACGCTCATCTCCCGTCCAATCACGGTAAGAGCACCCGAGGGGCAGACTCCCGTGAACTTCCATGGATTGTCCACCCTGTCCCTGTGAAGCCGGGGCCGGCCGCTTTCCAGGTCGATCTCGCCGCCCTGGGAGACCTTCAGACAATCGAGGCAGCCGATGCATTTTCGTTCGTCGTATGCAAGCTCGTATCCACCGGATTGGCTTTCAGGGTTCTCGCACCATGTGCAGCGCAGGGGACACCCTTTAAAGAAGACAATCGTCCTGATGCCTGCTCCGTCATGTGTTGAAAACCTCTGGATGTCGAATATCATATGTTTCGGTCGAAGCATATCTTACTTTTGATTGAAAGTCAAATACATTGAGATTGCGGCTAACTTGTGACAAACTACAGCTCCTCTTTCGCAGTTAGGCAACGCCGCTCATGCAAGAGTGAGCCGGGGTTCGAAAAATCAGCCATATCGTGGATTCCTTCCCTGCCGAAGTCTCGCCCTGGTGGGCAGAGAATATCTGATTCCCACTTCGGGAAGGTGGCGAAGGTCGCGCATATCAGGATTTCGCCCGGGAATTCACGAGGTCCATTTCATGACTCATCGTCCGACCGCGAGCTCCCAGTCGAAATAGGCGGCCCGGTAATCGTAGATCGCGGAGAGGAACGCAAGGCGGGATCCCTCCAGGCTCAACGTGGCCTGGCTGAGCTGGAGCTGCGTGGCAACGCCGTTCTTGAAGGAAACAGTGGCCCTGTCGAAAGCGCGTTGTGCCACGGTCTGGACCGAGTTGGCATTCTCGATGCGCTGTCGTGCCTCGTCGAGCCGCAGCTTCACGCCGGTCAGCTCGGTCTGGATATCCTCCTGCTTCTGGACGATCTGGAGGTCGCTTTTCTTCAGACCTATTTCCTCTTCGGCGAGCTTTGCCGAGCGATACCCGCCCTCGTAGACAGGAAGGGTGACCTTGAGCCCGAGCTGGATGGCGAGCGAGTCATAGTCGCCGAGCTTCCAATCATTGCCGAATCGCTGGTTGGCGATCGCGAAGCTGCCCGAAAATGTGGGGAAGTAGTTCGCCCTCACCGCGTCGATTGCCAGCTCGCTCAGAGTCTTCTGCCGCAGGAGCAGCGCGTAGTCCGAGCGGGCCGAGAGAACGTCCGCGAGCCGGACCTCCAGCGGCACGTCCGGGTACGTCTCCATGCTCTCCGTGAGCGACACGTTCTCTTCGGCGGGGATCCCCGCAAGCCGCTTGAAGCCGAGCAGTGCGATATCGCGGTTTCGCCTGGCCTCGGCCGTTTCAGGCACCTTGCCCTTCCATGCCACTTCGGCCATGAGGGCATCGAGTTCGGTCAGGAGTCCCACCTTGAACTTGGCCTGCGCGTCGTTGTAGTTGTCCTGGGCGATCTTCTCGGATGCTTCCTTGACCTTGACGACCTCGTTCAGGAGCAGGAGCTGGAAGTAGAGTTTCTTTGCCCCGTTTGCCACGGCTTTGAGCTGATAATCGTAGCCTGCCTTCCGCGCATTGACTCCCTCGGAGGCCTGGTGATACCTCGCCCAGGCCGAGCCGTCATAGATAGGGAAGTTCGCCGCAGCGGCCAGATCCAGCTCATTGTTGAAGCTCACGACCTGGTCGGTATAGGTGATGGGGTAGACGCCCGGTATTGCCGAAGCCGTGGCGTAGGAGGCCATGGGCTGCGTGATCTCGTTGAGATTCCGCGTATAGGCGGCCTGAAGGCCCGCGTTGGGAAGGAGCCCGGCCAGGGCCTGTTTCTTCATCTCTTCTGTCTGGGCCACATCGCTCCGCGCGATCTGGAGGCTCTTGTTGTGCTCCTCCACGCGCTGAAGGTAGGAGGCGAGATCGATCTCCTCCGCGGCCAGGCATGGAACAATGACCAGGATGAGGATGACTGCAAATGCTGCCTTATGCTTCATTCGGGAACTCCTTGCGAACCGTGCGCCTGCCGGCCGTCAGTTTCTCCAGGGCAGGGATGAGAAAAAGCGTGAGCAGGGTCGACATTGCCACGCCTCCGATGGTGACGATGCCCATGGGCTGACGCATCTCCGCGCCCGAGGCGCCGAAGCCAAGGGCCATGGGCATGAGACTCAGGATGATGGCGATGCTGGACATGAGGATGGGCTTGAGCTTCGCGGAGCATGCCAGGACAAGAGCTTCCCCGACGTCCTTTCCCCCGGCGCGCAGCTGGTTGGAGTATTCCAGGATCAGGATGGCGTTGGTCACTGCCAGCCCGATGAGCATGACCACGGCGAGCATGGCCAGCACATTGAGCGTCGTTCCCGTCAGTACCACCGCGAGGATGACGCCAATAAGCGCCAGGGGCACCGTGCTGAGGATGATCACCGGCTGCCTGAAGTTCTCCAGCGTGCCGGCGAGGATCATAAGCACGAGGACTATCGCGAGGACGAAGACTTGGATGAGGTCACGCACCGTTTCCTGGAAGATCTTCGCGATGCCCGCGCTTTTGACCACATAGCCCGTGGGCAGGTGAAGGGAGGCGATCTTTGCATCTACTGCCGTCTGGGCTTCACCCTGGCTGGTGCCGGGCAGAAGATCGGCGGTGAAGGTGACGGAGCCGATCTTGTCCGAATGCGTGATCCGGTTGGAGCCGCTGGTCAGAGAGAGCCGCGCGTAGTGCGAGAGAGGATAGGTACCACGGGCTCCTACGACAGGCACGTTTTTCAGGTCGTCGATGCTGCGCAGGCTGCCATCCTTGAGGGCGACGCGAATGTCGTACTCGCTGCCGGCTTCCTTGTATGTCGAGAGGACCATCCCGTCCACCGCGGCGCGGAGCGAGAGGGCAACCTCCTGCACCGTCAGCCCGTCTTCCGAAATGCGCTTTCGGTCCGGTTCGAACGTGAGCTCGGGTTTTCCGGGCCGCGCGCTTGCATCGATATTGACCAGGCCCGGCACCTGAGCCATGGCCGCAGTGATCCGGGGCGTCAACTCCTGCAGGATGTCATTGTCCTTGCCCTGGAGGGAGAAATCGATGGGAGAGCTCATACCGCCGACGCCGAGGGCGATCTCGCTGATCGGCGTTACCTTGATTGTCGCGCCCGGGATGTCGGAAAGTTTTTCGTTGAACGAGGCGGCGATGGCCTCGTTGCTCAATGCCCGCTTGGTCTTCGGCACGAGCAGCACGTCCATCCTGGCGAGGTTGACGTCCTTGTCCAGGTCGGACTGGTAGCCGAGATCGGTGAGGATGCGGGAAACCTCCTTGTAATCCTTGAGATGCGATTCGATCTCTCCCAGAACCCTCCCCGTCTCCCCTATGCCGCTGCCGACGGGAAGCTCGACGAGGAGCTGAACCTTGCCGCCGTCCGTTGCGGGCATGAGCTCGAACCTGAGCGCGGGAGAGAGGGCGACCGAGCCTGCCAGAGCGACGAGGGAAACCGCCACGACGATCACGCTGCGCCGCTTGTTGGCCACGATAGCCTTGATTGCCGTGCCGTATCCCCGCTCCCACGAAGCGAACATCCGTTCCAGGAGCCGGCCAATGGGCCCCGGCTCCTTCACTTTCTCAGGAAGCATGCGCGAGGCCATCATGGGCGTCAGCGTGAAACACATGAGCAGGGAGAAAAGGGTCGCGGCGACGATTGTGTAGGCGAAGTCCCCCATGGTCCGGCCCATCACCCCGGCCATGTTCGCCATGGGGACGAACACGGCGACGTGCGTGAGCGTCGCAGCCACCACCGCGACCATGACTTCACGGCTGCCCTTCGAAGCCGACTCGCTCCTGCCCGCCCCGAGGCTCTTGTGACGGAAGATGTTCTCCAAAACTATGACGGAGTCGGAGACGAGAATGCCCGTGGACGTGGCGAGGCCCATGAGTGAGAGGATGTTGAAAGAGAGCCCCAGCATCCGCATGATCCAGAACGTCGCGATAAGGGAGAAGGGCATGGCGATGACGACGATGAGAGTCGAACGCAGGTCATGGAGAAAGAACAGCAGGACCAGCGCGGTGAGGCCGACGCTCAAAAAGACATTGAAAAAGGTATCCATGACGGAATCCCGGACGAACGTGGCGTCCTCCGAGACGACCCGAAGATGGACCTGTCCGCCAAGGTCTTTCTCGATGCCCGGCAGGGCGGCCTTGACATTGTTGACGACGGAGACGGTGTTGGCGGAGGGGTTCTTGAGGATCTTGAGGAGGACCGCATCATTGCTGCGGGCGCCCGAGTCCTTATCGAAGAACATGATCCGCTCCCGCACTTCCTTGTAGGAATCGCGCACGTCGGCAATCTGCCTGAGCTTCACGACTCCCGATCGAGTGGGTACGTCCAGGTTGCGGATGTCGTCAACGGACTGGAACTGGCCCTTGAGCCTCACCGAGAGGTCCTGCCCATCCTCTTTGAAGCTGCCGCCGGGAATCTCCACATTGGCAGCCTGCAGGAGGCCGGCGATCTGGAGGAGGGGGATCGAGCGGTCGAAAACGTCGGCGCGGCCGAGTTCTACACGGACCTCCCGCTCTCGGCCTCCGCCCAGGTCGACTCTTCCGATGCCCTCGATCTGCGCGAGCCGTGCCTTCACGACCTTGTCCGCCAGTGTATGGAGGGTCGTGGGGTCCATCTCGCCTTCAGCGAGGATGTTCATGGCGGGGAACAGGGCCGTGACATCCAGCTTCGTGACGACAGGCCGTCTGGCCCCCGAGGGCAGCTGATCGAGGATGCCATCGACCTTCTCCCTTACCTCCTCCTTGGCGAGGTTTTCGTCCTTGCCGATCTTGAACTGGATGGTGACGATGGATGCGCCCTCGATCGAATAGGAGGTGATCGTGTCCAGCTGGGAAAGGGCGGACACCTCGTCCTCGATCTTGTTGGTGATCTGGCTCTCGATCACCTGGGGCCCGGCTCCCGGGTAGACTACCGTGACGGTCGCAAGGGGAATCTTCACGTCGGGGATGAGGGAGAGGGGAAGGTTGAAGTAGGCAAGCACTCCGAACAGCACGAAGACTACAAGAATCATCGTGACGAGGACTGGCCGTTTTATGGAAAGGTCGACTATGGACATGGATGCTCCTTGGTTCAGCATGGTGCCGGGGCTCTTCAGAGCCCGCTGGGCACCGGGAAAGATCCCGTCAGGCCGGGTTGTCAGCCGTGGACACGACCCGGACCTTGGTACCGTCGTTCAGGCTTCGGGCGCCCTCGGTGACAAGCTTGTCTCCAGGCTTCAGGCCATCGAGGACCTCGAAGCGAAGCCCGTCCTGATGCCCGACTTTCAGCGCGCGGCGCTGCGCCGTGTCGCCGTTGACGACGAATGCGTACCAGGTGTCGATCTGACGCACCAGTTCCTTCTGCTTCACCACGATCGCCGGCGCACGATAGACCTCCAGGGAGACGTCCGCCGTGATGCCGCTTGTCAGCGCAAAGCCCCTGTTCGCGAAGGACGCCGTGACAGGAAAGGCCTTGTGCAGGGGATCCATGACGAGGGAAACCTGCGTGACAGTGCCGCGCGCGGGCTGGCCGTCTTCTTCGATGAGGGCGGCCTGTCCGGTCCGCACCGTGCGGGCTTCTTCGGTGGTGACGTAGAGCTTGGCCTCGATGGCGTCGAGATTGGAAACCGTGAAAAGCGGGGCGCCGGGGTAGACGTTGTCGGTGACCTGCACGTTCAACGCGGTGACATAGCCCTCGATAGGCGCCTTGACGTTGATGATGTTGTCCATGTTCTTGAACGCCGACGTTGCCTGGGCGTACTGCACCTTCACGTTGTCGAAATCCTGCGCAGAGATGTTGGAGCTTTCATACATCGTCTTGAAACGCGCATAGGTGGCCTCCGCGGTGTCCCGCGCCGCCCTGGCCTGCTGGTAGTTGGCGTTGTCCTGGGAAAAGGAGACGATGACGTCGTCCTTGCGCACGTGGTCGCCGACCCGCGCGCGGACCTCCCGCACCACCTCGGGAATTGACGCGGCGGCCGTGGACTCCAGGCGGGCCTTGAGCGTCGCCGGATACTTCAGGTAGGCGGAAAAGGACTCCGTGGCAAGGGTCCGCACCCGGACGGGGACTCCCTCCTCCTTGTAGATCTGCTCCATGCTCCGGGTAGCCTGTTTGCCGCCGGAAGAGACGGCGCATCCCACGCACGCCAGTGCCAGGAGCAGGATCATCGGTATTTTCTTCATTTCAAACCTCCCTGGGGAGCGTCGGCATCCTGAGCACCCCTCCGCTCCTAAAATGATCATAACTCAAAATTGAACAATGTTCAGATAATTGCCAAAAAAAAGCAGCATAGCTACATGCCCGCCAACCGGGGGTGCAATCCTTCGAACCCGAGCGCACCGCCCAAGGCGTTGGTCGTGAGCCCCGTGAAACACGACAGTATCTCCTGCACAGTGAAGCCCGTGGAAATCCTGCTGCGGAATTGCTGGTTTCCGTAGTCGAAAATGGCCAGCCCCTGCAGGCATTGGAAAAGCACAAGTGCGACCAGGCCCGGTTTCCAGCTATGAACTGGAATAGAGCCGTCCTCGATCCCACGTTCAATGATTTGTCTCAGAACAGCAATGAGCCGGCTGATATGGGGCGCAATCGTGTCAATCACCGTTTTGTCAAGGTTCTGCGGCCCGAGCCGGACCAGGAGCTGGGTGAAGAGCCGCGAGCGTCTGGTTGAGGTAAACTGCCAAAACTTCGAGATGAAGGTCCTGAATTGGTTCAGGCCCGACATATCCTGGGAAAGAGCCCCGGAGAGGTCGTCCATGGCGCCCAGGAGGAACTCGTTGACCAGCTCGGCGAGGATGTCGGGCTTGCTCTTGAAATGCAGGTACACCGCCCCCACGCTCACGTCGGCACGCGCGGCGATCTCCCGCACCGTGGCCTGCTCGTAGCCGGACCCGTGCGTGAAGAGCGCGCGCGCCGCCTCCAGAATGCGGTAGCGCGCCTCCTGCTGCTTGCGCTCCATGCGCGCACTTTTGCCGCCGGCCGTTGCGCCGCCGCGGACGGTCCTGCCGGCCTTGTGTGCAGGGGGTGAAGGGACTTTACGTTTCATCACGAGTATTTCATCATTTTCTGAACATAGATCAAACCTGACCGATGTTCAAAGGGACGGTAATGTGAAATACTGCCTCAGTCAAGTGTCCACGCACCCGGCGGTGGTTGCCCAGTTCATCAAGGACAATCTCGGCACGCCGAAGCCCCAGGCTGTCACGGTGGACGGCAGGCAGATTCGTCTTTGTTCATGCAGAACGACTGCCTGCCGTGCGGCGCCTATTTGACCCAGAAGGCCACTGGAAGTAAGCTGGTTGAACCCGTTGAGCTGACGTACAGGAGGCACTATGTCGCTTCGATCCAAGCTGACTGTTGGTCTTGGTTTCCTGTTTGTGATCATATTCGCCTTGACAATTTACAGCTCGTATCAGATTCAGAAGCTCTCGAAAGATGCGAATGCCATTCTAAAAGACAACTACGACTCGCTGGTCTACTGCAAGAATATGCTCTTGGCCCTGGATGACATGAGATCGACTGTCAGTTACAGGATCTTTGGCTCCAGCCCGAACAAGGTATCCGCGTACGAGTCTCAACTCTTTCAAAGCAGCAAATCGACTTTTGAGAGCAATCTGAACGCCGAGAAAAACAACATAACGGAAGTGCACGAAAAAGAATATGTGGAAGAATTGAACAGCAACTATGACCGATACTTGAATCTTTGCCTGGGGATAAATGAAAAGGGGGGAAGTTCCGCTCAGTACTTCAGTGATTTGCTCCCTACCTATGCAGATGTCAGACAAGCAATCGTTGAGATCAACGACCTCAACATGCAGGCAGTCGAACGAAAGAGCCAGTTGACGAAGCACAATGCCGGCGGCATGGTAATTTCTATCGCGGTTGTCGGGACCATATGCATCTTGCTGGCGTTCTTCTATTTCTGGTATTTCCCGTTCTATGTCTCGAATACAATTGCATATCTCGCAAAGAAGATGAAGGAATTGCTTCAGAATACTGGGATCAAGATCGATACAAAAACAACAGATGAGGCCCTGGTTCTGTTGCATTCGATAAACCTCCTTGAAAACAAGCTCGCGAAGGCGAAAACTGCAAAGCGATAGGCTTCGTGCGGGCAGCGCTCCTGTGCGCAGTCGGCCCGCCATCCGGCTCAGGCGCGTGAGAGCGCCGTGAGGGGTTTCGCGCTTCGTTTGAGAGAGTCCGCATACATTGCGACGAGGATGATGCCTCCGCGAACGAAGGGATAGAGGTAGGGGGAGGCGCCCAGATGGTTCAGGCCGTTCTCGATTATCCCCAGCGCCAGAACGCCGAGGAGATAATGAGGGAAAATGGCGCCTTCACCCCCGAAAAGGCTTATCCCTCCGATGACGATGGCGGCGATGGCGGTAAACTCGAGACCTGAGCCCATCTGGTTGGTGACAGCCCCGATCTGGAACACCGAGAAGAGGCCGCCTATCCCCGCACAGAGTCCCGAGATGATAAACGTGACAATGCTGATCTCCCGTACCCGTACTCCAAGCCTCGAAGCGGTCTCAGCGCCGTTGCCGAGGGCCATGACCCTCCTGCCGAAGGGAGTCCTTGTGTGCAGGACGTGGACGAAAAGGAGGAAGGCGCCGGCGATGAGTATATCCAGGAACAGCGGCCCGATGCGGTAGTTTCCGAAATCGCGCAGCCCCTGTGAGACGCTGATGGCGCGGGAACCCGTGAGCTGCAGGGCGAGACCACGAAACACGAACATGGAACCCATGGTCGTAATGAGGGGATTGACGCCGAGATACACGCACACGAGGCCGTTGAGCAGGCCGCACAGGGCGCCTGTGGCCGCGACGAGAGGCAGACCGATGGCCGGTGTCAGGCCGTGCCTGGTCATGAGCAGCACGCCGACCGCACCGCTGAAGAAAGAGACCGAGCCGATCGAAATATCCAGCTTGCCCGTCATCACCACAAGGGCGAGCCCCGCGGCCACGATAGCAAGGGGCACGGACGTGTGGAGCAGTCCGAGAATATTGGTCAGGGAAAGGAAAGTCCTCGTGAACAGAGAGAAGAAAGCGATGACCGCCGCCAGTATCACGATGAAGCCGTACTCGCGCAGGATCATCGTGACGCGATCCCACCCGCTGCCGCTGCGCTTCACGTCGAGCCCCCTGAGGAGGCGCCCACGGCAGCGGAGAGCAGTCTCTCCTTGCTCGTCTCCGGACCGAGCTCGGCGACAACGCGTCCCCGATAGATCACGATATAGCGGTCGCTGATGCTCATGATTTCCTCAATTTCCGAGGAGATGACGAGGATCGCGGAGCCTTCCTCGGCCAGCGAGGATATCCTGGACTGGATCTCCAGCTTCGCCCCGACATCCAGTCCCCTTGTCGGCTCGTCCATGATGAGGATCGGAGGGTTCTTCTGGAGCCAGCGGCTCAGGATGACTTTCTGCTGATTGCCGCCGCTCAGCGTCGCAACAGTCTGCTCCATCCCTGCGCTCTTTATCTCCAGCTTCTCGACAAGCCGCTTCGTCTCCGCCTTCTCTCTGCGCTCATCGATGAACGGCCAGAATGCCGACATGAGCGAGGGAAGGCTCGCGAGGGAGATGTTCTTCCGTATCGACGACTGGCTCAGGAGTCCGTCCTCCCGCCTGTTCTCCGTGATCATGCCGATCCACTTCTTCGCCTCGCCGCTCCGTATCTTCTTGAGGCTTCCCCGCACCCGCACTTCCATCGTGCCGCCGTCCACGGGATCGAGACCGGCGAGGGCCCGCGCGAGCTCGCTCCGGCCCGATCCGAGAAGGCCCCATAGGCCGACGACCTCACCGGAGCGGAGCCGGAGGCTGACGCCCTCGAACGAGCCCTTCTGTTCGAGGCCGGTCACCTTCAGGCTGACTTCCCCCGCCTGCCTGGCTTTCGTCGTGCGCTTTCTCGACGATTCGAGATCCGTGCCGCCGAGCATGAGCTTGACGACCTGTCCGTAGTCGAGCTCCGCGATCTTCCCGCCGCCCGCCACTTCCCCATTCCTGAGCACCAGGGCCCTGTCGCAGAGAGAGAATATCTCGTCGAGGAAGTGGGTAATGTAAATGATCGCGGAGCCGCCCTCCTTGAGTGAGCGGATCACCCCGAAGAGCCTTGTTTTTTCGGCGCTCGAGAGCGAGGAGGTTGGCTCGTCGAAAATGATGATCCGTGCGCGCCACGAGCGCGATTATAGCATGGCCTCAGAGCACTTTTCTTCCTTCCTTCAAAATGCCTTCTATTTCATGGCGCTGAATCGGGTACAGCCTGCCGATCTTTCCTTTGTAGATCCTCCACGCATTGTCCGCCACGATGTTCAGTTCGGTGTCGGTAAACTCCAGGGACGAAGAAAAATCGAAATACGTCTGAGGCGCGCCCACCTTGCGCAGCCAGCCTATGTACGCTTCCACCCCGCCCAACGCCGCGGCACGATCATCACGTTCCACGACGCCCAACACTTTGCGCGCAAAACGCGCAAAGATCTCAGGCTTTTTGGGCGCCACCAGGCGCATCCAGCGTGGAGTCAGGCGGAGAGAGTCGGGTCGATAATGCAGGAGCGCGGATACTTACACACGCACCAGTATTTCTCCCGCGTCTTCTCGTTCACGATGACGGCCGTATTGTTCAGTTCCGTTCCTGTGGCCGCTATTGTGGGAATCATGACTGTATCCAAAGAATCTGCCGCCTCGGGGCGGCTGCCCCATACATAGTCAAATGGATCGACGCCTGTTTTTGCGGATACTGCGATCAGCTTGGCGCAATCCATGGCCGACCCGCCGCCCAAGGCAACGACGCAGTCCACTCCACTCTTTGCGGCAATATTCACGCCGGCACAGACGCTTTGCAGCTTGGGATTGGAATCAATGTCCTCCATCTCAAAGACGTGTGCTCCGCTCTCTTCCAGCTGGGCCCGAACCTGCGCAAAAACGCCGTTGTCGTGAAAAGTCCCCTTCGCGCAGACCAGCAGGGCACGCTGATAGCGACCTTTGAGCAGAGCCCCTATTTTTTTATGGCTGCCGTTTTCGAAATGCACCTGCACGGGGTTACAAAAATCGAATGTCAGCATACAGCACCTCCATGAGTGGTCAGTTCGATTCGGGATTCGGAAGCATGAAGTCGCGGATAATTCCAACGAGATTCGCGTAGGCAGCGATAAACTGCCGGAGGGTCCTCACCGTGGGTCCGAAGGTATCAAACTCCTCGAGGCTCATTCCGTCCTCTTCGTACGCCCTGCGGAAGTCGGTGAACCTTCGGGTAAGATCCATCACAATTGCGGGATCCACCGGCACGTCAATCCTGTCGCAGACCTTGATGTCGCCGTTATTGAAGCGCTTTTGCCACGCGCAGGGGGGAGAAATAACGACGTCACCGCCGATGAACTCGCTCCAGTGCATGTGGTTGCGAAACGCAGCCGACAACAGGCGAAGTCGATAGCCGCGATCACGATAGATGTGATACGCCTTCTTCATGACTGCCACCCCGGCCCACTCGAGGTTTCCAGGCGTCATGACAATGCCCTTTTTCTCCACGAGAACTTTCAGCCAGTCGTCGAGCCGTCCCGCCATGATCGTACAGACCGGACCCATGGTGCTGATATCCAGGCCAAGTTTCTCACGGCGTGAAAGCCCGCGTTCTACCGCCTCGGCTACCGCGAGGGCCTGGGGAAGGGAAGATCTGTCGCTGTACATGGTTGAAAAACTGGTCGGTACTGAATCCTTGAAGGCGGTGGTCTCTGAAATGGAATATCTCGGATCACAAGAAATGAGAAAACTGAAATAGCCGGCGTTCCGAGGCAGCGCGTGCATCACCCGCGCCGTGTCCCTAGAAGAGTCCTACCCTCGCGCCGACCGTCGTCCTGAAGAGGACGCTCGAGGCCCCGGGCACGTCCGAGAAGACAAGCCAGGCTTCCTCTTCCACGTACAGGGAAAACCTTTTCAGGAATGTCGCGTGCGTGAGCGTGTATCTCGGGAGCTCCAGCTGCGCAATGACCCCGGATAACACCTTCCCGCCGGTCGTGCCGCTCATGTCGAAGAAGGAAAACTCGGCACCGAGGCCGAGAGATGTCGAGAGGGCATCCCAGTCAGGCCCGAGCATCGAGGCGAACGGCAGGTACAAGACGTTCGCGATCAGCTTCGCCGAGTAGACGTTTCCAAAGAAACGCTGCGGGGTTCCGTTCGCATCCGTCGCCGGCGACTGCCCGAACATGGCCTGCAATTTGACGTTGTCGTTGAAAAATGAGAAACCCAGGCCGGCCTCCCACGTCGTGGCGCCGAAGAAATGACCGTCGAGGTAGAGCCCCTGGATAAAGCCGGGAAGTTCGTAGCCGCTCTTGTCGCCTTTGCGCAAAGCCAGATCCACGGAGGCGAGTCCCGACTGGTCATCGGAGGCAATGCCGGCTGTGCGAATGTGGCTGCTGAAGCGGCTGTTCTCCGACGGCACGAGGATGCGGACCAACGGCGGAGTCTTGTCGAGATACAGCATGGTCTTGGTAACGACAACCGAACCGTCCCTGAATGTCCCTCGAACAAGGAGGAATATCGCCCCCTCGGGATAGTTCTGCGTCTCCAGCCTGAATCGCCACGACTCACCGCCGCCGGCCCGCTGATAGCTGCGGCCGTTGTCGAGGCTGACCTCCACCCTTTCGACCTTTCTGCCGGATTCCCCCTTCTTGTACGCTGCCACCGCTGCGGCATCCTTCGGATCGGGCGCACTGGCTGCCCATCCGGCTTTGCCCGACAGCCACGGACGCGCGGGAAGGTAGAGGCCCAGGGCCAGGGAGTCGACGCTGAGCCAGGGGCCCTCCGCTTTCCAGGCGATTGTGGCCGTGCGTGATTCAATGATCCTGTTGTCCGAACCGACGCTGCGTGCGGAGAGAGCGTGGTCCCCGTCACCGAGCCGGTCGACCGGCATGTCGAAGGCAAAATACCCCTGGGCATTGAGGGGCGAGCTGCCGACATCGACGCCGTCGGAGAGTATCGTCGCGGTGGAGGCTCCCCCCGATATGACCGCCCTGCCGTAGAGGCGCAGGCGGCCGGAAACGCTCTGGCCCTCGACGGGATAGAACAGCTCGACCTTGTCGGCCGGCCTTTCCTGGCTCAGGACGATATCGCGGCTGACGAGCACCTCGTTGTCCGCGCGATCCCGGCCGACAAGGCGGAAGGTGTACGGTCCGGGGGGAAGACTCGATACGTCGAGGCGGCTTCGCACGACTTCGGACTGCCCGAGATCGACCGCAAGGACCGGAGGCGTGTCGTGTCCGATCGGGATCAATTCGATGCGCACGGAGGCGATTTTCAGGTTGTCCGAAACCCGGCCGCTTACCTCCACGCTTCCCGACTCGACGGCTCCATCCCTGGGATGGGCGAGCTGCACTTCGGGGGGCGTATTATCCACGGTGATGAGGCTTGCCGAAAAGCCGATCGTCCCGTATTTGTCCACGGGCTTGATCGTGACGGCGTGGAGACCGTCCTTGAGTATGCGCGTGTCGAGCGGGTAGTGCCATTTTTCGCCGCCGATGGCCTTCACGTAGGAGGCGCCGTTGTCGAAGGAGAGGCTGACGGAATCGATACCGTTCGCATCGGAGGCTGTGCCCGATATGTCGATGATGCCGCGCACCGGCTTGGCGATGTCGGGGGCTGCCATGGAAGCTCGCGGCTCTTCCTTCGAAATGCGGTATTTCCTCGAGGTGGTGGTGCCCTTGATCCCGTAGATGTTTTCGGCGTAGGCCTCGAACACGTGCTCATTGTCCGTCGTGGACGCCAGGGTGACGGGGATCGAGAAGCCGGCGTCCTTGGGCTCGATGCTCGTCCAGTCGGAGCTGTCGACGCGATAGTAGACCTTCGAGACGCCAGCGTAGTCGACCGCCGTTCCCGAGATGCTGAAATCGGATCGGACGACCTCCGTTTCGAAGGGAGACTGTATCTCCACTACCGGCTTGCCTCTCTCAGCGTTCACCTGGAGCTTCGGTACGAAGAGCGTGCTGTTGCCGGCGCGATCGACAACGAGAAAGCCGCCGCCTTCCGGCAGGGGATAGCGCAGTCGGGCAAGATCGAGCGTACTGGAGAAGACAGTATTCCCCCTGGCCTCCTGGGGCGCGCCGTCTTTTGAGGGGAGAAACCGGACGGACGCAATGTGCCCCGCGTCGCCCGCCTCGCCGATCACCGTGGTCGGTCCTGTCACGTCCTCGCCTTCCAGAGGGCGTATCTGCTTCACGGCAGGAGCAATCGTATCCTTGTTGAAGAAACGGCTGACAATTGTCTCGGCGCCCGAGGCATCGCGAACCCGGAGATCGAGACGGACCGCGCCATCAGGGACCTGTTCGAGGGCAACCACCGAATCGAAAGAGAACGAAGCGTGGTCAGCCGCCTGAGTCGGCGCGGCAGGCGCCGAGGCCCTGGTGAGGGCAATGAAAGCTCCGCCATTGATCGAGTCCTCGACCGAGAGAATGCCATTCGAGGATTCGGCCGAGCCGGCGATCCTGACGCTCCCCTGCGTCCATGCATCGTTTTCAGGAAGACTCATCGACACACTGGGCGCCGCGGAGCCCGCTACCACCCCGAAGGGACCCCATTCGGAGACATCGCCATCAACGGTTTCGACATGAACACGGAAGGTGGGCGGGCTCATGACGCCCGCTCCCCGGGCCGTGAGCGTGATGCGTCCGCCGTCAAAGCTCGGCTCGAGGAGCGGCGTGGAGGGACGCACCGAAATGGTCTTCAGGGGACGGCCATTCCACAGGCCGACAAGGATATCCGAGGGCCCGAGCCGGACGAGCTGGCCGCCTGCGACATCCGTCACGCGGTCGTCGAAGAACCGGATCGCATTGGCGGTGTCCGCGGCGGGAGCGCCGGGCCGGGGCGGAAGCACGTTGTGGAAATCGTATCGACGCTTCGTTTCGAGTCCTGCGGAATCACGCACCGCCACTTCCACGACGAATCGTTCGTAGGCCAAGGACGACGGCAGCGGACAGTTGAAGGAAATGTCCCCACCTGCGGGCTTCCCCGTGGAAGCCTTCTGCGCCGGTCCGTCGTTGATGCGGTACTCGACGGA
>CAYTGX010000084.1:0-19319 GCA_964437385.1 uncultured Spirochaetaceae bacterium
CGAGCAGGCCAACATCATCCGCGACTTCATCTCCCAGGGCGTCAACATCATCATGGTCAACCCCAACTCCCCTGACGCTCTGAACGGAGTCATCAAAGAGGCGCAGGATGCCGGCATCCTCGTCGTGTCCTTCGACGCGACGGTGACGGCTCCCAAGGTCCTCAATGTGACCCTCGATCACTACGCATGGAACCTGAAGAACGTGGAATGGATCTGCTCCACGCTGAAGAGCGGCAACGTGATCCAGATCTACGGCCTTGACGGCCACCCGGCCAACAACGCCCGCATCCAGGCGACCTCGGATGTGCTGAAGAAATATCCCAATATCAAGCTGATCGCCAACACCACCGGCTACTGGGACCAGACCAAGGCCAAGGAAGTGGCCACCCAGATCATCGGCTCGGGCCAGAGAGTGGACGGCGTCATCACCCAGGACGGAGAGGCCTTCGGCGTTCTTTCCGCATTCCAGGATGCCAATAAGCTGCCCAAGGTCATGTTCGGCGACCCGGGCACCGCGTTCTTCAAAGAGTGGAAGAAACTCCGCGACAAGAAGGCCGACTTCAAGGCCTGCGCGCAGCCCAACCCCCCTGGAATCGGCGGGACCGCATTCCGCTTCGCCCTGAACCTGTACAATGGAAAGCAGTTCAAGGACGGGACGTTGAAGAACAACACCTACTTCTACAAAGTGGGCATGTTCATCACGGACGCGAACTTCGACCAGGGCTGGGCCCTGCTGAAGGACAAGCCGGATGATTACCTGCTGAGCGAAGTGATGCCGCAGCCCACTGCGGACGCACTGTTCAAATAGGCACAGGCGCGCCGAAAGACGCGCACTCTTTCGCTTTCAGCGGGGGGCAGGCGCACACACTGCCCCCCTTCGGTTCCGGGTCCAGGAAATACACGGAGTACGCGGGTACGCGTTCCGCGCGGACGCGGTACCGTGCCGGGGGGGAAATGCACGGGGTACGCGGGTACGCGTTCCGCGCGAACGCGGTACCGTGCCGGGGGGGAAATGCACGGGGTACCGTGCCGGGGGGGAAGCGGCGTGAAGGTTCTGGAAGCCACGGGAATCAGGAAACGGTTCGGAGGGGTCGTTGCCCTGTCCAACGGGAACCTCGCATGCAACGCGGGCCGCATCACCGGCCTGCTCGGCGCGAACGGCTCGGGCAAGAGCACGATCTCCAAGATAATCGCCGGCGTCTACCACGCGGACGCGGGCCAGATCCGCTACAAGAACAAGGTGGTGCGTTACCGCACCCCGAACGAGGCGAGGCAGAACGGGATCGCGATGGTCTTCCAGAACCTGAGCCTCGTTCCCGACCTCACCGTCTGGCAGAACATCGTCCTGGGCGGAGAGCAGAGCTGGGGTCCGTTCCTCAATGACGCCCGCGCAAAAGAGATAGCGCGGGAGATTCTCGACACTCTCATGCCGGGGCTCGATCTGAACCGGATGCTCTCCGAGCTCAGCCCCGGGGAAATGCAGATCGTGGAAATCGCCAAGGCCATCGCCGCCAGGCCGAAGCTCCTCATCCTCGACGAGCCCACGGCGGCGCTTGAAAAGGCACAGGTGAACAGCCTCTTCAAGTTCCTGCGCGGCCTGGTGAAGAACAAGGTAGCGGTCGTATTCACCTCGCACCGTCTCTGGGAAGTCATGGAGATCTGCGACGACGTGACGGTATTCCGAAACGGGGAGAATGTCGCGCAGATCGATTTCAAGAAAGACGGCAAGGACCCCGAGCGGATCGTGAATCACATCACGGGCGTCTCCCGCACGCGCGCGGGGCACAGGGCGCGCGGACGATGCCGCGGCAGAAGGTTCCTCCACGTGAAGGGCCTGCGCTACGGAGAGACGCTGAAGGACGTGTCATTCCACCTGCGCAAGGGAGAGATCCTCGGTATCGGCGGTCTTTCCGGCCAGGGCCAGCATGAGCTGATGCTGGCCCTGGCCGGAGCGTACCCGACGAGCACCTGCACCGCGACAATCGACGGCAGAAGGATCCGGCTCAATCGGCCGGCCACAGCGATCCGCAACGGCATGCTTCTTGTCCCCGGGGACCGGCAGCTTGAAGGGCTGTTCCTGAAACATTCGCTGTTTACCAACCTGGTCTTTCCCAAGCTGGGCCTTCCGCGCCAGCCTCTCTTCACTCCCGTGGCACGCAGCCGGGAGGAATGCGCGAAGGCCATCGACGTGCTTTCTATAAAGGTCCAGAACCTCGAGACCCCCGTGCGCACGCTTTCGGGCGGCAACCAGCAGAAGGTGGTCATCGGCAAGTGGCTCTCATTCGACGCGTCGGTCCTCCTGCTGGCGGACCCGGCAAAGGGGGTGGACGTGGGGGCCAAGCGGGACCTGTACGACTTCATCCACCGCCAGGTCAGGGAGAAGAAGATGAGCGTCATTCTCTACGCGAGCGACAATGAGGAGCTCATCCAGCACTGCAACCGGCTCATGATCATGTACGAGGGCCAGATCGTTGCCACGCTGGAGGGCGCGGACATCACGGATGATGCCATCGTCGCCACATCCATGCGGGTCCGGTAGGAGCGGCAGCCATGCAGGCACCAGGCACGGCGGCACGCGGGGCGGCGCGGAGGTTCGTGGCCAGACCCGAGTTCTCCACCCTTCTCATCCTCGTGGTCATGTTCGTTCTCACCGCGGTCCTCCAGCAGAACTTCTTCGAAATAAAGTCCATCGCGAGGAATATCAACGCCTTCACCCCGCTGATCCTGATTACAATGGGGCAGGCGGTGATCATCCTCGCCGGGGGGATCGACCTGTCCGCCGGCACGGCGCTCTCCCTGTTCACGTGCGTGCTCACCACGGTCATGAGAAAGGCGGACCCCTGGTCAGGGGCACTTGCGCTGGTGGTCGTCTTCGCCGTGGCCATGGCAGTTGGCATCATCAACGGGATCGGGATCGGCTACCTCAGGATCCCGCCCGTCATCGTCACATTCGCCACCTCCTTCATCTGGCTCGGCGCCGCGCTGTTTCTGCGGCCCACGCCGGGCGGCGAAGCGGTGGAATGGTTCAAGGCCTTCTACAACGTCGGGGCCATCGAGGGCGTGACCGACTCGTTCCTCAAGCGATTCACCGATGTCATACCGCCGGCCCTTCTCCTGGTGGTCATCGGCTGCCTGTTCTGGGCGGTCGTGTCCAAGACGAGAACCGGGAGATATATCTACGCGGTGGGCAGCAGCAACGACAGCGCGTACGAGAGCGGAATTGACACGGCGAGGGTCCAGCTCCGGGCGTGTCTCGTCAACTCGACCTTCATTCTTCTCGCCGCGCTGTTCTTCGTCGGCCAGAACCAGTCAGGGGATGCCCGCATGGGGGATCCCCTCACCCTGCGGGCCATTGCGGCGGCCGTGGTGGGCGGGATCGCCCTCACCGGCGGGAGGGGAAGCGTCTATTTCGCGCTCGTCGGCGCGCTCATCCTCAGCTTCGTGAACAAGATCATCTTCTTTGCCAATATCTCTTCCGCCTACCAGACGCTCGTCGGGGGAGCCATCGTGATTCTGGCCATTGCGGCATCGCAGGCATACACCCTCTCCAACAGGAGGGCCCGGTGAACCTCCGAACCACGCTGCGCGAAAGCGCCGCATACCTGTTCTACGATCGGTTCAAGAAGCTGATCGTGGCCCTGCTCCTCATCGTGTTCCTCTTCGTGCTGGGCCAGCTGACGGTCTCCAACTTCCTGAGCCTGGGCCAGGTGCTGCTCACGATCAAGCTCTCCTCGTTCATCGCGTTGTTCGGTCTGTGCCAGATGATCGTGATTGCGGGGGGGGGAAGCGGCCTGGACCTGTCGGTGGGGTACGCGGCCACGATGACGGCCGTCATCACCGCCGCGATCATGGACGGGAAGAACGAGAACCTCTGGATCGCCGTCCTGGTTGCCCTGGGCATCGGGCTGGTGGTGGGGATGGCCAACGGCTCCCTTGCAGCCTACGTGAAGCTTCCGCCCCTCGTGGTGACCCTGGCCATGTCCAACATCCTGCAGGGCGTCATCAACGTCTACACGGCGGGCCGCAACATTACAGGCCGACCCTCGCCGGTGCTGCAGATCATTGCCGCGAAATCCATCGGGATCTTCCCCAATATCCTCTTCGTGCTGCTCATCCTTGCCCCCATCGTCATGATTCTCCTTTTCCGCACCAAATGGGGTCTGAAACTGTTCGGGGCAGGAACCAACGAAACCGCGGCTTACCTGAGCGGGGTGAACGTGCGGCGCGTGCGCTTCATGTCGTTCGTCATCAGCAGCGTCCTCGCGAGCCTTTTCGGCCTCCTTCTCCTGGGCAACATGGGCATCGCGTTCAAGGACATGGGGTCCAACTATGTGATGCCGAGCATCGCAGCAGCGGTGGTCGGCGGAGTGTCACTCACCGGCGGAGACGGGAACTACCTCGGGGTCATCCTCGGCGCGATATTCCTGCAGACGCTCACCAACCTGCTCGTTGCCCTGGGCTGGGGCGATGCAGGCAAGTGGCTGGGCTTCGGGGTCGTGCTTTTCATCCTGCTCATCGTGTACGTAAGCAACCGCCGCAGCAGGTAGGGCCGGTCACCCACGGCGCTCAGGCGCTTCGTGCCTTCGGGTCTTCAACGGGGATCAGCGCCACGGGAGAGGCCGCGGGGTCGTCGCGTACGGCGGTTATCTTGAACTGCGCCACGAGTCTCAGGAGCCCCTGAGCCATATCGGAAAGCTGTCCCGTCGAGGAAGACATCTGCTCCGCGGCAGCCGCGGTTGACTGCGTCAGCTCGTTCACGTTCTCCACTGCCTTTGAAACCTGCCGCGCGTTGCTGCTCTGTTCTTCGGTTGCCGCGGAGATGCTTTCGCTCATCTCCCGCACCTGCAGGAGGGCCGTGGCGAGCTCCCTGACCGCCGCCACCTGCTGTGCGATTGTTTCCGAAAGCTTCGCGATCATGTCGTTCACCTGCTCGGAGGCCACGCGAATCTGGTCAATGACGTCACGGGAGCCCCGCGCCGTCTCCACTCCCGCGCGCACGTTCTTCACGCTCTCCGTGATCAGCACCCCGATCTCGCGCGCAGAAGCCGCGCTTCTTTCGGCGAGCTTGCTCACTTCGCTCGCCACAACGGCGAATCCCCGCCCGTATTCACCCGCCCGGGCCGCTTCGATGGAGGCATTGAGTGCAAGGAGATTGGTCTGGTCGGCGATCTCGGAGATCACGTCCACGATTCCCCCGATCTTCTCCGAGCTCTCCGCAATGAGATTGATCCCGTCCACAACGGACTGGACCGCCTGCGTCCCCTCTTTCGCGTTCTTCGCCGACTTCTCCGCGAGTCCCGCGATCTCCGCCAGGCTGTGGGAAACGCTGTCGATCGAACCCTGCACCTTGGCCATGGATCCCGTGCCGCTCTCCACGGCCGTGGACTGGGACTGCGCGTGCTCGGACACCTGGTCCACGGAGGCGGCAAGCTCGAGGACGGAGGCGGAAGTCTCCTCGAGGGTGGATGCCTGCGTCTGCGCCCCTTCAGAGAGCTTCTGCGCTCCAGTCGAGATGTCCTCACTGGAGGCGGCCACCTGGGTGGCATTCTGCTGGACGGTGATCACCATCTCCGTGAGACGGTCCGCCATGCCGTTCAACGCCTCCGCAAGCTCGCCGACCTCGTCCTTCTGGCGCGCGTTCATGTGGAGGGTGAAGTCCCCCGCCGCGATTCTCTGGGCAAACGCCACCCCTTCGCGGAGCGGCTTCGTGATGGAGCGCGCGATGGCGATTGCGACGCCGATGCCGATCAGGGCGGCGGCCGCGAGCCCCGCCACCAGCATGATGATCGCGCTGAAGATGCGCGTGACGGTGAGCGTGGCGATGGAGTTGGTGTCATCCATGCCCGAGAGAGCAGCCTCCTTTGCCGCATCCAGCATTGCCTGTGTGGCGGCATCCAGCTTGATGTTGAGATCCAGAATCTTCTGCTGGCCCTCGAGGATCGACTGCGTTGCGTCTCCATATTCGCCCGATGCTTTGACAACCCTCTCCAGGGCGGCAAGGTCCGCAAAGTCGGTGGTGATGGCCTTGAGATCCTTCACCATTCCGCCGATGGCCCGCAGCCGGTCCAATGCTGCCTGCAGGGCGGTGGTATCTCCCGAGATCTGGGAGGTGAGGATTCCGACCTGAAGCGCATTCCCGTAGCTGATGATGTGGTCGATCAGGTTGAGCTGGGTGAGGAAGTTCTTCTGCAGCGTCCTCGATTCGCGGTTGTTGATCGAGGTCCCGAAATCCACGGACGTCTTGTTCAGGAAATCATAGCAGGCCTGGACGAATCCCGCTGCGGCAGCCCTTTGCTTTTCCTGCAGGTCGTGTATATCCGTATTCACCTGGACCGCCTGGTCAGCCAGGGCCGTATACTCATCCACCCGCGCTTTGGCTTTTCCGCTGGAGTTCCGCAGCGCAACCAGGCGGGGGTAGCGGGACGCGAGCGCAGCCGCATCCGCGAGGTATTTGTTGACATCTGCGAGGTTCTTTTTTTCCTCATCCAGGAAGGACGGGGAATTGGACAGCGTGTATCCTCGCATGTTGTACATCGTCAGAATCGAAAACCGTTCGATGTTGTTCGCCACCTGGACTGTCGGCACCAGCTCCCGCGCCAGGCGGCGCGCGTCACTCTGGATCCACAGCATGTTGCTGATCGCAAGCACGCCCAGCGCGATGGCAATCGTGATCACCAACCCAAAACCAACACCGATTTTTACGGCGAGTTTCATGCTCTTCATCGACTCTCTCCTTAGCCACCCACCCAGATAATGGTCTAAATGGATATATTATTCAAATCATTCATTTATACGAAGTGTACACCTTTCCTGCTCAAATACGAGAATGAGCGGGAGAATGCCTGCCGCAGAACGAGCGCGTGGCGGGATCTAGTCCGGGTTGGGGATCATGACATCGCGGACAATGGCCACCAGGTCATCGGTGGCTTTGCAGAATTGCCGCAACGTCCGCCTGGTTGCCCCGTACCCGTCGAACTCGTCCACCTGCATCCCTTTCTCTTCATAGGCGCGGCGAAAATCCACGAACTTCCGCTGCAGCTCCTCGATGATGCGGGGATCCACGGGCCGGCACATCCGGTCCTCGACAGTCACCGTCGAGGCGTTGTACCTCTTCTGCCACTCGTACGGAGGAGAGATCACCACGTCCCCCCCGATGAACTCGCTCCAGTGCAGGTGATTACGGAAGGCGGCTGAAAGCAGCCGCAGACGGTACCCGCGCTCCTTGTAGATGGAATATGCCTTCTTCATCACGGCCACCCCCGCCCAGTCGAATACCCACGGGTCGGCGATGATGCCTTCCTTCTCCGCCACAACCCGCAGCCAGTCATCGAGCCTCCCCACCATCAGCGTGCATACAGGCCCCATGCGGGTGATATCCCGTCCCTCGCGTTCCCGCCGGGTGAGCCCCCGTTCCACGGCCTCCGCCACCGCTACGGCCTGCGGCAGGGTGAAGCTCACCGTTGCGTTGATGCTCACTCCCCGATACGTGGCCTCTTCGATGGCCTGCACGCCTGCCCGGGTCACGGGTATTTTCACGATCATGTTCGGCGCGAGCCCCGAGAAGTGCTCGGCCTGCGCGACGATGGCGGTTGGATCACGATAGAGCCGAGGGTCGGTCTGAATAGAGAGTCTGCCGTTCTTCCCTTTTTCCCTTTCGAAGACAGGAAGAAGGAGCGCCGCTGCCTCCCGCGACATGTCCTCCACGACGCGCCAGGCAACCTCCATGTCGCTTGCGAAGGGCATCTCCGCGATGAGCCGGGGGATTCGCTCCTTCCATTCGGCCCATTCTTTTTTCAATACCGAGAGCACGATCACGGGGTTGCACGTGGCGCCGACCGTGCCATTTGTCTCAATGGAGGCGGAGAGCTCCTGGATGGCGCAGGAGTCGTTCCACAGCACGGTGGGCGTGGAATGCGTCATCTGGTGCAGGATGCTTCCGGAGGTCTGACTCTTCATTGTCGGGTTCCTTTCGATATCTAGATGGTGATGGAAGAAAAGCCGCCGTCTATCGGGATCACGTCCCCGGTGATGAATCGGGAAGCTTCGGACAAGAGCCACATGACAGTCCCGACCAGTTCCTCGGGCTCGCCGTACCTGCCCATGGGCGTGTGGGCAACCACCTTTTTCGCCCGGGGCGTGTACTCTCCTGTTGCCTTGTCGATATGGAGAAATCTGAGCTGTTCCGTCATGAAGAAGCCGGGCGCGAGGGCGTTGACCCTGACGCCAGTGTGCGCGTAATGCACGGCCAGCCATTTCGTGAAGTTCGCCACGGACGCCTTGGCCGCCGAGTACGCAGGAATCTTGGTCAGGGGAACGAACGCGCTCATGGAGGAAATGTTCACGATCGATCCTCTCCCCTGCTCCACCATGCCGCGGGAGAAGATCTTGGTGGGGATCACGGTGCCCATGAGGTTCAAGCGAAGCGCCCGCTCGAACCCGGCCATGTCCAGGTTCAGAAAATTCGGGCCGGTCTTCCAGGAAGGGTCAGCCCGCTCGACGAACTCCACCTCCGTGCTCGCCTTCGGATCATTGCCGCCTGCTCCATTGATGAGGCAGTCGGCGGCCCCCCACTTCTCTTCGATCCGCGCGTTGACGCCGGCAAGCTGGGCCTCGTCCAGCACGCTGCACCCGAAGGCCAGCGCCTCTCCGCCCGCCGCAGTCACCGCGTCCGCGGTCTGCCGCGCGGCCTGCTCGTTCAGGTCCAGGACCGCAACCCTCATGCCGATGCCGCCCAGGGACCGGGCCAGCGCGCCGCACAGGGCGCCGCCCCCCCCGGTGATGATCAGTGACCGGCCGGCCAGGTGGAAGGAATCCAGCGCGTTTGTCTCACTCATGTCTTATCGTCCTTTCGAGAAAGTATCTCCGCTCCGCCGGGGGTAACGAGGACATCGTCCTCGAACCGGGCGCCGCCGCCGAAAGGGGCTCCGTATGCGCACGGCTCGACGGTGATGATCATTCCGGCCCGGAGAAGGACACGGCTTCCAGGCTGATGGACCGGACCCCGGTCATGGTAGCGGAACCCGACCTGGTGTCCGCAGTTGTGGGTGAAGCCGGCCCTGGAGTGCGCCGCGAAGAATGCTGTCTCTTTCAGGGTCGCGCAATGAGCTCATCCGGCCTCCGGCCACTCGAAATCATATATTATATATTATTTCTCGTGCAAGACCGTGTGGAGGGGCGTCAGAGGATCTTTTCCACGATCCTTCCGCCGGCGATCTCCTTGAGGATGAGCTTCGTCTTGCCGTCCGGCATGACTTCCCGTTTGACGAGCAGGTGGTCCTTGTCGAACCCGGCGCCTGCAGTCGTCTTGTAGGCCGCCTCCGCTCCGCGCCAGGCGCGCAGCGTCACCGGCTCCCATGCCCTGGACCGCACCGAGCGGTAGCATGCGTCCATGATCTCATTGACGACGTAGCCGTCGTAGAAGGTCTCCACCGGCGCGGAGCCGGCATCGAGGCTGTCGAGGGTTCGGGCGAACATCTGGTCGTATCCCAGCTCCGCCGTTTCATCACCGACGGGGAACAGCCACCCCGTGTCCCCTTCCGCCTTCTCCGCCACGTAGCCCTGGCTCCCCACGCTGGTGAACATCTCAAAGCCGGTGCGAAGCCAGTGATTGATCCAGACCGTGCCCTCTGTTCCCGCCACCTCGTCCCGCAGGTCCATGCCGCCGCGGAAGGTCCAGCTCACTTCGAACTGGCCGATGGCTCCCGTATCGTAGCGGACCAGGCCGATGGCGCTGTCCTCGACGTCGATGGGATGCACCTGGGTGTCCGCCCAGCACATGACCTCCACCGGCCTCGCCTCCTTGCCGATGAACGATCTGCCCAGCTCGATGCAGTGACAGCCCATGTCGATGATGGCCCCGCCGCCGGACTGCGCGCGGTCCCAGAACCACGCGCTGTGAGGACCGGGATGGGTCTCACGGGACCGCGTCCACAGCACGCGTCCCACGGCGCCCTTGCGGATGGATTCGATTGCCTTGAGGACCTTCGGGTTGAAAACCAGGTCCTCCAGGTAGCCGTGAAACACTCCTGTCTGCTCGACCGCCTGGAGTATTTCCCATCCCTCGGCCGCAGTGCGGCCGAGGGGCTTCGTGCAGAGCACTGCTTTGCCTGCCTTTGCCGCCATGACGACTGCCTCTCGATGCAGCGCGTTGGGCAGGCCGACCACGACGACGTCCGTGTCAGGGTCATTGATGGCAGCGGACATGTCAGTTGTCCACTTCTCCACGCCTAATGCGGCCGCTGACTCCCGGGCCCTCTCCGCGGAGCGCGAGTACAGGACGTGCACGCGGTCTCTGCTCCGATTGCCATGGAGCGAGCGGGTATAGAACGTGCCAATCAAGCCGCAGCCCAGCATGGTGATTTTGTGCATGGGGGTATTATATACGACCGGGCTCGCGAGGTTGCAATCGGACGAGACGCGTCGTCAACCTCACGATTTCGCGAAACTTAGAAGCCCCCATTCTCAATTCCCTGTTTTCAACATTGTGAAGGATGCGCCCGGTGAAAACGAGTGGCACTTTTCAACTCAATTCTCATGTGATAGGATTCAGGGATATGAAAACGCTATTGAAACTGGGCGCGGTCATCTTATTCCTTTTGCTCGTTCTCACGGCGTGCACCTTCAACCAGGTCAGCGTGCAGTGGTCCATCTCGGGCTGGACTATAGGGGGCACCCACCTCACCACCATCACCTACGACGTCTGGAATGCCGGGAAATATGACCTTACGGGAGTCAAACTTACTTTCAGCGTGTTCTCACCTAGCGGCTATCTCTACCCCGTGACCCCCGGTTTCAGCTTGTCGAAAGGTGAAGCGATTACCAACCAACTCGTTGTGGATGTCTCTCCAGATACTGCTTCTCAAGTTACCGCTGTCGAGGTAGTCGGCGTGGACATGGACAAGCCCAAGGACTAGTTTGTCAAAATCACGCGCGCTGTTCGAGTGCTCCGGGTGCGGGCACCAGGAGCCGAAGTGGCTCGGACGGTGCCCGGAGTGCGGGAAGTGGAACAGCTTCACCGAGGCCGCGGCCTCTGAGCTGCCTTCACGCGCAGCGCAATCAAAGTCGCGAAAGACTGCTGTCCCGATTCCCCTTTCCTCGATCGAGAGCCGGGAGGGCATGCGGCTGGACACCGGCATCGCGGAGATGAACCGGGTCCTCGGCGGCGGTCTCATGCGCGGCTCCTCGGTACTCGTGGGGGGCGAGCCGGGCATCGGCAAGTCCACGCTCATGCTCCAGCTTGCCTCTCGCACGCCGTCCCCGGGACGGAGCTTGTATATCTCAGGGGAGGAGTCTCCCGGCCAGCTTCGCATGCGGGCGGACAGGCTCGGCGTTTCATCCGACCGGATCGAAGTGCTTGCAGAAACAGAGTTGACGGCGGTCATGCAGGTCCTGGAGCAGGTGAAGCCGGTCATCGCCATCGTGGATTCGCTGCAAACTCTCTATACGCGTGAAGTGAATGCCCTTCCGGGCACTGTCAACCAGATCAAGGTCTGCACACAGGAGCTGGTGGAGTGGGCGCGGACGCGCGGCACGGGTCTTCTCATGGTAGCGCACGTCACGAAGGAAGGCGCCATCGCCGGTCCGAAGCTGGTCGAGCACCTGGTGGACACGGTCCTGTCCTTCGAGGAGGCAAGCGCGGAGGTTCGCACACTGCAGGCAGTCAAGAACAGGTTCGGTTCCGTGGACGAGATCGGCTTCTTCCGCATGACGGAGAACGGCCTTGCGGAGGTGGAAGATGCGTCCAGCCTTTTCCTGACACGGCGGGAGGGAGAAATTCCGCCCGGGGTGGCAGTGGCGCCTGTGTTCGAGGGCTCCCGTGCCCTGCTTGTGGAGATCCAGGGCCTCACCGTGCCGGCAAAGAGCGGTATCAGCAGGATCTATTCGGACAGGATCGACTCAGGCAGGGTGGCACGGATGGCCGCTGTCCTGGAAAAGCACCTGGGGCTCCATCTTGCCGAGCACGATATCTACGTGAATGTTGCCGGTGGGATCCGGATTGCAGAGGTGGGAATCGAGCTGCCCCTGGCCCTCGCCCTTTACTCGGCCCGCACGGGAGTTCCGCTCCCGGCCCGGACCGCGGTGATCGGGGAGGTGAGCCTGACCGGGGAGATCCGACCCGTTCCGGGGCTGGAGAAGCGCGCACGCGCCTGCCGCGAGCTGGGATTCGAGACATTGATCGGGCCCGGCGGACCTGAAGCGGAAAAGCCCGAAGGCACCTCTTTCAAGGGAGCCGAGCTCGTGAAAGAGGCGGTACGGATAGTGTTCGGACTCTCGAATCCGCCCGGCAGGCAGTGAACCCGTCGACTACACCCCCCGGGCCAGGTGGTAGTAGGCGGCGTTCCACCGCAGCTCGTTCTTGAACTGCATGAGGGAAGTCTTCCCGTCAATCAGCAGGAACTCGATACCCGCGATTTCCGCAAAATCCTCCATGTGCTTTGCGGTCACCGGCTGGCTGTAGCCGGCGTGGTGGGCTCCGCCCGCATGAATCCATGCCGCGGCGGCGATCTTGAGGTCCGGCCGCGGAATCCACAGGGCTCGTGCCACGGGCAGCCTGGGCAGGGGCGCATCCGGGGCAACCACGTCCACTTCGTTCACGATCATGCGGAACCGTGTCCCCATGTCTATCACGGACGCGTTGACTGCGGGGCCGGTGGCCGCATTGAATACCAGCCTGGCCGGGTCGTCCTTGCCGCCGATTCCCAGGGGATGCATCTCCAGGGTCGGTTTCCCGTCGGCTATCGAGGGGCACACCTCGAGCATGTGCGCACCGAGCACCTTCATGCTGCCCTTGGGCAGGTGATAGGTGTAGTCTTCCATGAATGTCGTTCCGCCCGGGAGGCCAACGGCCATGACTTTCATGGCTCGGATGAGGGCGGATGTTTTCCAGTCTCCTTCGGCCCCAAACCCGTATCCATCCGCCATCAGCCGCTGCACGGCGAGGCCCGGCAGCTGCGCAAGACCGTGAAGGTCTTCGAAGCAGGTCGTGAATGCGTGGAATCCTCCCGCCTCCAGGAAATGCCGCATGCCCAGCTCGATGCGCGCCGCCTCGCGAAGGCTCGCGCGCTTTGTGCCGCCGGCGCGCAGGTCCTTGTCCACTGCGTACTGGCCGTCGTATTCGGTCATGAGCCGGTCCGCCTCGGCGTCCGTCACCGCTTTCACGCTCGCCACCAGGTCTCCCACGCCGAACCCGTGCACGGTATAGCCGAACCGGATCTGCGCCTCCACCTTGTCGCCTTCCGTCACGGCAACGTCGCGCATGTTGTCGCCGAACCGTGCAATCTTCAGGCCCTGCGCATCATGCCAGGCCGCGGCGGCCCGGAACCAGACTGCCAGATCGTGCTGGACATCATCGTCCTGCCAATGGCCGACGATGACCTTTCTTCCCAGGCGCATCCGGGTGCCGATGAAGCCGAACTCGCGGTCCCCGTGAGCGGACTGGTTGAGGTTCATGAAATCCATGTCGATCGAAGACCAGGGGATGTCCCTGTTGAACTGGGTGTGCAGGTGCACGAAAGGCTTTCGCAGGGCGGAAAGACCGGCGATCCACATCTTTGCCGGAGAGAACGTATGCATCCACGTGACCAGCCCGATGCAGTTTTTCGCCGCGTTGGCTTCCTGGCACACCTCCAGGATCGCATCCGGGGTGGTGACGACTGGTTTGAAAACGATCTTCACGGGAATGGCCGGTGAGGCGGAAAGTCCGCGCGCGATCTCCTGCGCGTGCTGCGCGACCTTCTCGAGGGTTTCCTTCCCGTACAGGTGCTGGCTTCCTGTGACGAACCAGGCTTCGAGCTGCTTCAGATCGATCATGCCTTTTTCTCCTCTCCGCCGAACACGGCCCGCAGGGCCTCCAGGGATTGCACGAGCATGCGCTCAAGCTGTGGGTCAGAGTACTCGCGGCCGACCTTGGGCCCGCCGAGCTCAAGATACCCCGTGACGGCCCTGGCTGGGAAGCGCCCCGCATTCTGGTCGATGAGGTCCTTCAGGCGATGCAGATCCACGATGCCGCGCGCCTGCTCATCCGGCCCGAAGCCGAACGTCGAATTGAAGATCGCGTCCGTATTCTTGAAGTGGAACTCCCACATCCAGGGGATCTCCAGCTCGAAGAGGCTCCAGTTGTCGTGCACGACTCTGCCCTCCGCGTCCGCCACGCCGTGGGAGATGTCCCCGCAGAGCAGGAGCGGGACAGTGCTGTCAGGATTGGCTGCCGTAAACGCATCGAGCTCCGCCGTGAGCTCGCGGATTTCGGAAGCGGTCGAGGGGTATTCCCAGATCGAGGACATGGGTTCTACCGTGAGCGTCTTCAGACCCGCGGAACGGGCCGCGCGGAGCAGGCCCTTCACGCTGTCGAAGAAGACGCGGATGCCGCGTTCCCGCAGGTGGGGCTGGTCGCGCATCGTGATGCCCGCATTCGAGCCGGCAGATTCAGCCCCGAGCAGGGCGGCCACGTGGATGATCCTCTCCCATCCCCTGCGCGCGTCCTGCTCCAGCAGCGGATCACCGCTGGCGAATCCGCCCAGCTCCCTGTGCGACGTGAAAAGGCTGCTGATGCGCACGTCCTTCTTCTCCGCTTTCGCGCGAAGCCTCTTGAAGTACTGGTCCTCCGCGCTGAAGGTCGGATAGGAGGTCCCGACCTGCAGGCGGTGAATGCCCTGGCCCTGCATGATGTCGAAGAGCCAGTCGAAGCTGTAGCGGCTCTCGATCGGATCGCTTTTTACCCCCAGGTGCACCTTCATGGGACGAATACCACCTTGTTGAAGGATTCCTTCCGGCCAAGGACCCGGGCAAACACGTCGGCGCCCTGGGAGAGCGGCGGGGTGTGGCTCACGAGCCGCGCCACCTCGATTTTGGAACCTCTGAGGTGGGAAAGCACGGTGGTCCAGTCGTTTCTTCCCTCCGGCACGACCCTCGAGTTCCAGGTGCCCCGGATGGTCAGCTCCCTCCTGAGGATCGAAGAGAAGTCCTTTTCACCGATTTCAAAGCTGCCCCTGATATTGCCGAGGAACACCACCTCGCCGAACCGGGCTCCGCACTGGACGGCCTGCAGGAACGTGAGGGGAAGGCCGATGGCCTCCACCACCCTGTCCGCCCCCGCGCCGCCCGTCTCCTGTCTGATAAGGGCCACCGGGTCCCCGACCCGCGAATCGATCGGAGAGAATCCCATCTCCCCTGCGAGGGCGAGCTTGCGATCGTCGATGTCCACGACAAAAACGCGGCTGCACCCCCGAAGCCGCATCCACTGCGCGGCCATGTTCCCGATCGGGCCCCCGCCGAACACCGCCCCGAAATCACCCGGCCTGATGGAAAGCTTGTCCACGCCGTGAAGAGCAACCGCGCACGGCTCGGTGAGGGACGCGTCCTGCATGCTCACGCCTTCCGGCACGGCCATGAGATTCGCTTCCGGCACCCACACCCGTTCCGCAAAGGCCCCGTCTCTTCGCGAGCCAAGGTAGTCATAGTCGACGCACTGGGCGTAATCTCCGGTCTGACAGGGAGTGCAGCGTCTGCATGGTAGGAGCGGGAAGGCGATGACGTTCGCCCCAGGCGGAAACCGGGGACCTGCCGGGAACCGCGCGTCGATCGCAGGCTCTTCCACAACGCCTGAAAACTCGTGGCCCATGATCAGGGGATAATGATAGGCCGCGCCCTCGAACCCCCTGTGCAGGTCCGAGTTGCAGATTCCCGAGTACGCAACCCTGATAAGCGCCCACCCCGGACCCGGGCGGACCGGATCAGGCACATCCATGTATTCCAGTAGTTTGTCCTGTTTCAGGACTAATGCTTTCATGCGCGAACCGTATCCCGATCACCTTCATTGTTCAAGAGGATTTGATCGAAATTGATCTGAATTGATCGAATCTGCTTGATGGGAGTCCTGAAATGGGTATACTTGGCCAGGAGGCACTCATGAAAGCAGCGGTGCTAGAGGCGCTGAACAGTATCGTGGTCAAGGACATTCCCGAGCACGCATGCGGGGACGATGAAGCGATTCTCGAGGTCAACGCGTGCGCAGTATGCGGATCCGACATCCGCATCTTCCACTATGGCAACGAACGGGTGAAGACGCCTGCCATCATAGGACACGAGATCGCGGGACGGATCGTTGCAGCGGGCCGGCGGGTGACACGGGTGAAGGTCGGGGACCGCGTTGCGCTGGGAGCTGACGTGCCCTGCGGCACGTGCCACTGGTGCACAAACGGCATGGGCACGAACTGCAGGATCAACTATGCCATCGGCTACCAGTTCCCCGGAGGGTTCCAGGAGCGGATGGTTCTCAACGCCACGACCCTCAACTACGGGCCTGTGACGCTCATCCCTGACGGGCTTTCTTTTGCGGAGGCCGCAATCGCGGAGCCGCTGGCATGCGCCGTCAACGGGCTGGAGCTCGCGCAGTTCGGCCTGGGCAAAAGCATCTGCATCATCGGCCTGGGACCCATCGGGTGCATGATGCTCGAGCTGTCGAAGGTGTTCGGCGCCTCGCGCGTCTTTGCGGCCCAGCGCTCGCGTGCCCGGCTGGATATGGCCCGACAGTTCCTCCCCGAGGCGCGATTCATCGCCACGGAGGACGAGGACCTCGTGGAGACGGTCATGAAAGAGACCGGGGGCGACGGGGTGGATCTTGCCATCACCACCGCGGGAACCGTGCAGGCGCACGATGATGCCATCCGCATGGTGGCCCACCGTGGCTACGTGAATCTCTTCGGCGGGCTCAAGAACCAGCCGAAGCTGAGCCTCGACTCGAATCTCATCCATTACAAGGAATGCTTCGTGATGGGAAGCCATGGTTCCCTTCCTCGGCATCACCGCAATGCGGTGGGGCTGATCGCGGCCGGCTCGATGCAGGCCAGGAAATACATCTCGCGTGTCTTTCCCCTGGAAAAGACCGCGGAGGCATTCGCATTTCACGAGTCGCGCCAGGGCCTGAAAGTGATCGTGGCCCCGCACGGGGAGAAGGCGGCGTGGTCATGAAAAGAGTCGGCATTGCGCCGTCCATGATGTGCGCTGATTTCATCAACCTGGGCAAAGAGCTGGACATCATGAAGGCAGAGGGCGCGGACTGCCTGCACGTGGACATCATGGACGGTCACTACGTGCCCAATTACACCCTGGGCCCGGATTTCTGCAGAAGGCTTGCCGACTACTCCCCGCTCCCCCTGGATATCCACCTCATGATCGAAAACGTAGACGCGCACGCCCCCCTGTTCGCAAAGCTCCCCCGGGCGCGCGTGTCCTTTCATCCCGAGGCCGCGTGGCACCCGCTGCGCACCATCGAGCTGATCAAGAGCTGCGGCGCACAGGCAGGCATCGCGGTAGACCCCGCTCTGCCGCTTGCCGCGGTCCAGGACATGCTCCCGTATGTGAGCCTTGTCTGCATCATGACGGTGAACCCCGGCTATGCGGGGCAGGCGCTGATTCCCCAGGCGTTGGACAAGCTTCGCGCCCTGGCTGCGCTGGTGCACGAGCGCGGCCTCGATATCCAGGTCGAGGTGGACGGCAATGTGAGCTGGGACAACATCCCCCGCATGATCGACGCAGGCGCTGACCTGCTCGTGGCGGGAACCTCATCCCTCTTCGACGGAAAGGGGGACCTCCAGGCGAACCTCCGGCGCATGCGCGCGGAAATCGGCAGGGACTAGAGAGCGTATCGGGTGATGGCAGGCAAAAGACAGTCAGGCCCACGCGTGGGCTCCCGGCGCGCAAAGCGCGCCTGCCGCCCTACGGAGACCGCGTCGGCCTATCGGCCATACGGGAGTACCCGTTCGGCGCGAACGCCGTCCCTGGCATGGGCCGACCTCGCCGTCCCTGGGCTACGCCTTCGGGCGGTACAGGTCTAGCGGGATGCTGTCCGCCGAACGGCACGCCCTGCTCCTGCGGGTGCTCCGCCAGAACAGGTTCGCATCCGTGGGGGAACTGTCAAGAATTGCGCGGTCCTCCGAGGCCACCATTCGGCGTGACCTCGGCAGGCTGGAAGAATCCGGCCTTGTCCGCAGGGTGAGGGGCGGCGCTGAGCTGGCCGGGGAGCAGGAGACCGAAGGGGAGGAGCCGGGCGAGCTGCCCTTCGAATACCGCAAGGGCATCCAGCTTGAGAACAAGCGCCTGATTGCCCGCGCGGCGGCGGCGCTCTGTGCGGACGGAGAGACCGTGATGATCGACGGCGGCTCCACGACGTACCAGATGACGGAGTTCCTTCGGGACGTGCGGCTTCAGGTTATCACCAACTCATTCGCGATTGCCCATGAGCTGGCGCGCGGCTCGCGCTGCACCGTCATTCTGAGCGGCGGGGTGGTGCATCCGGATTCGCAGCTCGTCCTGGACCCGTTCGGGGAGGCTATGTTCGCAAACTACACTGCTTCCCGGCTCTTCATGGGCGTCTACGGGATCGACGAGACGGGGGCCACAAACACCGAAGCGCTCCTCATCAAGACCGAAAGGGCCATGATCGAAAGAGCACGCACACTCGTGGTCCTGGCGGATTCGAGCAAGTTCGATCGCCGCGGGAGCCTTCTGCTCTGCGGGTTCGAGAAGATCAACGTCCTCATCACGGATTCCGGCATCGACACGCGCTACCGGGAGATGCTCGAGTCCCGCGGCGTGCGGGTGATCGTGGGAGGGGCTGACGCACTCCGGCCGAAATCACGTTTTTCTTGACGGCTCGCAGGCCGCACTGTAGGATTCCTCCAAAAGCTCCTCAGGAGAAAGTATGGAAACCAAAAGGCTTGCGGTGTTCGGGCTTGCTGCGTTGAGCGTGCTGCTTCTTCTTACGTCCTGCCCCAATCCGATCGGCTCTTCCAACTCCCGGGGCGGCTCCCTTTCCATCGAGTTCACAAACAATATCAACGCAAGGACCCTTCTGCCTCCAATCGATATGAGTGCTGTCAGCTTCACGGTCAGCGGCACAGGACCCGGCGGGGCGGGCTTTTCCCAGACCACTTCCGGCGGCTCAGTGACGGTCAGTGATCTGGCCTTCGGAAGCTGGAGCGTGACGGTGAATGCCCTCAACGCCGGGGGCACAATCATCGGCAGTGGACAGGCAGCCGTGACAGTGCATACCGGCAAGACCACGACGGTGGCTATCTCCGTAGTGCCCCTTGCGGGAAATGGCACTTTGAACCTCAGTGTTACCTGGACGGGTTCTCAGGTGGAAAACCCCTCCATCCAGGCGACCTTGACCCCTCCCTCAGGCCCGGCCACTCCTTTAAGCTTCAGCGTCTCGGGCAACCAGGCCACCTGGTCCAGCACCACCATACCGGCAGGCTACGAGACTCTTACGCTGCAGCTGCTGGACAACAACATCCCGGTGATGGGAGCGGTGGAAGTGG
>CAYTGX010000085.1:0-18689 GCA_964437385.1 uncultured Spirochaetaceae bacterium
TCACGCCTGGGCGGTTTGAGCGGACGCGAGATCGCGGCGAACGCTGCGAGAATATGAAGCCCTGCCGCGCCAAATGACGCGCAAGCGCGTCGGGCGCGGCGTTGGATGCCGTAAGCGCGCGTAGGCCTTCCGAGCCCAAAGGGCGCGGCGTTGGATGCCGTAAGCGCGCTAGTGCGCATAGATGCGGATGCAAAGGAAGGGACACATGGCGGACAACGTGATTTTTGACGCATTGGGGATGATCGAGACCCGCGGATTCGCGGCGATGGTGGAAGCGGCGGACGCGATGGTGAAGGCGGCGAACGTCACCCTGGTGGGATACGAGAAGATCGGCGGCGGCTACGTGACGGCCATCGTGCGGGGAGACGTGGCGGCATGCCGTGCAGCGGTGGACGCGGGGGCGCGGGCGGCGGAGAAGGTGGGGGAGATCGTGACGACCCACGTCATCCCGCGGCCGCACGAGTCAGTTGACGCGGCCCTGCCCCTCGGTCGGCAGCCGTCGGCCGGCAGGCCGGCCGCCGCAGGGAAGAAATAGCGCCGCCATGGTCCTGGCGCGGGTAAGGGGCACAGTAGTTGCCACCCACAAAAGCCCTTCCATGGAAGGACAAAGACTGTTGATGCTGGAAAAGATCGACCCTGTCACTCTCAAGGGCAAAGGTGACTTCGTGGTTGCCGTTGACAGTGTAGGTGGGAATGCGGGTGAAGTGGTATTTTATGTCACCGGGTCCAGCGCCCGCATGACCGAAGCGACAAAGGGGAAGCCGTCCGATGCGACGATCATTGCCATCGTGGACGCCATCGAGATGAGCGGGGCGTTCACCTATGAGAAAGCCGCGGCAGCTCAGGACAGTCCGACCAGCGCGGCGCGGTGAGCTATCCAGGGGGGATGCGATGAAGCTGGGCCGGGTGATCGGGCGTGTCGTGTGCACGCACAAGGTTGAGAGCCTGGAGGGATTGAAGCTGCTCCTCGTGCAGCCCATGGATGAGAACCGGGTGGATGCAGGCCCGGCCCTGGTGGCCTTCGACACTGTCCGCGCGGGGGAAGGAGACCTGGTGTTCTTCGAGGCCGGAAAAGAAGCGGCACAGGCGAACCCGAACGGGTGGTTCAATCCCTGCGACGCGGCCATTCTCGGTGTTGTGGATGCAATTAACGTCGCGGGAATACCGCGACCGGCATGAATGTTGCGGGATACGCGGGTACGCGTACCGCGACTGACGATAAGGGGAGTTGTATGGACCAGAACGAATTGATCGAGAAGATCGTCGCAGAGGTCGTGGCGCGGCTCGGCACACAGGGGGCAAAGACCCCGGCTGAAGGAGCCCCCGCGGCGGCCTCCGGCCCGGCGGGTCTGCGGCCCGCGGACCTTGCGCGGTATATCGACCATACCCTGCTGAAACCCGAAGCCACGGAAGAACAGATCGATACGCTGTGCGCCGAGGCCGCCGCGCACCACTTTTTTTCTGTATGCGTGAACTCCCGCTGGGTGGAGCACTGCGCCCGGAAGCTGGGGGGAACCGGCGTGAAGGTGTGCGCCGTTGTGGGCTTTCCCCTGGGCGCCATGGACAGCCGCGTGAAGAGCTTCGAGGCGCGGACCGCGATTGCCAATGGCGCGGATGAAATCGACATGGTGATGAACGTCGGTGCCATGAAGGCCAAAGACCTGAAGACGGTGCGTGAGGATATGCTCGCCGTGAGGCGGGCGTGCCGGACCAGCATCGTGCTCAAGGTGATTCTTGAAACCTCGCTGCTCACCGAAGAGGAAAAGGTTCTTGCCTGCCAGATCGCGAAGGGGGTCGAGGCGGATTTCGTGAAGACCTCCACGGGATTCAACAAGGGCGGAGCCACCGTTGCGGACATCGCGCTCATGCGCCGCACCGTGGGTCCGGCCATGGGCGTCAAGGCGGCAGGAGGCGTGCGGAGCTTCGAGGATGCCGTTGCCATGATCAACGCGGGTGCAACACGGCTGGGAACCAGCTCGGGCGTGCTCCTTGTGAGCGGCCAGAAGAGCACCGGCGCGTACTGAGCGCACGTACCATACTGAAGGGAGAAGATTCCATGAGAGCACGATTCGAGGGGAGGGTCGCGATCATCACCGGCGCGGCAAAGGGAATGGGACAGGCCACGGCGGTGGAGATGGCCCGGGACGGCGCGGCCGTTGTGATTACGGATATCGATGCTGCCGGCCTGGAGGAGACCGCAGCGCTGATCCGCACAGGCGCCAAATCCCCCGGCGCAGGGAAAGTCCTGCCGATCACCTGTGACATCCAGGACCGCGCGCAGGTCGATACGCTGATTGCGCGCACGAAAGACGAGCTCGGGCGGCTGGACATCCTCGTGAACAACGCCGGATTGCTGCTTCCCGGAACGATTGAAGAAACGACCGATGACATCATCGACCGGACCCTGAACATCAATGTGAAGGGAATCCTGTATGCCATTCGCGCCGCTACCCCCATCATGAAAGAGCAGAAGTACGGGCGCATCGTCAACGTCTCTTCCATTACCGGGAAGAACGGCGACAACTCCACGGTCTTCGTGTACGGCGCCAGCAAGGGTGCGGTCATCAGCCTCACCCGGTCCGTGGGCCGGCAGCTGGGACCGTTCGGTGTCACATGCAATGCCATAGCCCCGCACGCGGTCATGACGGAGATGATGAAGTACTGGACCGATGAGAAGAAGGCAAAGGCGGCGGCCTCCATTCCCGTGCGCAGGCTCGGGACCGTGGAGGACATTTCCCACCTCATCTGCTTCCTGTCTTCAGACGACGCCGCGTTCATCAACGGGGAGACCGTCAACATCAACGGCGGCTACTACATGGACTGACATACTCCCTCGGAGGTATCCTTGAGGGGAGCACATGCGCGCATCCCTGGAGGGCATCACCGTTTTTCTCACCGGTGCAAAGAGCGGCATTGGATTCGTCGCGGCAAGGGCGCAGGCCTGTGACCCGGCGGCTCGGCAGCGCCTCCGGCACAGGAGCCTCGCGCTCGTCGCGCCGTTTCGGCGCAGGTAGGCCCAGGCCCCGGATTCATGGAAACAGTTCTCACTGACAGAACGCGCATTCCGCTCTTGAAGCTCGCCTGGCCGATCCTTGTGGAGAATGCCCTTCGCACATCGCTGATGAGCGTCGACACCTTCATGCTCAGCAGGTTCTCCCAGGATGCCGTGGCTGCAATGAGCCTGGTCAACCAGTTCGCCTTCCTCATGCAGCTTCTCTACACAATGGTGTCCATCGGCGCGAGCATCCTCATCACGCAGAACCTGGGGGCCGGCAAGCGCCGCGATGCGGGGTTGGCCGGCATCGGAAGTCTCGTCCTCATCATGGCGTTTTCTTTCTTCCTCTCCGCGGTCGTCTCATTGATTGCCGGGCCGGTCATCGGCATCTACCGCCTGGACCCTCACGTGGCGCTGTACGCCCGGCAGTTCCTCACTCTCTACGGAGGATTGTCGTTCTTCATGGCCTTCAATACCGCCCAGGCCAGCATCCTGCGTGCGTGGGGACATCCACGTGACCCGATGATGGTGAACATCATTGCCCTGGTGCTGACTGTGAGTGGGAACGCCCTCTGCCTTTTCGGCCCGTTCGGGTTTCCGGTGCTCGGCGTGCTCGGCGTTGCGGCGTCAACGGTGACGAGCCAGGTGGTGGCGTGCGGGTTGTACGCGCTGATCTTCCGTCGGAAAAAGGACATCGAGCTTCCGTTCGGCGAGATCCGGCGGATCCCCCGGTCCGTCTACAGGGCCGTGCTGGCGGTGGGGATTCCCACTGCCAGCGAGTCACTGACGTATAACCTGTCGCAGATATTCATCCTGTCCATGATCGCGGGCATGGGCACGCGGGCGCTCGCCACGTACGGGATCCTCATCGCCGTGCTGCGCTACGTGTTCATGCCCGGCATCTCGATAGGCTCGGCGGCCCAGATCAAGGTCGGCTATTACGTGGGGGCGGGCAGGCAGGCCGAGGCAGAGAAACGGGTCTACCGATATTTCGCCGCCGGATTCCTCATTTCCCTCGTGTTCGTGATTGTCATAAAGCTGTTCGAATACCCGATTGTCAGCCTCTTCACGCAGGACCGGCAGATCGTCGGTCTTGCCGCCACGATCCTCTTCATTTCCCTGGCCCACGAGCCGGGCAGGAATTTCAACACGATCATCAATCCCGCGCTGAAAGGGGCCGGGGATGTACGTTTTACCGTGATATTTGCCGTGGCGTCCATTGCGATCATCTCCACGTTCGGGTCATGGTTCGCCGGGGTGAGGCTCGGGCTCGGGCTCATCGGAGTGTGGGGCGCGATGTGCGCGGACGAATGGACGAGGGGCGTCATCATGACGCTGCGCTGGAGGTCCGGGGCCTGGAAGCACATGAGAATCGTGGGGCCCCGGGACGATGTGGCCCTGGCCGCCGAGCTTTCTTCGATCGAGCAGAGGGAGGGGGTATAGGAGCGCGTAGGGTGATGGCAAGCAAAAGACGGTCAGGCCCCTGCGTGGGCTCCCGGCGTGCCTTCCGCTCCTGGCGGAGTTGCGCGCCTGCCGCCCTACGGATACCGCGTCGGCCTCTCGGCCATACGGGAGTACCCGTTCGGCTCGAACGCCGTCCCTGGCATGAGCCGACCTCGCGGCTCTCGCTGTCCGCTGCGCGGCCAGCTGCCGCCCTCCGCGCGCGTTCCGCGCGCTGCGCATTCTTGGCTACGCCCTTCGGGCGGTGCGTATAGGCCTGCGGGCTGCTCCGCGATAGGCAATACCACCTATCCGCGAATGCGGCCTTTGACCGATTTCGGCCTTTCCTGCGGCAAGGTAGGTTTCCGTGCAGCCCCGGCCTTCACCCTGCCGGCGGCGCAGTCAAGGAATGATGACACTATGCGCATAATCCAGAATCCTGTCCTGCGAGGGTTCAACCCGGACCCCTCGATCCTCCGCGTGGAGGACGACTACTATATTGCCGCCTCGACATTCGAATGGTTCCCCGGCGTCTCCATCCATCATTCCCGTGACCTGGAACACTGGCGGCTTGCCGCGCGACCCCTGGACCGGCCGGGCCTTCTGGACATGCGCGGCAATCCCAACTCCGGTGGCGTGTGGGCCCCCTGCCTGAGCTGGAGCAATGGCCTTTTCCATCTCGTGTACACCGACATGAAGCGCTGGGCAGGCCAGGTCAAAGACTGCCATAACTACCTCACTACCGCACCCTCCATCGAGGGCCCGTGGTCCGATCCGATATACCTGAACAGCTCGGGATTCGATGCATCACTTTTCCACGATCCCGCCGGCCGAAAATGGCTGGTCAACGTATTGTGGGACTACCGCCCCTCCCAGAGCGGATTCGGAGGGATCCTTCTGCAAGAGTACTGCCCCGAGAAGCGGCGGCTGGTCGGCGCGGCGTCCCGGATCTTTGGTGGGACCGAGCTTGGTCTCGTGGAAGGCCCGCACCTGTACCGGCGGGAGGGCTTTTACTACCTGGTGACCGCGGAAGGAGGCACCTTCACCACGCACGCCGTCAGCGTTGCCCGCTCAGCCAGCCTTCGCGGACCCTACGAGGTCATGCCGGGAAATCCGCTCCTCACCTCGGCGCGCGATCCCTCCCTTCCTCTCCAGAGCGCCGGGCACGGCAGTCTCGTGCAGACACAGGGAGGCGAGTGGGTCATGGCCCATCTCTGCCGCCGCCCGCTGGCAAATGGGAAATCCATCCTCGGCAGGGAGACCGCCCTGCAGGCGGTTGAATGGACCCTGGAAGGCTGGCCGCGCCTGAAACAGGGCGGGCAGGCCCCGTCAGTGGAGTTCCATGCCCCCGACCTTCCCGCTCACCCGTGGGAAAAAGAGCCTGCACGCGATGACTTCGATAGTCCGGCTCTTCGACCCTGCTGGCAGTCTCTTCGCGTCCCGCTGGATGACTCGCTCATGAGCCTGACCGAGCGGCCGGGCTTTCTGAGGCTGAAAGGCCGGGAGAGCATTCTTTCCAATTTCCGCCAGGCTCTGGTGGCGCGCCGCATCAGCGCGTTCAGTGTCTCCGCTTCGACATGCGTCGAGTTCGAGCCGCTGACATTCCAGCAGCTTGCGGGGCTCGCCGCTTTCTACAATACGGACAGTTTCTACTATCTGTACATCAGCCGGGCGGCACACGCCTCCAAGTGCCTCGGGCTCATGCGCTGCGAGCGGGGCGTTCTCTCATTTCCGGTGGAGAAGGAGCTCCCCGTGGAAGGCTGGAAACGGGTCTTCCTCGGCTTCGAGACGGACCGCGAGAGGCTGAGCTTCCGCTATTCTCCCGACGGGAAAACCTGGGCCGGGATCGGGTGGGAGATGGATGCATCGATACTTTCGGACGAACACGCGGTGCCCTGCGGCTTCACCGGAGCATTCGCCGCTCTCTGCTGCCAGGACCTTTCCGGAACCGGGCTGCACGCGGACTTCGATTTCATGGAATACACTGAAGCGGACTGAGGGCCGTCTTACTCACTGCTGCGCAGGAGCAGCCGAAGGAACCACGGCCGCTCGATGCAAAGCCGCCGCGGGGACACAGCTCGTTGCAGCAGAAACACCGGATGCACGCGTCCAGATCCACCGAAGCGCTCGCCACGCACCCCGGCGGATGCGTATAATGATCACATGCTGTCGGCCCAGGTGAACGGAACAACCCTCGCATACGTGGAGAAAGGCGCCGGCACTCCCGTGTTCTTCGTCCACGGGAGTGTGGCGGATTTCCGAAGCTGGAGCCCGCAGATGGATCCCTTCTCCTCGAAGTTCCGTGCCATTGCCTACAGCAGGCGGTTCCACTTTCCCAACTCCGACAGCGCGGGCAGCGACTACTCAGCCTCCCTCCATGCAGCCGATCTGGGAAAGCTGATTCATGAGGTGGGTCCCGGGCCCGCGCACATCGTCGGATCCTCTTTCGGTGCATACGCGGCGCTCATCCTGGCGGTGCGGGAGCCGGGCCTTGTACGCACCCTCGTTCTCGGGGAGCCTCCGCTCCTCCCCTGGCTGCCGCACATCCCCGGTGGTCAGGCAAGGCTGGACTCCTTCTACAGTGGAGCGTGGGAGCCTGCGCGCCGCGCCTTCCAGGAAGGGGATCGCGAGGGCGGGGTGCGGTATTTCCTTGACGGCGTCCTGGGATCCGGGAGCTACGACAAGGTGCCGCTGTCCGCCCGGGCGGGTCTGCTGTCCAATGCCGCGGAGATCATGGCAGACACGACGCCTGAAGGCTTCTTCTCTCCTCTCAGTCTCGACGAGGTCCGACGCATCCGCATCCCTGTCCTTCTCCTGGACGCAGAGCTGAGCCCTCCGATGTTTCACCTGATCACGGATGAGCTGGCTCGCTGCATCCCCCATGCGGTACGGATCCGGATTCCTGCAGCTTCGCACTCCATGCACCTGGACAACCCGCGCGTTTTCAACGATTCAGTCATTGCATTTCTGGAGGAGCACTGAACCCGATCGTCGGCGGTGTTTGCCTCCCCGCTGCGGGTGAAGTAAGTTTAGGCCAGCAATGAAGCCGGTATGGCGAACCTCGTGACAGAGTCCGTTGAACGCCGTGAAGCCTCGCAGGCATCGGCGGAACCCCTCCCTTTCAGCACTCTCCCCGGGCTCCTCTCCTATGCTGCGGCCAGATATGACAGACCTGACGCGCTGAGCTTTCCCCGGCAGGGCGGATGGCTGACCTGGTCCCACAGGGATTTCATGCGAACCGTCCGCCGCCTGAGCCTGGGACTGCGAGACATGGGAATCCGGAAGGGGGAATCCGTGGGGGTCATTGCCCCTTCCTCGCCGCCGTGGCTCGCGGTGGACCTTGCTATCCAGGCGGCAGGGGGAGTCACGGTCCCCATCTTCAAGCGGATCTCGGTCCAGAGCCTCCTCCATGAAATCCAGGATTCCGGCATGCGCCATCTCTTCGTCGGAAACCCCGATGAAATGCCCATGGTGCATGCGCACGCCTCCGGCCTTGTGCACCTGGTGACCTTCTGGTATTCGGGGGTGCACGAGGAGTTCGACCGGATCACGAGGCGAGGGGAAGAACTGGATCATGCGGACCCGCGCGCGTTCGACCTCATGGCACGTGAAGTCTCCGGTGCCGACCTGGCTACGATCATCTATACCAGCGGCAGCAGCGGGCTTCCCAAGGGTGTTGAGCTCACCCAGGCAAGCCTCGTCTCCCAGGTGAAGGACTGCTGCGGGCGCCTCAACGCGGACTCCCGCGTCGACGTGGCGCTCTCCACCCTCCCGCTGGAACACGTGTTCGAGCGCATGGTCATGTACAGTTACATGGCGAGCGGGATTCCCGTGTACTTTGTGGACGATCCCAAGAGGGTGGGAGAGTACCTGGCCCGGGTCAAGCCGACGGTCATGACGGTGGTCCCCCGCATTCTGGAAAAGGTAGCCCTGCGATTCCTGGAGGCGGCCCGCGCGGCTGCCGGGATCAAGGGCGCGCTGGCCCGAGGTGCGATGTCCCGCGCGTCAAGAAGACCGGTGGACCGATCGACCCCGCTGGACGCGTTCTATCGTGCCGTGGTCTACCGCCGCATGCTGGCGGCCCTTGGCGGCCGATTGCGCTCGGTAATCTCCGGCTCCGCGCGGCTGGATCTCGAGGTTGCCCGTCTTCTTACGAATGTCGGGGTTCCGGTGCACGAAGGCTACGGCCTTACCGAGGCGGCCCCCGTGATATCTGCCAGCTACCCCGGCCATACCCGGCTGGGGAGCGCCGGCCCCCTCTTTCCCAGCGTGGAGGTGCGGATCGCGGAAGACGGGGAGATCCTTGCACGGGGCCCCAACATCATGCGGGGGTACCACAACAACCCCGAAGCAACCGCTGCCGTGCTGACACCGGACGGCTGGCTGCATACCGGGGACCTGGGAGAGATGGACCGGGACGGATACCTCACCATCCGAGGCCGTAAGAAGGAGATCTTCAAGAAATCCACGGGCGAGTACGTGCCGCCGGCCCCCATCGAATATGCGCTGTCGCAGATCCCGTTTGTTGACACGGCGATGATCGTGGCGGACAACCGCACGTGCGTCACAGCCCTCCTGTTCCCGGATCCGGAGAAGACAGCCGCATACCGCAGCCGCGTGGGCCTTGCCGGAATGGACCCGAAGGAGTTCCTGGCAAGCGATTTCCTGCGGCGCGAGACGCAGGCTGAGATCGACCGGATCAACGAGCGCCTTCACCACTGCGAAAGGGTGGAGCGCTTCGCCATCCTGGACCACCCGGCGGATGTCGAGTCGGGAGAGCTCACCCCCACCCTCAAGCCGCGTCGGTTCTTCATCGAGCAGAAATACAGCGACCTCATCGAAGAGATGTACAGGTCCGCGGAGGGATGGAAATGAATGAACGTATCGCCATCATCGAGGGGGTGCGCACGCCGATGGCAAAAGCAGGCACGGTCTTCAAGGACACATCGGCGGATGACCTGGGGGCCATCGTCGTGCGGGAGGCCCTTGCGCGCTCCGGAATCCCGTCGGCGGATGTGGATGAGGTGATCATCGGAAACGTGGCGCAGCCGCCCAATGCGGCCAACATCGCCCGTGTCATTGCCCTCAAGGCGGGGATCCCCTCGCGTGTGCCCGCCATGACGGTCCATCGCAACTGCGCAAGCGGCATGGAGGCCATCACCACTGCGGCGCTGAAGATCCTGGCGGGCTACGGCCGCGTGTTCGTGGCCGGTGGTGCAGAGAGCATGAGCGGCATCCCGCTGCTCTTTCCCCGGGAGTACGCGGAGTTCCTGAATCGGCTCGCGCGCGCAAAGAAGGGACGGGAACGGCTTGCTACCCTTCTCCAGTTCCGGCTGCGGATGCTTCGTCCCGAGGTGGCCCTCCTGCAGGGACTCACCGACCCGGTGAGCGGCCTGATCATGGGATTGACCGCGGAGAACCTGGCCCGCGAGTTCAAGATCCGGCGCGAGGACCAGGACGCGTTCGCCCTTCTCAGCAACCAGCGGGCGGTGGCAGCGGCCCGCGAGGGGACCCTGGACGGAGAGGTTCTCCCTGTCCCCGTTCCTCCGAACTACGACGCTGTTCTGAGCGCGGACAATGGGCCCCGGGAAAACCAGAGCACGGAAGCCCTTGCCCGCCTGAAGCCCTACTTCGACAGGAAGAACGGCACTGTGACCGCGGGAAACTCGTCCCAGCTGACCGACGGGGCCGCCGCCGTGGTGCTGATGTCGGAAAAGGATGCCCGGGCGCGGGGCCTTCAGCCCCTGGGCTACCTGCGGGAGTTCGCCTATGCGGGCCTGGAGCCGGCGCGCATGGGCCTGGGCCCGGTCTATGCCACCCGCGCGCTCCTGGACCGGGCAGGCGCCGCCATGACGGACATCCACTACGTGGAGATCAACGAAGCGTTCGCGGCCCAGGTCATTGCCTGTGAGATCGCCTTCGGGTCCGACGCCTTCTCCCGGGAGTACCTGGGCATGGACCGCAGGCTCGGAGAGCTGGACCGGGACAGGATGAACGCCCAGGGCGGCGCCATTGCGCTCGGCCATCCCGTAGGCATGACCGGCACGCGCCTGGTGATCCACACGCTGAAGGAGCTGCGCCGGAGAAACCAGAACACAGGTCTTGCAACCCTCTGCGTCGGGGGAGGGCAGGGTGCGGCTCTTCTCCTGGAGGTGGCGTGATGAGCGCGGCCCTGGCTTCACCGTCCCTTCATCCGGCAGGCGCGTTTTCGCTGAAGGTGAAAGACGGCATCGCCGAGCTCCTGTTTGACCTTCCCGGTGAGAAAGTTAATCTCCTGAGCGCCGCTGTCATGGAGGAGCTCAATCGGAATCTCGTCGAGCTTTCACTCCGCAGCGACATACGCTGCCTGGTGGTGAAAAGCGGCAAGCCGGGGATCTTCATCGCAGGCGCGAATCTCCACGAGTTTGCCGCCATCACGGAAGAGAAGATGGCCGTGGAAAAGGCGGGGGAGGGGCAGGCTGTTTTCAATGCCCTGGATGACCTGCCGTTCCCCACCATCGCCGCGATCCATGGCGCGGCCGCAGGGGGAGGCCTGGAGCTTGCCCTGGCGTGTGACTACCGGGTGGTGACAGATGACCCCCGCACGAAGCTGAGCCTGCCCGAGACTACCATCGGGATCCTTCCCGGCTACGGCGGCACGTACCGGCTGCCGAGAATCATCGGGCTCTCCGCTGCCCTCCGCATGATCCTGACAGGCGCCCCGGTTGATGGTTCCCGGGCGGAGAAGATGGGGCTTGCCGATGCCTGCTGGCCCCTGGCGTTTTTCGAGGACAAAACCCTGCAGATGGCCCGCGCGATTGCCGGGGGCAAGCCGCCCCTGCGGAGACGCAGGAGCAAGGGCCTTGGCATCACGCTGGCTGAGAAGACTCCTTTTGGCCGTGCCCTGCTCTTCCGCGCGGCGCGCCGAGAGGTCCTGTCCCGCACCGGGGGGCACTACCCCGCACCCCTCGCTGCACTGCACGTTTTGAGAAAGACGGTTCACGCGGGCCGCGCCAGGGCCCTGGCCGCAGAGCGGGAAACTATCGGGAGGCTCCTGCCGACGGACATCACGCGAAACCTCGTGCGCCTTTTCTTTGCGCAGGAGGCGGCAAAACGGCCCGCGGCCCTCCTGCCAAATCCTCCGGGCACCGCCGCTCGAAAGATTGAGCGCGCAGCGGTCCTTGGCGCGGGCGTCATGGGCGGGAGGATCGCCTGGCTCTTTGCAAAGCAGGGAGTTCCGGTCGTCGTAAAGGACATCGCGTGGGAGGCGGTGCGGAAGGGTTTCGAGACTGCGCACGACATCTTCCGCGAGCTTGAAGGCAAGCGGCGCGGAAGCCCGCGGGAGACCAACCTCGGCATGAACCGGATATCCGGGGCGGTGGACTATAAGGGCCTGGGAAGCCCCGACCTGGTAATCGAGGCGGTGGTGGAGAACCTCGATGTCAAGAAGAAGGTGCTCGCCGAGGTGGAGGAGCGCGTCCGGCCCGATACACTGATTGCCAGCAACACCTCTTCCCTCTCAATCACGGAAATGGCGGTGTCCCTTCGCCGCCCCGAGCGGTTCGTCGGCATGCATTTTTTCAACCCGCCCAACCGCATGCCGCTTGTGGAGGTGGTGCCGGGGGCTCGCTCCAGTGCCCAGGCAGTTTCTGACGCCGTGCGCGCCGTCTTTGCACTCGGGAAGACTCCGATCGTGGTCCACGATTGCCCGGGCTTTCTCGTCAACCGGCTCCTCATGCCGTACCTCAACGAATGCGTCCGCCTGATCGAAGAGGGCAGCGATTTTGTTGCCGTGGACAGGCTCTTCCTCGATTTCGGAATGCCCATGGGCCCGTTCACCCTGCTGGACGAGATCGGCATCGACGTGGCCCGCGAGGTCGGCAGGGTGCTCTCCCGTGCATACGGGCACCGGATGGAGGCTTCCGCTGTCATCGAATCCCTGGCCGGGCGGGCTGACCTCCTGGGGAAGAAGACAGGCAAGGGTTTTTACCTGCATCGCGGCCGCAAGAGGATCCCCAACCCCGAGATGCGCCGGCTCATTGCCGAGCGTCAGGGGGCCGTCAAAAGCGCGCCCGGGCGCGCTGATACCAGGGACAGGCCGTTCCTGGCGATGGTGAACGAGGCGGCCCGGGCCTTGCAGGAAGGGATCGTAGCCTCGGCGCAGGAGGCGGACCTCGCACTCATCCTTGGCACCGGTTTTCCGCCTTTCCGCGGCGGTCTCCTGCGGTGGGCAGATTCGCGCGGCATCGGCGCGATCCACGAGGCACTCGCTGGCTTTGCCGCGCGCCATGGCGAACGGTTTACTCCCGCGCCGCTCGTTGTCACACTTGCGTCAGAGGAAAAGGGATTCTACCAGTGATGACCGCCTGCGCTCCGCGCGCGGCGCTGGCGCCAATGACTTCACAGTGAACGCATGATCTGCCGGTGGATCTGCTCCTTGCGGCTGCTCGCATGCCTGCCGTCCAGCACCTGGACCTCTCGGGCTTCCTCGGTCAGGTAAGCGATCACAGAAAGGTCCTCCGGCGGGAAGGCGCCCCCGGGGTGACGGCGCTTCAGGAACCAGACGCTTGCTGTCAGCCAGAAGAGGGAAAGACTCAGGTGAGTCATCCTCCTCAGGAGGAACTCCTGCGTGGCGAGCCGGTTCCCATACCTGCGCAGGCCCATGGAGAGCAGGGAGCGGAAAAGGGCTTCGCTCCGCACCGCGGTGTGGAGCGCTGCTTTCAATACCGGCTGGGACTCGCGCGCCCGGCGCAAGGCGCGGGAGCGCGACAGGCGGATGATCCCGGCCAGCTTTCCCAGAGGCCCGCGCCCGGCAAGCTCTTTTCCGTACGCGCGCGCCAGGGTGAGAGGCGGATAGATCGAGTGGATCTCCGTGGTGCCTTCGAAGATCGTGGTCACCCGAAAGTCCCGCAGGCGTTTTTCGTAGGGGAGCGTGGACAGGAAGCCCGCGCCGCCGGCTGTCTGCTGCGCATCGTAGAGGGTGTCCCAGCACCGCGTGGTCCCGTAGAGCTTTGTGTGCGAGCTTTCGATGCCCACATTGGACAGCGGGTCCGCCTGGAGCATGGCCGCGGTGAAGAACGTCATGGCAGATGCCGCAAAGCCGTGCGCCCGCGCCCGCACCATTTTTTCCTGGATGAGCTCGAACTCCCGCAGCGCGAGGCCGAACTGCCTGCGGGAGGAGGCACGGCTGGCCATGTCCTTGAGTGACTGCGAGAGGAGCCCCGAGGAGGTGGCCCCAAGGGCAAGTCTCCCGTAGTTCAGGATAATCATGGCGATGCGAAAACCGTCGCCGGGACCGCCGATCATGTGGGAGGCCGGCACGCGTACCCCGTTGAGGCGCACCATGGCCGTCGAGCTTACCGCCAGCCCCATCTTCGGCATGTCCGGCCCCACGCTCAGCCCCTCCATCGAGCGTTCGACGACAAACACTCCCATGCGGCCTTCTTCCGGCTCCCCGAGCTGCGCGAACACGGTGAACGCCCCGGCATAGTTCGCGTTGGTGATGTATGTCTTGGTCCCCTCCAGGACCCATGATCGGCCGTCGTCGCATGGCCGCGCCGTTGTGCGGACGTGCTGGGCATCCGAGCCGGTTTCCGGCTCCGTGAGAGCGTAGGCGAAAACAGTCTCTCCCGAAGCCGCGACTGGGAGCCAGCGTTTCTTCTGTTCCTCGGCGCCGAAGAGCAGGATCCCTTTGACTCCGATGGACAGGTGCGCCAGCGGGATGAGCGCAAGGGACATGTCCGAGGAGGCCAGCTCGTCGATGACGCGGAGATACTCCTGGAGAGTCATGCCCAGTCCCCCGTATTCCCGGGGAATAATGATCCCGAAAGTGCCGATCTCCGCCAGCTTCTTCATGAGGTCCGGAGGAACGGCGTGTCCCGCCTCCAGCGCGCGGGGATCATAATGTGCAACCGCTTCATGGAACCTGGCAATGAAGCTGCTCACCCTCTGCTCGTCCGGCGGTGGAGCGGCGGGGTTGAAAAGCTCCGGCACGAACTCACCGCGGTACAGGTTTTCCAGGAATCCGCTGTGGATCATGGTCGCCTCCTTGGTGTGAAGATACGCAGCCGGGCGCCGTTCGCCTACGATTTCGCTGAGGGAAGGGGAGCGGGGGAGGGCAGCACGCGCTCCCCCGCTTTGAATTCAGCCGATGGCGACCTTTCCTTTTTCGCCGCTCCTGATGCGAATGCACTCTTCCATGGGGAGGACGAATATCTTTCCGTCCCCGATGTTGCCGGTGCGCGCGCCCTTGATGATGGCATCTACGGTCGGCTGCACGAAGGCGTCGTTGACCCCTATTTCTATGCGGACCTTCTTGAGAAGGGTGCCTGCCTCCTTGACTCCGCGGTAGATCTCCGTGACGCCCTTCTGCCGCCCGCACCCCAGCACGTTCGTGACGGTTTTGAGGTGTATCTCCTGCAGGTCCAGCTCGCGCATCACGTCGTCGAGCTTGTGCGGTTGAATGATCGCAATGACAAGTTTCATGTCTTCCTCCCTCAGTCGATGAGCGTGTAGGCGCTCTCTTTGTGCTGGGTGATGTCGAGGCCGATTGCCTCGTCCTCGTCCTTCACGCGCAGGCCCATGATCAAGTCCAGCACCTTCGTGAGGATGAGCGTGACAATCGCCGCATAGGCAATGACGGCGACGACGGCGATTGCCTGCGTACCCACCTGCGCCCAGTTGCCGAAGATGCCTCCGTCAGCACCGCCAGAGTTGATCAGCTTGGAGGCAAAGACACCGGTGAGCAGGGCTCCTACGGTTCCTCCAACGCCGTGCACACCGAACGCGTCCAGCGAATCGTCGTACCCGAGCTTCCCCTTGATCACCGCAACGGCGATGTAGCAGACGATGGCCACTGCAATGCCGATTGCAATCGAACCCATCGGCGTGACGAATCCCGCGGCCGGTGTGATGGCAACCAGTCCCGCAACCGCGCCGGTGGCAGCGCCAAGCACCGTGGGCTTCTTGGTCACGAGCCAGTCAATGATGATCCATGCGAGACCCGCCATGGCCGTGGCCGTATTTGTGTTGATGAATGCGCTCACCGCAAGCTCGTTTGCCTGAAGAGCGCTACCCGCGTTGAACCCGAACCACCCGAACCAGAGCAGCGCCGCGCCGATGACAGTATAGGTCATATTGTGCGGTGCCGGGGTGATCTTGGGATACCCGCTCCGCTTTCCGATGACCAGGGCGAAGACAAGCGCTGAAATACCCGAAGAGATGTGCACGACCGTTCCGCCCGCGAAGTCCAGGGCGCCGAGGTTGTGCAGCCATCCGTCCTTGCCCCATACCCAGTGGGCGATGGGATCGTATACGAGCGTGGCCCACAGGAGCGTGAAGACGACAAAGGTCGAAAACTTGATTCTCTCCGCAAATGCTCCGGTGATGAGGGCGGGCGTGATGACGGCGAACATCATCTGGTAGACCATGAAGAGCTGGTGGGGGATGGTTGCCGCGTAATCGGCGTTCGGCGCCAGGCCAACTCCGTTCAGGGCGAACCATTTGAGGTTGCCCACGAAGTGCCCCACATCCGGCCCGAATGCCAGACTGTATCCCCACAGCACCCATTGGACGCTGATCAGACAGAGAATGATGAAAGACTGCATCATCGTGGAGAGCACGTTTTTGCGGCGCACGAGGCCGCCGTAGAACATGGCAAGCCCCGGCACTGTCATGGCCATGACGAGCGCCGTCGAAACGAGCATCCAGGCCGTGTCGCCATAATTGATAGCAGGCATTGAACCCTCCTTGCACGAAGTATCGTTGCCCTTCCCATGCAAGGTTCGTGCCAGGCTCAGCCTTGTGGACTCCTGAAACGGCGCGAGGCTACTTTGTACTTCCGCACTCGAAGACCCATGATCCGCTCGGTGATGCCCAGCGACTCGGCAGCCACCGCCATGTTGCCGCGCGAGGACTTCAGTGCCTCCACGAGGAGCTCCCGTTCGATGCGCTCCAAGGTGGCGCGCAGGGTGCCACGGGGCACCGTGCCGCTTGCCTCGGCGGTCTGCAGGGTGGGGGGAAGGTGGTGGCCGTGGATGACATCGTCATCGCTGAGCACCACTGCGCGCTCGATGCAGTTCTCCAGCTCCCGCACGTTTCCCGGCCAGTGATAGGCCATGAGCATGTCGATTGCCGGTGTCGAGATCCTTCTCACGTTCTTGTGATTCTTCAGGCTGTAGCGTTCGGCAAAGTAGTCCGCCAGCAGGAGGATGTCGGTCCGACGCTCGCGGAGGGGAGGGATGTGAACAGGAAAGACATTCAGGCGATAGTACAGGTCCTGGCGAAAATGCTCTTTCTCGATGAGCATTTCCAGCTCTCTGTTCGTGGCCGCGATCAGCCTCACATCCGCCTTGATCGTGGTCGTGCCTCCCACGCGCTCGAACTCGCGCTCCTGGAGCACGCGCAGGAGCTTGATCTGCATTGCAGGGGAAAGGTCCCCGATCTCGTCGAGGAACAGCGTGCCGCCCTGCGCGAGCTCGAACCGTCCCTTGCGGGCGGCAAGCGCGCCGGTGAATGCCCCTTTCTCATGGCCGAAGAGCTCGCTTTCGATCACGCCTTCCGGCAGCGCCGCGCAATTTACCTTGATAATTGGCTTTGCCGCGCGGGTACTGGCATAGTGAATAGCGTGCGCAACGAGCTCTTTCCCCGTTCCGCTTTCTCCACGGAGGAGCACCGTGGTGTCGCTGGCGGACACCTGTGAGATGAGCTGGTACACCTCCTGCATGGCCTTCGAGTTCCCAATGATGTTCGACGGGCGAAACTTGTCCTTCAGCTCGTCCTGCAGACGGAGGTTCTCTTCCATCAGGCGCTCCCGTTCCTCCTGCGCAGACTGGCGCAGCCGCACCGCCTGCGCGATCAGGGACGCGACGATCGAGAGAATACGCGCGTCTTCGTGCAGCGCCGGGGCTGGCGAGGCCGGCCTGTCCGCGCTCAGCGCGCCGACAGTTTCCCGTCCCATCTTGATGGGCACGCAGAGGAACGAAAGGTCTCCGGTTTCGAAAGTCTTGCGCGCGCCTGTCTTGTCCAGGAACTGCGGCTCTTCCGAGATGCGGGGCACGATGGCGGGCTTGCCTGACTGAATGACTGTGCCCGTGATGCCTTCCCCCAGCTTGTATCTGCCCCTGCGCTTCTGGACTGCCGAAAGACCATATGCCGCCTCTATCGATATCTCCCCCGACTGCCGGTTGAGAAGAGTAAGGGTGGCGAACTTCATGCCCAGTGACCTCGTGATGACCTCCAGCACCGGCTCCACGACGGTCCGAAGGTCGAGACTGGAGTCGAGTATCTGGCTGATCTCGAAAAGCATCGAGAGTTCTCCGGCCCCCCCGTCCTTTTTTTTCTTTTCCGCCGGCACCGTCAACCTCCAGTAAACTACATAAATGTAAATTCGCTTTTAAAAAGGTACAAATTTGTAGCCTGATTTCTGGCCGCAAGTCAAGCGGCCCGGCCGCCGCGCCGGGGGGCAGCCGTGGGCCGGCCGGAGGGAACGTTGACAGTTCCGCCCTGCTCCCGTATAAACCAGATATGCACCCGCTTGCGTCAGAGTTGAACGCCGTATTGAAGGGAAGCGTCGCCGACGCTTTGTTGTCCGATCTCGGCAGACGCCTGTTTTTTCCAAAGGGGATCGTTGCTCAATCCGCCGAGGCAAAAAAACACGCCACGCGCGCCAACGCCACGGTCGGGATTGCCACCCGCGCAGGGAAGCCCCTTTTTCTGCCGACCATCCGGTCCCTTGTACCCGGCCTGGAGCCCGACGAGATCTTCCCGTATGCCCCCACCCAGGGGGTGGAGAAGCTTCGGGAGATGTGGAAAAAGGAGATCATACGCAAGAACCCGGACATCGGGTCCACCCCCTTCTCCCTGCCCCTTGTTGTGGCAGGCCTTACCTGCGGAATCTCCACGCTCGCTGATCTTTTCGTGGACAAGGGAGACGTGCTGATCCTTCCCGATCTCCATTGGGACAACTATCCCCTGATCTTCGAAACACGGCGCGAGGCGGTCCTTTCCACCTTCCCGTTCTACACCTCCTCGGGAACGTTCAACGCGGAGGGTCTGCGCGGCGCCGTCCGCAGGGCTGCCGGAGCGGGCCGGATTTCGCTGATCCTGAACTTCCCCAACAACCCGACGGGCTACTCCCTCATGAAAGCGGAAGCCGATGAGGTCGTTTCAATCATCAAGGATGCCGCTGCCTCCGGCACGCGCTGCCTGGTGATCATGGATGACGCATACTTCGGGCTTTTTTACGAGGAGGGGATCTACGCCCAGTCACTCTTCG
>CAYTGX010000086.1:0-18688 GCA_964437385.1 uncultured Spirochaetaceae bacterium
TTGCAGCTCAACTTGCATGATGGGTCTTCTTAGACAGAGGGGCGAGACCGATGCCTCGCCCCTCAGAGACGATACAGAGTCTGGAACTACTTGGAGACGCTCTGGCCTACCATGCCCTGGAGGAGCTGAGGCAGGTACCAGATCTGCAGATCTGTGGCCGCCTGACCGCTCTTCAGATAGACAGTCCCGTCCTGCAGGCTCAGCGGACCCTTCCAGAGATTCAAGCCCCTGGCGAGCTCGGAGGTGAACTTGTCCACTGCGGCCGCGGCTGGCTTGGACAATGCGGCGCCCTTGTTGAACCCGACTGCCGACGTGTCCGGGTTGTTGATGTTCGACCAATCCGGGCCGTTCCATTCAAAGTGGGACCGGTAGGTGCCGGCCATTGCGGCCTTGACCGTCTTTGCATATGCGGGGCCCCAGTTGAAATAGGGCACACCCAAGGCCACGCCGGGGCCTTCATCAATGGCATTGGCATAGTCGTAAGGAATCGCCCACACTTTCTTGCCCTGCCCGGAGAGCTTCACGGCTTCCGTGGTTGCTTCAGTGGTATCGATACCTGATACGACAACATCGTAGCCGCTGTTGAAAAAGTCATCCGCGACCTGCGATGGGTCGGACGTCACGCCGGGAATGTTGAACCAGAACCCGATCCAGGTAACTTTGAAATTCAGCTTCGCCGGATCCTTTTTCAGGTAGTTGACCCAGGCGTAGCGCGCTCCCAGGTACACCGAAGAGGCGAGACGACGGGTCTCGTCATTGATGAGCGGACCCAGGTAACCGATCTGGCCGGTCTGGGTCGTCATGGCAGCGGCTACGCCCGCGATCATCTTGCCGAACTCCATCCGTCCCATGATGTTGACCATATTCGGAAGATTCTGATAGTCCTTGCCGTCCTTCCACACCTGGCTGCCCGAGCTCATGATGACGAATATGTCATCGTGTGCCTGGGCGAACTTCACCGCTTCGTCGCTCATGTCGTCCGAGCTGAAAATAACGAGCTTCGCGCCTTTGGCCACGAGGCTCTCAGCAAGCTGCGACGCGGTCGTGCCCGGGCGGTCCGCGGGATTGACCTTGTCCAGGTAGATCATCTGCGCGCCGGGGACCTTGGCTACGACGTACTGCATGGCATCATAGTTGGCCTGGCTCCAGCCGTGGTCGTTGTACGGACCGACGAGCAGGAGGCCGATAGTAAGGCTGCTGCCCGCAGCCGGCGGCGCACTTTGCCCGTAGGCTGTCGCGGCAACAGCAACGGCCGCCAGCAACAGGAAGAGCCTGAATAACTTGCGCATTTTCCTTCTCCTTTCCGAGTCGTGCTCTCAGGAAAGCACGAAACGTCTTCCGGTTAGGTATACAATACTCACGAGGGCTGCCACAAGCGCTTTGGAGGCCGAAGGGCTACGGTCTGACGCGCTTCCTGTCCCGCGGGAAGAGCGTGGCTTCCTTGACGTTCGCCAGCCCCAGGATCTTCTGCGTCAGCCGTTCCATTCCGATGGCAAAGCCTCCATGGGGCGGACACCCGTATTTGAATATGGAGAAGTAGTCGGCCAGCCCGACCGGATCCAGCCCGAAGGTTTTCGCGCTTTCCACCAGCATTTCGTACTGGTTGATCCGCATCCCCCCCGAGGTGACTTCGAGTCCCCGGAAGAGCAGGTCGAATGCGCGCGTCTTGTTATTCTCCGCAGGGTACGTATAGAAGGGACGAGATTTTCGCGGGTAAGCGTAGATGAAAGCCGCCTCGATACCGTGGTTCTTCAAGGCCCATTCGCACAGCGACCGCTCCGCCTCGGGCGTGATTTCATAGACTTTCTTGCCCGTCTCCCGCGAGACGATCTCGCGGGCCTCGTCGTGGGAGACCCGGGGGATGGCGGCGCATAGCGCAGGATCCGGGACCGCGGCATTCCATGCATCAAGGTCGCGCTGGTTCGATTCGCTGATCCCCCGAAAAATGGCGGCGAGGATCCTGGTCTCCAGGTCCATGAGCTCCTGTTCGCTTTCAATGAAGGCCATCTCCACGTCCAGGGAAACGAACTCGTTGATATGTCGGGGAGTGTCGTGTTTTTCCGCCCTGTAGGCGGGACCGATTTCAAACACGCGCTCCATACCCGAGGCGATCATGACCTGCTTGTACAGCTGCGGTGACTGGGTCAGGTAGACCTTCGTGTCGAAGTATTCCACCGAAAACAGGCCTGTTCCCCCTTCTGTGCCCGTTCCTATCAGCTTGGAGGTCTTTATCTCGCTGAAGCCTTCGCTGCGCAGGTGCTCGGCAAAACAACGCAGCACGGTGGACTGGATTCTGAAAATCGACAGGATGGATGGGTTGCGCACTGAGATCATCCTGTTGTCCAGAATCGACTCGAGGTTCGTCTTGCCCGGGTCCTGGTTCACGGGAAAAGGAAGGTCGATGGCGGCAGCGGAAATAACCTCGAGCGTTTTCACCCGCACCTCGAAGCCTCCGGGGGCCTTTTCATTTGCCGCGGCGCTGCCCTGCACCCGGATCACCGATTCAAGGGTCACATCGGGCTTGGCGTCGAACACAAGCTGAGCGCTGCCGCTCCGGTCGCGCAGCACGACGAACGAAACCCCGCCCAGGTCCCTGATCCTGTGGACCCACCCGCACAGAGTGACCTCCGCGCCGACCCTCGAGGCGAGCTCAGAGACAAGCGTCCGCATTACCCACCTCCATTCCTGCCAGCAGCTCTTCCTCAGTCTCGGAAAATGCGGAACATATCACCAGACGGGTCCAGGCAGACTCGGTCGTGAGCGAGCCCATCGGAATTGCCCCCTCGCGCCACAACGCGTGGGACGTCACATAGCGGGAGAAATCGACGATGCCTTCCTGCTGGGAAGTGCAGAAGAAGTGCACCCCCTTCTCCCGTGCGGCAAGAAGCGCCTTGCGCAGCGAATAGGGCGAGTCACGAAGATTGGCCGTCCCGGTATCGTAGAGCTCCAGCACGAAGTTTTTCACGCCCCTGTCCATGAGCTCAATGAGATGGTCCCCCCGCATACCGGGGTAGACACGCAGGATCAGCGTGGAGTTGATGGCGGTTTCAAACCTGGTCTTCAGCTTTTCCCTGTCCCCGGCAAAAGACAGATCGTCGAACAGGGGGTTGCCTACGTGGCAGGGTGTGGTCATGTTCCAGTTCCTGAATCCGTCAGGCGCCATTCGCTCGAACTTGAGATTGACAGGGGAGAGAACCTTTCCGCCAAACACCACGTAGACGCCCGGCTCCCTCTCCGCGGCCGTGCGAATGGCCATGCGCAGCGTCGCAATGGCATCACTGCCGGGCTTCCCCGCCGGCTGCAGGGAAGCTGCAAGAACGATCGGCACCTGCGGCCGGGGGAAAAGCCAGAAGACAAGAGAGGCGGTGTACGCCAGGGTGTCGGTCCCATGGGTGATCACGATTCCGGATACCGTTCCTCCGCGGAGGCGCTCGTCGATTCCGGCGGCCAGGCGGGCCCAGTCTTCAGGGGTGATCTCCTCGCTGAGGATCCGTCCGACCTCTCCCTCTTCGAAGGCTATGGCGCGGCTGAACCCGCCTTCGGCTTCCACGAGGCGCATGATCTCGGAAGGATCACCCGCCACCACGTCGCCTTGCTCAGTCTCCCTTGCTGCAATGGCTCCGCCAAGGGAAAGGATCTGGATGACCGAAACAGCGAGCTTCTGTTTCACGAGCGCCTGCACAAGCGCAGGATCCGCCCTGCCCGACGTCTCGCGCATCATCTCACCGATCAGGAACGTGGTGGGCCGATGGTCACCCGCCCTGATCGCCGCGACGGCAGCAGTGTTGGCCTGCAGGACCTTTTCGAGGTATGTGCCCAGTTCCGCCGGGTCAGTGATCTGCTCCCATCCCTTTTCCCTGATGATGACGAGAGGATCCTTGTTTTCCGCAAAAACAGATTCCAGGACAGACTTGGCGATTCTTCCGTGTATGCGCTTTGCCGCCAGGAGGGAGAGCAGCTCGGCGAACCTGCCCGGCGTCAGCGGGCTTTCCGACAGGGTCACGGAGGAGCGATTGAGATGCTTCTTCACGTCCGAGGCCAGCCAGAGCGCGGCGCTCTTGGCGTCCGCGCCCAGACGCACGGTCTCTTCGAAGTAGTCGGCGGTGGACTTTTCGTCGCAGAGGAAATCCGCCTGCTCTTCGCTCAGCCCGAATGAATCGATCAGCCTGCGCGTACGGGCCTCGGGAAGCTCCACCAGCGACTCTTCAACGTGGCGGAGGAACTCCTTGTCCGGCGCAAAAGGAGGAAGGTCCGGCTCGGGAAAGTACCGGTAATCCGAAGAGCTCTCCTTGGTGCGCATGCTTTCGGTGACATCCCGGTTCTCGTTCCACAACCGCGTTTCGCTGGTCACACTGCCGCCCCGTTCAAGAATTTCAGTCTGGCGTTCGATCTCGAACGAGATGGCCTTTCGCACGAACTTGAACGAGTTGAGATTCTTCACTTCGACTTTGCTTCCCAGTCCGCGCCCCTCGATGTTCACCGAGACATTGGCGTCACAGCGCAGGGAACCTTCCTCCATATTCCCGTCGCACACCCCGAGATAGCGCACCAGCCGGCGCAGGTGCTGAAGGAACACCTCCGCCTCCTCCCCAACCTCCAGGTCCGGTTGGGTGACGATTTCAAGGAGCGGCGTGCCCGCCCTGTTGAAATCGAGCAGCGTAATCTCGCCGGCGTGGATCATCTTTCCTGCGTCCTCCTCGAGGTGGACCTCGCGGATGCGGACACGCTTCTTCCGCTTGCGCAGCTCGATTTCCACGCTTCCGTCGGTCCCCAGGGGGGAGCGGAACTGCGAGATCTGGTAGTTCTTGGGAAGATCGGGATAGAAGTAGTTCTTGCGCTCGAACATGGTGGATGGGCAGAGCGTGCAGTTCAACGCGCGGGCCACGAGGTATCCCATGCTTATTGCTTTCTCGTTCAGCGCAGGAAGCACCCCGGGGTAGCCCAGGCAGACAGGGCAGACGTTGCTGTTAGGCTCGTCGCCGAATGCCGCCTTGCACCCGCAGAACACCTTGGTGCGGGTCAGAAGCTGCGTGTGGACCTCGAGACCGAGGAATGAAGCGTACACCCCTACCTCCAGCCCGTCGGGAATCCCGGCGCGTCGGGAGAGGGGAAGACCTTCTCCAGCTGGCGGCACGCGGCGAACAGCCGCCCTTCGGCAAAGGCGGGCGCGAGAAACTGCATGCCTATGGGGAGCCCGTTTTCCAGGCCCGCGGGGAATGACAGAGCGGGAAGCCCGGCCAGGTTTGCCGCGCAGGTGAATATGTCTGCAAGCTTCTGTGAGAACGGGTCGGACTCGGCGCCCCCCCGTTCAAAGGGGGGCACGGGATACACGGGCATCAACACGAGGTCGACATCGGCAAACGCCCTTTCGAAGTCCCGCCGGATTGCAGTGCGGATCTTCTGGGCGCGCAGGTAGTATTCATCCTGGAAGCCCGAACGCAGGACATAGGTGCCCAGCAGGATTCGCAGCTTCACCTCGTCACCAAAGCCCTCTGTCCGTGAGGCGATGGTCATGGCCTCCGGGTTGTCCGCTCGCGGCGTGCGATAGCCATACCGTACCCCGTCGAACCGCGCAAGATTCGCGCTGGCCTCCGCCATGGCGATGACGTAATAGGAAGAGACCACGTGATCCAGCGTGGGAAACGGCACCTCGGCAAGCTCGTAGCCGAGGTCCTTGAGCATGCCCCTGGTCCGTAGAAAGGTCTTCTTCACGTCTGGATGAAGGGGGACATCGGCCACTTCGCAGGGCACTCCGATTCGCAAAGGCCCTGTCTTCTCTGCAGGCGGCTGCCACGGGAGGGAGGAGTGATCCATGGAATCCTGCCCGCGCATGACTGTGAAGACCGCCTCAGTCATGTCCACGGTCTTGGCCATCACTCCAATGACCTCGAGGGAGGATGCGTAGGCCACCAGGCCGAACCGCGAGACCGAGCCCCAGGTGGGCTTCAAACCGTAGACGCCGCAGAAGGAAGCGGGCTGGCGTACAGATCCCCCGGTGTCGCTCCCGAGTCCGAAGGCCACCAGGCCACCGGCAACCGCAGCGGCGGAGCCGCCGCTGGAGCCGCCGGGAACGCGCCGGGGGTCCCAGGGGTTCCTTGTTTCCATCAGCGCCGAGTTCTCGGTCGACGAGCCCATACCGAACTCGTCCAGGTTTGTCTTGCCCGCCACCACAGCGCCTGCCTGCTGGAGCCGACGTACCGCCGTGGCAGTGTACGGGGAGACAAAGTCCTTGAGAATCCGGGAGCCGCACGTGAGGCGGAAGGAACGAACAGCGATATTGTCCTTCACACCGAAAGGGACACCGGCAAGCGGGCCCTTCGGCGCCGTCTCAACCGCGCCGAGGGCAGGATCGATCTGGAGAAAACAGCCGAGGTCTTTCTGGCGGGCGTTGGCGAAGTCAATCCACCTCTGCCGGGGTCCTTCGGATGTCGCTGTGCCGTGCCAGTCCATTGCACCTCCGCCCATTCGTCGGGCGCCCTCTCAAGTTTACAGTACGTTCGGGATGACGATGAAACGTTCTTCGCGCTCGGGAGCGTTCCCGAGGAGCGTGTCTGAGTCGGAAGGATCGGCGCCCACGTCCTGGCGAAGCCTGTTTTCCCGCAGCAGGGCATGCGTGGTGGGCTCGAGGCCCGCTACATCGATCTCCCTCATGTGGGAGAAGTACGCCAGCATCTGCTCCACGGCCGCGCGCAGCCGCTCCCGCTCTTCCTCGGAGAGATTCAGGCGGGCCATGCGGGCGGTCTCGGTAAGCTCACCAGCGTCCATGTCGGTAGTTAATCCGGCGCTCCCCGCCGTGTCAAGGAGAGCCAGGGAACGCGTCCGATCTTCGGGGGTGCGTCGGCCGGATTCGCATCGCCGGAACCAATTCGCTTGACGAATGCGGCGCGGTGTCCGTACATTTCATTTTGGAGATTTGTGCCCCCGCAGAGTAAAAATGTCGAGTCGAGGACCTCCAAAGCAGCGCGGAGATACTCTTTCCCGTCCGAATTTGAAAATTGCGTTTGACGTCGTGCGCTGGCATGCTACAATACGGTGCAAAACAGTGAGGAACTTGAGTGGTTAAGAAGGACTTTCCAAAAATACATTTTTACGATCAGGATCTTGTATCCCTCTATGATGAAACATGGAACCTCATCAAGGACTTTTGGAAAAAAGGAACGGCAGCGAACGGATTCCACAGCAGGTTCTTCAGCCATCCCGAAAGCACGCGCATTAACCAGTTTGATGCGTGCTTTTCATCGTTCTTTCTCGTCTATTCGAACCGAATCTATCCCGTAATGTCCGCGTTGGACAACTTCTACACCAAGCAGGAGGAATCGGGGGCTATTCGAGGCGAATACCGAACCACTGACGGAAAGCCTGTCCATTCCCGGGAAAATCCGAAGGGAGTTCTCCCCCCGCTCTTCGCGTGGGCGGAGTTCAACATTTACCATAAGCTGGGCGTCAAGAAACGCATCCGCGAGGTCCTTCCGGTGCTGGAGAAGTACTTCAGGTGGATCGAGACCACGTTCAAGGCTGAAAACGGTCTCTACTCCGTGCCGCTTGCCGCAACCATGATGGAGAACTCGCCCCGTGAAGACATGCGGTACCCCATCGACTTCAACTCGCAGATGGCGCTTGCCGCGTTCTACATGTCGGAGCTTGCTGACATCATCAACGACAAGGAGACCAACTACGCGTACAAGAAGGCGTACTTCTCCCTGAAGACCAAGATCAATTCCCTCATGTGGGACGAGCGGGACGCGTTTTACTACGACCTGGACGCTTCGGAGAAGCGCCTCAAGGTGAAAACCATTGCCTCGTTCTGGCCGCTCATCGCCGAGATTCCCAACGAAGCCAGGGGGGAATGGTTGATCGAGCACCTGGTGGACCCTCACGAGTTCGGCATTGAGAATCCGTTCCCCACGCTCGCTGTCAAGGACAAGCGTTTCGATGTCCAGGGCTCCGGCTACAGGGGCTCCGTGTACCCGCCGTTCAACTACATGGTGATAAAGGGATTGGAAAAGTACAAACGGCACGACCTCGCCCGTGAGTTCGCCATCCGGCACCTCTATCACGTGTTGGACGGGCTGTACACGAGCAACGGCAAGAAGGGCTCCTTGTACGAGGCGTATGCGCCCCACACGGAAGGCCCGGCGAAATGGCCCGGCAAGAAGGGCTTTCCGCGGACCATGTTCGTGCCCTATACCGCTTTGACCACTGTCTCGCTGATGCTGGAAAACATCATCGGGCTGAACATCTCCCTGCCTCGAAAGACCGTTGACTGGACCATTCCTACACTGGAAGCAATGGGCATCGGGGACCTTGCGTTGAAGCGGAATCTCATTTCCATACTAAGCGCAAAAAGCAGCCGCGGCTGGGAAGTCCACCTCGAAAGCGAAAAACTCTACTATCTGACCATCGATCTTTTCGGTGCCCGGAGTAAAACACTGCCCATTCCTTCGGGAAAATGCTCGATCCTGGTGGACAAGCTGTAGCCCTTCCGAGGTACGGGAGTACGCTGTACCTCGCAGAGCTTAGTACACGCTCCTGCCCTTGAAGGAGCGGGCAAGTGTCTGCTTGTCCGCAAACTCAAGGTCTCCTCCCACCGGCAGCCCGAAGGCAATACGCGACACCTTCACGTCCAGGTCCTTCAGCGCCTTGAGCAGGTACAGCGCCGTTGTTTCTCCCTCAACTGTAGGGTTTGTGGCAAGGATCACCTCTCGCACCCCCCCTTTGTGAACCCGTTCCAGGAGTGAAGAGATGCGCAGGTTCTCCGGACCGATGCCGTCTATAGGAGAAATGGCGCCCATGAGCACATGGTACGACCCATGATGCTCCTGGATGGACTCGATGGTCAGTACGTCGCGCGGTTCTTCCACGACGCAAATCGAGGAGGGGTCGCGCCGGGGATCGGTGCACATGCTGCACGGGTCAAGATCCGTATATGTTCCGCACACGCTGCAGTTGCGGATGGTCCGGCGAAGCAGCGCAAGGTCCTCCCCGAGGGTGCGCGCCAGGGTCTCGTCGGCGCGCAGAAGGAAGTACGCGATCCGCGATGCGCTTTTCTTGCCGAGGCCTGGCAGCCGGGCGAGGTTTCCGATCAACCTCTCCAGTACATTCATGCCTAGAATCCGAGAAATCCAGGGGGAAGGCCGAGCATTCCCGTTGCCTGGGACACCTCGTCGCGTATCTTTTCCTTCAGGCGGTCCATTGCGTCGGTCACCGCAGCCAGCACGAGGTCCTGCAGCATTGGAATATCATTGGGGTCCACAGCCTCCGGCGCAATGACGATCTTCTCCACCTGCATCTGGCCGTTCATGTCTACGGTCACCATACCGCCGCCGGCAGAACCGGTGACATGGACGCTCTTCAGCTTCTCCTGGATCTCCCCGACCCGGGACTGCAGCCCCTGCAGCTGCTTGAACATATCAAACGGACTGGTCGCCATGGCCTTCACCTTTCACAACCTCGCCGCGAAACACTTTCCGAAGCAGCTCCACCCTCTGGTCGACCTCGACCGGCTCAGTCTTGACCTCGTGAAAGGCAAGCTTGATCCGGACCGGCCGGGAGAGAAGGGCCGCGAACCGGGCAGCGAGCGTGTCCTTGTCTTTCAGAACGACATCCCCCTGGAATCTTTCCTTGGCGGAGAAGCTCAGCACCAGCTCCTCACCCTCGAGCGTGACCGCGCTCACTTTGTCCAGTGCCGACGCGAGGGCGGGTTTTTCTCTGCGCAGCGTCTCCACGATCTTCTTGAGTGACTGCCCGGGATCGACGGCCGGCTCCTCGTGATTCATCTGGCCCGTCACGCTCGGCGCGGCAGTTTTGCCTCCGGAAGCCCCGAGGAGATCCCCCCTTATCTCACGCAAGGCGGCTCGTACTTCGGCGGGATCGATCATCTTGTCGAGCTGGGCCAGCCGGGAGAGCAGCAACTCAAGCTCGAAACGCTGGTTCAGTGAGAATCGTATGTTCCTGTACAAGGCGAGGAGCAGCTCGATGGCTTTCTCGATCTGCTCCGCGCTCAGTGATTCCCGCACTTCTTTGTCAAAATCCTCTGCCGCGTAGCCCAGCAGTGTGTCACGCGTGATCCCGCTCTTCAGGAACAACAGGTTGCGGAAGTATTCGGCCAGGTTGGCCACAAACTGCTCGATGGAGACGCCGCCCGCCAGGATGGAGTCCATTCTCTCGAGCACCTTGCCCGCGCCTCCGGTCCGCAGGAGACGGGCAAACTCGTTCAGCTCGTCGATGCCCAGTACCCCCAGCTTTTCACGGATACGCTCGAATGTGATTGCCCCCTCTGAAAAGGACACGACCTGGTCCAGCAGCGTATAGGCGTCCCGCAGCGACCCGGTGGCCTCTTTGGCAATCCAAATCAGCGCACGCTCCTCCGTATCTACGCCGAGCTCTTTCGACGCCTCGCGCAGCTTTTCCTTGATTTCGCCGGTAGAGATCAGGCGGAAATTGTACTGCTGGCATCGGGAACGGATGGTGGCAGGCACTTTGTGCACCTCGGTAGTAGCGAAGATGAACACGATGTACGGCGGCGGCTCCTCAATGGTCTTCAACAACGCGTTGAACGCGCTGTTGGAGAGCATGTGGACTTCGTCAATGATGTACACCTTGAACCGGCCGGCATTGGGGGCAAAGAGCACTTCATCACGAATCTCCCGGACGTCATTCACGCTCGTATTGGATGCGCCGTCGATCTCGATGACGTCCAGTGAGGACCCGCGCGCGATCTCCCGGCAGCTCGGGCAGACGCCGCAAGGAGTATCGGTCGGCCCCTTTTCGCAATTGAGCGCGCGCGCCAGGATGCGGGCCACAGAGGTCTTGCCGACGCCGCGCGGCCCCGCGAAAAGGTACGCATGCGCAATGCGGCCCTGCCGGAGCGAGCTGGAGAGAGTCGCGGCGACAAACTCCTGGCCAACAAGCTCAGCGAAGTTTTGAGGACGTTTTCTTGTGGCGGTAACTTCGTACGACATACGGGGCGGCCTCCGTGCCGCGGGAGGACGGGGACCGGGGCCGGCGCTGCGCCGCCCGGTTCCCGAATAAGCAACCCCCTCGGCTCCATTCAAGCCGATTACGGCTCATGAACACGCTGCTTACCGCTGCTCCCTTCCGGGTCTGACGGGGTTGGGCAGCAGCTCATAGCGTATGACCTGAACATCAACGCCAAAGGGGTTGTACGGAGAGAGTGGGATTCGAACCCACGGTACCCTTACGAGTACACACGCCTTCCAAGCGTGCACCTTCGGCCACTCGGTCATCTCTCCCTGCGCACCCATCGTCAACCATGGCCCACTGCCATGAGAACTCGCGGAGAGAGTGGGATTCGAACCCACGGAGCCGCAAGCGGCTCAACGGTTTTCGAGACCGCCCGATTCGACCGCTCTCGCATCTCTCCAGGTCGTCTACCTTTTCCGGTCCCGGGTCTCTTTCGTGCCCAAGAGGATTCGAACCTCCGGCCTTTGGATCCGCAATCCAATGCTCTATCCAGCTGAGCTATGGGCACATGATCGCCGCGCCCACGCGCGACTCTCTCTGCCGCTCCCGGCAGCACTCGATGTCTACACCTCGCCTCCCATGCATCCCCGGCCGCTCCTGGCGGCATTTGTCTGCACTCGGCTCGGCTCGACATCCAACTCCGCGGGATACCGCGGAAGGTCTACGGAGAGGGGGGGATTCGAACCCCCGGTACCCTTTAGGGGTACAACGCCTTAGCAGGGCGCCCGATTCGGCCACTCTCGCACCTCTCCATTTCCAGCATCCGCTTGACGCACTTTCCCGCCTCGAAAGTCTGCCTCACCTTTCTGCTTGCGAGAATGACCAAGGGGTACGGGAAACGTGACCGGAGAGGGAGGGATTCGAACCCCCGGAACCGCAAAGCGGCTCAACGGTTTTCAAGACCGCCTCCTTCGACCACTCGGACACCTCTCCCGAGGCTGCGCCGGCCGAAATCGTGCAAGGTAGCACGCGACCGCGCAGAACTCACGCTCTACCGGCAGTCTTCACTATACTGAGTGACCTGGGCTTTGTCAACAAAACGGGTCCGGTGCTGGGCCTCGGGCGATCAGGCAAGCGTTTCCATCAGCCTTTCAAGGTCTTCGGCGGAGAAATAAGTTATCTCTATCCGCCCCTTTGCCGTGGTGCCGCGGACTTCCACCTTGGTGCCCAGCTTTTCAATAAGCTTTTGCTCGATTTCCTGGATCTCGGGGGCTTTGCGAGCGGCTGCAACGGTTCCCGCGCGGCCGGTCTTCTGCGAACCTTTTTTGCCCTTGTTGAGCGAGGCCGCCATGTCCTCCGCCTCCCGCACGGAGATCCCCGACTCTACGACACGCCGCAGGAGAAGCTGCTGGTCGGAGGGATTCACCAGCATCAGGAGGGCCCGCGCATGACCCGAAGTGATGCTGCCGCGCGTGAGGGCGTCCTGCGCCTCGGGAGGCAGCTTGAGAAGACGCAATGTGTTCGTGACAGTCGATCGATCCTTGCCGACCTTCTGCGCAATCTGCTCCTGACTCAGGTTGGCCATTTCCATGAGCCGCCTGTAGGCAAGCCCCTGCTCGATCGGTGTCAGGTCTTCCCTTTGCACATTTTCGATGAGCGCGATCTCGAGCTTTTCCTGTGTGCTGAACTGCCGCACGATCACCGGTATTTTTTCAAGCCCGGCGAGCCGTGCCGCGCGCACGCGTCTTTCCCCTGCGATGATGAAATAGGCGCCCGCCTGGTCGGCCTCCGCGAGAATAGGCTGGAGGACGCCTTTTTCCTTGATCGAGTCGGCGAGCTCCCGCAGAGACGCATCGTTGAACTCCTGGCGGGGCTGGTGCGGGTTGGGCTTGAGAAGGGAAAGACGCACCTCTGCCACCGCGGAGAGGTCCGTCCTGCTTTCATCCCCCAACAAGGCATCAATGCCCTTGCCCAGGGCTTTCTTAGACATTGAGAAGGACCTCCTCTGCAAGCTTCTGGTAGCTGCGGGCACCGATGCATTCAGGATCGTACTGGTTGATCGGTTTGGCGAAAGACGGGGCCTCGCTGAGCCGCACGTTGCGGGGGATTATCGTGCGGAACACCTTTTCCCTGAAGTAGCCGGTGACCTCCTGGACGATATCGTGTGCGAGGCGTGTGCGCACGTCGTACATGGTGAAAAGAATGCCGCCGATCTTCAGCTCCGTGTTCAGCGCCTTTTGCACGCGATTCACCGTCTTGAGGAGCAGGCTGAGACCTTCGAGGGCGAAATATTCGCACTGGAGCGGGATGATGACGAAATCCGCCGCCACCAGGCCATTGAGGGTGAGCAAGCCGAGGGAAGGCGGGCAATCGATGAAGATGTAGTCGAACCTCTCCGCCAGGGGGGCGAGGGAACGCTTGAGGAAGTACTCCCTGTCGTCTTCGTCGACCAGCTCCACGGTGGCGCCGGTAAGATTGATACTGGAGGGAATGATCGAGAGGTTGGGAACAGAGCATTGCTGGATTGCGGCGTCTGGCAGGACCTTGCCCATGATGAGCTCGTAGATTCCCGGCTGATCCCTTTTCGCGCCCACCGCGCTGGTGGTGTTGCTCTGGGGATCAAAATCCACCAGGAGAACCCGCTTGCCCGCTTCAGCAAGATAGGCTCCGAGGTTGACCGCCGTCGTCGTCTTGCCGACTCCTCCCTTCTGATTCGCGAAAACGATGATCTTCCCCATTCAAAGAGGAATACCGCATTTCCACCTTGCTGACAATAGAAGGTGACCAACGTATACGAAACATTTGTGATGTATTTTCATGCCGCCCGTCGAAATAATCCGGAAAGGACTTGCGTGCACAGCGCACATACAGTATACCAATTGCCGGTCCACAACGGGCCAAATCCTTGGGAGGGGAATCTCGTGTTCGTATCCATCAAAAAGCGTAATGGTACTATCGTCCTATTCAACCCGGACAAGATCACACGGGCAATCATGCGGGCAGGCGAGGCAACGGCTGAGTTCGACGAAGCTGTCGCGCAGAAGCTGATGCTCCGAGTCCTCAATCTCGCCCAGCAGGCCCTCCCCGGCGAAGTGCCATCAGTGGAACAGATCCAGGACATCGTGGAAGAAGTCCTCATCTCGTCCCAGTACACGCGCACGGCAAAGTCCTACATCATCTACCGGGACCAGCATGCACGCATAAGGGAGATCGTTTCCCGGGCAGACGTGGACCTCATCGACCGGTATCTCGACCGGGCCGACTGGCAAGTCAACGAAAACTCCAACATGGCCTATTCGCTTCAGGGTTTGAACAACTACGTGTCTTCCGAAATAACCAAGGTCTACTGGCTGAACAAAATCTACCCGCCGGAGATCCGTCTCGCGCATTCCGAAGGGGATTTTCATATCCATGATCTGGGCATCCTCTCGGTGTATTGCGTGGGCTGGGATCTCGAAGACCTGCTCATGCAGGGATTCAAGGGTGCCGCAGGCAAAGTAGAAAGCAAGCCTGCCAGACACCTTCGGAGTGCCCTCGGCCAGGTCGTGAACTTCTTCTACACCCTTCAGGGCGAGGCAGCCGGCGCGCAGGCCTTCTCCCATTTCGACACCCTGCTCGCCCCTTTCGTCCGCTTCGACGGTCTGGATTTCAACGGCGTCAAGCAGGCGCTGCAGGAGTTCGTCTTCAACATCAATGTCCCCACCCGCGTGGGATTCCAGACCCCCTTCACCAACATCACCATGGACCTCAAGGTGCCTGCCATGTTCCGCGACAGACCGGTAATCGCCGGCGGGGAATACAGGGACGAAACCTACGGCGATTTCCAGGCTGAGATGGCGGTTTTCAATCATGCTTTCCTCGAAGTGCTTGCAGAGGGCGATGCAAAAGGCCGGGTCTTCACATTCCCTATTCCCACGTACAATATTACGAAAGATTTTGACTGGGACGACCCAGCCCTCGATGTGCTCTGGCGGGTGACTGCCCGCTACGGGATCCCCTATTTCTCGAATTTCGTGAATTCCGACATGTCCCCTGAAGACACCCGCTCCATGTGCTGCAGGCTTCGGCTGGATCTGCGCGGCCTGGAAAGCCAGAAGGGCCTGGAAAAGCGCGGCGGCGGATTGTTTGGAGCCAACCCGCTCACCGGGTCAATCGGCGTAGTGACCATCAATATGCCGCGGCTGGGCCATGTCTCGGCCGACGAAGCCGAGTTTCTCCAGAGGCTTGAAGAGCTCATGGATCTGGCCCGGTCCGCACTCGAGATCAAGAGAAAAATGCTGGAGATGTTCATTGAGAAGAACCTCTACCCCTACACAAAGCACTACCTGCGTGGAGTTCGCGAACGCTTCGGCCAGTACTGGAAAAACCATTTCTCGACGGTCGGCCTGGTCGGCTTGAACGAAGCATGCGTGAATCTCCTGGGCACGAATGTCGGAACCGAGACAGGTCAGCTGTTCGCACTGCGCGTTCTTGATTTCATGCGCGAGAAGCTGATCGCATTCCAGGAGCAGACGGGAAACAATTACAACCTCGAAGCGACCCCTGCCGAAGGGACGGCGTATCGTCTGGCGCGAATTGACGCGGAAAAATTCCCCGGCATACAGTCCGGAAGCGCCCCGGCGGAAACTGGAGCTGCAGGCGCGCTCACGCGCTTCCCTTTCTACACCAACTCTTCTCAGCTGCCGGTGCAGTATTCAGACGACATATTCGAAGTGCTTGATCTCCAGGATGAGCTCCAGACAAAGTACACCGGAGGCACGGTGGTGCACTTGTTCGTAGGAGAAGAGATCACAAATCCCCAGAACGTGAAGAAACTCGTGAAGCTGATCTGCGAACGCTACCATCTTCCCTATTTCACTGTTACGCCCACTTTCAGCATCTGCTCCACGCATGGGTATCTCTCGGGAAAACAGGAGACGTGCCCTCATTGCGGCGCCGCGTCGGAGGTGTATTCGCGGGTGGTCGGCTACCTGCGCCCGGTGAACCAATGGAACGAGGGCAAGGTGGAAGAGTTCAAGGAGCGAAAAACCTTCAAGCTGGCCTGAGCGTGGGACTCTTGAAGGCACTCACGTGGTAATCGGCGGCTTTCAGAAATTCTCACTGGCTGATTTCCCGGGAAAGATTTCCGCAATCGTCTTCACTCGCGGCTGCAATTTCAGATGTCCCTATTGCCATAATCCGGAGCTTGTTGATCCCGCGCGCTATGTGGCGGAAGTCCCTCAGGAGGAAGTCCTTCGTTTCCTTGGCTCGCGCAGGGGTCAGCTGCAGGGAGTTGTTGTCACGGGCGGAGAGCCTACCCTGCATGATGACCTGCCTTTGTTCCTTGCCGGAATTCACGCGCTCGGATTTGCTGTCAAGCTTGACACCAATGGGAGCAATCCGGATGCGCTGCAGGGACTCATCCGGGATTCCCTGCTCGACTATATCGCCATGGATATCAAGGCCCCTCTGTCTGCCTACCCGCGCATCGCGGGAGCCCCGGTAAGGGTGGAAGACATCGAGCGGAGCGTGCGCCTTGTCATCGGGTCCGGACTCCCGCATGAGTTTCGAACGACGTATGAAGGTTCTCTGCTCTCAACCAAGGACATGGAGGCTATTGCTGAAATTGTGCGCGGGTGCGCGAACTACGTGGTGCAGAGCTTCCGCCCTTCGAGGGCCCTGGACCCGGCCATGCTCAGTCGTGCCAGGCCGGATCGCGCAAGTCTCCAGGCCATCCGAAAGCTCATGGAGTCTGCAGGGCTCCCCGTACTTCTCAGGTAGGTCCTGCGCCCACCCTCAACCAAGAACGACCTGCTCCGCTGTGCAGATCACATTATAAAGATCCGCCGCGGTGGCGGCGTCCTCCAGACGGCCTTCGAGAAAGTCGCTTTCAAATATCCCCGCGATGTGGGACAGAAGAATCTGATGAATCCGGGGCGTGTCAGACGGGGTGAGCAGAATGAACAGAAGGTTGATGTCCTCTCCGGGGACGGGTGCGGGAATCGGGGTCTTCATTCGCGCCACAATGACCATGGGGCTCACCAGGCGGGAAAGACGAGCATGCGGGATTGCAAGGCGCCGGCCCACGTAGCTGCTGCCAAGCCGTTCGCGTTCGGCAACGGACATGATAATAGCGTCCCTCGACACGGGAAGGTCTGATATCTTGATACGTTGAAGGGCATTACGAGTGGCGGAGAGGATGCTGGTTCCTTCAATATCCAGAAGCGTGTGCTCAGGGCTCAGCAGGTCTGAAAGCCGGACCGGTGGCTCAGTGGGGTATTCTTCCTCAATGGTGCCTATCACTTCTTCCAGCGCGTCTTCCAGGGTGATGATTCCGGTCCAGCGCCCGTCTTCGGCAAACACAAGCGCCATGTGGCACGCCTTCCGCTGCATTTCGGAGAGCCTTTGCTCAAGCGGATCCTGTTCCTTGAACATGAGACAGGGTCGAAGGAATCTTCGCAGCTCGCGGCTGTCCGCGCCAGCGTGCTCTGCAAGATAAAGGTCCTTGATATGGACAAAACCGAGCGGCTTTTCGGAATCATCGCCTATCAGAGGGTAACGGGAAAACCTGTATTCGGCCACCACGCTGTCGTTCTCCGAGCGGGACGCACCAAGGTTGAGGCACCTGACGAGCCGTCGGGCCCGCATGGCGTTCCGCACGGTCAAGGTCCCCATGTCAAGGACATTCTCCATGTGCAGAAGACGTCTGAATGAGAGCATGCCGCTCGACTGCGACTGGTCGAGAATGACCCTGATCTCCTCTTCCGAATGGATGCCGTGCCCGGTGACCGGCGGCAAACGGAAAACGCGGAGAATTCCATTGACCGTGCTATTAAGAAGCCAGATGGGCGCGATGAAAATGTATCGGAAAATCACCAGGGGAAGGGCCGTGAACAAAGCCGCATTCTCGGTCTTCCGAATCGCGACGGATTTGGGCACGAGCTCTCCCAACACGATATGGAGAAACGATACGAGCAGATACGCAGCGGCCACGGCTATTCCGTGTGCCGTGATTGTTGTGGCCATCCCCCTGATCCCGACCCATTTCACGGCAGGAAGAAGGAACTCGGCGAAGGCCGGCTCTCCCACGAACCCTAACCCGATGCTGGCCAGGGTAATGCCCACCTGGCACACGGAAAGGTACTCGTCCAGGTGCGCTTGGATCCGTTCCATGGTTCGCGCCCGCCTGTTCCCCGCGGCTACAAGCACCTCGATCTGCGTCGGTCTGGCCCTAACGGCTGCGAACTCGGCAAGCACGAAGAACGCGTTGAGGAGAATCAGCAACAAGGCAAACAGGAGATAGAGCACCATCATGAGATCAACCTGCAAGCTATCCTTGTCACCAGAGTAGACCACAGCGCGCTGGTTGTGAATGGGCGGGGCGCGAAACAACAGATGCATGCCTGCGTCCTGGTTTCACGTGGAACTTGACGGTGAAACAACCCTTCAACCAATCCGACGAAGACACCGCGCACACGGCGAGCACAAGGGATGCTTGCCGGTAGTTTCACGTGGAACTTGACGGTGAAACAACTTGCCCGTAGACTGGCCGAACCCGTATGAATGACTTCGAGGAAGGCTTTCTTCTTGGGGTTCTGGTAGGCGAAGGTCACTTCGGCGGCGATGGCCTTCAGCCCCAGGTAACATTGCGCATGCATGTGCGACACGAAGAGCTTTTCCATCGGCTTGCAGTAAGCGTGCCGGGCTCAAAACTGTATGGCCCGTACCATCATGGAGGCAGGGACTACTATCAGTGGATGGTCAGGGGCAAGGCGCTGCGCGAGGA
>CAYTGX010000087.1:0-18602 GCA_964437385.1 uncultured Spirochaetaceae bacterium
CGAAGAACTTGCGGTAGTCCTCGTACGTCGTGGAGCCGATGCAGCGCACCTTTCCGAGGTGAGTACCGGCTTGAGGATGTTGGAGGCGTCCATGGACCCGCCTGACACGGAGCCGGCGCCGACAACCGTGTGGATTTCATCGATGAAGAGGATCGCCTTTTCCTGCTTCTCCAGCTCCTTGATCACCTTCTTCATCCGCTCCTCGAAGTCCCCCCTGAACTTCGTGCCTGCCAGGAGAGACCCCATGTCCAGGGCGTAGATGCGGTAGTCGCGAAGCGCCTTCGGTACCTTGCCCGACACGATCATCTGGGCAAGCCCTTCGGTGATCGCGGTTTTCCCGACTCCCGGCTCCCCGACATGCAGCGGATTGTTCTTCAGTCTCCGGCACAGGACCTGGATGGTGCGCTGGAGGATGTCGTCCCTGCCGATGAGCGGGTCGATTCCTCCCGCCCGCGCTTTCTCGGTGAGATCCACGGCATATGCCTGCAGCGCGCGGCCAGCCTTCGGCTTTTCTCTCGGCTCCGACGGCTCTTCCCCGACCTCATCTTCCGCGTCCTCTGCCTCGCGCTGTTCGTCTCCGGACTCGGGATAGAGGGTGACCCCGTGAGAGATGTAGGAAAGAAGGGCCAGCCGGTCGATACCCTGCTGCATGAGATAATGCGCGGCAAAAGACTCCTTCTCTTCCAGCATGGAGGCCAGTATGTCGTCGATCTCCACTGATGGTTTTTCCGAGGAAACCGTGTGGAGGATGGCATTCTCCATGATGGACTGGAAACCGGCGGACTGGATGGGTTTCGAGTTTTCGGCAACCGGTATGCGGGTGAGAAAAAAGCCCTCCAGGTCTCTTGCCAGGGTATCCACGTTTCCCCCGCAGGCAAGGATGATCTCCCGGCCGCGGTCGAAGAAGAGGGATGCGTAGAGAACGTGCTCGGGAGTGAGGTACTCGTGGCCGCGGGACTCGGCCTCCCGGTAGGCAGCCACGATGATCTCATTCAACTCCGCCGATATGTCCATTCAGGCCTCTTCACAGCTCGCGCGAAGAGGAAACTCGCTCTGGCGCGCCATCTCGTGCACCTGGGATACCTTTGTCGCCGCGATGTCGTAGCTGAACACGCCCACGACTCCTCTGCCCTTCTTGTGCACGTCCAGCATGATCTTCGTTGCTTCGGCAGCGGGCTTGTGGAAAACGGTGACAATGACCTTGACGACAAAATCCATCGTGGTGTAGTGATCGTTGTGCAGGATGACCCGGTAGAGCTTCGGTTCCTGGAGACGGGTCTTCTGTTGTACGCCGGCATCCTCCTGGAAGATCCCGGCCGGGTCGCGCGCAACGGGCATGTCTGAATACTCCTTACTCTATAATAACCCGGTCAGGGGTATCCTTTCAACGCGGTAATCCGTGGCATTCGCGGCCGCGGTAATCCGTGGCATTCGCGGCCGCGGTAATCCGTGGCATTCGTGTTTTATTACGATTATACTTTCACCAAGAGTACGCCGTGGCCCTGCTTGCCCGCTATCTTTCACCGACTCAGATCGTGACCTTGAGGAGCCGCTCCAAGGAGGGGGCAATCCGCGAGTTGACCGGAACGCTCCCCCTGGCGGACAGGCACGTGGATCCCGAAATCGTCATTGCGGCTATCCAGGACAGGGAAAGAATCGTGAGCTCCTGGATCGGCCCCGGCATTGCAATCCCGCACGCGCGCCTGCCCGAGTGGCGGGGGATCGAAGTGGCGGTGGGCAGGAGCCACAGGGGCGTGGGCTGGGATTCAAGCGATGGAAACCCTGTCAGCCTGATCTTCCTCATCGTGAGCGGCATCGACGACCCCGACCAGCACGTGCTGCTCCTTGCCGAGATTGCCCGCACTCTGCGGGACCGCGCCCTTGTGCAGCTCATCCTGACTGCGCGCACGGCAGCGGAGACATGGCGTCTCCTGACCACGCGCGGCTACGGGGAGCAGGACGGCAAGCCGGCCAGCTCCGCAAAAGTAAGGCTTTCCCGGCTGCTGTATGCGCACGCGCTTTCCGTGGCGGAGGAGGTCAAGGCCAGCGCCGTCGTGCTGCACGGAGACGCGGTGGGCAGTCTCCGCTTCATCGAAGACATACCATCGCAGATCCAGCTCATCCTCATCACCTCGGCAAAAACGGACGTCGTCGCGGACCACGCCCAGGTCTCCCACGTGGTGCAGGTGCCCTTTCCCACGATGAACAGGTCGGATCAGGTGGAGCTCGGGCTGCTCTTTGCGGTCTCCCGCGGCCTGCTGTCGCGCGGTGACATGGTTGTCAGCCTCTCGGGAGTCCCTTCTTCCGGGTTTCTCGATACCCTCCTCGTCATCGACGTGGGCCGCGAGTTTCCCACCGTCTTCTCAAAGGCAGGCGCCATGCCCCTCGGAGACGTCGAGCCCCAGGTTCTGGAGAAGATCCTGCAGCTTGCAACGGACATCGCGCGGGAGGGCCGCGAGGGCCGGCCCGTGGGAACCACCTTTGTGGTGGGTGACTACGACCGGGTGGTGCAGTACTGCCGACAGATGGTCATCAATCCTTTCCGAGGCTACGGGGAGGAGGAGAAAAGCATCATGGACCCGAGCCTGGAAGAAACGGTCAAGGAGTTCTCGACGATTGACGGGGCATTCATCATCCGCGGGGACGGGGTGATCATGTCCGCCGGCACATTCCTGCGTCCGGAAAAGGCGGCAGTGAACCTCGCATCCGGTCTTGGCTCCCGGCACGCCGCGGCCGCGGCCCTTTCCCAGATCACGGCCAGCGTCGCGGTCGTGGTGTCGCAGTCCACCGGCAGCGTGTCTCTCTTCAAGGGCGGCGGTCTTGTCATGGACCTGGAGAAGACGAGCCCGGCTGCGCGATAGTATGTCGATGCTCGTGGTCTTCAGGGGCCTGCCGGGCACGGGAAAATCCCACCTGGTCTCGGCCCTCGTCAGGGAAAAGCCGGGATTCCTCGTCCTGAGCCGCGACAGTCTCCGCGCCAGCATGCTCCTGCACCCCACGTTCGGTCAGGAGGAAAAGAACCTCGTTGACGATGTGATCGTGTCCATGACCGAGTTCCTTCTGGCGCGGCAGCGTGACGTCGTGATAGACGGCATGGCGCTTTCCTCCGCGTACCGCGTGGAACAGTTCGCTCGCGCCGCGAAATCCCGCGGCGCAGAGTTCCGCATTATCCAGTGCGTGTGCGCCGAGAAAACGGCGCTGGACCGCATTGCGCAGGGCAGGGGCGCACACCCGGCAGGAGACCGGGGGGAGAAGCTGTACCTCGAAACCAGGGAGCGCTTCGAGCCGGTTCCCCATCCCTTTCTGACCGTGGACACGGATGAGAACACGGCCTTTTCCCTTGCCCTGATCCTCGGCTACCTGTCTCCCGTATGATAGAGTCGACTGGTGGACAAAGGCTTCATTCTCCACTCCTCTGAGCGCACACGCGCCGGCCATACGGAGCTCAACCTCGTGGGCAGGCTGGAGTGCGGGGACACCTTTGCGATCGTGGAAAGAAGGATGACGCCCTTCTTCTACGTGCGGGACGCGGATTTTTCCCTTGCCCAGTCTGTTGCCGCGGGAAGCCCGGGCACGGCAACCTTCATTCCTTCTGACCGCGCGACCATGGGCGGAGCCGCGGTGCGGCGGGTGGAGACTCCCACGACTGCGACAAGCCAGCGGCTGCGGGACGCGCTGCATCAGGCCGGTGTCAGGACCTACGAGGCGGACGTGAAGCTGTCCACCCAGTTCCTGATGGATCACCATGTGCATGGCAGCGTGGCGGTGGAGGGAGAGTGGCGGAAAGGCCGGCGGGTGGGCCGGATCTATGAAAACCCGAAAGTAGAGCCGATAAAGGCGGAGCCTCGCCTCACGGTGCTTTCCCTCGACATAGAAACGGATGCGCGCGCCGCAGTGGTGTACGCGGTGGGCCTGGCGTTTTTCGACCCGGCCCTGGGCACGACACGGGGGGAGATGCTGTTCAACGGGCCCGGTCCTGCATCGGCGCAATGCTTTCCCACGGAAGAGGCGATGTTGCACGCGCTCCGCGCCCGGATCGTGGAGCTGGACCCGGACATCATCACGGGCTGGAACGTGGTGGATTTCGACTTTCGGGTGCTTGCCCGGCGATTCGCCGCGCGCGGGGTGGCGTTCGACATCGGCCGCTCGGATTCAGCCGCAAGCTTCCTGGATAGGGTGGACACGGACGGCATCACGCGCTGGAATCGCAGCAAGGCCATCGTGCCCGGGCGGCAGGTGCTGGACGGGCTGTGGCTTGCGCGCATGGCAGGCATGGGTCTGGAGGACTATCGACTGGAAACCGTGGCGCAGAACGTTCTGGGCCGCGGCAAACGGATCGACGAGCTTCCCGGAGAAAGCCGCACGGCAGCGGTGGAGCGGCTGTATCGGCAGGAGCCGGAAAACCTCTGCGCATACTGCCTGGAGGACACCCGCCTGGCCCTGGAGATACTTCAGAAGGAGGGCCTCCTCGACCTGGCCATCCACAAATCGCTCCTCATTGGAACCTCTCTTGAACAGACCTCAATGAGCGTGGCCTCGTTCGAGTTTCTCTACATGGAGCACCTGCACGAGCGGAGAACAGTGGCGCCGACGCTCGGCGTGGACCAGGACGCCCTGGACCGCGCGCCCGGCGGCGGCATCATCACGCCGCGCGCGGGACTGTACCGCAGCGTCCTGGCATTCGACTTCAAGAGCCTCTACCCGTCCATCATCCGCACGTTCAATATCGATCCGCTCACCAGGGTGAGACCGGTATCAGCGGACAGTGACGCTGAGGCCGGCGTTCTGGACCAGGAGCCCATCACGGCCCCGAACGGCGCTGCCTTTCGCCGGGAGCCGGGCATCCTCCCCGGCATCCTGGACAGGTTCTTCGAAAGCCGCGAGGCAGCGCGCCAACAGGGAGATCGCCGGGCAGTGTACGCCTACAAGATCGTGATGAACTCCTTCTATGGGGTGCTGGGCACGCCGGGGTGCAGGTTTGCCGCCTCTGCCCTTGCAGGGGCCATCACGACCTTCGGCCAGCATATTCTGTACTGGGCGCGCGACCAGGTCAGCGCAAAAGGCTACGAGGTCATCTACGGGGACACGGACTCGCTGTTCGTGCTGAGCGGCGCGGACAAGGACGCACCCGTGGAAGAAATGGCCTCTGTCGGCGGGGAGCTGGCTCTCTTTCTCAACGGCCGACTCGCCGACTACCTGCAGTCAACCTACGGAGTGGCTTCGCGGCTGGAGCTGGAGTTCGAGGCGATCTATCGGCAATTCTTCCTGCCGCCCATGAGGACGGCCGGCCCATCCGTCGAAGATGCGGACGATGATTTCGAAGCCAGGGGCCGGGCAAAAGGTTATGCCGGCCTGCATGTCTCGACCCGGGAGGGCATTGAGTCCCAGGCCCTGGAGATCGTGGGCCTGGAAGCGGTGCGTCACGACTGGACAGCGCTGGCCCAGGAGCTGCAGCGGGAGCTTCTTGACCGGGTGTTTCACGATGCAGGGGCGGAAGAGATCGAACGGCGGCTGCGCACCCTGCTGAAGGATCTGCGCGCGGGCAGGCTGGACGGGAAGCTCGCCTACCGCAAGTCCCTGAGGAAGCCGGTGGAGGCATACACGAAATCATCGCCGCCTCATGCGCGCGCGGCAGCCCTCCTGCCGCCGGAAGAAAGATCCGGCATCATCCGCTACGTGTGGACGACCGAAGGTCCCCAGCCGGAGAGCAGGCTGACCGCGCGTCCCGACTACGAGCATTACGTGCAGAAGCAGGTCAGGCCGATCGTCGAATCCCTTGCTCCCTATATCGGGCTGTCCACGCAGAATCTTTTCGACTCGGGCGGGCAGCTGGGGTTGTTCTAGACCCGCGGGGATAACAGAGTTTTATGGACCATTAACCTCGCGTCTATGGGAAGCGGGTGCGGCAAGGGATACGTTCAGCAGCATGAGAGGAGATCACATGAAACGACTCATTCCCCTTCTGTTCCTGGGGCTGCCGCTGGCGCTGTTTGCGCAGGGCCCCAAAACCCAGGAGACCACGATGTTGAAGGGCTTCGGGCTCAACGATTCGCAGATTGCCCAGGTATTCGACATCCAGGACAAGACACGGGCGACAGTCAAGCAGGATACGGTTCAGCTTCGGCTCCTGCACGCCCAGATGGAAAAAGCTCTTCTGCCTGTCACGCCCAACATGCAGGACGTCAACGGGTACATCACCCAGATCGCGCAGACGCGTACTGATCTGATGAAGACATTCGTGGGTGCACGCGTGCAGGTCCGCCAGATCATCGGTGACGACAACTTCCCCGCCTACACCAAGTTCATCATGCGCGGCTTCAGGGGGGGTGAAAGACGCGGCGGCATGGGAATGCTTCGCGGCGGCCCGGGAGGACCGATGGGGCAGGACGGGCCCATGATGGGCAACCCGAGAGCCAGCGGCGATCTGAGCCAGTAAAGCAGGAACACAGAACGCGGAACGCGGAAGGCCTGCTCCCGCGGCCGCGGTACTCCGTGACATTCCGCTGTGCGAGGATTTCCTGGTCCATAGTCGCTTACCCTCACGAAATCGGGGAATTTAGAAGTGCCTCTTCTAAATTTCTCAAAAACGTGAGGGCGGCGACGCGTCGTGCCGGTTTTGACGGTGCGCCCCGGTTGCCCCCCAGTACATAATCTGATACAGTACATAGGACATCTATGCTGTACTTCATCGCCATCGTTGTCATTTTCGCGTCTGCGCCGTGCGTATTCGTCACCCTTTTCTTTTTCACGGCACCGTATGGAAGGCATTTCCGGCAGGGCTGGGGGCCGTCGGTTTCCCCGCGCGCCGGCTGGATCCTGATGGAGCTGCCCGCGCTCGTGGTCATCGGGGCAACGGTGCTTTTCAGCGGCCGGACCGTCAGCCCCATGGCACTTTTGCTCCTGGGGCTGTGGGAGATCCACTACCTTTATCGGGCATGCCTTTTCCCTTTCCTCATGAGGCAGAACGGCAAGCGCTTCCCTATCGTGCTTATCCTGTTCGCCGCAATTTTCAACAGCCTCAACGGGTATGCAAACGGCACGTTCCTTGCGAATGCATCGCCCTTCCCCGCGGACGGACTTTTCGCGCGTGTGCGGCTGTGCGTCGGGATTGTCCTTTTTGTCGCTGGATTCCTCATCCATGTGCGGGCGGACCACAACCTCCGCAACCTCCGCGCGCCGGGAGAGGGCGGCTACAAGATCCCCCGCGGCGGGCTTTTCGAGTACATCGCCAACCCCAACTATTTCGGCGAGATCGTGGAATGGACAGGCTTTGCGCTGGCCGCGTGGTCCATACCCGGGCTGGGTTTTGCGGTGTTCACCGTGGCCAACCTGGTCCCGCGGGCATATTCCAACCGGGCCTGGTACGTCGCCAGGTTCCCCGACTACCCGAAGGAACGCAAGCGGGTCATCCCGCTCCTGTTCTGAAAAGCCCTCATCGATCCCCTTCCTCTTTCATCCTGACAAGCTCACGGGTGGAAAGCATGCCGCAGGCCGCGGAGATATCCTGGCCCCGGGAATGCCGGATGGTGGTCATGATCCCGTGCTCGCGGAGATGCGCCTCGAACTGAACCATCGCCTCCCGCGGGCTCGGGGCCAGCGGCGTACCAGGGATCGGATGGAAGGCGATGAGGTTGACCCGGCAGCGGATCCCGTTCAGGATCCGGGACAGCTCCCGCGCATGCCGGGGAGTGTCGTTCAGCCGGTCGAACAGGATGTACTCGAAGGAGACCCGTCGCTGTCCATGGATGGCGCTGCGGCGCAGCTCGGCGAGCACCTCCTTCAGAGGGTACACGTTCTCCACCGGCATGAGCCGCCGCCGCTCCTCTTCGAAAGGCGTGTGAAGGCTGACGGCCAGGTGACATCGGGTCCGCTCGAGGAACGTGCGCATCGCGGGAACAAGGCCCACGGTGGACACGGTGATCCGCGTGGGGCTGAGACCGAAGCCGTAGTCGGCGCAGAGAATCTCCAGGCTGTCCAGCACGTTGGCCAGGTTGTCCAGCGGCTCGCCCATGCCCATGTACACGATGTTCGTCACCGTGTCGCGCTCCGGGAGGCTCTGGTACTGGTTGAGGATTTCTCCGGATGAGAGCTGGCCTTGAAAGCCCTGCTTTCCCGTCATGCAGAACAGGCACCCCATCTTGCACCCCACCTGCACCGAAAGGCACAGGGTGCTGCGCCGCGCTTCGGGGATCCACGCGGCCTCCACGAAACCGCCCTTTTCCGCGCCAAACAGGTACTTGCGGGTGCCGTCTGCAGATGCGGTAGCCTTGACCGGCGGCTGAAGGTCGATTGCGTAGCGCGCGGCCAGGCTCTCCCGCACAGCCTTCGGCAGGTTGGACATTGCGGCGAAGGTGCCCGCGTTCTTGCGGTAGAGCCAGTCGCCGATCTGCCGGGCCCCGTAGGCGGGGATCCCCTCCGCCTCCGCCACCTTTCCGAGCTGCGCAATGGTCATGCCGAACAGGTTTTCCTTGATTGCGGGCCTCAGAAGTATATCTCTCCTATCACGTTCTCGAAAGGAACTCCCTTTGCGATGATGATATCACGGCAGTCGACCACCATGCGGCTGCCGCCGCACAGGAGATAGCGCGACGCCAGCGGAAGCCGCTGCAGCGTGAGCCACTCGGTGGGGCGTCCATGAAAGACCCCTGCGGCCGCCTCCCGGGAGCAGCACGCCGTGTAACGTTCTCCCAGGGCATCTGCAAACAGCCGGCGGTTCAGCAACCCCGCGATCGTCCGGCTGCCGTGTATCAGAGTCTTCTCCCGGCTGAGACCCGAGCGGACCATTGATGCAAAGGGAGCGGCCCCGGTTCCCGCCGCTACCCAGCATGAAGGGCCTTCTTCGTCCCTGAATGGACCGAAAGCGGATGAGACCATGAGGGTCTGGCCCTGGCGCAGCCCGGCAAGGCGCGGCGTCAGGAGGCCTTCAGGCACCAGGTCGTACAGAATCTCCACCCGTGGATCTCCACTGCCGCTTGCAATGCTGTAGAGCCGCGGCGGAACGGCCGCATCCACGGTGAGCCAGACCGACTGACCGGGAATGAAGTCAAACTCACGCGGAAAAGAGAGCATGAAAATCCCCGGGGCGATCTCGTGATTCGCAATGACACGCGTCTCAGTCAGCTTTTCCGGCCCGGCCACCTGCACCCGCCCAATATACACAAAGAATCACTTGCCGCCAGCCCGCCGCGGTGATATGTTCGCTGCACGATGTCGGGTGAGGACAAGAGCACGGGGAAAAAAAACGGGGCAAATGGTCCCACCGCCGGCTCATCCCCTCCCGCGCCGGAACCCCCCGCTGAGCCGCCACCAGGTCCACAGCCCACGGTCCCGCTTGTTGTCCCCGACGCCCAGCCCCAGACTGCAGGCACGCTGATCCAGGTTCCTGCACCATCGGGTCCCAGGCCGCAGCGGTTCCTGTTCATCTCCAAGTGGGGCCTCATTCACGACCTGGCCTGGGAAGTACGGAAGGAGGGCCAGGAAGTCCGCTATCACATCATGATGAAATCGGAACGCGAGGTGGCGGACGGCTTCGTGGAAAAGGTGGACCGCTGGGAGGAGAGCAGGGACTGGGCCGATGTCATTGTATTCGATGACTGCGAGTTCGGCCCCCTTGCGGACAAGCTGCGCGCGGAAGGAAAGGCCGTGGTCGGCGGCACCCCCTATACGGACAGGCTGGAAATGGATCGCGAGTTCGGCCAGGAAGAGATGCGGGCGGCCGGCCTCACCATCCTGCCGCGCTGGGAGTTCGACTCCTTCGATGCCGCCATCGCTTTCATCAAGTCCACGCCGGGGCGCTACGTCGTCAAGCCGAGCGGCGCTGCGCAGAATGAAAAAGTCCTTTCTTTCGTGGGCCAGGAAGAGGACGGCCTGGACGTCCTCACGATGCTGGAGCACTATAAGACGGGCTGGGGCAAGAAGATCAAGCGCTTCCAGCTCCAGAAATACGCGTCAGGGGTCGAGGTGGCGGTCGGGGGTTTCTTCGACGGAAGGGATTTCCTGCATCCGGTGTTCGTCAACTTCGAGCACAAGCGGATGTTCAATGAGGATATCGGCCCCCAGACAGGTGAAATGGGGACCTCGGGCTTCTGGCACGGGAACAGCACGCTGTTCCAGCAGACCCTTCTCAGGATGAAGGACCGCCTGGCAGCGGTTCACTACACCGGGTATATCGACATCAACTGCATCGCCAACTCGCGGGGCATCTACCCCCTGGAGTTCACCTGCAGGTTCGGCTACCCCACCATCAACCTGCAGATCGAAGGGGTGCTGTCCCGGTGGTCCGATCTCCTGGGCGCCATGGCGCGCGGGCAGCCCGTCACAATGCGGGCCAAGAAAGGCTTCCAGATCTGCGTGGTGATTGCCGTTCCGCCGTTTCCCTTCCTGGATTCGGACGCATTCCGCAAGTTCAGCGAGGACGCGGTGGTGATCTTCCGCAAGCCGATGAGCGAAGGCATCCACCCCTGCGACATACGCCTGGTGGACGGGGACTGGCGCCTCACGGGGAACTCCGGCTACGTCATGGTGGTCACGGGATCAGGATCCACCATGGATGATGCGCGCCGCGAGGCATACAACCGGGTGAAAAACATCATCATCCCCAACATGTTCTACCGCACCGACATCGGCGAGCGCTGGCACCGTGACGGAGACCTCCTTCAGACCTGGGGCTACCTGCTGTAGGCCCTTGTTTCCCTTGCCCGGGCATTGCTTTGGACTTACTTTTGCAGGATGCGGCTTTCCATTCTGACATGCGCCTTTCTGGCCTGTTTCCTGCCTGCCGCCCTTTTCGCGCTGAGCGGCCAGGTGGTCTATACCGAGGGCGACGTCTCGATCCGAAACGGTTCGCAGACGCATGACGCGGTCCCGGGCGAGCCGCTCAATCCGGGAGACGTCATCTCAACAGGGACGGAGTCCCTTGCAGTCATCGGCCTCGCCAATTCGACCACGCTGAAGCTCAGGCCGAAGACCACCCTTGCCATTGACTCCATCGGGGAGTCCACTGCGGTGACGCTCAACGCAGGGGGCGTGTTCACACACGTGCTGAAAAAGCTGACGGGCCGGTTCACCGTGCAGACGCAGACCGCCGTGGCGGGCGTCCGGGGGACTGAGTTCTTCATTGCGTACGGCCGGACCGTGGACGCGCTGTCGGATGTGTGGCTGTGCGTCAATTCGGGAGCCGTCGACGTCTCCCTCCCACGGACCGGCCAGTCCGTGGTGGTCAAAGAAGGGTTCGGAATCAATATCGTGGCAGGGACAAAGCTCACTACGCCGCGCAATTACCCCTGGACGCGCAGGCTCAACTGGAACATGGACGCCGCGGCAGGCAAGGTTGTGGACACGACGAACCTGGACGAGGCATACAGCGATCTGCTCAATCAGGACTATCACTGAGAAAGGGAGGTCCCGTGAAGAAAGCGGCAGGATTCGCTCTTCTTGTCCTTGTCTCCGCGGGAGCCTTTGCGCAGGCGTTCGTGCCCGTTGCCCCGAAAGGCCTGGTCGAGTTCCAGGGCCGCACCCAGGTTATCGCAAATATTGGAGCCGTGGATCTTCTGCTGGAAGGGCTGGGCAGGACCGAGTACGTGGACCCGACTCTCCAGTCATTTGAATCACTGACCCTCGGTGGATACTACCGCCTGCTGAAGAACCTCAAGATCGGCGCCTTCTATCGGCTCCAGGCAGGAGCGCATCACGACGATGACTGGACTCACCAGGTCGCCACGTTCGGGATTGCGTGGGGTTGGAACGACACCACTACCCGGCTGGAGCACCTCCTGATGCTGGATGCGAGCCCACGGTTCGTCCTTGATTTCCTGCCGGGGCGGAACTGGGTGTTCATGCTCAAGGGACGCTACATCTACAACACGTTCCAGAATGAAATGTCGATCCTGGCGGAGCCTTCCCTCACGTGGTTCTGGGTCCAGGACAGGGTCCCCATCCTGAACGTGTCCCTGAGCTATGACGCGTATTTCCCCCTGAACTTCGGCGCTGCCACCATCTACGAGAGCTATCCCTACCTGACTGTGCTCTGGCATGCGACGCCTGACCTTGGAATCGAGCTGAGCGGGGCATACAAGACAATCGCGTGGAGCACTTCCCACGACCCGGGGTTCGCGGCGAACGGCGGCTTGCCATACAACCCGGTGTACTTTTCCACCTGGGTGGTTTCTGCAGGGGTGGTCTACAACCTGAGCTTCTGAAGAAACTCCCGCCGGGCCGCGAGTGTCAGGATCTCCGTTCGAACGAGGTGAGAAGCAGGCCCAACCCGACGAGGATCAGTATCAGCGGCCATACCTTGGCCCAGTCCAGGTGGAAGAGAAACACGGCAGTGACGGCCAGGAGCACAAGCCCGCCGAGAAGTGGTCCGCGTGATGCAGACGTGAACCGCCTGCCGTTTCTTTCGTACATCCGAAAAGCAGTCATCAGCGATCCCAGGGCGGGGATCAGGATGAACAGGGCCCACCAGTTGCCCAGGGAGAGACCGGCAACATTGCGCACTATGAAAATGATGCCCAGAAGTATCAAGGCACCACCCGCGATCCAGGCAGGACGCGGGGAGCGCGGGTCATCGTGACGCTGTTCAGGGGGCTGTTCCTGGCTCATGAAAACAGTATGGGAACCGGCGGTCCAGAGGTCAAGGGCGACGTCACGCCTTGATCGGAATTGTTTCCCGTATGATACTGACGCAGCCCTAGCACAACCCGAGGAGGTACCGTATGGCTTCAGGAAAGAAGGTGAAGGTCGCCGTGGTGGGACTCGGCTTCGGCGCCGAGTTCGTGCCCCTGTACCAGAAGCACCCTGACGCGGAGTGCTACGCCATCTGCCAGAGGGACGAAAAGAAGCTCAACCAGGTCGGAGACATGTTCAAGGTGGAGCGCAGGTTCACCCGGTATGAGGACCTCCTGAAAGTCAAAGAGATCGACGCCGTTCACGTGGTGACACCCATTGCCGCGCACGCGCCCATGTGCGTGGCGGCCCTGCAGGCGGGCAAGCACGCGTGCAGCACCGTTCCCATGGCGACCACGGTCAAGGAGTGCCTGCAGGTGGCCGAGGCGCGCCGGAAATCCGGCAAGGTCTACATGATGATGGAAACAGCCGTCTACACGCGGGAGTTCCTTTACGTCAAGGAAATGGCGGACAAGGGAGAGCTGGGGAAGATCCAGTTCCTCCGCGGATCGCATCAGCAGAACATGAGCCTGCCGGGATGGCCCGACTACTGGTACGGATTCCCTCCCATGCACTATGCCACCCACGCGGTGAGCCCGCTCCTCTCGCTCGCCGGGAGTGAGGTGGAGTCTGTGGTCGCATTCGGCTCCGGCACGATTCGGGAAGAATACGCGAAGAAGTACGGTTCGCCGTTCGCCATTGAATCCGCGCTCATGAGGCTCCGTGACTCGGACCTGGCCTGCGAGGTGACCCGTTCGCTCTTCGACACGATACGCCAGTACCGTGAGAGCTTCGACGTGTACGGCACGAAGGTTTCCTTCGAGTGGGAGCAGCTCGCCGGGGAGCGCCCGGTGCTGTATTCGGGTTTCGAGGATGCAAAGCGCGTGGAAGTCCCGGACTACGGGCATCGCCTGCCCAGGGAGATCGCTCCGTACACCATTCACGGCGTCTATGACGACCAGCACGAGCACACCTCGTTCATCCAGGGCGCCGGCCACGGCGGATCGCACCCGCACCTCGCGCACGAGTTCATCAGGGCCATCGTGGAAGAGAGGGAGTCCGAGGTTGACGCGCGCAGGGCGGCCAACTGGACCATGGCGGGAATCTGCGCGCACGAGTCCGCGATGAAAGGCGGAAAGAGGGTCGAACTGCCCGTTGTGAAGTAGCCCCGCGTGATCAGGCACAGAGGCATTCTCACAGGTTTCTCGTACTCGTCGATGTTTTTCCTCGGCGTCGGCACTGTGATCATCGGCGCGGCTGCCGGCAGCATCGGGCTCAGCCCGTACCAGACCGGCCTGCTCGTCTCTGCGCAGAACGTCGGGTTCATGGGCGCTGTCCTCGTGGCAGGCGCCCTGGCGGACGGCATGGACAAGGCGCGTCTCATGTCCGCGGGGAGCCTCGTCCTGGGCGTGTCTTTTTTCTTCTATTATGTCTGGCCGGCCTATGCCCTGAACCTGGCCATCATGGCCGTCATCGGTGCAGGCATCGGCATCTATGAGGGCACAGCGGATGCCATGCTCCTCGGTCTTCACAGCAGGCGCCAGGGGCTGCACGTCAGCGTGAACCATTTCTTCGTCACATTCGGCTGCCTGGGGACCACGCTGTACCTGATCTTTCTGCAGACGGGCTGGCGGCGCTCGATGGTGCAGTCAGCAGCAATCGTGCTCGCACTTGCCGCTCTCTTCCTTTTCTCCCGGGCAGGCAGGGGCGCGGCGGACACGACCACGCTGCGGCAGCGGATTGCCTTTCTGAAAACCCAGGGCGTGCTCGCCGTGCTTCTCGTGCTTGCCGTATTCGGCTGCGGCATCGAGCTCGGGCTCACCGGGCTGCTCACCGGGTTCCTGATGGAGCTTCGCGGTTATGGCCAGGCGGCCTCGAAGATCGGGCTCGTGCTGTTCCTTGCGGGAATCGCGGCCGGGCGCGTGGTGCTCGGCTTCGTCTCCGGCAGGGCATCTCTCCCGGCAATGGTGACCGGGCTTTTTGCCGCTGCCGCGGCATGTTCTTCGGTCCTGTTTTTCGTGAGACTTCCACTGGTCGGCACTGCCGTCATGCTCCTGCTTATGGGCATGGCCGTCTCGTCGCTGTTTCCCCTTCTGATCACGATGGCCGGCAGGCTCTTCAAGGACATGTCGGGAACCGCACTGGGCATCGTCAAGCTGGGGGTTCCGATCGGCGGGATCGTGATCCCATTTGCGCTTTCAATGGCGACCCGCGCGTGGTCATTTCAAATCTCCCTGGGCATTTTCCCCGTCCTTGCCGCTGCTGGCCTCACCCTTCTCCTGGCGAGCGGCAGGATGATCAGGCAGCGCCTGGGCGACGAAAGACCAGCCGGGGCGGCCGTACCCACTTCCGCAGAGAGCTGAGCCGTTATGTCCGCAGGTGCGAGCACGAATACCAGGGATAGCCGCGCGGATCCGACACGAACCCTGCGGGAGCGGATGCTGAATCGACTTCTCCAGGTTGTTGCGGGCGTAGGGGTTGTCGCATACGCCCCAAGCGCCTATCTCTCCGTCAAGGAAAAACTGTGGCTGGTTCTTGTCATCGATACCCTCGCCTTCCTCTATGCCATCTGCCTCGCACTCTTCAAACGACTCCCCTTTCGTTTGCGGGTCCTTTCACTGGTCTTCATTGCGTACGCCCTGGGAGTCATGCTGATCATTCTGACCGGTCCTTTCGGCGCCGGCCATCTGTTCATCTTCGCTTTCGTCTTTCTGGTTTCGTTGTTCGGCGGCGTCCGGGAAATGGTTCTGGCGAACGTCCTGGCAATTCTCACCCACGTCGGTTTTGCAATGGCCTCGGCCCTTCACCTCCTTCCGTGGCCGCAAGGCGCCGAGTCCGTCATCGTCATCTCGGCGAATTTCATTCTTGTGAGCCTTGTTCTCTCGTTCTCGGCGAACCACCTTATCCGCGGGTATGCCGCTGCTGCATCGGGAGAAAAGCAGCTCCGAGAGGCGCTCGAGATGATGTTGAAGGAGATAGAACACAGGGTAAAGAACAACCTGCAGGTCATCTCGAGCCTCGTCAGCCTTCGAGGCGGTCCGGGCAAAGATCCGCACCTGGCCCTGGAGGATATCAAGGGGACCATCTCCGCCATTTCGGTCGTCCACCAGCTTTTGTACAGGCGCAGCGCATTCTACCTCGTCGAGCTTCGCGCCCTGCTGTCCTCCCTGATCCAGCGGTTCCAGAGCCTGGACCGGAAGATCACATTCTCTTTCGAGTGGAAGGGCGCAAAGGTCGAGATGGATGGTGACCGCGCGGTCAGCATCGGCATTCTTGTCAACGAGATCGTCATGAACTCGGTCACGCATGCCTTCCCGCAGAGGGCAGAGGGCCGGATCGACATACGTGCCAACTACGAGGCAGAAAGCCGCGCGATGTCTCTGGTAATCGGCGACGACGGCCGCGGAATTGCGGAAACAGAAGGCATCTCTGAAGGCAACGGCATCAAGATCATCCGCGCCCTGGCCCGACAGCTCAGTGCGGAGATGGAGATCTCGCAGGTTCCCAGCGTGGTCTACCGGTTTCGAATGCGGATCGCGCTGCCTGAGGAAAGCCTGGTCGAATCTGGCAGTTCGCCTGCCATTCCAGGACGGCAGGATAAGAGCGGGGACCCGGGCCGCCCCGGGTCCCGTTCCGTCAGTACTTCATCTCCACCTGCTTCCGCGTGGCGGCTGATTCGAGGATCGCGTCGCAGATGACCGCGTTTCGGTAGCCGTCCTCGAAGGTCGCCGCGAGCGGCGCCACTTCCTTCCTGTTCACAATGCAGTCCAGAAGGTGGGTGAGCTCATGGACGAATGAGTGCTCCCATCCAATGATATGGCCGTGCGGCCACCAGTTCGACCAGAACGGGTGGTAGCCTTCGCTCACCAGGACCTCGTGAAAGCCCTGGGTCTCCTTTGGCTCTTCGCCCACCCAGAACACTTCCATCTCGTTCATCCGCTCGAGGTTGAAGCGGATGCTGCCCTTCTCCCCGTTGATCTCCAGGACCTGGTAGTTCTTGCGCCCCGCAGCAAACCGCGATGCTTCAAGGGTGCCGATGGCGCCGTTCTGGAACTCCACCGCGGCAACGAACGCGTCATCCACGTCCACCTTGCCCATGGCTTTGCCGTCACCCAGGGGCCGTTCTGTGATGAAGGTGCGCGTCATTGCGCTCACGCTCTTCATCTCTCCCACCAGGAACCGGCCCAGGTCGATAATGTGCGCGCCGAGGTCTCCCAGCGCCCCGCTGCCGGACCTCTTCTTTTCCAGGCGCCAGATCATCGGTGTGCCATAGTGGGGCATGATCCATTCCTGCAGGTAGACCGCGCGGAAATGGTAGATGCGGCCCAGCTTTCCCGCGTGGATCAGATCGTACGCCTGGCGGATGGCCGGCACGAACCGGTAGTTGAAGGCAACCTGGTGTTTCACACCCGCCTTCGTGACCGCATCCAGCATGGTCTTCGCCTCGGCCGCGGTCCTGGCCAGGGGTTTCTCGCAGAGGATATGCTTCCCCGCCTTGGCGGCGGCGATGCAGGGCTCGGCATGCGCGTCATTGGGCCCGCCGTTGTCGAAGAGAGTGATCCGATCGTTTTCCAGCATCTTCCGCCAATCGGTATAGTAGCCCTCGTACCCGTAACGCCGCGCTGCCTCGGCAACCGCCGCCTCGTTTCGCCCGCACACGGCGACGAGCTTCGGAATGGCCGGGGGCGGGTACATCATATAGGGGATCTTCTTGTACGCGTTCGTGTGCGCCTTGCCCATGAACGCATACCCCAGCATCCCCACGCCCACCTCGGGGGCAGCCTTGCCAGCCTGGGGTCCGGCCATCGTCGTGAACCCGGCGTTCGTGCTCATACGGTCCTCGTCATTTCGCCGCGAAGGCGGCATCGAAGGCCACGGAGGAAGCGGCGAAGTCCTGCGTGCGGATCATGGCCAGCGCCTCAGGCGCGCCCCAGTCACGGTCCATCCCGCTGTCCTCCCATTCTATGGAAAGCGGTCCGTTGTAGCCGATGCGGTTGAAGGCCCGAACAATCGGGTCCCACTTCACGTCGCCGCGGCCCGGAGAGACGAAGTCCCAGCCGCGCCGCGCATCGCCGAAATCAAGGTGAGAGCCGAGGATGCTGTTGCGCCCATTGAGCTGGAGGCGGGAATCCTTCACGTGGCAGTGGAAAATGTGCTTCGGGAACTCCTCGATAAATGCCACCGGGTTGATGAACTGGTGGATGAAGTGGCTGGGGTCGAAGTTGAAACCGAACGAGGGGTGGTTCTTCAAGGCGTCCAGCGTACGGCGCGCGGTGATGAGGTCATACGCGATTTCCGTGGGATGCACCTCGAGGGCGAACCTGATCCCTTCCTTCTTGAACGCGTCCAGGATGGGAATCCAGCGCGCGGCGAAATCCTTGTAACCGGCGTCGATGTCCTGCTGGTTTGTCGGAGGGAAGAAATACATCTTTGCCCACACCGGGCTGCCGGTGAACCCGTTGACCACGTCGACGCCAAGGAGCTTTGCCGCCTTCGCGGTCAACTTCACTTCCTCTGCGCAGCGCTGACGCACGCCCTCCGGTTTGCCATCTCCCCAGAGCCGCGCCGACAGGACGCGCTTGTGACGGTCGTCGATGGGATCGTCGGCCACGCATTGCCCGATCAGGTGGGTGCTGATGGCGAAGCACTTCAGGTGGTTTTTTTCAAGCAGCGCCCGTTTCTCCTTCACGTACGAGTCTTTTTCCAGGGCAGCCGTGGCATCGAAATGATCGCCCCAGCAGGCGAGCTCCAGCCCGTCGAATCCCCACGCGCCGGCCTTTTTTGCCAGCGTCTCCAGGGGCAGATCCGCCCACTGGCCCGTGAAAAGTGTTACAGGTCTCGGCATAAGTTGTCTCCTTTGGACAGCCTAAAAGGCCGTCCCCTTTCTTGGCGGCCGGAGGCCGCCCCTATTTCATCAGTTTCTTGAGGAACGCCAGCCC
>CAYTGX010000088.1:0-18363 GCA_964437385.1 uncultured Spirochaetaceae bacterium
CCGAGGCCGTCGGGGATCCACGCGAAAACCGGCAGGTCGCGAATGAGCAGGGGGGCCCAGGCGCCGGGATCGATTCCCACACCATCGTCCCCGCTTTCGATGCGCACTTCCTCGAAGCATACCCCGCGGTTTCTCTTGTCGGGGAAGCAGCGGCCGCTCACCCACACTTCCGTCTGCGGGGCGCGCGCCCTCGTAATGGTGATGATGCGTGCGGGGCGTTTGCCCAGCATGTACTGAAGGGCAGTCTCAGCCGGGTCAGGCTGGCCCGGCAGGACAGCTCCCTCCTGCCTGAAAATGACCAGGGTAAAAAGGTTTGTCTTGGTTCCCGAGGAATAGGGATTGGATTCCTTCTCCCGTATCCTTGCGATTTCCTGCTCGATGACACGCGGATTCAGCAGGGCGCTCACAGTCTTCTCCACTTCCGTTCAGGAGCGCCAAGGAGCCGCGCGGCCCCTTCCGGTCCTGAGCTTCCCGCGCGGTACATGCAGAGCGAGGGCTCCGCGGTCTCCTCCCAGCCGTGAAGAATCTCAGTGATGAAACCCCACGCGGACTCTACTTCGTCATTCCGCATGTAGAGGGTCGAATCACCAAGCATTGCGTCCAGGAGCAGCCTCTCATACGCGTCCGGCAGATCGTCTCCAAAGGCCGACCCGTAGGAAAAATCCATGTTGACCGTCCGCATTTCCGTGGTCGGCCCCGGAATCTTGGAGTTGAATCCCATGGTGATTCCCTCCTGCGGCTGGATGCGAAAGGTCAGCACGTTCGGCGGCGTGCCGGCAATGTCCCGGTCCGCGAACAGGAGCAGCGGGGGCTGTTTGAAATGAATTGAAATCTCCGTGGTGCGCCGCGACAGCATCTTGCCCGTCCTGAGGAGAAACGGCACACCCGCCCACCGCCAGGACTGCAGGGAGACGCGCAGCGCGGCGAATGTCTCCGTGTGCGAGTGCGGATCAACGCCCTCTTCTTCCCGGTAGGCACGAGCCTCCTCGCCGTCCACGATGCCCCGTTCATACTGGCCTCTGACCGTCTCCGTGCGCACCAGCCCGTCGGTGATGGGGGCGATGGACTTCAGGACTTTCACTTTTTCATCGTGGATGCTGTCAGGATCGAGGTCCACCGGCGGCTCCATTGCCACGAGGGAGAGCAGCTGCAGCATGTGGTTCTGCATCATGTCGCGGAGGGCGCCCGCGCTCTCATAGTAGCGGCCGCGAGTGCCGACCCCGATGGTCTCCGCCATGGTGATCTGCACGTGGTCCACGTAGCGCTTGTTCCATACCGGCTCGAAGATGCCGTTGCCGAACCGCATCAACATGATATTCTGGACCGTCTCCTTGCCCAGGTAATGGTCGATGCGGTAGATCTGGTCTTCGGGGAACGTGTGAGAGATTCGCTCATTGATGGCCCGCGCGCTGGCCAGGTCGCGCCCCAGCGGCTTCTCTACAATGATACGGGAGAAGCCGTGGGACTGGTCAGCCAGTCCTGCCGCGCCTATCCGCTCGACAATGACCTGGTAGGCGTCCGGTGGCGCTGCAAGGTAGAAGATCCTGTTTGACGGCTTGGGGTATGCTTTCTGTATTTCCGCGTAGCCTTCCGGGGCTTCGAAGGACGAGCGGATGAACCCGACGCCCTCTGCAAATGAATCCTTCAACTCAGCGTCAGCACCGGCCGAGTCTTCCGAATCCAGCATCTTCCGCACAAGAGCGCGGAAGGAGGCCGTGTCCCATTCCCGGCGTGCAAAACCGACTATGCGGACCCCGGTTATTGCCCCTTTGACATAGAGCGAGAAGAGGGCCGGAATGAGCTTGCGTCTGGTGAGATCGCCGCTTGCACCGAATATCACCAGCGTCAACGGCTGAGGCTCCCGGGGCAGCCCCAGCCCCGCAAGGAGCGGGTTCTCCTGCATAGCAGAAAATGGTACATAATTGGCCGCATGGAGACAAGCCCGGGCATTATCAACCCCTGGGGCGGGGCACCCATACGGGTGCGGGAACGGACCTTGTCCACCATGGAAGACGCGCGGGAGCTCGCGAGGGCGGGGTGCCCGAGCGGAACCGTGGTGGTGGCGGGCTTCCAGGAGAAGGGGAGAGGAAGGGTGCCGGGCCGCGTGTGGAGCTCCGCGCCCGGAGAGAGCCTGCTTGCCACTGTCGTGGTGAATCTCACGGATGCCGCGTTCCCGCTCCCGCAGCTTCCCCTGCGCGCGGGGGTGGCTGCGGCACGTGCCGTGGAGGAATCTGCGGGAATCGCGGTGCGGATCAAATGGCCCAACGACCTGATGTGGGAGGGGAAGAAACTCGCCGGTGTGCTGTGCGAGGCCTCCGGCGGCACCGGTTTCATCGGAATCGGCGTGAACCTCGTCCAGACCGCCTTTCCGCCCGAGCTCGCCGGCTCTGCGTGCTCTCTTCTTCAGGCAAGCGGCCGCGCCGTGGCCCCGCTTGCGCTGCTGGCCGTTCTGCTTGCACGGTTGAAGGACGTGCTGACTGATGCCGCATGGCGGGAGAAACTGGAGGCGCGCCTTTACGCGCGCGGGCGACAGGTGAACGTGGATCTCCTGGGATCAGCCCGGCAGGTATCAGGGATACTGAGCGGCGTGGACGAGCAGGGCAGGCTGGTCCTCCTGGTCGGGAACGGCAGTCTGCGGCGGATCGAGCAGGGTGAGCTCAGGAGAGATTGACGATGAGCCATCCGCGGCGGCGCGCAATGCGGCGCAGCCGAATGTCCGGATTCACTGCCACGGGCCGGCCGACCTCCTCCAGCAGGGGGAGATCGTAGATGCTGTCCGAGTAGAAGGAGCATTCTGAGGCTGCCACCCCTTCCGCGGCAAGGTACGCGAGCACCCGGTTTTTCTTTTCCCGCCGGAACATGGGCGTTCCGACGATCAGTCCGGTGCAGACGCCGTCCTGGAATTGGAGGGTTGTGGCCAGCATCCCGTCCACGCCCAGATGCGCGGCCAGGGGCTCGACGATGAAGTCGATGGAGGAGGTGGCGAGAATCACGCGCCGTCCCTCCGCGCGTCTCTGTCGCACGAGTGTCGCTGCCTCTTCGAACAGATCCCCCTTCAGCCAGCCCTCGAAACTGTCCGCCGCAATCTTTTCCAGCGTGGATTGCCTGATTCCGCGAAGGTAGGGGAAGCCCTCCTCGTAGTCCCGCATCCTGAACAGGCCCAGCTTGTACGTCAGCGAGTACCACGGCACCACCAGGAGGAGTCGAAGGGGGAGCACTTTTCTGCGCAAGGCCAGCTCCACGAACCGGGCGCCGGAAGAGCGCCGCGTCAGGGTGTGGTCGACGTCAAAGAAGTCGATGCCGGCCATCGTCAGCCGTCGTCCAATCCGAGGAGCAGAGAAAAGGTCTCCCGTTTGCCGCCCAGCACGGCGGCGGGCACGGGTGCGTAGCTGCCGAAGGGATTCATTTCGAGGAATCGCCGGCCGCGGGCCTTTACGACTCGAAAGAACGGGATTCCCCACCGTTTCCCGCCACGGGGAGAGAATTGAACGAGGATCGGCCTGCCGTCCGCCGGCGCGATCCTGTGGACGGCGCCGGGGAGCAGGACCCATCCGCTCTTCTCCTCCAGGATGACGGCGGCGGCGCTCTCGTCGGGGGCGATTGCCTCCACAGTGATGCTGCCGCCCTTCGGCAGCTCGGCAAGAGTGATGGCCAGGGGTGCATACTCCTCCACGATGCGCGCCGCGGCAAGACGTGGATAGCTGATCTCCGCGTTGACCGAGAGCAGGGGGGAGTCATCGCAGAATGAGTACTCGATGCTGAGCCGTGTGCCGTCCTCCCCTTCGATGCCGAGCTCCTCCCGAAGGCCGGCGCCGTTTTCTCCCTCGAATGAAAAGGAGCTCAGCGTGCGGAAGGGCGTTATCCTGCCCCGTATCCTGAGGTACGAGAGGGCCGGCCGGGAAGGCAGGAGCCAGTTCCCGTGCTGCGTGATGCCGCAGAACCTGCCGCCGGACAGGTTGACGTCGAAATCCCTGCCCGCCAGCGCAACGTCACCCAGCATGTGCGCGACCAGCCGCAGGCTGTTGGGGGACTGCTCCTCCGCATCCTCCGCCTCCCGGGGCGGCAGATCTCCCCGGGCAAGCGTGCAGAGCAGGTCCTGGTATTCCTCTGTCTTCTTTCTCTTCCGCCTGGCAAGCCCCGCCGTTGCCTTCAGCCTGGCCCGCAGGACAGGTGCGGGATAGCGCGACCAATCCGCGCGCGGGGGCCGGATTGTCGGGGCGGTAGGCGGAGGAGCAGGTGAATCGGCGATGAGCGAGAACGAGAAGCCGTCGGATCTCAGAAGAGGGCCGATGAGCTCCTCCGTCATCCGCTCCAGCGGGTCCGTCTTCGTGAGCCCCGTGAGGTCCAGGAGAACGAATACCTCTTCCGCGGAGGAAATCAGCCGGCGCATCCTGCGGAAATCCCGATCTGAGGCGCCCGTGCCCGCGACCTCGAGCCTGACCGCATGGAAGAACCCGTTGCTGCAGGCGCCAGACCCATGCGCGGGGACATCGCAGATACCGACGAGGGTGAAGCCGCGGTCCGCGTACAGCTTGAGCGCGCCCGGACGCACGAGGTCAGGCACCCGGGGGATGAGGACCCGGGTGCGGAGATTCAGAACGTCCGTGAGCCCGGTTCCCCAGGGGTTTTTCAGGCCCCACGAGAGCTCCTTGTCCAGCTCATCCAGGTTGAGAAGGGGATGGCAGGCTCCTGAAAATCCCATGGAGGTGAGACCATCTCCGCTTTGTTCAATGTGCTCGCGGAAGGATTTGGCAAATGCGGCGCGCTTGCGCACAGGTCCGTCCGTGGGGAAGGCGGGAAGGTTCCAATGTACCCTTTGGCGGCCCAGCCGGGTGAAGAGGTAGTCGCACCAGAGGGGGGCGTCATCCCATGAATCGGCGTCCCATTGGAATCCCAGGCACACCCGCCTGTCATTCCGTCTCTTCATCCTTTCTTTTGTATCAGAGCACGGCCAGAAGCGCAACCTCGCTGAATTGCAAAAATACTACTTGATGAATTCCGAGTCTTTCTGTATCTTTACGCTCAAAAGCGACATACACGCTCAAAATACTCGCGCGTGAAGAATCTTAACTCTAAGAGAAGGAAAGGGAAGAGAAATGGCCAAACAACTCCGTTTCGACGAGGATGCTCGACAGAAACTACTGCGGGGCGTAGAGAAGATGTCCACGGCGGTCAAAGTGACCCTTGGTCCCAAGGGCAGGAACGTCGTGCTGGACAAGAAATTCGGCGCACCGACCGTCACAAATGACGGCGTCACCATTGCGAAGGAGATCGAGCTGGAGGACCCGCTGGAGAACATGGGCGCGCAGCTTCTCAAGGAAGTGGCCACGAAGACCAATGACGTGGCGGGTGACGGAACCACAACCGCGACTGTTCTGGCGTACTCCATGATCAAGGAAGGTCTCAAGTCCGTTGCCGCCGGTATCAACCCCATGGACATCAAGCGGGGAATCGCGCAGGCAGTTGCTATTGCGGTAGAAGACATCAAGAAGAGCTCGAAGGACATCAAGGAAAAGGACGAGATTTCCCAGGTCGCGGCCATTTCGGCCAATAATGACCACGAGATCGGAAACCTCATTGCGGATGCAATGGAGAAGGTCGGCAAGGACGGCGTCATCACGGTTGAGGAATCCAAGAGCATGGAGACCAACCTCGAGGTCGTGGAAGGGATGCAATTCGACCGCGGGTTCATCTCCGCCTACTTTGTCACCAACCGCGATACCCAGGTTGCTGTCCTGGAAAATCCGTACATCCTCATCCACGACAAGAAGATCTCGGGCATGAAGGACCTGCTGCCCATGCTGGAGAAGATCGCGCAGAGCGGCAAACCCCTGCTGGTCATCTGCGAAGAAGTAGAGGGAGAGGCCCTGGCCACCCTGGTGGTCAACAATCTTCGCGGCACCCTTTCCGCATGCGCCGTAAAGGCCCCCGGCTTCGGAGACCGCAGGAAGGCCATGCTGGAAGACATCGCCATCCTGACCGGCGGACAGGTGATTGCCGAGGAGCTGGGACTGAAGCTGGAGAACGTCGAGATCAGCCAGATGGGACGCGCCAAGCAGGTGAAGGTGGACAAGGAAAACACCACGATCATCGAGGGCGGAGGCAAGCCGAAAGACATCAAGGACCGGATCGCGCAGATCAAGGTCCAGATCGACGAGACAACCTCGGACTACGACCGCGAGAAACTCCAGGAACGGCTTGCCAAGCTGGCCGGCGGCGTGGCCGTCATCAACGTGGGCGCGGCCACCGAGGTCGAGCTCAAAGAGAAGAAGCACCGCGTGGAAGACGCCCTCTCGGCCACCCGCGCTGCAATCGAGGAAGGAATCGTTCCGGGCGGTGGAGTCACGCTCGTGCAGGCGGCAAAGGCGCTGGAAAAGGTCGACGTCTCCGGCTTTACCCAGGAGGTGAAGGTCGGATTCATGATCGTCAAGCGCGCCCTGGAAGAGCCCCTGCGCCAGATCGCGCAGAACGCCGGTATGGACGGTTCGATCATCGTGGACCGGGCAAAGAACGAGAAGAAGGGCATGGGCTTTGACGCCCAGGCCATGGAATGGACCGACATGGTGAAGGCGGGGATCATCGACCCGGCCAAGGTCACCCGCTCAGCCCTGCAGAACGCTGCATCCATCGCAGGGATGCTCCTGACCACCGAATGCATCATCACCGACATCCCTGAGAAGAAGGATTCGCCCATGCAGGGCGGCGGCGGTGGAGGAATGGGCGGCATGGGAGGAATGGGCGGCATGGGAGGAATGGACTAGAAAGTACCGCCCGTAGGGCGGTATCTGGAGCGTGGCTGCCAGTGCCGGTCGTGCCATAGGCCGTAATGACGCGCGAAGCGCGATATCCACGGGCGCGTCTGCCGGTTCCGCGCGTGCCATAGGCGGCAAAGACCAGTACTGCGAGCAGCGCGGTATCCGGCAGCGTGGCTGCCAGTGCCGCGAGTGTCATATGCGGCAAAGACGTTTCGAAATTGGGCCGCCCGCTCGGGAAACCGGGTGGGCGGCTTTTCAATTGATGGGGGCCAGATGAAGAACGCGCGCGCATTTCTGTCCGTCTTTGCAATTGTGTTCCTGCTTGCTGCGGCGGGCTGCGGCGGCCAGGCGGTACCGCTTTCGCGGACCGAGTTCGTCCTTTGGACCACATGCACGGTCACCCTCTACGACCACACCGAGCAGGCAACACTGGACGCTGTATTCGCCAGGCTGCACGAAATACACGATCGGCTGAGTGTGAATGTTCCGGCAAGCGAGCTTGACGCGGTCAGCGCCGCCGCGGGGCGCAGTGCCGTTCACGTGACGGATGACGCGTTCCTTCTTATCAAGGAGGAGCTTCGCTATTCAGCGTATTCCGACGGACTTTTCGACCCCACCGTCGGACCCCTCATGAAAGCGTGGAAGATGAATACGGATCAAGGCCATATTCCTGCACCGGCCGACATTACGCGCGCACTGAGGCTTGTGAACTGGCACGACGTGGTGATGGATGACTCCGCGAAAACCATCTATCTGAAGCGCCCCGGTATGAGCCTTGACGCAGGGGGAATCCTGAAGGGATATGCGGCGGATGAAACGGCCCGCATCCTTTCTTCGAGGGGCGTGAAGTCAGCGATGATCGACCTGGGGGGGGATATAATGGCGATGGGGTCGAAGTTGGACGGCAGCCCCTGGCGGATCGGAATCCAGGACCCGGACAGCCCGCGCGGCGTCTCCTTCGGCACGGTCGAGGTCATGAACAAATCAGTCGTTACCTCCGGCGTGTACGAGCATTTTTTCATCCAGAATGGGAAACGATACCACCACATCATGGACACGCGGACGGGGTATCCCGTTGAAAATGGACTTGTAGCCGTGACCGTGGTCGCCCCGACTTCAATCCTCGCTGACGGCTGGGATACGACCCTCCTGTGCATGGGCCCTGCGCGCGGCCTGGCTATTGCGAAGTCCATGGGTCTCGATGCGATCCTGGTCAGCGGAGACCACAAACTCTATGCGACAGACGGCATGAGAAAGATGCTGGCAATCACCGATCCCAGCTTCACCTACGCTGTTCCATAGCCCGGTGACTCTCTCCGTTGCTTGCACAACCAGGGCCTATCTGTCAGGATTGCGGCATGCGCCGTCAGGACTTCATATTCTGCATCGGTTTCGAGGGAAGCACCGCGATAATCGACGGCAGGCTGCTCCGCAGGTACGGCTCGCGGTCCACGCGCGAGCTGGCCGAGGCAGGGTTCTTCAAGCAGGCGCTGAGCTCCGCCATTTTCAGCGGCAACCCGCAGGAGCTTGAAGAGGTGCGCGCCATATTCAACAACGGCGTGCGCACACCGGTGGGTTCTGTTGAAGAGTTGAAAAGGATGTTCAGCGTCTTCGGGGTTCCCGAGGGCGTGAAGAAGGTCAAGCTCGTCTGAAGGGGCCGTCGTGGAGCTTACCCGTGAAGAGCTCCTCCAGCGCCTGAGGCTTACCCCGCGAGAGCTGGAAGAGTGGACGGAAAACGAGCTTCTTTCCCCTGTCTCAGGCCGCGGGGATCTCTTCCCCGAGTCGGCTGTCGAGGAAGGGGAGCTGATCAGGAAGTTCTGCTCCCTCGGCTACGCGCTGCCGGAAATCCAGAAGATCAAGCGGAGCGTCGGGCTTCCCGTCAAGGATGACAAGGGCCGCTACACCTCGCGCAGCGATTTTCTCACCATCGGCGAGCTTGCGGTGAAAAGCGGCATCAATGTCCGGACCATCAAGTTCTGGGAGGAAAAGGGGCTGATTGCTCCCCATCGGCGAACCGAGGGAGGCTTCCGCCTCTACCGTCCCGGCGAGGTGGTGCTGCTCACGTTCATCAAGGACCTGCAGGCCTTCAACTATACCCTTGCGGAGATCGGAAACATCCTGCGCCTGGCCGGCCCCGATCTGGGAGCAACGGACGCGGACCTGGCCGACATGCCGCTGGCGGAGATGGAGAAGACGGGAGCGGCACTGGAATACCTTGTCGAGCGGATGCGCGAGGTCCGCGACGCCTCTTCCCGAGTGGAGACCGTGTTTGCGCGCCGGCTGCGGGTGGTCTCGCGGATACTCAGGATCAAGAAACGGACGTGAACGGGAGGAGCCGCTCCTGTTGACGCTGGCTTCGGCTTCATGCTATGGTTGCGCGGTTATTTATCTTCATCTTAAGGACACCATATGACAGCCATATCGAACTTACTCCCCCAGATCCTTGGTATGCCGGAGTCTGGCGCGGGCGGGGCGAGCGGGGGAGGCGGCACGCAGCTCATCACCATGCTCGTCACGTTCGGCCTCATCATCGTCGTTTTCTACTTTCTCGTGATCCGTCCGCAGAACAAGAAGCAGAAGGACGCGAAGAAAATGCTGCAGAGCATCACGAAGGGCGACAGGGTGGTCACGATCGGCGGAATGCACGGCTCCGTGGAGTCGGTGAAGGAAGACGCGGTGGTGCTCAAAGTCGACGACAACGTGAAGCTGAAGTTTTCCAAGAGCGCCGTCGCCCAGGTTCTCGAACGCAAGGGTGAATCGGGAGATTCCAAGGAGCAATAGATTTCATGAAAAAGCGGTACCGATTCCTCATCATTCTTGCCGTCATCGCGGTCGGCTTTTACTTCGTGTGGCCCACTATCCGGTGGTATTTCCTGACACCGCAGGTCGACAAGGATGTGGCGGAGAGCTCGCGCAACCAGATCAAGGTCTACGCGCAGGAACGGGCGGATGAAGCCATCAAGAAGCTCATTGCCATGAACCCCTCGGATCCCCTGCCTGCGGACTATTCCTTCCTGGTCCCCAAGGCGGTTACGCGCTACAAGACGGCCAACAAAAAGGCTCCGTCCACCTGGGATGTACAGGATATTCTCCAGGCATATTCGAGCCGCTCGGACATTGCCCTGGATGCGGAAACCTGGTACCGGACTCAGATGTTCGCCCTCAAGGATCTGAAAAACCAGACCATGCAGCTCGGTCTCGACCTGCGCGGCGGAATGTACGTCACCATCCAGGTGGACTACGCCGCGTTCGAGCAGACCAACAAGACATCTCTCAGTTCTTCGCAGCGTGACGACAAGATGAAGACGACCCTGGAAGTGCTGCGGAACAAGATTGATCAGTTCGGTCTCGCCGATCCGTCCATCCGCACGCAGGGAAACGACAGGATCATCGTGGAGATCCCCGGCACCTCGGACCCCGAAACGGTCAACAGGTTCATCATGGGCAAGGGGTCCCTCACATTCCATATCGTGGACACGGACGCGCTTCAGAAAGTCAAGGAGTACGCGGCGGCGAACCCGGGCGTGCTCCTGGATGCTGCGGGCAATGTGAAGGACACGGGTGTGCTCAGCGCGGTCCCCAAGGGAGACGTGCTGCGCGGTGTATTCGACAAGGACTCCTACGGCCTGGATGAGCTGAAGGGCTATACCGTTCTGCACGAAGAGGTCGGGCTCAACGGGACGGAAATACGAAGCGCCTCTGTTGCGCGGGACCCCGTCACGGGCCAGCCCACCGTCATTTTCAATCTTTCTCCAGCGGGCGGGGAGACATTCTACAAGCTCACCAGCGCGAATGTAGGCAAACAGCTTGCTGTTGCGCTTGACAACAAGGTCAAGGCGCAGGCCACCATCCAGGAGCCCATCCGGGACCAGGTCAGCGTCCGGGGGTTCAAGCAGGAGGAGGCCACTGACCTGGCGCTCACCCTGCGCACGGGCGCCCTGCCTGTGCCACTGGAGATTACGAGCCAGCAGGCCATCGGCGCCTCCCTGGGACAGGATGCAATCAGCCAGGGAATCAAGGCGAGCGTCATCGGCATCGGCCTCGTCATGATCTTCATGCTCCTGTACTATCGCAGGGCAGGCCTCAACGCGGTCATTGCGCAGCTCCTGCACCTCTATATCAACGTCGCCATACTGTCCGTGTTCGGTTTCACCCTCACGCTCTCCGCCATCGCCGGCCTGGTGCTCACCATCGGAATGGCCGTGGATGCGAACGTGCTGATCTTCGAGAGGATGAAAGAGGAGGCGCGGTTGGGCAAGACCAACCAGGCGATAGTCGGGCACGGGTTCTCCCGCGCCTTTACCGCCATTCTGGACTCCAACGTCACCACGATCATCGCCGCCCTCGTGCTCACGCAGCTGGCCAAGGGCAGCATCCAGGGATTCGCCGTCACCCTGCTTGTCGGCAACCTTGCCACGTTGTTCGCCGCGGTGTTCGTCTCCCGGCTGATCTTTGATTTCGAGCTTGATGTCCTCAGGACGAAGAGGCTGCTGCTCACCTGGAGAAGGATTGCATGAAGAGAGTCATCCAGTTTTCCCGCGCGCGTTACCTGTTCTTCGGGTTCTCCGCCCTTCTTATCCTGATAGGCGTCGTGGGGTTCATCGTGAATCACGGCCTGAACCTCGGGGTGGACTTCGAGCCTGGTATCGCATTCCAGTTCCAGGTAGCCCCTGCAAGCTTCACCGTGCAGTACAGCGGTCCTGATTCGGCCGTCATCTCGATCCCGGCAGGCGAGCAGGCCCTCACGTCGCCTGGTGACATCATTTTCTCGATCACCAACGCGAAAAACGGCTCGAAGCAGACCTACCCGTTCAAGTACGCTGAATACAAGACGACGCAGGACCTCATCAACGCCATTGGGAAGATCCCCGGCGTCACCGCTGAGCTTAAGGGCGACCCGGCCCTGGCTCCCACGAGCCTCCTTCCGCTCCCGCGCCCGGTGGACATCACCAACGCGTCCGCGACGATCAACGTGGCGCCGTCGGGCAGTCAGACATCAATTGCCGATATGAGAATCCTTCTGGGCACCATGGGCCGGCAGTTCGACCTTCAGGCCGTGGGCAAGCCGGAGAACCAGGAGTTCATGACCCGCATTCCTGTGAAGACCGGGACCAATGAAGCCACGTTCCAGAAGGACAGCCAGAATGCGCTCATGCAGGTGCTGGAGGGAAAGTACGGCGCGGGACAGGTGATTCTGAAGAGCACCGAGTTCGTGGGAGCGCGGATGGCCCAGAGCCTTGCCACGCAGACGATCTGGCTGGTGCTTATCGCGGTAGCCCTGATCCTCCTGTACATGATCTTCCGTTTCCATCCCTGGATCTACGGCGTGGCCGCAGTCCTTGGCATCCTCCACGACGCACTGGTCATGCTTTCTTTCGATGCCGTGTTCCGCGTGGAGGTGGACGCGGGAACAATCGCCGCTATCCTCACTATACTCGGGTACTCCATCAACGACACGATCGTCAACTTCGACCGGGCGCGTGAGAACAACGGTCTGATGCGCGGCTCCTCACTGCGCTCCATCCTCGATACCAGCGTGACCCAGACGCTGAGCCGGACATTCATCACGTCCGGGGCAACATTGCTGACCGTCATCGCTCTTTTCATTCTCACGAGCGGCTCGATCAAGAACTTCGCACTCAACATGATCGTTGGTATCGTGGAAGGCACGTACTCCACCTTCATTTCCGCGTTCATCGTTATCGAGTGGACCAACTGGCGGGACAAGCGCCGCAAGACGGGAGACATGAAGAAGTACGGCATCGCTGCTCCGGGCAAGCCCGCCGAGGTCAGCGTGGTCGAGGCGTCCGTTGAAGAGGAAGAGGCTGAAGGGGAGGAAGCGGCTGAGGAAGTCACTCCTGAGCAGCTCGCCGCGGACGCCCGCGGCACAGAGGTCGGCGTGGGCATGGCGCCACAGCGCGTGGATACTGCAGGGGTCCCGGTGCATGGCCAGCCGGCCGCGGCACCCGCCGTTGCCGGGAACGTTGCGGCCTTCTCCGGTCATTCCGGCTCCCGCAAGAACAAGAAGCACAAGAGGCGGCACCACTAGGCGGGCGCCCGGAACTGCATGGACACGACTGGGACATCTGATCAGCATGCTGAATGCCGCCCTTCGGGCGGCGCGCCTTTGTGAAGCTCCTCTGCCTTGCTGACATCCACGGGGAAGGCGCGGGACTGAAGGATATGCTTCTCCGCGATGCCGCTGACGCGGATCTGATCGTCCTTGCCGGGGACCTCACGCACCTGGGGGGCTACGCGGAGGCGGAGGCGGTACTGGCACCGTTGCTTGCTTCGGGAGTCCCCATGGTCGCCGTGGCAGGAAACATGGATCGGGACGGCGCGCGGGGCTGTCTTGATGACAAGGGAGTCAACATCCACGGCCGCGGAATCGTTCAGGGCGGCGTCGGATTCATGGGACTGGGGGGCGGCACGCCGTCTCCCTTCGGCACTCCCTGGGAAATTACGGAGCGGGAAGCCGGGGCAATCCTGGCCTCGGGGTTTCCGGGTATTACGCTGGCCCCGTACAAGGTGCTCGTGTCCCATTCGCCTCCCCGGGGCACGAAGCTCGACCGGAGCTTTACCGGCCTGCACGTGGGGTCAGAAGCTGTCCGGGAGTTTCTCCTTGCCGGAGCCGTTGACCTTTGCATCTGCGGGCATATTCACGAGTCCGCGGGAGAGGACACCCTGGGCCGGGCGCACTGCGTGAATGTCGGACCCTTCAAAAACGGAAGCTACGCCCTTGTCGGCATTACAGGCGCCGGGGCGCAGGTTACATGGAGGAAGCTATGAATACCACCGCACTTTCCGCTGTTGCCAACAGCGTGCGTTCCCTTGCCATCGACGCCGTGGAGAAAGCCAAATCAGGCCACCCGGGCCTGCCCATGGGGTGCGCGGAGCTGGGCGCCCTTCTGTATGGCGAGCTTCTCAACCACTGGCCGGGCGACCCCCATTGGATCAACCGGGACAGGTTCGTGCTCTCCGCCGGACACGGCTGCTTGCTGCTGTACTCCCTCCTTCACATGTCGGGATACGACCTGAGCATTGATGACATCAAAGGCTTCCGCCAGCTCGGCTCCCGCACACCGGGGCATCCCGAGTGGGGGTTGACTGCCGGTGTGGAGGCGACCGCCGGCCCGCTCGGACAGGGCCTCTCCAACGCGGTGGGCATGGCAATTGCCGAGCGCATTCTCGCGGCAAAGTTCAACACACCGACGCGCTCCGTGATCGACCACACGACGTATGTCCTGACCAGTGACGGGGACATGATGGAGGGCGTTGCCTCAGAGGCTGCCTCTCTTGCCGGCCACCTGGGACTTGGCAAGCTCATCGTGTTTTACGATTCAAACAGCATCACTATCGAGGGCTCGACTGCGCTGGCCTTTTCGGAAAACGTGCTCAAGCGGTATGAGGGCTATGGCTGGCGCACCCTGGCTGGCAGCATGTATGACATCGAAGGCATTGCCGCCATGGTGGCAGAGGCGAAGAAATCCGCGGACCGGCCTACGATGATCCAGCTTACTTCCATAATTGGAAAAGGCGCTCCTACCCGCGCAGGAACGGCCAAGGCACACGGTGAGGCGCTGGGGGCAGAAGAGGCGGCGGGTGCCAAGAAGGCCATCGGCGTGCCTGATGGCTGCCAGTTCTACGTTTTTCCCGAAGCCGAGGCCTATTTCAAGGACAAGAAGCCCGGCTGGAAGGCGCAGTACGAGCAGTGGAAGAAGACCCTCGAATCATGGAAGAAAGAGAATCCCGATCTGGCAAAGGAGTGGGAGAAACATTTCAGCGACGGGTACGACCTGGCGGCAGTCTCCATGCCGGCTTTCAAGCCGGGGGACAGCGTCCAGACCCGGGCAGCAAGCGGCCAGGTGCTGAATGCCATTGCAAAGGTTATCCCGAACCTCATCGGCGGCTCCGCTGACCTCGCCCCGTCCAACAACACCAACCTCAAGGACATGGGAGATTTCGGCAGGGCGAATCCCCTGGGGAGGAACTTCCACTTCGGGATCCGCGAGCACGGCATGGGCGGCATCTGCAACGGCATTGCCTACCACGGCGGGCTTCGTCCTTTCTGCGCCACCTTCATGGTCTTCTCCGACTATATGCGCCCGGCCATCCGCCTGGCCGCCATCGCAAAGCTTCCCGTGATCTACATTTTCACTCATGACTCCATCTTCGTGGGTGAGGACGGACCCACGCATGAGCCCGTGGAGCACCTTGCCGCCCTGCGCGTCATTCCCAACCTGCAGTTCCTCCGGCCCGGCGACGCGGAGGAAACCGAGATGGCATGGCGAATGGCAATCGAGAAGAAGGATGGGCCGACCGCGCTCGCCCTCACGCGGCAGGGAATCACCGTCTATGCCAAGGCGGATTCAGAGTGGCGGAAGACCATCCGCAAGGGAGCATACATAGCCGGGGACTGCGACGGGACACCGGATGTCGTGATCGTGGCAACCGGCTCCGAAGTTTCCGCCGCACTCCAGGCCGCCGCCTCGCTTTCGGACCGAAAGGTGCGCGTGGTATCCATGATTTCCCGCGAGATCTTCACTGCACAGCCGGCACAGTTCCGGCTGTCTCTCGTGCCGGAGGGGGCGAAGAAGGTCGTGTTCGAGGCGGGCGTGACCCAGGGCTGGAAGGGACCGTTTGACAACGAGACGCTCGTTGTGGGGGTCGACAGGTTCGGTGAGTCAGGACCCTATCAGAAGGTTGCAGAGCACCTTGGCATCACTGCCGCCGCGCTGGAGAAACGAATCCGGGACTGGAAATAGGGTTGGCCAGCGTCGCCAGGAGCCACAGGGCTATGCGCCGCGCCTGCGGCTGCTCGCGGCGCGACGCCGTTTGCGCTGCGGCGTGTGTGGTGCGCGCTTGAGTTTCTGCTTCCCCACCGAGGCGTCGATGCGCCGCGAGATTGATTCTCCCTCAGCCACCACGGCATCCCTGAATCGGCGCAGCGCATCGCCCACGGTCTTCTTCTTTTTCCTGCGCCTGTTCTTCACCAGCCCGTAGAGAAACTCGCATATCTCCGGCGCTCCCGAACGCAAATGCATACTGCGGATATTCTCCTGGTAGCGTTCGAGGATCGCCGGGCTTGCCGCGAGCTTTGACAGGAGGGTCGCAAGGTGCCCCGGGGTGCGCGTGAGCCAGCCGAGCTTGTTGCTGATGACCCAGTTCGTGGTCTCTTTTTCATTGGCCAGGAAGCTGGAAATGATGATGGGCCGTCCCTGCAGGAGGGTCTCGAACACCTGGTTGGGTCCCGACTTCCCCACCACTACGTCCGAGGCGCTTATGCATTCTGCGAGATTCGTGACGTATCCTCTCACGTTGATCTGCACGGCGCCCGTGGAGCTTCGTCCCAGGTTCTCGATGTCCTTTCGCAGGCGCTCATTGCGCCCGCAGATGACCACCGCCTGGATGGCCAGACCCCTCTGAATGAGGGTGGCGAGTATCTTCTTTACCGGACCGACACCTTCCGCTCCAAAAAAGAAAAGGACGGTGAATGGTTTCGCCGCGAGCCCAAGCCGGCGTCGAAGAACTGTCCGGGATTCCTTTCGAGGGGAGAAGCTGGGCTTGATGGGAAAATGGAAAGTTCTTACCTTGCGCGCCCAGATACCCTTTTCGATGATCTCATCATGCGACTTGCGGGAGAAAACCATGCTCCAGTCGAAGACGGGGGAGAACCAGACGTAGTGCGAGTCGAACGGCTCGGGATTGAGCACCACGGACACCGCGTCAAGCTGTCCCACCTGCTTCAACAGGTCCAGGTAGTGCGTGAAAGTGAAGTACGTGGACACGACAAGATCGGGCCGCTCACGTTCCAGGTAGCGGACAAACTTCGGCAGGATGGTGATGCCCAGTATCCGGTCGATTATCTTGATCAAGAAAGGGTTGTCCGCTCCGCGATAAAAGGCATTGATGAGCGGCGGGTAGCGGAGCGCGTTGTTCCAGTAGAACTTGTACAGATATCTGAGGAAGCTCGCGCCCAGGGCTATGCCGAGATTCACGACACGAACATCGAGGTCCTTGTAATCAAGGATGTCGAATTGTTCCTTGAGCGCCACGGCAGGAGCGATATGCCCTCCGCCGATATCGATCGTGTAGATGTCGATGCGCTTCATTTCTGCTGTACACTGTAGTCCCCTCTCCGGAACGATGTCAATCTTGACCACACGGGCCTTGACAGCCGATGCACTTTCTCTGGATACTTTCAAAAAGGCTGCGACGGAGAAGAGTAAGCGAAGAGATCAGGTCAAGAGAGAGGGCGTCCTTGCGCGGAGTACCACGCGATTCTGCGCATCGGGTGAGAGGCGCCTGACAGTGAATCGCTGAAAACCACTCCCGAGCTGCGGCCCGAAAGACGGCGGCCTCCGCACCGTTCAGTAGGCGCCGACGATGGCTCCACGTCAGAGAGCACAGGAAAGAGCGCCACCTTTCCACGGAGTACCGTGAAACTGCGCGGAGTACCGCGAAATTGCGCGGAGTACCGCGCAAGGGGGGGGCGAAACAAGGTGGAACCGCGGAGAGCCCCTTTCGGCTTTTCGTCCTTGGAAGCGCGGCAAGATTGCCGCGACCAATACTGGGACGAAGCAGCCGAGAGGGGCTTTGTCGTATGGAGGACTGAAATGGAAAACGCACAAGAGTCCCGGCTCCTGGAAATCCGGCACTCGTTCTCGCACGTCATGGCGGAAGCCGTGCTCCAGATGTTCCCCGGGGCGAAGCTGGCAATTGGCCCGGCAATCGCGGAGGGGTTCTACTACGATTTCGAGCTTCCTCGTTCACTGAGCACGGAAGACCTGGCGGAGATCGAAGAGAAAATGCGGGCTATTGTATCCGGGGAGCACGCGTTCACCCGGAAGGTGATCAGCCGCGCCGACGCGCGCAACCTGTTCAAGGACCAGCCCTACAAACTGGAGCTCATTGACGCGCTTCCCGAAGGGGAAGAAATCTCCACCTACACGCAGGACACGTTCACCGATCTCTGCCGCGGCCCTCACGTCTCCAGCACGCGCGACCTTCCTTCCGGGGCCTTCAAGCTCACGTCCATTGCAGGGGCCTACTGGCGGGGTGACGAGAAGAACAAGATGCTCCAGCGGATCTACGGCACCGCGTGGGGGTCGAAAGCGGACCTCGAGGCCTATCTGAAAAAGCTGCAGGAGATCGAGAAGAGGGACCACCGAAGGCTGGGGAAGGAGCTGGACCTGTACTCTATCCACGAGGAAGCCGGTGCGGGTCTCATCTATTGGCATCCGAAGGGGGCCCGGGTCCGGCTGGCAATCGAGGATTTCTGGCGCTCGGAGCACCTGAAGAACGGGTATGAGCTTCTCTACACGCCGCATATCGGTAAGTCCTGGCTGTGGGAGACATCGGGCCACCTCGGGTTCTACAAGCAGAACATGTATGCTCCGCTGTCGATCGACGACGTGGACTACTTCCTGAAGCCGATGAACTGTCCGTTTCACCTGATGATCTACAAGAACCAGCAGCGCTCCTACCGTGACCTGCCGCTGCGCTGGGCCGAGCTGGGCACCGTGTACCGCTATGAGAAGTCCGGTGTCATGCACGGTCTCCTGCGCGTGCGCGGCTTTACGCAGGACGACGCGCACATCATCTGCAC
>CAYTGX010000089.1:0-17559 GCA_964437385.1 uncultured Spirochaetaceae bacterium
GCTCATGGGCTTGAGCGCCAGCACCCAGAAGCGGAAGTCGATCTTGAAGAAGTAGTCGGCGCACACCAGCAGAAGATACCCTGCGAAAACGACCGCAATGGCATAGACGGCGTCCAGGCCGATGCGGCCCCAGCCCGTCTTGTCGGACTCCACCAGGCCGTAGGTGGCCGCAGTCGCCCCCTGCGCGGCGGCAGTGACGAAGTGCCAGACCAGGAACAGGACGAGAAAGATCGCTCCGTTCATCAGGGCCCAGACCATGATCTGGCTCGTGATGGTCTGCGGAAAGAGCCAGGAGGCGGTGACCTTCGCTCCCAGCGTCATGAAGAGATAGAAGAAGATCACCGGAATGGCGGCGGTCACAGCGGCGGCGATCCACCACGCGGGGCCGGTGAGCGGCTTCGGCGCGGGGGCAGCGCGCGCCAGGCGGGAGAAGGTCTTTGTCCTCAAAAGGACGCTGCCCATCCCCAGGAGGAAGAACACAAAGCCGACGAACCCGACGAGTGTGGCAAGCTCCTTCCAGATCCATATCTGGTTGCTCGTCGGGAGGGACTTTGCTCCGGTGAGGGTCTGGCCGAACCAGTCGATGGCATAGCCGATTGCCGAATTGGAAATGTGGTCACCCGGATGCGTGGTCACCGGCGTGAACAGTGCTCGTGCCGTGCCGTCCGCAATCGAGCCGTAGATCTTTCCCGGCACGATGTCGGCGTCGGTCCCGAACACTTTCTTCAACTTGTCGCTCCTGGTGACGTCGGCAGCCCGGGGAACGCTCCACATGAGCTGCGAGAACTCGTCATACCTGCTGTACACGACGGCGAGGTTGCGCGGCCATGTCGGGCTGCCTTCCGCCGCGAAAGGCGCGCCGGTGGAAGAGCCTTCGAGAACCGCGGACTTGTAGTCGTCCTTCATCACCGCGGCGGCGGCGAGGAAAGTCCAGCCTCCCATGGAATGGCCTTCCAGCCCGATGTTGTTCTTGTCGACGATATCGAGGGAGCGGAGGAGCTTCAGCCCGTCAGGACCGCCAAACCCGTTGGCAAAGGCGGGCGGATCGGAGTACCCGTGCCCGGTCTGGTCGAGGGCAAGCACGACGTACCCCCGGCGCGCCAGCTCAATGGCGAAGCCCGATTGGGTCTCGCGGGAGTTGATATAGCCGTGAACGGCGAGGATGCCGGGGGCGGGCGTCTTGGCCGTGGCCGTGCGCGGCACATACAGGAGCGCGCTCATCATTGCGCCGTTGGCTCCCTCGAATCGCAGGTCGCGGATGGCCACCGTGCCTCCCGCCGTCTGGACCAGCCAGCCTGCAAGCCCGGCAACGACAACCAGGGCGACCCCGAGGATGATGAAGAGGTTCCGTCGCATTTGAAAACCTCCTGAAAATGTGGGATGCCGGAGTATACACCCTGCGTCAAAAGCGGCGCCTGTTGACACCGTGTGCGGCCTTTACTACATTTGACTTTGAAGTTGACATTTGTCGGGGAGCTCGGTGTGACCGGGCTGAGATGGCGGCTGTGAGCCGCCGACCCGTTGAACCTGATCTGGGTAATGCCAGCGCAGGGACGGTAGAATGGCACGCAGCCGCCCCGCCCTGGGCGGTTTTTTTTTGAAGGGGAGCGCATGACGCCTGTTCGTGCATTTCAAAAGATCATACCCCGGTTCCGAACCCCTCCCGAATGGGGAATAGAGCCCGTCCCACGGGACCAACGGGTGCTTGGCTTCATGGACTTCACGGTTCTCTGGGGGGACCTGGGCATCGGCCTGCTCGTCATGCTGACGGGCACTTTCCTCGTGCCGGGGCTCGGCCTGGGCAGCGCCCTCCTGGCCATTCTGATCGGGAGCGCAGGAGGATGTCTCCTGCTTGCGCTCATCGGGGCCGTGGGCAGCTCGACGGGCGCGCCGACGATGGTGCTCATGCGCCCCGTGCTCGGCGTGCGCGGGTCATATGTCCCGACGATCCTCAACGTCCTGCAGCTCATCGGGTGGACAATCTTCGAGTTTGTCGTGATGGGAGTGGCCGCTTCCGTCATCGCCCATACCCTCTTCGGGAGGGGCAGCTATGTCGCGTGGGCGGCGGTGTTCGCCGCCATCGTGATCGTCATGGGAGTGGGCGGCCCGATCGGCGTCGTGCGCCAGTGGCTGGAGAAGTTTGCCGTCTGGATCGCGCTGGCAACGGGAGTCTGGCTCACCGTCCACGCGTTCTCCACCTTCGATGTGGCCGCCCTCCTTCGGCAGCCCGGTGACGGGTCCCTGTCTTTCGGGTCGGGCGTCGACCTCGCCATCGCCCTCCCCATCTCGTGGCTGCCGCTCGTGGCGGACTACAACCGCTTCTCCCGCTCGACGCGGCAGGGCTTCTGGGGCACCATGCTCGGCTTCTTCATCACGAACGCGTGGTTTCTCTCGCTGGGCGCCCTTCTGCTCCTCGGGTCAAAAGTGGCGCAGGAGCCAAAGGACTTCGCCTCCGCCATCGCGCTCACGGCGGGCTGGATCGCACTCCTCGTCCTCCTTGCAGACGAGACGCACAACGCGTGGGCCGACCTCTATTCCTCCGCGGTCTCCCTGCAGAATCTCTTCCCGAAAGTGAAGCAGCGCTGGCTCATTGTGGCGCTCGGCGTGGCCTGTCTGCTCGTGGCGGTTTTCCTCGACATCACGCGCTACCAGAATTTCCTCTATCTTATCGGATCATTCTTTGTGCCGCTGTTCGGGCTGCTCACGGCTGATTTTTTCGTATTGAGGAGACGGCGCTACCAGGTGGAGGAGTTCTACCGCGTCCAGGGGGCGTACAGGGGTGTGAAGGTCCCGGCGATGATCGCGTGGGTCGCGGGCATCGCCGTCTATCACCTGGCCAATTCCGCGACCCTCGGGGCCATCTTCCCGGTGTGGCAGAAGCTGGTGCCCTCGTCCATCGGGCTGGCGGGAGGGTCATTGCCGAGCTTTGCAGCGGCCTTCCTGCTCTCTTTTGTGTTCGGATTCGCGGGGAGAAGCCGCGGGAAAGAACTGGAGAATACGGTATGACAGCTCACGGGAAGAGCTACGGAGCCATGGCCGCAGAGCTCCTGAACAGGATTCACAGCAGCCATCCCCTGATTCATCACATCACGAACTGGGTGGTCATGAACGACACGGCCAACGCCACCCTTGCCCTCGGAGCGCTTCCCGTCATGGCGCATGCGCGCGAGGAAGTGGAGGAGATGGTCGGCGCCGCGGGGGCCCTCGTGCTGAACCCCGGCACCCTGTTTCCTGACCTGGTTGAGGCCATGCTTATGGCCGGCGCGCGCGCGAATGAGCGGGGAGTGCCGGTGGTCTACGACCCGGTCGGCGTGGGTGCCACCCGCTACCGCAACGAGACCGCCGCGCGCCTGCTGAAGGAGCTCCACCTCGGCGTGATCCGAGGCAATTCGGGAGAGATCGGCGCGCTCGCAGGAGCCGGAGGGGTGGTCAAGGGCGTGGAGTCCGTGGAAGGAGTTGCGAACCCGCAGGCGGTGGCCCGCGAGCTTGCCCTGCTGCAGGCCGCGGTTGTCGCCATCACCGGCAAGCGTGACATCCTCTCCGACGGCACGCGCGTTCTTGGAGTGGACAACGGCCACGAAATGCTGAAGACGATCACCGGCACCGGCTGCATGGCCACCACCGTGGTCGCCGTATTCTGCGCAGTGGAATCGGACGCGCTGACCGCCGCGGCATCAGCCCTGGCCTGCTACGGTCTGGCGGCAGAGCGCGCGGCACGCGGTACCCGGGGACCGGGCTCCTTCCGCGCGTCCCTCCTCGACGAGCTTTACCACATGACTCCCGCCCGGCTCGAGAAAGGGGCGCGCGTGGTGGATCTCGCGTAGGCGGATGTCGCGCTCACCGTCCGCTGCCGCCGCGGCCGCATCGCAGGCGGCGCATTACATTCTGTACCTGGTCACGGATGCCGGGCTGTCTCACGGAAGGAGCCACCTCGGCATCGTGGAGGCGGCCATCCGCGGCGGGGTGACGATCGTGCAATACCGGGAGAAAAACGCCTCAACGCGCCGCATGATCGAAGAGGCGGACGTGCTGTGCAGGCTCTGCCGGGCTTCCGGCATTTCTTTCATCGTGAACGACAGGCTCGACGTGGCCCTCGCCGTGGAGGCCGACGGAATCCACGTGGGTCAGGATGACATGCCCGCGTCTCGTGCGCGCCGGCTCCTGGGGAGAAACAAGATTCTTGGTGTATCGGCGGGCAGCGTGGAAGAAGCCCGGAAGGCCGTGGATGACGGGGCCGACTACATCGGTGCCAGCCCGGTTTTTTCGACGCCCACGAAACCCGACGCGCCGCCTCCCCTGGGCATCGAAGGGCTTCGGCGCATCACGCAGGCGGTACAGATCCCTGTCGTTGCAATTGGCGGCATCAACGCGGGGAATGCCGCCGCCATGAGGGAAGCCGGGGCCGCGGGGATCGCCGTGGTTTCGGCCATAGTTGCCGCAGAAGATGTGGAGGAGGCGGCCCGCGCCCTGCGTGCCGCCGTGGAGAATGTGAGGTCGCCATGAAAATCGAGCAGCTCGGCGAGTTCGGGCTCATCGAGAGGATCCGCGCGGCGCTTCCCCCACCCGGGACCGGTGTCATCATGGGTATCGGCGACGACGTTGCGGTGCTGGAAGGGTCCCCGCAGAGCGTCTGGCTCGCCACCTGCGACGTGCAGGTGGAAGGGGCCCACTTCCTGCGGGATGCGATTTCCCCGCGCAGCCTCGGCCGCAAGTCCCTGGCCATCAACCTGAGCGATATTGCCTCTGCCGGCGGCACGCCGCGCTATGCCCTGGTGTCCCTCGGTCTTCCCGGCGGCCTGGAGGCGGGCTTCATTGACGAGCTGTACGCGGGTCTTCGCGAGGGGGGGATCGAATTCGGCGTCGACATCGTGGGCGGCAACATCTCCCGCTGCCGCCTGGGGATCTTCATTGACGTCTTCCTCCTCGGAGAGACGACTCGGGAAAACGTCGTTCTGCGCTCGGGGGCTGCCGTGGGAGACCTCATCATGGTCACCGGGAGCGTGGGAGACGCGGCGGCGGGGGTCGCGCTCCTTCTCGACTCCGGACTGACGGCGAATGCAGCGTACACCGCCACGGCGCTGACGCGCCGCGACTGCCCGACGCCGCGCGTCAGGGAGGGGAAGTTGATCGGGTCCCTCCGCCAGGCCAGCGCCATGATAGACGTGAGCGACGGGATTGCCGGCGACCTTCACCACATCTGCGAGAAAAGCGGGGTGAGCGTGCGCGTGCTGGCCGCGCAGCTGCCGGTCAGCCCGGACAACCGCGCCCTGGCCCGCGCGGCGCGCGGGGACGAGTGGCACTTCGCGCTGCATGGCGGCGAGGACTATGAGCTCCTCTTCACCGCCCCGCCCGGACGCGCCAAGCGCCTGGCACAGAGGATCACCGCGGAGACGGGCACCCCGGTGTCCATTATCGGGGAGATACTGGTGGGGGGCGAGCCGCCGGAGCTCGTCCTGCCGGATGGCACCGTCCGGCCGCTGGAGGAATCGGGATGGGACCACTTCAAATGAAAAAGGCACTGACGATCGCGGGCTCCGACTCCGGCGGCGGGGCGGGAATCCAGGCAGACTTGAAGACCTTCGCCGCTCTCGGCGTCTACGGGACCAGTGCCATCACTGCGCTCACCGCGCAGAACACCGTGGGTGTCGAAGGCGTGTACGCGATCCCCCCTGACTTCGTCGCCCTTCAGATCGACGCTGTCATGAGGGATATCGGCGCGGATGCAGTGAAAACCGGTATGCTTTCCAACAGCCGCATCATCGAGACCGTCGCCGCCAAGGTCGTCCAGCACGCGCTTCAGCCCCTTGTGGTGGATCCCGTGATGGTGGCAAAGAGCGGCGATGCGCTCCTCGAGCCCGAGGCCCGCGACGCTCTGGTCCGCCTGCTCCTTCCCCTTGCGGCCGTGGTCACCCCGAACCTGCCGGAAGCGGAGGTCCTCTGCGGTTTTCCCATCACTACCATGGAAGACATGCGCCGCGCGGCGCGGGAAATCCTTGCGCGGGGACCGCGCTGTGTCGTGGTCAAGGGCGGCCACCTCCTGGGCACCGGCTTCAGCACGGACCTCTTTTTTGATGGGGAGCGCTTCGAAGAGCTGTCCGAGGTGAGGTTCGATACCCGGAACACCCATGGGACGGGCTGCACGTTCGCTTCGGCCATCGCGGCCCGTCTTGCCCTTGGCGATGATGTGCGGGATGCCGTTCGCGCCGCCAAGCGCTACGTGAGCGGAATTCTCGCCGCCTCGTCAGGCCTCCAGATCGGACATGGGCACGGGCCCATGAATCACATGGGTCTTCTTCTGCCTCAACCGCCGTTGACCAGCCGGTGAACGGGATCGCGGGAGCGTGGCCGTTCCGCAGTGGCCACGGGTTTCGCGACGGGCCGTACCTTCATGGATTCGATCTGGAGCACGACCCTTTCCAGCCGGAGGCCCAGGGAACGGGTGACCTGCGGCCACCGCTCGGCCCGGGAGCTCCTCCAGCGGGCAACGATGCTCTCCACGTTGGACTTCGTGGTGCCGCCCGGCAGATCTGACGCTATCGCGAGCGCAACGGAGATGTCGCCATAACCGAGCCGCGCCCTGCGCATCTCGCGGATCCACGCTGACTCGGCCCTGAATCGCCTCTCCAGGGACTGGGTAAGCGATATCTCCCCTTGTGCGCTCCTGCCAAGCCTGTTCAGGTATGCCACGTCGCGGCCCAGGCGAGTCTCCACCGCCGCTGTCGATGCCCAGGAGCTCCCGACCGTTGCCAGGAGCCATGCAAAAACTAAAAGACTGATACGCGTAGCGCTCTGCATTTTCTTACCGCCTGTTCTCAATATCGGACTCTGCGGTCCGGTTATGCAGCGGGCGCCAAATAGGCGCGAGTGGAGCGTGCTCCTGTCCACCCCGGAGAGTGGCCTGTTTTTGCATAGAATTTCCATGCGCATGCGATCAGCGCAAAAGTGGAAAAATGGAGAAACTGGGATATGCTATATAGAGTATTAGTTGTCAGAGTTGATGTTCTTCTTACCGATCTAGTGAATTCAAAGTTAATTCCCAGGGTGTTGGCGTCAAGGCCAGGAGACTCTTCAGCGAATAAGGGGGCGTCTCTATGCAGAAGATGCATAAGAAGATGCTGTTCGTCGCCCGAAAGGGCCTTCTTGGGGTTCTCGCGATTTCGGCCCTCGCCGCGGCCTCTCTCGTTCTGACGACCTGCGATGTCTTCAAGTCGGGATTGGGGCCGAAGGTTGACGTTACGCCGCCGGAGGTCACGATCACCTCTCCCGTTCCAGGGGCGTACGTCCACGGAACCATCGTCCTGACCGGAACGGCCGCGGACGATATTGGCGTCACCTCGCTGGTCGCGTCCTACCCGACAGCGGGCGGCGGCACGGCGCAGAAATCCATTCCATTGTCCGGAAAGAATTGGACGGTATCTCTGCCCAGCGGAACAGCGGGCGGAGTTGCCGAGGGCAAGGGCACTTTTACCGTCACGGCCAAGGCCCCGTCGGGCAAGGCCTCCTCTGCCTCGGTCCTGGCCTATGTCGACAACACGCCGCCCACGGTGCTCGTGACGACTCCGACGACCTACGGGAGCACCCCGCCGATCTTCAGCACCTACGTGGATATTGACGGTGAGGCCTACGACGCCTCGCCGATTTCCGCCGTGTCCGTGACCCTCTCCCATGGGTCCACGTCGATCACGCAGCCGGCAAATGGCACCAATTCCTGGTCTGTCCGGTTCTTTCTCAATAGTTCTGCCGGCGGAACGCTTGGACTCTCCGACGACGGCATTTCTCTCAGCTATTCAGTCACTGTCACTGACATCGCCGGCAATGCGAGCACGTATTACTACCATTCCCAGGACATCTACGGCATTACTGCGGGAAAGCTCTTTCCCACCATGCAAGAGCTCGGTCAACTCGATCAAGGCGGGGCCAGCCCGTCATCTCCTACCAACATATCGATTACAGCCCTCACCGACCGCCGGATAGACAATACGCTCGCCAACCGGGGAAATCTCAAGTTCTCCTACGCATTCATCCCGACGATCCAATACTCCAACCTCGACCCGGCGAATCCTCCGGCCAATGTGCTTGCTCCCGGATCAGTGATCGTGGGCAACGTCATTCCGCCGGCCAATGCCGGTGCAGTGGACCCGGCAAGCTTGATCTTCAAGATCTACACGCAGGCGAATTTCGCCGTCGCAGGTCCCGCGGAAGTCACCCTGACGGCGGCAAGTCCGCGTGGGACGCAGCTCGTCCTCACGAACCTGGGAAACAGCCAGAGCTTCAAAGTCGGGCTGCAGAGCTTGTCCGGCGTCAACCTGGCGCCCGGACAATACGTCCTGGACGTCAGGGCCGCGGCGTTCGGCTCGGGCACTGCCGGGAGCGATGTGAGCTTCGGCATCGATTCCTCGGCCCCGACGCTGACCGAGGACAACGTCAAGAACAGCCTTGCAGTTCTCAGGAGCCCCTTCACACTATCAGGCACCGCTGCTTCCCTGTCGGGTCTTTCCTCACTGCTGGTCGAGCAGTCGTCTGACGGGAGTCAGACTTGGGCTGTGGTCTACAATACGCCCACTCCGGGGAGTACCTGGTCAACAGGGAGTCTGCCGACCGGCGGCGACGGGTCCTATACCTACCGCATCACCCTGACAGCCGCCTCGGGTCTGCAAGCCATCGTCTACCGCTCGGTGATATTCGACGGTACGCCGCCATACGTGAATGCAACCGCCCCCACGCCGGGGGCCTGGACATCTTCCTTGTCCCTCGCCTTGTCGGGGACCGCGGGCGATGGCTCCGGTTCCGGCGTGTCGAGCGTCTACTACCTGGTGGACTCGGCGGCAAACGACCATTCGCCGGAAATAGCTGCCTGGGCTTCCTCGGCGGGACCGGGGGCCCCTGCGGGATCGTGGTCGCAGGCAGGCGGCATTGTGTCCAGTTGGACGGGCTCGTTCACCTTGTTGGGCGAGGGCCATACCCGCCTGTGGGTGGTGGCCGTCGACATGGCAGGCAACCGCGACAGCCTGAGCCTCGTTCCTGCGACCTCAATGGAGGGCGGGAAAAAGTACACGATCGATGCCCTCGGCACGACGAACTTCACGACGGTCGGAGCGGCAAGCAACACCGTCGGCGTCTCCTTCATTGCTTCGGGACCGGGCAACGGTTCCGGCATGGCCTGGAAGGGCAGCGGCGAGGCCGTCCCCTTCGGGTATGACCAGAGTCCCCCGAGCCTTACGGAAACTCACACCCCTTCGAGCATATTTACGGCCGTCACGGCGGGCTCTTTCCTGGGCTTCAACGGGATCGCGAGCGACTCGGATGCCCTGGCCGGACTGACCGTCCAGTTCAGCAGGAACGGCGTGCCGCAGCCGACCGTTCCCATTACTCCTTCCGGAACGGCCTGGAGCTGGACGCCGTTCGCGTCAGGGATCGATAACGCGGGCCATACCGACGACGGAACCTATGTCTCCACCTTTACGGCCACGGACATCGCCGGCAAGACCACGACTCTCGCCAGGACGATCACCATCGACACCGAGCCCCCGACGACCACGGTCACTTCTCCCTCTTCCGCCGGATGGGTTTCCACCACGGCGCTTTCGGTCACCGGGACGGCCAGTGACGGCACGGGCAGCGGCGTGAGCCAGGTCTATGTAAAAGTGGACGGCCTGTACGCTGCCGCCAGCCCAACCGACCACAGCGCGGAGGATCCCACGGTCGCCAACGGCTGGACCCTGGCCACCGGCCAGACCAGCTGGTCCTCGCCCTTCACCCTTTCCTCCGTCGAGGGCCGCAAGACCCTGTGGATAAAGGCTGACGACTTGATCGGCAACGTCACCACCCCTGCCGGGGCAGTCGCCTCCCGGGTCGACTTCGGCCTGGACCTCAATCCGCCCACCCTCGTTTTCACCGATTCCGTCGGAACCCTTCTCAGCGCCGCCTTCACACTCGCGGGCACCACGACCGACACCAACCCTGCCGGAACCCCCACGCTGGCCGTCACCGTCGACGGCGAGGCATCCCAGGCGGTCACCGTCGGTGCGGGGGCGTGGACCTTCCCCGTGGCCGCCAACACGAGTACCCATGCCAACGACGGGTCCCACACCTATGTCTTTACAGCAACCGATGTCGCGGGCAAGACCACGACGCTGTCGCGCACTATCACTGTTGACACCACGCCTCCGACGACAGCCATCGCCGAGCCGGGCAGCTTTACCGCCGCCCAGGCGCAGTACTGGCTGTCGGGCGCCACGGCCTCCCTCGGCGGCTCGGCCGCGGATCCCGGTATCTCGGCCTCCGGCGTCGCCAGGGTCTACTTCAAGGTCGATTCCCTCGGGAACAGCCACGCCTCCGATAACCCGGTGGCCGCGGCCTGGACTCTCGCCACGGGGGCCACCACCTGGGCGGCCGCGGTGAACCTTGCCACCACCGGTGAAGGCCAGTTCACTCTCTGGACTGCCGCCTACGATAATGCCGGCAACCTTTCCTCGATATCATCCCAGAACTTCGGGGTGGACCAGAATCCGCCGGCCCTGACCGAGACCAACCATCCGGCGATTTCCTCCACGATGTCTGCCTTCACCCTGGCAGGCGCGATCGACGACACCAACGCCCTGGCCTCGCTTTCCATCACGGAATCCAAGAACGGCGGGAGCGTAAGCACTGTTACCGCCACCTCCGTCCCGCCAAGCCTGTCGGGGGTGAAGAGCGCTGCCTATACGTCCCAGCCCCTGCCCATTGGAGGGGTTTCCGACGGCTCCTACGCGTACGTGTTGACCGCCACCGACATGGCCGGCAAGAACACCATTGTCAATCGGACCGTCACCATTGATAGGACGCCCCCCACGGTGAGCCTCACGGCGATCCCCGCATGGGTGAGCTCCTCGGCCTATGCCATTTCCGGAAGCGCCACCGACCCCAATGCCGGGGCTTCTGGTGTCGCTGTGGTCCAGTACCAGTTGGACGGCGGTGCCTGGACGAATGCGGTCTGGAACGACACTTCCGGCGGCGCAAATACCTCCGGTACCTGGAACGCCACCCTTTCTTCCCTGACCGAGGGCAGCCATTCTGTTGCTCTGCGGGCCACGGACGCGGCCGGCAACACTACCACCCTCGGGGCGGCGGGTTTCGGCGTCGATCTGAACCCGCCGACAATCACCGAAACTGCCGTCGGGACCGCTTCCCAGGCGACCAGGAACGCAGCGTTCACGATGACCGGCGCAGTCAGCGACTCGAACCCCGCTTCGGTGGCGGGAACAACCCTGACCGTCGGCGTCAGCATCAACGGCGGCGCGGCTTCCCCGGCCACCGTCGTCGGCAGCACCTGGTCCTATTCGCAACTGAAGGTGGATGGGACCTTCAGCTATGTCATCACCGCCACCGACGTGTCCGGAAAAACAGCGACGCAGAACCGCCTGGTTCTGCTGGACGCCACGCCCCCTGCACTCACCGTCGTGGCCCCTACGCCGACACCGGCAGCATGGGTTTCCTCGACGACCCTTTCGATCAGCGGAACGGCCAACGACGGGGCCGGGTCGGGAGTCAGGAACACCTACTACCTGGTCGACAGCGCATCCAATGACCACAGCCCCGACATCGCTGTGTGGAACCTCACGAGCGGCGTCGCCGCTCCCATCGGCGGCGCCTGGGCCGCTGTGACAGGCTTGCCCGGAAGCTGGAGCGACACCCGCACGCTCGCAGGCGAAGGAGCGAGAGTTCTCTGGATCGTGTCGGCCGACAAGGCCGGCAACACGACGACCCTTTCCAGGGTGAATGCCGGTTCCTTCAGCGAGGGAACGGCGTACATCATCGCCGCAATCGGAACCACGGACTTCAGGACGATTGGTGCTGCAAGCAATACCGTCGGCCTTGCCTTCACGGCCACCAGCTCCGGTTCGGGCACCGGCTCGGCCTGGGCCGGGACCGGACTGGCCATTCCCTTCGGCCTTGACGAGAACCCGCCCGCCTTGACCGAGACTGCCGTCAACACGACGTCGACGGTGGTACGCAACAATTCGCTCACCTTCTCGGGTTCGGCCAGCGACACCAACGCGCTTGCCGCGGCTCATTCCCTCACACTTTCGATTGACGGCGGCCCCGCAGCCGACGTTTCATTCACCGTTGCCCCGAGCTGGTCCTTCACCTACCCGGTCAACCCGGTCACCCACGACCAGGACGGGCTTCATGTCTTCATGTTTTCAGTCACGGATATCGCGGGGAAGACGACCACGGTCCCGCGCAGTGTACTGGTCGATACCACGCCGGCTTCGGCTGCCGTCACGGCGCCCGCGGCCAATATCTGGACCGGCGCCTCATCCTTTATGGTCACCGGCACTGCCTCCGACAGCCCAGGGGCCGGAGTTGCCCAGGTCTGGACCATTGTGGATGCCGCGGCCAGTTCGCATGCGGCGGATACCACAACCGTGATCATGAACGGCGGCGCATGGAAGCTGGCCGGTGGCACCAGCAACTGGGCATTGGCCACGGACCTGGTCTCTGAAGGAAACAAGACCCTCTGGGTGGCCGTTCTGGACGCCGCGGGAAACTGGTCCCCCACCCCCTATGCCGCCGTGAACTTCGGCTATGACGCCACTGCTCCGGCCCTGACCATCGCTCCCATGGGCAGCTATCGCACTGCCTTTGCCGTCACCGGCACAGTCTCGGACGCGGGGTCCGGGGTCGCCAGTCTTCAGTACAGGATAGACTCCGGCTTATTCACTACCGTCTCGGTTGCGGCCGGCTGGACTTCCACTGTTCCTGATGCCGCCTTCACCTCCCTGCCGGAGGGCTCTCATACGGTCACGGTGCAGGCCACTGACAATGCGAACAACCAGACTACCCAGGCTTCCACCTTCAGGAAGGACACCATGCCGCCTGCCCTGACCTACGCCAACATCAGTGCGGCGGGCGGAACGGTTGACCAGGATACCAATCCCGCTCTCAGCGGCACCCTGGCTGATGTCAGCGGGGTAGCATCGGCCACCTATACTCTGCAGGTGTGGAACTACAGCACGCAGACGTGGAACGCAATTGTCACGGGAGCCAGCCTCGGGAGCCCCGCGGCCGCCACGAGCTGGTCCTGGTCACTTGACCTCAGTGCGTCAGGGCTCAAGCTGCCCGACGGGAAGTACCAGATTGCCATCGAGGCTGCCGACGTCCCGGGGAATGCCATCGCCTCGCCGCTCGTAGTCCCATTCTTCCTTTCCCGAACGAATCCCGGGACTTCGCTCACTACACCCTCCCTGGGCACATTCCAGGACGCGGGATTCGCGCTGACGGGAACGGCCTCCGACTCCAACAGCGTTACCCAGGTACGGGCCAAGCTCGCCTCGGGTGCCGTGGACTTCTCCTCGGGTGCCACTGCCGCTCTTCCCGCGCTCGCGGTGACCGCTGCAATCGGCGCTCCGGGCGTTTTTACCACGAACGCTCCCCATGGCCTCAACGTGGGAGACCCGGTCTACCTGTGGGGAACACCGATGCCCACGACCTCGACGGGGTCCCTGGCAACCGGCACAGCCTATGTGGTGCAGTCCGCCACCGCCACCACGTTCACCATCGCCACGACCTCCGCCCCCTCCACGCCTCTGGCCATCACCACGAGCACCGCGACCAATCTTATCGTCGCGGCCTCGAAGTTCAGCTTCTCCACCTTCCACCCGGCCATCCCGGTTTCGGTCACAGGAAATACGATGACCGCGAACAACCACCAATTGGCCAATGGAGACGTGATCTATTTCGAGGGCACTTCGCTCCCGACCCCGACCGCGGCCGCCACTCCCTACTATGTCGTCAACTCCTCGGCGAACACATTCCAGGTTTCGACCACGAGCGGCGGCATCGTTCTCGCGCTCGCCACAGCGGGCACCGCCGTGTCGGTCTCTTCACCCACCCATCCAGTGAACTGGCTTGTTCCCGCCATGTCGATCTCGGGATTCAGCGATGGTCCCCTGACTGCCTATGTCCAGGTGACCGCGGGGTCGGGCAAGGCCAGCCAGACCAGCCGGGACTTCACTCTGGATACCGCGGCCCCGACCATCGTTCTCTCCAGTCCCTCGTCCGGCACCCGTTCCGTGGGCAACCTGACCCTCGTCGGAACCACCAATGACGGCGGAGATATCCCCAGCGGGGTGACAGGGACCATCCAGTACCAGGTCGGAAATGGATTTAATCTCACCAACCCGGCGAGCTGGACCAGCGCCAACGTCTCGGGAGGCAGCTACAGCTGGAGCATCACGCTGGGCGACATGTCCAGTTATGCCAACGCCTCCTTTGCCGCTGAGTGCAACCCAGACGGGACGACCCCGGCCACGGGGACCAACCTCTGGAAGCTCCCGATCGTCTTCCAGGCCCTGGACAAGGCGGGCAACGTCGCTCAATTGACTTCTTATTACCTGATCCTCGACCCCAGCGGGAACGTGCCCGTGGTGATCATCACGCAACCCGCCACCGCTCTTACTTTCGGCGGACAGCAGACGATCACGGGAACCGCGACCCAGCCGGTCGCCATCAATAGCGTGGAAGTCGCGGTTGATCCAAATGGCGGGACCAACTTCCCGGCCAATCCCGTCTCTGTTTCGATCCCCGGCCCTGGGCAGACTATCAACGCGACCGGTCATCCCTTTACGAACGGCATGATGGTTTTCCTCTCCGGAACCACGGCGCCTAAAATCGGAGGCACGGCCGTTCTTTCCACGACTCCGTACTGGGTCGTCAACCCAACGGCGAACAATTTCCAGCTCTCGGCCGCCAGCGGCGGCAGCGCCGTCACCTTCACGTCTGTCGGGGCCGGGGTAAGCGCCAGCGTCTGGGCCCCGGCAACCCTGACGACCACCGGGAACAACGTGATCTGGTACTACAACGTCAACACCACCGGGGCTTATCCCCAGAACGCTGCCCCCAGCCAGAAGGTCAGCCTCCAGGCGCGGGCCTGGAACTCGCCGACCGTGGGAGGGCCCAAGGGCACCATTGCCGGCACCCTGACAACTCCCTGGGTCCTCTATTTCAACTCCAGTTTCCCCCAGGTGCAGGACGTCCAGGTCGACGGCCAGAGCTACTACTCCCAGATTACAACCGCGGGGACCATCAGCTTCACGGCCACCGTCAGCTCGTCGAAGGGCATCGCGAAGATCGAGTCGGTGGAGAGCAGTCCTCTCAGCGGATCGACAGAGTTGTACAAAACCGCGAGCAGCTACCTGACCACCGCGGCCGCCAAAGGGTCATACTGGTCCTCCATCGTCACTCCTCCGGCTTCGCAGAACAACGTGACCTTCGGCAGCGGCAATACCTACAAGGTCATGATCACAGCCACCGGCTCCGACGGCTCCCTGTGGATGAGCGCCGGGGCCGCCGCTTCCACCCCGGGCACCGTGTTCCTCCCCAACAACGTCACGCTCAACGTTTCTTCCACCGGGGGAAGCTTCATCGAGTCCGACGCCTCGGGGAGCTTCAATTACGCCGTGTCCATGAGCATCAATTCCACCCAGTTGTATTCCGGCATCACGGGACAGTACGTGTTCAACCTCAGGGTCACCGACATGACGAGCCCCGCGGCCGAAATCACCAACCAGCCCATCACGCTCAACGAGGACAACTTCTATCCGACCTCGACCATCGCCTCCTCGGCCAGCATCGTGGGAAGCCAGTTCGTGGTGCAGGGCTCTGCAATCGACTCCGGCTCGGGCTCGGGACCGATCTCGGGGTTCTCGAAAATGGTCGTCTATTTCGTCAGGGCGGGATCGGTGCTCGATCTTTCCACGGGCGCCAGCGGGGCGACCTCGTCGATAACGGCCAAGGACATGAACAGCGGCGGGACCATCCGTTCCGTCACGTATCCGGGAACCGGCAGCTCTCTCTAGCTCAGGATCGATACCCTGGCCGAAAACAACACGCTGCCGACGGGCGGCGGCACGGACGTGAACGGCGACGACTTCATGGAGAGCCTGACCATCAACGGCTCCTCGTATACCTGGATGGGGCAGATCGATTCCACCAAGATCACGGACGGGCCTGTCGAAGTGCACTATGTCGCATTCGACAGCGCGGGCAACGCGACGCACTACGTGCAGAGCGCCTTCGTCTCGAACAGCGCACCCGTCGTGAACAACGTCGTTGTTGGCACGGACATCACCGGCGGCGGCACGATCAATTCCACCGCCACCTTCTCCAGCGGCTATTCGACGACGGGTTTCACCGCGGTCAACAAGAGGCTGTACTTCAAGCTCAACACATTGAAGGGCAATGGCGGACTCAGCTATTCGCTCAAAAACAATGGCAACGAATACTGGGGAACGCCAGGAACGACCGTGGTCGGCAATGAGATAACCCTCAATTTCACGGCCATCGCCCCGTCCATCGCCGATGCGGCGGGAAACCTGGCACAATTCGTCCTCGCCGTGACCGACTCGACGCCGGGCGTTCCACAATCGGCGAGCGTGACCATCGGAATGAACATCCAGAATACCGACATTCAGCTGCCCGTGGTCACCGTCAACCCCCTGTATTGGACTGATTCGTCGCACAACTCCGTGTACCAGGGCTCTCCTGCCAATGGCCACGTCGATCTCGGCAGCCTCACAACCTCGACCTTTAATCCATATTCTGCGACGGCCCCCTACGCTCTCCCGGCGGGAATGGCGGATACGGATCCCAAGGTTTCGGGGGCGATCAGCTTCACCGGGACCGTCTCGGACAACCAGCGCATCGGCAAGCTCACCATTCAGATAGGCAATGGCGCGACCGGTTACGACTTCGGCAACGGTGTCGGCGTGGCATATGACGCGGCAACCTGGAACGGGACCAGCCTCGCCGGCGTAGACCAGTGGGCAGCCCGGGGATGGAGACTGACAATCTCGAACGAGGTGCTGACCAACACCGGGCACTCGGCCAACTGGCAGCTGGATTGGAACTCGGCAAAACTCAACACCGTGGCGGCGGCCAACGTCAGCGTGTCCGTGAAGGCTTCGGACGCCTCGTCCAACGTGGCGACGCCGGTGGCCAGCCAGATCGACGTCGTGCCCTACATCACGTCGCTCACCACGAAAATCACCGCTCTCCTCTCGTCTGATTTTGCCCGGACGTCCAGCGGCCAATACCCGGTGCTGTACAACTCCGCGACGCCGGCGAACGCGGAATCCTTCGTCGTGAACGGCTTCAACCTGAACCCGACGAACCTGGTCGCCGGGGCCGCCAGCGACTTGCGCCTGTCGAAGCTCTACCCCTCCGGATACAACAACAACGCGACCCCGGCCAGGACAGGCTTCGGCCTGGCGGGCTCCGGTGTCAACGCGACCTTCACGCAGGTGACGGCGAACATCCGGCAGGCGGGCCTGGGCAATGGCTTCCTCACGGTGATCACCAACGGCGTCCCGAGCATCAACAACGTCAACGACGGCAGCCGGGCGTACAACACCGAGACCTCCGCCACCGTGGCGTCCATGACGGACGCGCGCTCCCTCAGCCTCTGGGACATCACGCTGCTCCGGACCCTGGCCACCAACGCCACCGGCGCCTCGTTTATTTCGATGGCCATGAACGCGGACACGCCGCAGTTCGCCTATTCGAACAACACCTACGGCT
>CAYTGX010000090.1:0-17559 GCA_964437385.1 uncultured Spirochaetaceae bacterium
GGGTCTCATCAACTATGAATCCTCCAAGTACAAGGAGGATGACATCCTCGAAGTGGCCATCGACGCAGGCGCAGAGGATGTCAGCAATGACGGTGACAGTATCGAGGTCACGACAAGCCCTGAAGATTTTGAGAACGTGATCAAGGCCCTTTAAGCCAAGGGGTTCCAGCACAGCATGGCGGAAATCGTGCGGGTTGCGGACACCAATGTCACCCTGGACGCGGACAAGACTGAGAAAGCCCTCAGGCTCGTCGAGCACCTCGAAGATCACGAGGACGTGCAGAACGTCGCCACCAATCTGGAGATCCCTGCCGGGTTCGTGATGAGTGAATGAGGACGGTGATCGGGATCGATCCCGGACTGGCGGCCACGGGCTGGGGGGTCGTGCGGTTCGACGGCTCTCGCTTCATTCATGTGGGGCACGGAGTCGTGAAGACGGATCCCGAGACCCCGTTGCCTCTTCGCTTGCTGAAAATACACACTGAAATTCGAAAGCTTCTCATAAAGTACTGCCCGTCGGAGGCCGGTGTAGAGGAGCTTTTCTTTTCGAAAAATACCTCCAGCGCCATGCAGGTGGCGCACGCACGAGGGGTCGTCCTGATGGCCCTGGGCCAGCGTGGTATCACCGTGGGCACCTACTCCCCGCAGCATGTCAAGCAGGCGGTGATTGGACGGGGACGGGCGGACAAAGCCCAGGTCCAGCGCCTGGTAGGCGTGGTGCTCGGCCTGCAGGAAATACCCGGCCCGGATCATGCGGCGGACGCACTGGCAATCGCCATCTGCCACACGAACAGGTGGTCAATCGATGTTCAACAGCGTAACAGGTGAAATCACTTTCAAGGGAGAAGAGCACCTCTGCCTGCAGACAGGGGGCGTGGAATGGGAGATCGTCGTCTCCCGCAAGGCGCTCGAACGGCTTCCACCGGTGGGACAAATAGCTCGGATCTACACGCACCTCATCCACCGTGACGATGCGATGCGCCTGTACGGTTTTTCCGACCCCGCCGAGCGGGCGCTCTTCCTGGACCTGCAGAAGGTGGACGGAGTGGGTCCTCGCGGCGCCCTGAAAATGCTCTCTGGAGTCGACCGTGAGCAATTCTCCAGGGCCCTGGAACAGGACGACCTGGAGGCGCTCTCCTCGGTCCCCGGCGTCGGAAAAAAAACCGCCCAGAAGATCATCCTCACGCTCAAGGGCAAGCTCACGCCGACCGCCGAAACCCAGGGGCGGTCAACGGAGAACGATATCACAACGGCGCTCGTGGGCATGGGGTTTGACAGGAAGACCGCCAAGGCCGCGGTGCTCCAGGCGCTGAAATCCATCGACAGCCGCCAGACGAAAGGCGAGGAGCTGGAACGGGAGCTGTTCAAGCGCGCCGTAGCCATTGCGGGGGGTGAGGGGGCCGGCTCGTGAAAGAGCGCACAAAAGGCCCTGCCGCGGGAATGCCTGATCCGGCGTTCGACGCGACGGAGGACAGGGAGGAGCTCACTCTCCGCCCGCGATTCCTCACAGAGTTTGTGGGCCAGGAAAAGCTGAAGGAGAACCTCGCCGTCTACATCGAGGCGGCAAAACAGCGCGGAGAGCACCTCGACCACGTCTTCCTGTCGGGGCCTCCCGGTCTCGGCAAGACCACGCTTGCCGCTATTGTCGCGAACGAGCTCGGCGTCCAGTTCCGCGCCACGTCGGCGCCCGCCCTTGAAAAGCCGGGGGACCTCGCCGCTATCCTCACCAGCATCGGCGAGCGCAACATTTTCTTCATCGACGAGATACACCGCTTGAGGCCGGTGGTGGAAGAAATGCTCTATTCGGCGATGGAAGACTTCGAGATCGACGTGGTGATCGGACAAGGCCCGGGGGCGCGCACCATCAAGATACCACTGCCTCCGTTCACCCTTGTCGGCGCCACGACGAAAACCGGCCTCGTCTCCAGCCCCCTGTATTCCCGGTTCGGCATTCCCATGCGGCTCGACTTTTACGAACCCTCGGAGCTCCGCAAGATCGTGTTCCGCTCCGCAGGCATCCTCAAGGTGAATGTGCAGGCAGACGCGGCGGACCTTGTATCCCGATGCTCCCGCGGCACCCCGCGCATTGCCAACCGCATTCTCAGGCGCATGCGCGATTTTGCCCAGGTCTGGGGCAATGGGGCCATCGATGTTTCCATAGTCCAGAGGGGGCTGGAATCCCTGGAGATCGATGCCAGGGGCCTGGACAAAGTGGACCGGGAAATCCTTCGCACGCTTGTAGAGAAGTACGCCGGCGGCCCGGTGGGATCTGAAACCATCGCCATTTCCATAGGAGAAGCCGTGGACACTCTCGAAGATGTCTACGAGCCTTATCTCATCCAGATCGGGTTTTTGAAGCGGACGCCTCGCGGAAGGGTGGCCACGGAAGGGGCCTGGGAGCATCTCGGGGTCCGACGCACCGGCAGTGAAAACCAGCCTGTTCTATTTTGACCTGCCCGAGGAGCTGATTGCCCAGGCGCCGGCCGCGGACCGGGACGGCGCGCGGCTGCTCGTGCTGGACAGAAAAACAGGGGCGATTTCGGACAGCACCGTGGCCGAGCTTGCACGGTGGCTCGACCCAGGCACCGTCCTGGTTCTGAACGATACCCGAGTCAGAAAGGCGCGGCTGTTCGGAACAAGCGAGGGGGGAGGTCGGACCGAGTTTCTCCTCCTCAACCGGCTCGAGCCGACCCTCTGGGAGGCTCTTGCCGGCAGGGCAAGGCGGCTCACGCCCGGCAAAGCTTTTCGATTCCCCGGCAACGTCACCGGAACGATAGAGGGAATGACCGGCGAGAAAAGGCTTGTGCGTTTTGATCTTCCCGTCGACGACGAGTGGCTGGAGCGTAATGGTCATGTTCCCCTCCCGCCCTATATCAAGCGTGAAGACACCCCCGCGGATGACGAGCGGTACCAGACAATCTATGCCCAGGCCATGGGTTCTGCTGCGGCGCCTACTGCAGGCCTGCACTTCACAAAGCGGGTCTTCGACGATTTGACTGCGCGGGGGATACACACCGCGTGGGTAACGCTTCATGTCGGTCTGGGCACTTTTCTGCCCATCAGGACCGACGAAATAGAGCAACATGCCATGCACGAGGAGTTTTTCGCGGTCCCGGCATCCACAAAGGCCCTTGTGGATGCGGCGGTCAGGGACGGCCGACGCGTGGTCGCGGTGGGGACGACCGTGGTGCGCACGCTCGAGTCGGCGTGGACTGAGACGGGGCTTCAAGAAGGGGAGGGCCGGACACGCATCTACATCACCCCCGGGCATCGTTTCAAAGCGGTGAGCACGCTGTTCACCAATTTCCACACTCCCGGTTCCAGCCTGCTCGTGCTGGTGAGCGCGTTTGCGGGAAGGGATCTGATTCTGAGGACCTACGCGGAAGCAATAAGGAAAAAGTACAGGTTTTTCAGTTACGGCGATGCCATGCTGATAAGGTGATTATTGATCAATATGTGCTCTTGTCCATCTTCTGGAAATCGGCGCGGACTTTTGCAACGCGCTGGAGCTGGGCATCGATGATGGCCTGGTAGTCCAGGTCACCGGTTTCGACCCGGAAGTTCTCCGTTTCCCATTCCTCAATGTGGTCCAGATGTGTTCCCCGCATGGCCCACGCCCTGGCAGACCACTCTTTCGCCTTCTGCCAGTAGCCGTATGCAGCCTTGTAGGCCTGTTCGGCCTTGTCGAGGCTCTCCAGGTTCTGGCGTTTCCAGGGATAGTTGTAGAAGAATGCGGTCATCTTGTCGTATTTGCTGCCCAGGGTCAGAAAGCTGTAGATCAGTTTCAGGTTCACATGCATCGAGAAAAGGTCGCGGTAGCGCTCCCACTCCGTCGTATCCTTTATCGGGGCAAGGGCATACAGCGGGTTTGCGAAATCGGCCTTCAGAGCGCTCTCCAGGTAGAAGATGTCCTCCATCGTGTCATCCGGGTAATGATAGAGGTGCTCATGGTAGAGCTTGTAGTACTGCTCCGCGTACATGATCCGCCAGGCGGACACCGTGAGAAGGGGGATACAGAGGAGGAGGACAGTGAGCAGCGCCTTCTTCACATCCCGTTTATCGGCAAGTCGGAGAGTATTTTCCACACGTCGCCGTGGATCAGCCCGGCGGGCCTGTCCCCGTCGAGCCGCGCGATATGCATGCCGGTGCCTTGGAAGCGCTCGAGCGCCTGCATGTACCCCTCACGCACACGTGACTGGAATGCGAGCCCGTCGAACAGCTCCGGCTTCCCCCGATGCGCCAGGCGATCCTGGCACACTTCGACCGGAGTATCGAGGAAAATCAGGCACTGGGGGAGGGGAAAGCCAGCGTTGATGCCAAGGACGAAGTCGATGCCGCAGTCGATGGACTGGTAGGCAATGCTCGAAAAGAGGTAGCGGTCACAGATTACCAGCTCGCCCTTTTTCGTCCTCGCCTCGATACCGGTCTTCGGCGCATTGACGTGCTCGCTGCGGTCCGCGGCGTAGAGCAGGGCGACAGTCACAGGGTGCGCGCGGGTCTCCAGGGCCAGGATCGATCTGAGGAGCCGGCCTATCACGCCGTCGGTCGGTTCGCATGTTGCCGCGTGGGCCGTCCCCTGTTTTCCAAGGCGTTCCGCAAGCAGGCGCATCTGGGTCGTGGTCCCGGACCCGTCCAGCCCTTCCAGCACGATGAATTTGTGGAGTATAGTGGTCGACACCGGCGCAGATTGTAATGAGAACCGCGTGCTGTGTCACTCTATTGTTCCTTGTCTCGATGTGCGGAGCCGGCTTTGCGCAGGACAGGTCCACGGACGGTTCGCTGGACCGCGATGTCACCGTTGTCGGCCGCGACGAAGCCGCGCTTCCCGTGCCCCCGCCGGCAGCTCCGCAGGAAATCGCCCTGCCCGATGTGGGACCCGAGCAGCCGAACACTCCGATCGTGCCGCCCATCCAGCCGCCCCCCGATCCCAGGACATCAGGCGCGGCTGACTGGGACCCTCGTGATCAGTCCGGGAAATCGACTCCCTGATGGGCCCGGCCGGAATGCCGCCACGAGCACGCAAGGGTGCCCTGACCTGGATCATCACGCTCGTTTTTCATGCGGCCCTCATCGCCATTTGTGCGGTCATCCTGGTTTCCGCGCCGACGCGCAGTGCCCGGGAAATCGGGATCGATCTGTCACTTCAGCCATCTGCGGGAACGGGCGGGGCGGGGGAGCCGGACGCGGCATCACTGCCCGTGAAGTCGGCCCGGCCGGTCAGACCGAAGGTATCCGGCCACCCTGCGGTATCGGGAAGCGCGCGACACGGTGTTGAATCAAATGAAGATCCCCTGCCCGCCGCATCGGCTGTCGAGGCGCCCTTTGTGCGGCCGGCGGAGGTGCGAGTGGAGGATGCCTCCCAGGACTCTTCAGGTGCTCAACCCGCACCAGGAGATGGAATCGGGTGGGACGGATCCGGGAGAAAGCTCGTTCATTGGCGCGACCCTGCGTTTCCGGCACAGCTCAGCGCAGCGGGCCAGGAGGTTGAATGTGAGGCCCGCATCACGGTTGCCGCGTCCGGCGCGGTCAGGCGCGTAGAAATAACCAGGAGTTCAGGCTATATTGAAATCGATGCCGGCGTCGAGGCAGCCCTTCGTGACTACCTCTTTTCCCGGATTAATGAAAGGAAGGACACGGTCGGAACGATAAGATTCAGATTCCGCCTGGAGAGACAGGATTGAAGAAGCCGGATGAAATCCGCGGAGTGCCGCGGCGCTTCTCGACTGTCGCGGCGGTGATCATGGCGGCCTTCCTGGTAGCGCTCACGGCCCTCGCCGCGCGTGAGCTCGATCGGGCGCTTACCGAGCGGATGGCGGAGCTGAAGAGCCAGACCATCGCCACCCTGGAAGCGACCGCCGGCAGAAAAATATCATACTCCTCCATCGCGCCCTCGATTTTTCAATACCTCGAGGTGCGTGACCTTGTCTTTCACGATTCTGAGAACTCCGAGAAAGCACTGCTCGCACTGCATGATATCCGCGTGTACTACAGCATTCTGCATCTCCTGCTTCGGCGGGATCCAGCGGGTGCGCTGCGTGAGGTGCAGATCAGAAACACGCGCCTGTCATTGGATCTGGACAAGGATCGGGACGTGATCGAGCTCCTGCGCCGCCTGACCGCCGGTGGGGGAGAGGAGGGGCGGCTGCGCGCGCGGATTACCGGGGCGAACGTGAGCGTCTCCATTGCCTCTGCCGGCACGACGATGTCCCTGAATAACTCATTTTTCCAGATCGAGAGCAGGAAAGACGCGGTCTCTGTCTCCCTTCGAGGCGGGCTCAACGGCACCCTGCCGCACGGCTTCACGTTCGCCTCCTCCGTCAAGCTGCAGGGTCAGCTGGACACGAGCCTCACTTCCTCGGATCTGACAGTCCAATTGCTTTCTTTCGAAAGCTCCCTTTTCACGGTCCGCAGCCAGACCCTCCAGGTGCTCTGGAAGGGAAGCAGCATCGAGGTGCGCAAGATCCAGGACCGATCGCCCGTCGATCTCTCCCTTCTGGCTGATCTGGAAAAAAAACAGTTCACAATAAACTTCCAGACGGAAGACCTGCGTCCGGACAGATTGTTCACGCTCGCGGGCAGCCTTACGCGGTTCCAGAACTGGATGAGAATGCCTTTGACCGCCTCCGGACACCTCACGTATCGGGCTTCCGACGGGAGCCTTGATTACCAGGCGGATGTCTCGGCCTTCCTGGCGGATCAGCTGCCTGTGCGTGAGGTCACGCTTGCAGCGAGCTTCCATGGATCGGAAAAAGAGGCCTTCTTCGCGCCGCTGCGACTCTCCTCCGCAGGAGGCGCCCTCGATTTCGAAGGCAATCTCCTTTTCTCGAACCTTTTCCCGGACGGGATCGTGACCCTGGCGAGCGTCGATCCAGCAACGGGCAAGAGGATCGACGCAAACCTGCGGATCGAAAGGCAGAACGACGGCGTCAGCGTACAAGGCACGCACCTGGTCTTCGGTGAGCTCGGCTTTGATACCTTTTCCCTTTCCCTGTCCCCTCTGAAAGACGGGTTCAAATTCTCCCTGGGAACTGCATTTGCCGGCGCGCGGCCCGGTGACATGGTCCAGGCGGCCGGTGACCTGCGGTTCGGCCAGCCCATTGGCAGGGCCATGGCCGAGGGGTCGCCGCGTTCGATTGCCGCGCCTACGGTTTCCCTTTCCGGCATGCTTCATAACATCCCGCCTGCGAAGCTCTTTCAGCTGATAGAGGGGGGAGGGGCTCTCTCAGGAGAGCAGAAAAACATCTATGACGTTCTTGCCGGATTTTCGGTGAGTGCGGATGTCGCCGTAACAACCGACTTCAGCAAACTTTCAGTCACGAGCCGCCAGGTGACGATCACGCAGCCGGATGACCCTGGCACGCTGATTCGATTCGGGCTGACAGCCGATTCGGAGCATTTTGCCCTCTCCGAGTTTGCAGGAACCTGGCAGAAGCTCAGCCTTCTCGGAGCATTGGACTGCAGGTTCGCCCAGGACGGCCAGATAACGTTTGCCAGCGATCTCAGATTCCAGGGGACTCCCTACTCGATTTCGGGTCGGTATTCGCGGAGCCTCGGCGTGCACGCGAGCGGCTCCTACGGCCTGGTATTCGCCGCGGTTCCCCTGCGCGAAGGGCCTTTCGCCCTCCATCTGAAGGGCGAACGCTTCCCCATCCCCCTGCCGGGACGCACAATGACAGTCAGCTTCGACATGAATGGCATTGCCACATCCGAAGGGGATTGGTCGGCGGATTTTCCGTTGATCACACTTTTTGACGTTCCATTTCTCCAGTCCACAAAAAACACGATTCAGCTTTCGGGCAAAGCCACTCCAAAAGAGTTCACCTTCACCCGACTCTCATTCGTGGACACCTACTCGAGTCTCGAGGGGAGCGCCGGCGCGGAAATCGCAAAGGCCGGAAACCTCTTCGATCAGCATTTCCTGGAGACTCTGAGCGCCCAGGGCCACCTCTCCCTCAGAAACCCCGACGGCTCGGAGAGCTACTCCGCGGCGGGCGGCCTGAAGGACGGAATGCTCTCCCTTACCGGTCGGTTCGCCGGTTCGCCGCTTGCGCGGATCAGCACGTCGTCCGTCAAGGGAGTCCTGGAGGGCACCAGCTCGCTTACCGGCCCCGTGCAGCAGCCCACGGCCGTCATTACGGCCAGTCTCAAGGATGGGCGGCTGGGAACGGACAACCTTTCGCTGGGAGGGCAGGTCACCCTGATTCCGGACGCCCTGGAGCTGAGCCATCTCGCCTTTGGCTACCTGTCGCACTCGATATCTGAAGGAACCGGAACCGTGAATACGAAAACCGGGGCCTTCTCCTTCAAAGGGCTGTATGCAGGAGTCTATTTTGCCGACCAGGTGAAGCTCACTCTCGGGCTGGACGGTCAGTTCACCGCGGAAGGCTTTGACTCCCTGCTGGAAACAATCCTCGACCACGGGCTGAAAGGCAGGCTCGCCTTGAGCGGCATCACCGTGGCCGCGGTGCCAGTGGCCCCTTGGGGCGTCGACTTCAAGAGCGATGCGGGCAGACTCTCTTTCGACGGCGGCCCGGGCGGCTCTCTCCATGGCTGGATCGACTCCCGACGCTCATTCTCCGTGAGCCTTGCCAACCCGCTTCCGATGAGCGGCAGCGCGGTCGGAAGGATCGCCGGGGACCACATCACTGCGACCCTGAACGTGGACGCCCTGCAGATGGTAGTCCTCAACTCGCTTCTCAAAAGCCCCCCGGTTCCCAACGCGGCAGACCCCATTCCCATCATACGCGTGACCGCGGGGGTGGCCTCAGGCAGTCTCACGATAGACGGTCCGGTCAACGATCCGGATTTCACCGGGCAGATGGACCTCGCCGGGGGCGGAATCATCTGCGCGTACTCTCCCGAAGAGGCGGGCCCGATACGGGATGCTCTGGTCTTCAGCGGCAAGACATTTCGCGCCCCAAGAACTTTCGCGGCCGCCGGCAGGGCGCTCCTGAGCGCGGAAGCGAGCTTCACCATCGACCACTGGTCCCCCGTGGCGTTCGATATCGCCATCAACACCGTCGGAGATGCACCGTTGCGGATGCGGGGAAAGTTCGGACGGCTGATGGTTGACGGACTGGGGTCAGGCCAGGTACGCATTGTCGGTGACGAGAGAAAGACGAATGTCACCGGCAATCTCCAGGTCGGGGACTGCAAGATCGCACTCGGTGATTTCACTCCGGTGAAGTTCGTGCCTGAGGAGCCTCCCACCTTTGTCACGCTGACGGCTGAAACCGGTAAGAGGGTGGAGTTCTATTGGCCGACTGAAAACCTGCCGATGCTGCGCACCACTGCGACTCCCGGCGGCAAGATTGTCGTCACGTACCGGGGCGATACGGGAGCCTACACGGTCAAAGGCGCGGCAGGCATCCAGGGGGGAGAGATTTACTACTTTGACCGCAGTTTCATTCTGAAAAGGGGTTCCATCACGTTCAACGAGGACCAGAGCACATTCGATCCTCGAATCACCGCGAATGCCGAGGTCAGGGAATGGGATCCTTTTACCGGGGAAGAAGTGAAGATCTTCCTGGATGCGGACAGCGCCTTGAGCAAATTCTCCCCCCGACTCAGCTCCGTGCCCGCGCGGACAGAAACCGCCCTGCTCGCAATGATCGGTGCCCCGATTCTCACCCGAACGGAAACGCAGGGACCGGTGATGGCGGCCGCCCTGGTGTATTCGGATATCCTCAGCCAGACTTGGCTTCTGCGCCCCTTCGAGCAGAAGGTGCGCCAGATTCTGAACCTGGACATGTTTTCCGTCCGCACCCAGCTCCTGCAGAACCTCGTTGCACAGAAACTGTTCGGGACAGTGCTCAATCCCCTTGACAACACCAGCGTGTCTCTTGGAAAGTATGTGGGGAACGATCTTTTCTGGGAAATGCTTGTCAGACTGCAGTCGCCCCCCCTTCCTACGGGCGCACCGCTCCCGCCGAGCAGCCTGCAGTATGGACAGTTTCAGACCGGCGTGAGTCAGCCCTACAGCGGCCTGCCTCTCGTGGGGGCGGGCTTGAGGCCGGAGCTGGAGCTGAGCCTGGAGTGGGCCACCCCGTTATTCCTGCTCACCTGGAGCTGGGTTCCCCAGCACCCGGAGAGCCTGTTCCTCGTGGACAACAGCCTCGCATTCAGCTGGAGGTTCACTTACTGAGGAGAAAACGCGTGCGACCGAAGGAGCTCGAATGATGACCCGTGCGGCCAAGACTCTCCTGGCAAGCCTCCTCCTCATGCTGACTTTTGTGCCCGGGCTCATGGCGCAGACGACGGACCAGGAGTGGTACGTCAACAAGCCGATAAAGGACTTCACGTTCAAGGGACTCGTAACGGTCAAGGCGGATGATCTGATGGCCGTGGTGAAGCCGTACATCGGGCAGGCGTTCAGCGTCGACCCCCTCCTGTGGGAAATTGAGGCCAAACTGTACGCGCTGGACTATTTCGAGACAATCGTGCCGAATGCCCTCCCCGCGGATGACTCCAAGACCTCCGTGATCATAGAGTTTGACGTCAAGGAGCGCCCGTCAATCCAGGCCATCGAGGTAATCGGCAACACCAGCCTGCATACCAACGAGATCACAGACAAGATACTTTTGAAGAAGGGAGACCTTGCCAACCAGACCAGGCTCCAGGCCGACGTGGAGGCAGTCAAAGCCCTGTACCTGGACAAGGGGTACACCGATGTAACGGTGAGCGCCAGCTTTGCGCCCGGTGACAAGGATACGACGGTCAAGGCAGTCTTCAAAGTCGTTGAGGGGGTGCCGACTACCATCAAGGAAGTACGGTTCTCAGGCAACAAGTTTGCATCCGAAAGCACACTCCGGGGCCTTATGAAGACCAAGCCGCAGGCGCTTTTCGACAGCGGTGTATTCCAGGAATCCAAGCTGGAAGAGGACAAGAAGGCACTAGTCGCCTATTACACGGACCACGGACTTGTGGACGCAAAGGTCGACAAGGTGACCCGCGACGTGCAGACCATAGAAGGCCGCAACTATCTTCTGCTCACCGTCTACGTGACCGAAGGCGAGCAGTGGGTGTACGCCGGTCTTTCATTCGCGGGCAACCAGATATTCTCGACGCAGCGTTTGAACGAGCTCGTCTACCAGAAACCCGGCAAGATCCTCAGCCTGCAGAAAGTGGACCAGGATACCGCGCGCATTCAGAATCTCTACTGGGAGAACGGCTACATCTTCAATACGTTCACCCGCAGCGAAAGCCGTGATCAGACTGCGAAGAGCATCAGCTACACCCTGACGATCCAGGAAGCGGACAAGGCGCACATCGAGAATGTCATTTTCAAAGGAGCCACCCGTACCTCGGAGTACGTCATGCGCCGAGGGCTGCCTTTCGAGGAAGGTGACGTCTTCAACAGGGAGAAGATCATTCAGGGGTACCAGTACCTGGCCAACCTCCAGTACTTCAAGTCAGTGACACCGGATACACAGCAGGGCTCGGCGTTCGGCCTCATGAACGTGATCTTCAACGTAGAGGAGGCGAGCACCGCCGACATAAACTTCGGCATCATATTCTCAGGAGGCAGCTTCCCGATCTCGGGCACCATAAAATGGAATGAACGCAATTTCCTGGGCAAGGGCCAGACAATCGGCGTGGACCTCGAAGCATCGCCGATCAAGCAGACCATCGGACTCAGCTTCTATGAGCCGTGGTTGGCAGGTCAGCCCTGGTCCATGGGAGTTTCCGTGTCCTTCGATCGTGAGAACGTACAGAACGTTCTTCAGGATTTCATCGCGCCAAACTTCACGGATGCCCAGGCAACCGTCGCCGCCCCTGATCCCTACAACAGTCGCGATGCCTACCTTTCCGACATAGCTGCCGGCAACACCATTGGCAGCCAGTACCTGATGACTTACCTGATGTACAACTTCCTGCTGGGGGTCAATACCGGCTATACGTTCCTGCTTCCTTTTGGCAGGCTCGGGTTGCAGGCGGGGTACAATCCCCAGCTGCGATATATCGACTACGACGACCGCCTGCACCGCGCCTTTGAACAGAGCGTCAGAGACAACAACCACACGTGGAATTTCATCGACCAGATCTCTCTGGGCGTATTCCTGGACGGCCGCGACATTTTCACGAACCCTACCAAGGGGTATTACATCGGGCAGAACGTAGGCCTGACCGGCGGTTTCCTTTTGGGAAACAGGCACTTCATCCGGACCGACACCCGCCTGGAAGGGTTTCTCACAATCCTGGACCTTCCCGTGTTCGAGAACTGGAACCTGTTCTTCGTGCTTGCCGCCCACACCGGTCTCTCCCTGATACTGCCCCAGTATGCCTATTCCTCCACCGACCGCAGGTGGGAGTGGCAGACGGTGACGGACAACACTGAGGAGCTCTACATAGACGGAATGACGGTAGGCCGTGGATGGAGCAACATGTACACCTATGGGAATGCGCTCTGGGACAACAAGCTGGAACTGCGCACACCCCTTATCAAGGAAGCCCTGTGGCTGGTGGGCTTTTTCGACGCGGCGGCATTGTGGGACCAGCCGTTCGATTCCACGGGCGGAGCCACGACACTGAAGGACATGAAAATAGACCAGTTCTTCTTCTCCTTCGGGCTGGGCATCCGGTTCACGATCCCCCAGTTCCCGATCAGGCTTTATCTGGCCAAGGGTTTCCAGGTCCAGAACGGCCAGGTGGAATGGAAGCAAACCGGCGCGCTGAAATTCGGGAATTTTGCAATGGACTTCGTCATTTCCCTCGGCGGGGACGTATTCTGAGTGAGGAGGCCCCCGATGAACAGATTTATCCTGGTGCTCGGCGCCTGTGTATCGGCGGCCATTCCGCTGGCCGCGCAGACCCAGCAGGTGACCAAGGTGGGCATCTGTGATTTCACGAAGGTGCTCAGCACGGCGTACAAGGACACCAAGGCGTTTCGCGACTTCGACCAGGCCAAAAGCGACGTCTACAAGGAGATCGCGGCCCGCAGCAAGGAGATAGCCGACCTCCAGAATCAGAAGATCGACGCGGACAAGGCGAACAATAAGAGCCAGTCACTCACCCTGGAAAAAGCGATCGCAGACAAGCAGAATGACCTTGATTCCTACCGAAGGGTGAAGAACGCGTGGCTCGCCCAGCAGTCGAATGCGCTGCTTACCGGGCCCGTGCTGAAAGAAATATACGACCAGATGACGATGGTGGCGGAAACCGGCGGTTACGCGCTTGTCCTCAGGAGCGACGGGGCATACCGGGACATCATTCTCTACCGGATACAGGAGATCGACATCACGGATGACGTGATTGCAGCGATCTTCGCGAAACAGGGCAAGACGTACAATCCGGCGACAGGGCAGTAAGTGAGCAGGGTTCTCGGCGTCGACCTGGGCGCCAGACGTGTCGGGCTTGCAATGAGCGATCCGGGCCGGATCATCAGCTCGCCCCTGGAGACTCTCGCCATGGAATCCGAAAGCTCCCTGGTAAGCCGACTCCTCCGCCTGTGCCGGGAGAAAGACGTGACGACGGTTGTCATCGGGCTGCCTCTGAGCGCGGACGGGAGCGAAGGGCCCGGCTGCGAACGGGCACGCCGGATTGCCGGGAAAATGAGCGAGGCGGGCATCAGCGCCGAGCTCGTGGACGAGAGCTGGTCGAGTCGGGACGCCGAGCAGGTTCTGAAGGAAATGGGAAAAAGCCGGCGTACGGCAAAGGGCAAAGTGGACGCCATTGCGGCGTCTCTCATTCTTCGGGACTATCTCGAGGGGGTTTCCCGCCCCCTTTGAGCTTCTGTTCCAGGGTTTCTTTCAACAGCGCAAACTTCCTTCGCGCCTCTTCAGAAGTTTCCATGAGGGCCTCGTGCGTCCTGAGAATGAAGTCGGCGCCGGGCTTCTCCGCGTTTGGGCTCAGCACCGCCATGGCCTCGGGCGCCTGCATGTCCCTCTCTTCGATGAGAAGAAAGTTCTTCAACCCGATCTGTTCGAAAATATCCCGGCATTCGGCGGTCGGCCTCAACACGTGCAGCCTTCCCCCCGAGCCCTTTTGAACCTTCTTGTCGATTGCGACAAGAAGGCCGATGAAGGTGGAATCCATGTACCGGCATTCCGAGAGGTCGACATAGACTGCCGGTACGTCCGCAGTTTCGAGCTGTGCAAGGAGCGCCTCGCGCAGCGGGAAACAGAGACTTGCGCGGATGTTCCCCCGCGCCATGAGGAAATACCCGCGGGGGTCGCGGCCGATCATGATCATGTCGGTGTTCGTGTTGCCCACGTTCATCTCCGCATACTATAATTCTACACTCATGGTCGAAACAACCCCTGTGATGGCGCAGTACAAGCGGGCCAAGGAAAGGTTCGCCGACTCCATCCTCTTCTTCCGCCTCGGGGATTTCTACGAGATGTTCGAAAATGATGCGCGGGTGGCATCGTCCATTCTGGACCTCACTTTGACCCGCCGGGCGGGGGTCCCGATGTGCGGCATTCCCTATCATGCCGCCCCGGCCTACATTTCGAGGCTTCTGGCAGCCGGGAAAAAAGTCGCCATCTGCGAGCAGATCAGCGCGCCGGTCAAGGGGCTGATGAACCGCGACGTCGTGGAAGTGATCACTCCCGGCACGGTGATGGACGACAGCTACCTCTCGAGGAATACGAACAACTATCTCCTGGCCATCGGGAAACTCGCCGACACCCTGTCACTGGCGTATGCGGACCTGTCCACCGGCGAGTTCGCAGCCACCTCGTGTCCCTTCGCTGAACGCGAGCAGACCCTGAAAAAGGAGCTGCACCGCCTGGATCCTCGCGAGGTAATCACGCAGGAGTCCCTGCTGGTGGACGATCCTGTCACCCGCACGCTGCTGGGGGAGAGGGAGGGGCTGCTGGTAAACCGGTTGCCCGACTGGAGCTTCGATCTGGCCGCGTGCAGGTCGCGTCTCCAGCAGCAGCTCAAGGTGGCGAATCTCAAAGGCTTTGGTCTCCGGGAGGACTCCCCCGAAATCCTTGCAGCGGGGGTTCTGCTGGAGTATCTCGGGGAGACATCCAAACGGGCGCTCGCGCATGTGTCGTCCCTCTCAGTCTACGCGGACAAGAGCTTCGCGGAGCTGGACGAGGCAACCCAGCGCAATCTCGAGCTGCTGGGCAACCTTCAGGACGGCAGCCGCAGGTACACTCTTCTGGAAGTGCTTGACCAGACCCGGACTTCCCCGGGGGCGCGCAAGCTTCGCCGATGGATCCTTACGCCGTTGAAAGAGCGTCATGCCATGGAAATGCGGCACGGGGCGGTCGAGTCTCTCTATCGTGACCAGATCAGGCTTGCCCGTTTGCGGGAGGCGCTTGCCGGCGTGCTGGACCTGGAGCGCCTCACTGCACGAGTGGCCATGGAGAGAGCGCATGCAAAGGACCTTCTGGCCATAAAGTCCACACTGCAGGCGGTTCTCACCCTGGGCGGACTGCTTGCCGGCGGACGGGCGCCGGCTGCCTCGGACGGCCTTGTGAGCATCGCGGAAGGGATTGCCTCGCGGGCGGGGCTCATGTCCGATCTGACGGCTCTGCTCGACAATGCGATCAGTGAAGAGCCCGCGGTTGTTCTTACTGAAGGGAACCTCATCAAGCGCGGGTTCAACACCGAGCTGGACAGGCTTCATTCCTTGAAGGACAATGCGCGGGAGATTCTCGACACCTACCTCGCGGAAGAGCGCGCACAGACAGGCATCTCCTCCCTGAAGCTCCGCTACAACAGGATCATCGGGTACTACTTCGAGGTCACAAAATCCAACCTGTCCCTCGTGCCTTCGCATTTCATACGGCGTCAATCGCTCGTGGGAGGGGAGCGCTATACGACGGATCGGCTCGCGGACCTCGAGTCGGAGATCAACGATGCGACCGAAAGAATCACCGAGATAGAGAAGAACCTCTTCCTGGAGATACGGGCCACGACGAAACAGGCGGTACCCTGGCTGCTCCTGGTCTGCGATGCGGTGTCCTCTCTGGATGTGTTCCAGTCCCTGGCCTTTGCGGCAACGGTGCAGGGGTACGTGCGGCCGGTCATGACAGACGGGGTCGAGCTCTCTATACGCGAAGGGAGACACCCGGTGGTGGAGGCCCACCTTCCGGGAGGCGCATTCATTCCGAACAGCCTCGAATGTTCCGGCGATGGCAGGTTCTTCGTCGTGCTTACCGGACCCAACATGGCCGGCAAATCCACTTTCCTTCGCCAGGTGGCATTGATTATCGTCATGGCGCAAATCGGCTCCTTCGTTCCCGCGGCAAGCGCCACGATCGGGATAGCGGATCGTGTCTTCTGCCGGGTCGGGGCAACGGACAATCTTGCCCGGGGAGAGTCGACTTTTCTCGTGGAGATGAATGAAACTGCGCATATCCTTCGGAGCGCCACTTCAAGAAGCCTGATCATCATGGACGAAATCGGGAGGGGAACAAGCACGCAGGATGGTCTTGCTATCGCGTGGGCAGTGAGCATCTACATCCTGTCGAAAATCGGCGCCCGGACCCTGTTTGCCACTCATTTCCACGAGCTGACAGGGCTCGCACACGACAGGGTCGCCAACCTCTCAATGGAGGTCCTGGACAGGGGAGGAGAGATCGTCTTCCTCAAGAGAGTGCGGGAGGGCCCTTCGAGCAACTCCTATGGGATCCACGTTGCGAGGCTCGCAGGTCTTCCTGCGGAGACCCTTGCGTACGCGGAGAAAATGCTCAGCGAATTGAATGCGGGCGCAGGTATTGTTGCCGCCGCGCCCCCTTCCATGGAGAAGACTCCCATTGTTCAAGGGCAGCTTTTCTCCTCGCAAGACCTTGTCATTCAGGAAATCTTGGCCCTGCACCCGGACAAGACGACTCCGCTGGATGCCTTGACCGCTATCGCCAGATGGAAGAAAGAGCTTTCCCGCAACGGGGACGGTTGAGGTGGAGCGGCGCCGCGCGTGGGGGCAATTGCTCGAAGCCCTTTTCCCCGGCAGGTGCCTGCTCTGCGGCACATGGCTGATAGGGGACGAAGGCTGCGATCGCCCCTGGAGCGCGCGTGAGTCAGAGGGTGCACTCCCGGTTCCCTTGTGCGGCCCATGCCGCACGAGCCTCGTGCCGATCGGCGAGCCGCGCTGCGGAAAGTGCGGCATGAGCCTGGTTTCAGAACGGGTCACCTGCATGCGCTGCCGCGAGGCGGACTTCGTGTTCGAATCGAATATCGCCATTTTCCCTTATTCACGGCAGCCAAAGGAGCTGATCAGGAAGCTCAAATTTGAAGGCAGGATCAGGCTGGCGGGCCTGTTTGCTGACCTGGCGGCTGCGGCGTGCCCTGCTGAGTGGGAAACATATCCAATCGTGCCTGTGCCGTCCCGCCCGAGCCGCAAATCCCCGGACCCGGCAGACCGCGTGGCATCATCCCTCGGAAAACATCACTCAAGAACGATCAGGCGGTTACTCGTGAGAACCGGGGGCTTGCAGCAGAAATCGCTCGACCTCCCCCGGCGGCGGGAAAACCTTCGCGGAATGATTCGCCTGGCTCCAGACAGAGGCCTTTCCGAGCTGCCTCCGCGGGTGATCCTTCTGGACGACATCTTCACAACCGGCGCCACGATCGATGCCTGCGCACGGGCGCTGTGTGACGCGG
>CAYTGX010000091.1:0-11773 GCA_964437385.1 uncultured Spirochaetaceae bacterium
ACAGCCGAACACATCCGCCAGGTGCGTGACATCGGTGTACACGTCCAGCATGCCCCCGTAATAGTGCCCCAGGATTCCGACCCGGGTGTCCCGGATCTCCTTCCGGACGATGATGGCATCCACCCACGCGGAGATTTCCTCCCACGCGCGGTCCTCCTTCAGCCACCCGGTGACCAGATGGTAGTCGATGCCTGCCCGGTTGAAGACGTTGGCGATTTCCGGCACGCAGCAGGCCTGGCAGTGGGCAAGCCACTCGCCGGTCATGACCCCGCGGTCTCCCAGCGCATTGAACTCCTTGTAATTAATGGAAGAAACAGGCTGCAGGTTCAGCACGATGAGGGGGACCTTCGTCTGCTGGGCAATGGGCAGCACCGTGTGAGACAGGGCATATGTCGAAATGTAAAGGAATATCGCGTCGACCTGGCGCTCACTGAAAAGGCTCGCCGCGGAACGGGATTTGTCGGGACTGTCCACCAGACCGGCATCCACAACCTCCACGCCCAGGGAAGAGAGCCGCTCCGCGATGGAGGCCTGATAGCCCAGGAGCCGCTCCTTCAGTCCTTTGAACTGTGGCCAATAGGTATCGAGGCCAATGCCGAAAAGCCCTATTCTGCCGCGATTTTCCATTCCAACCCTTGATCATTATCCATGGAAGTCTCGGCGGCGTGAATGGACTATTCCTGCGGGCAGATGGAGGAAACCCCCAAAGATGGACAAAACTTGCCGGGAACCGGTATTTATCGTATAACAATGTGGATGTCCTCCGAAGACTTGAGCAGCAACAAGGCATTCTTCCGTTACCTTACTTACAGCGAAGAAGACGAAAAATGGCAGATCGTGTGCACGGACGCCGGTCACATCGAGATCGCCCCCAATACGCCGTATCCGCCGCACAAGGAGGGCCATCCGCAGCCCTTCCGCTCGGTGGCAGTGGGCCGCACGCTGACCGAATACCAGATCATCTACATCACCAAGGGCCGCGGTGTGTTCGAATCCAACCACAGGACGCACGTCGTGGTGCCGGGCTCGATCATGATCGTCTTTCCCGGCGTCCCCCACTTCTACAAGCCGGAGTACGAGGTGGGCTGGTCCGAGTACTGGGTCGGATTCAAGGGACCCCACGTGGACACCCTGTGCCAGCAGGGTTTTCTCTCCCCCCGGAAGCCGCTCTACGAGGTGGGATTGCAGAACAGCCTGCTCGCCATCTACACGCAGATCCTTGAGCTGGTCCAGAATCAGCGTCCCCTTTTCCAGGTCAGGGCCAGCTCGCACGTGCTCACGCTGATCGCGGAGATACTGGCCCACGAACGGAAAAACGTGCAGTACACCCATTCCGAGCAGCTCGTGGAAAGGGCCAAGTTCCTGATGGAAGAGAACATCTACAGCGAGATCAACCTCAATGGCATCGGGGAGGTGCTCGGCGTCAGCACATCCCACCTGAACGCGGTGTTCAAGTCATATACGTCCATGACCCCGTACCAGTACTTCATCAGCATCAAGATCAGAAAGGCAAAAGAGCTCCTGGAAGCCGGGAGCCTTGCAATCAAGGAAGTGGCATTCCGCCTCGGATTCGACGACCAGTATTACTTTTCACGGCTCTTCAAGAAAAAGGCCGGCATCGCCCCGTCGCGCTGGAGCTCATTCGTGCATCAGTGAGAGGCGCGCATCGCGTCGATGTCCGCGGCAGCGGACTGCAGCGCCTCGGCGACCCCCTCGTCTCCGGCAAATGCGGAGCGCAGCGCCCGGACCCAGCGCTCGGCCACTTCCCGATAGTTCCATAACGGCGTGATCAGCACCCGCGCATCGTGCTCGATGAGGCGGCGCGCCACGTTGTAGAAATCACCCCACTGGGAGGTGATGCTTCGAAAACGGGTATCGTCCCATGTGCTGTGGCGTGTGGGGTCCATGTTTCCCTCGAATGCCGCCCGCAGGAGGAACTGCCGGCCGGCCGCCCATTCAATGAAGCGCCACGCGTTCTCCTTGGCTCGGGACCGGGCGTTCATCACGAGGGACCAGGTCCACAGGTTGGACTCCCGGCGGCCGGTCGGTCCGAGGGGCGGGGGCGCGTAGCCGACCTTTCCCTGGACGGCGGACCCGGGGTCCTGCTCGTAGAAGGCCACGTAGTGGTCCGAGTCCACGATCAGCCCGTAGCGGCCTGCAGCAAAGTCCATGGCCAGCTCATACCAGCGCTGATTCAGCCAGTCCGAGGGCCCGCCCCTGTGCAGGCCGTCCAGGAACGCCTGCGTGGCGGCAATGCCTTCCGCGGAGGCGATTGCGCATTTACCCTGCTCATCGAAGTCCCGCGCGTCGTACCCCCAGAACTGCGTGGCATAGCCGGTATACATCGTGTGCCAGACCTGCGTGCCGCGCTGTGCGAAGCCCCGCGTCAGTCCGTGCGATCTTTGATGGAGAAGCCCGACGGTGGAGAAGAACTGCTCCCAGGTTCGCGGCACCTTGCAGCCGTGCTGTTCCAGCAGCGCGGGCACGTAGGCCAGGTTGTAGGTCTCGCAGTTCACCGGGATCTCCCACAGCGCCCCCTCACCCAGGTGGTCTCCGAGCTTTCCCGTCCATTGATTTGCCTTCAGAAGGGAGCCGAAGAAGTCCTCTATGTCGAACCCGTCGCTGGCGCGCGAAAGGAACGGATCCAGCGGCTCCGCGTACTCAGCCCCGATATGCTCCCACAGCAGTACCGGCCCCGACATGTAGACGTCGGCGCGCTCGTCCCCGTCAAGCCAGCCGTGAATCTCATTGGAGAAATACAGGTCACTGGGGATGATCCGGAGATCGAGATCCAGGCCCGTGCTTTGCCTGAACTCATCCGCGTGACGGACTACTGAATCGACAAACGCGTCGGTATCGGGGCCGAAGAACCTGACGGACGAGCTCGTTGTGCGCCTTCCTTTCTAATGCGGCAGGTACTTTGTCCTCAGCGCGACCTTGTTGACTTTGCCGACGCTGGTCTTGTCGATGGAATCCACGAACTGGATCCTGATCAGGAAAGCTTCGCGCGGCAGCACGCCCTTGTCCGCGTAGTTCTTCACGTGCGCGGACAGCTCCTTCTGCGTGGCCTTCTGATCCTTCTTCAGCACGACGAGCCCCACGGGGATCTCTCCCCAGGTCACGTCGGGCTGGCCCACCACCGCGGACTCTGCCACCGCCGGGTGCGTGGAAAGGATGTCTTCCAGCTCGAGGGAAGACAGCCATTCCCCTCCCACCTTGATGATGTCCTTGCTGCGATCGGTGACGCGGATGGAACCGACCGCGTTCATGCAGGCAATGTCCTGCGTGTGCATCCAGCCGCCTTCCCAGAGTCTCTGCGAGTTGGTCTTGTCCTTCAGGTATCCCTGGGTGAGCCACGGTGCCCTCACCACGATCTCCCCGCTTGCCTTGTCGTCACGGGGGACTTCCCTGCCCTTCTCATCCATGACCTTGAGGCTGACAAAAGCGAACGGCTTGCCGGTGCGGCAGCGCAGGTCCGCCTGCTCTTCCAGGCCGAGCTTCAGCTCTTCAGTGCTGAGCTGGCTCAACGTGAGGACCGGGCACGATTCGGAAAGGCCGTAGCCGACTGAGACGTCCACACCGCGCTTGAGCGCGGCAAGCGCCACGGACCGGGGAAGGGCGGAGCCGCCGACAAGAACCCTCCACCCGGAGAGATCCACAGCCGCGGCGGCGGGGCTGCTCACCAGCATGTTCAGAATCGTCGGGACGCAGTGGGAGAAGGAGACCTTTTCCTCCGCAATGAGCTTCAAGAGCAGTTCCGGAACGTACTTGCCGGGGTAGACCTGCTTGACCCCGAGCATGGTGGCCACGTAGGGGATTCCCCACGCGTGCACGTGGAACATCGGGGTGAGCGGCATGTACACGTCCTCCCGATGGAACCGTCCCTGCGTGACCGCGGTGGCAAGTGTGGCGATCGTGCTGAAGGTATGCAGAACGAGCTGGCGATGGCTGAAGTAGACCCCCTTGGGCATACCGGTGGTCCCCGTGGAATAGAACGTCGTGGCGCGCGTATTCTCATCGAAATCAGGAAACTCTGCCAGGGGATCCACGGATGCGAGCAGGGACTCGTATTCAGCTTCGAGCGTCGCCGCGGGGGGCGCGCCTGCCTCACTGATGAGGATGAGCTTCTTCACGGTGTCGATCCGCCCTTTTATCTGGTCCAGGATCGGAAGAAAGTCCGAATTGACGATGATGACCTTGTCCTCCGCATGGGAAATCGTGTACACGAGCTGTTCTGCGGAGAGACGCACGTTGACCGTATGCAGGACGGCGCCGATCATGGGCACGGCAAAGAAGCATTCGAGGTACCGGTGGCTGTCCCAGTCCATTACCGCAACCGTGTCCCCCGGCGCGACCCCGATTTTCCCGAGGGCGGCGGCAAGCCGGCGGACCCTCTCGTGGAACTGCCGGTAGGTGAACCGCAGCGTCCCGCGATAGACGATCTCCTGGTCGGGATTGTCCACCACGGGGGCGAACATGAGGTTCTTGATCAGGAGGGGATAGCCGTAGGCCGATTCGGCTTTGACAATGAGGTTATCCATATTATGTCCTCGTGGGGTGAGTGAAACCGAAATGCGCGATCTTGACAACCGGGAGCGTATGAGACTGGATCATAGCCAGATTGGAAAAGCCGCTGCACATTTCCGCCTCCAGCCATTACAGCCTCTACCGTCCGAGCCATTGCGAGAGGCGCGTGTACCTGATGGCACACGGCGTGCGGCAGCCGCCGGCCTCTGATTTCGACGTGCTGCTGAAAGACCTCGGTAATCGGCACGAAAAAGAACACCTCGCCACCTTCCCGCAGTACAAGGATCTGAGCGACGGCAACCTGGCGGACCGGGTCCGGCGGACGAAGGATGCAGTTGCGCAAGGGGTGCCGGTAATCTACCAGGGCGCCCTTCGCGCGGCATTTCCGGATTCCCGGGACATCGTGTCGGGAAGCCCGGATTTCATGATCCGTGACGGGGAGAGCTACCGTATCCGGGACTGCAAGCTCGCGCGGGGCATGGGCGGCGACAGGCACCCCGAGATCGATCTCCAGCTCCAGACGTATGGCTGGCTCTTCGAGAAGACATTCGAAAAGCCGCCGTCTGCATTGGAGGCATACCTCGGGGACCGCACCATTGCCTCGACGCTGTACCGGGGGGATGCGAGCGCGGTGAAGGAGATTGCCAGGATCCGGGAGCTTTCCCTCCGGGAGGACGAGCCGTACGACCCGGTCGGGTGGACAAAATGCGGCGCATGCCCTTTCCGCGCGCGGTGCTGGTCCATGGCGGAAAAGGCGCACGAGGTGTCCGTGATCTATGGGGTGGACAGGGGCACAGCCCGGGCGCTGCGCGACGATGGGATCACGACGTATGACCAGCTCCTGGAGCGCATGGACGCAAAGGCCCTGGCGAAATTGAAGAGACAATGGGGCCCCCGCACGCAGAAGGTCGGCAGGCAGGCCGCCCGGATCCTTGCGCAGGCACGGGCGCTTGCGGAAGGAAAGGTGGTGAGGCTCAGCAGCCTTCACCTGCCGCGCGGCCCCCGCTTTGTCATGTTCGACCTGGAGGGCATCCCGCCCCAATACGAAGAGCTGGACAAGGTGTACCTGTGGGGCACACAGGTGTACGGGGCAGGCGGCTACGTCGGCCCCTACCGGCCGGCAGTTGCGGGGTTCGGCGCCGACGGCGACCGGGCCGGATGGGAACTATTCCTCGCCGGCGCACGGGACATCATGAAAGAAAACGGGGAGGTTCCGTTCATACACTGGCATGACTACGAGAAGAACAAGCTCGAAATGTACATCGCCAGGTACGGAGACCCCGAGGGCTCGGCGGCCCGGGTTCTCGGTGCGTGTTTCGATCTTCTGCCCGTGGTGCGGGACAGCCTCGCATTGCCCGTCTCCAGCTACAGCCTGAAGGCCATCGAGGGGCTGGCAGGATTCAAACGAACGATGAAGGAGTACGGCGGGGACTGGTCCATCGGCCGCTACGTCCGCGCGGTGGAAAACGAAAACGAGGCGGAACGGGGCGCAATCATGAACGAGATTCTCCGCTACAACGAGGAAGACCTCAAGGCAACCTGGGCCGTCTTCCAGTGGGTGAAGGGGCTCGTCTCACAGGGACTTCTTGACTTCGATTCCCAGCAGGCTTTCCCAGAGCTGGACGATGGACGGCTGTGAAAGCTTTCCTTTGCCCGAGGCCCGGGCTGCCTTGAAAATCTCGTGGACCAATGCCGTGACAGGCACCGGCACATCTGTCTCTTTTGCCTGGGCCAGGGCATAGCCGAGGTCCTTCCAGTGGATGTCCACCGTGCCGCCCGGGCGGAAGTCGCGGGCGAGCATGGCCGGGACGCTCACATCCAGCACCTTCGAGCCTGCCCATCCGTTTCTGATTGCCTCGTAGAGGACTTCCGGTTTCAGGCCGCTCCTGGTGCCCAGCACAAAGCCTTCGGCAACGGCCGCGAAAGTGATCCCGACGATGAGGTTATTGACGAGCTTGGCAACCTGCCCCATGCCGGACTCGCCGACGCGGACAATCGATGACCCCATGGTCTGGAGGATTGCCCGGCATTCGTCAAAGACTTCCTGCTTCCCACCCACCATGAATGAAAGCGTTCCCTCCGCAGCCCCTTTTTCCCCTCCGCTCACCGGGGCATCCAGAAGCGAAATACCCCGCTCATCCAATGCCCGGGCAATCTCGTGTATCACGGCCGGTTCCGTTGTGCTCATGTCCACTACCACGCTTCCCCGGGCAAGCGTTTCCGCACAACCGCCCTTTCCCAGGACAACGGTGCGCACGACCGAGGAGGTGGGCAGGGACAAGAGGACCACGCCAGCCCTGCGCCCGAGCTCGGACAGGCTCGCTGCCGCGGCGGGAAAGCCCTGCATCCGGGAGCTGTCCACGTCGAAGACGACGACATCGTATTTTGCCGCCACCTTCCGCGCCATGTGGCCGCCCATGATCCCCAGCCCGGCGAATCCGACTGTCCGCGTCATATCAGGTCCCTCCTTCGAGCAGCGTGAACACTTTGAGAAGCGCTGAGTCATCACCTACGTTGCCCGGGAAAACGATGTACGGAACGTCGCTCCAGGGTGCAGTTTCAAGGCGCCAGACCGGGACGCCCTTGATCACCTGGCCCATGACATCCGCGGCTTGCACGCCAAGGGCGCTCCGCGCCAGCTCTATGCTCGTGATCCCGCCCTTGGCGATGATCCAGGCCGGTTTTCCCTTGATGCGTCGTACCGTTTCACACAGGCTCGACATGAGTGCCCTGCCTGCCGCCAGAAAATCCCCGGTCTGCTGGCGCACCCGCGAGGTGAAGATCACCGGTGTTGTTCCGCGCTCCAGGCAAAGGCTTGCCTCACGTGCAACCCGCTCGATCTCCGGTTGGGATGCCTGCAGCTCGATTCCCTGGACGCGCTTTGCGCGCAGGAGCTGCTCGAGCTGGCGGGTGGTTTTCGCCACGTACGAGCCGACCACGATGAGCCCTGCCCGCGGCCGCTCCTGGCGGCATTCTCCTTCGGCCGGCCTGATCTTCTCCCGGGTCAGGAGGGGCCGATCCTCCAGGCCTGCGCGCACCTTCACGAATGAGGCTGCCGTGCGGTAAACAAAGCGCCTGCCCCGGCTTTCCGCCTGGATGACGCCCAGCGCCAGGGCTTCCAGGTCTTCGTAGCAGGCCGCGTTCACGACAACGGGGATTCCATTCTCCGCCGTGCAGAGTATATCTGCAACATGCGCGGGCCCCTTCAGTCTCAGCTCCCGGATGGAGATGGAGATGACGTCACCGGCTTTCACGGCGCCGCGGGTCTTCTCTTCCACCCAGTCTTTGAGGTCGCTGTGCTGAAAACCAAAGTCCGGGTCATGCGCGAACTCCGTGAGGTGAGCCGCGACGAGCTCCGTCCCGTCGTCCACCCAGTGGATGTCGTCGAGGGTATAGCGCCCTGCTTCGAAGAAGGCGGGCACGAGGATGACTGCATCGATGGGAGAGGAGAGCTCCGCCGCGAGCGCCGTGACCTCTGCGGGGAAATGACCGCGGAGCGTGCTGTCGCTTCGTGAGGCCACCACGAAATCAACGGCCGCTGCCGCGGATACCTTCCGCAGATTTCGGCCCAGCTCCGCGGCCAGTGCGGCAGCCTGGGGCTCGGGAAGACTCCGGGAGTTGGTGGAAATGTAGAACACCGGGTCCGAGCGCTGGAACGCACCCGCCAGCGTTGATTCCGACCAGTCCATGTAGACCCGCACGCCGTGGACAGTCTGCGTCCCGGTCGGGTCATCATCTATCACGATGAGCTTTGCGCCTGATTTCTCCAGGCTGCTTCGGATTGCGCCGCGGGCGCCGGGGATTCTCACCGGCGGAGGAAGCCGTGACAGCGCGGCTGCGAGGGTCATGCGCCGGGGCCGCCCCGAGCGTTCTTTTTTGCGCAGTGGAGACAGGCGCACCCTCTTGGTTTTATGAACTCGTCGAAGTACTCCTTGCCATAGTCGTAGGACAGCTCTTCACCCGGCGCGATATTCCGCTTTGCGTAGATGAAGACCTTCAACCGGGACGTGTATGCAACGCAGTTCGGCCTGCAGGAGTGATTGATATAGCGGCTGAGATTCTCCCGCCCGCTGCCGTCAATGGTCCAGCGCCTGTTCACCTGGAAAAGGTAGCGGCTGTTCAGATAGTCAGCTTCAGCGTTGGACAGGAGCTTGCCCGTATATTCAATGACAAGGTCCCCTTTTGATATCCGCCTGCTGGTGAAAAGCCCCAGGCCGATTGGCGTCCGTTTCAGGGCAAACTTGCCGTTCGTTCCTCCCATGTAAGTGGCCTAGTTTGTATCAGACATTCCTGCCTGATGCAACCACGGGCGGCAAGGCGGCTGCGCAGCAGTTCCCGTGCCTCACGGAAGCTGCCGCAGGCAAGCCACTGGTCCATGCTGGCCAGGAGCTCCGGCGCCGGCAGGGCGACAACCGCGCGCGCTGTGATGAACGCCTGTGAACCGCAATGGAGCAGGAACCCCCGGCGGATTACGCCCCGCTGAAGGCCGAGGCGCAGGGGCGCCACGTCCCGCTTGCGGAGACCCAGGCCTTCCACGAAGTGAAAGCCCACCGACTCCTGCTGCGTAGATGCAATAAGGTCGATCCGTTTCACGGTTCCCGCCTCCCACTGGAACCACCTGGTGGAGGGGGCCCGTGCGTTCCAGGCTGCGGTGATGCGCTCTGTGAGGCAGGTCCTCAGCACGGAAAGACCGCTGCCGCCAAGAGCCTGGAGAAGCCGGTAATCCCTGAGAAGCACATGAGGCCGCCGGCCGGCCAGTGAAGGGAGAACACGGACCAGCCCGACATCCTCGAATGCGGCAACGCGATGAAAGACTGTATGACAGGAAATATCCAGGCACCGCCCGATTGCAGATGCGTTCAGTGACTGGCCGCTGCAAACGGCGATTTCCCACAGCAGTTCCCGGGCGAGCGGTATGCGCCATTGCAGCCGGTGGAGGCGCAGGAAGTGATCTGATTCTGCGATCTCAGACGGGATTTCCACGGCGGGTGCGCTCACATTGTAAAAAACGGGGAAAATAGAACTGGCACTTCTGAATTCTACGAAATCGTGAGGTTCGGGGTGGGGCGACGGGAAAATCATAGAATCGCTCCAATTCCTTGCTGGCCTGTTCATTTTTCCTATAATTGGGTATAGGGCACGGGTCCGGCGAACCACCAATGACAGAACAAAAAAGGGCAGGCTTCGACAGGTTCCTGGAACAGAAGCAAAACCAACCAAATGCCATCAATGAATTGTGGCTGTCCCACGATGAAGAGTTCTGGTCGAAGGACCCCTACTACCACGTGCGCCTTGGCGAAAAGGCGGATGCGCTCAGCCAGTCCATGCTCGCCCATGACATATTCAAAGACGGCCTGCGCCTTTTCCCCGGCCACCCGCGCCTGACCCAGCTCTACAGCCGAACGCTTATCAACTGCGGCTTCCTTCTCACTGCCCGGGATCTGCTCACCGACCTGGTGAAGCAAGGGCATCTGGACGAAGAGACGCTGGGCATTCTCGGACGGGTCTACAAGGAAATGTGGCTGATCGAGGGTGAGGGGGCCTCCGATCACCCGCACCTTGTGAAGTCCAGGGAAGTGTACCTGGGGGCGTTCAACCGCAGCAAGGGCTTCTATTCGGGGATCAACGCGGCAAGCATCAGCCTGATCATGGGAGACGGCGAGGAGGCAGAACGGCTGGCGCGGAAGGTGATCCGTCTCTGCACGGAGGCCTGGAGAAAGCCGCCCTACGGAGATTACTGGACCGTGGCCACGGTTGCGGAGGCGTTTCTCCTGCTGGGCCGCCAGGAACAGGCGGCCCAGTACTACGGAATTGCGCGGGCGCGGAGCGGGCAGGACTATTCGAAGCTGGCAAGCACGCGCCGGCAGCTCAACCTGCTTGCCCGCTACACGGCGGTAGACCCGAAGGTCATGGAGACCCTTCGTATCCCGCCTGTCGTGGCGTTTTCAGGCCACATGCTCGACCAGGCAGGTCAAAAAAAGCCGCGGTTCCCGGAGACGGCCGCAGAACCGGTGAAGCGGCGCATCGCCGAGATCCTGCAAAGGCTGGACGTGCGGATCGGCTACGCCTCCGCGGCCTGCGGGGCAGACATTCTGTTCCACGAATGCCTTCAGGAGCGCGGCGGGGAAAGCAACGTAGTGCTCCCGTTCGCGCGCGAGGACTTTATGCGGACAAGCGTGAACTTCGCGGGCCCCGTGTGGGTCAAAAGGGTGGAGCGCATCCTTTCCGGAAGCTCCATGGTGGAACAGGCCACGCGGGGCGGGTATGGAGGAGAGGATCAGCTGTTTGCCTACGCCAACAGGCTGATCATGGGCAAGGCGATTCTGCGCAGCCGTTTCCTGGAAACCGAGCCTCTCCTTCTTGCCGTGTGGGACAGGGCGCGCGGCGGAAAGCCGGGAGGGACCGCGGAAAGTGTCCAGACATGGAAGGCAAGCGGCTTTCCCGCTATCGTGATAGACCCTGCAACGGCATCAGTAGTGGCACACGTGAAGACGCCGAAGCCGCGCAGGTCCCGTCCAGAGGGCGGCTCTTCGGCGCGGCCTGGTCGGCAGACCGTCGCGATCCTTTTTGCGGATGTTGTGGGGTACAGCCGTCTGCAGGAGGAGCAGATACCGCACTACGTCCGCGGCTTCCTCGGTGGGTTGGCGCAGATAGTCCAGCGTGCCGGCCTCCAGCCGCTCTACAAGAACTCCTGGGGGGACGCGATCTGCTTCATGTTCGCGGATCTACTCGAGGCTGCCGACTGCGCCCTCGCCATGCGTGACATGGTGCGGCACACCGACTGGGCGCAGATGAAGCTGCCGAAGGACCTCAGCATCCGCATAGGCCTGCACGCCGGTCCGGTGTACGGCTTCAACGAGCCGCTCCAGCAAAGGCGGAATTTCTTCGGCTCCCATGTCAACCAGGCCGCCCGCATCGAGCCGATCACAAGCCCTGGCAACGTCTACTCAAGCGAGTCTTTCGCGGCACTGCTGCTGGCGGATGAGAGAAACCCCTATGACTGCAGGTACGTCGGCGTCGTCGTACTGCCGAAGGAATTCGGGAAGTATCCGATATATCATGTAAAACGAATGACGGAAGTGGGATGAGGGTATGGCAACAAAGAAGAAGAAAAGACCGGCACCACGAAAAAAGACTGCCCGAAAGCGCCTGGCAAAGCAGGCCAAAAAGCATGCTCGGAAGAAAGCCGTAAAGCGGACGAAGAAGAGGTCTGCCAAGCGGACGAAGAAGAGGTCTGCCAAGCGGA
>CAYTGX010000091.1:11873-17037 GCA_964437385.1 uncultured Spirochaetaceae bacterium
AGAGGTCTGCCAAGCGGACGAAGAAGAGGTCTGCCAAGCGGACGAAGAAGAGGTCTGCCAAGCGGACGAAGAAGAGGTCCGCCAAGCGGACGAAGAAGAGGTCCGCCAAGCGGACGGCCCGCCGCGCTCCCAAGCGCACGGTGAAGCGGAAAAAGAAGCGCCCTGCCCGGCGGAAGACCGCAAAGCGGAAGACCGCGAAGCGCAAGGTCGGCCGCAAGGTCCGGCGCAAGACTGCGCGCAAGGCAGCGCGAAAACCAGTCCGCAAGACAGTGCGCAAGAAGAAACCGGCGCGCCGCAAGGCTTCTGCCAAAAGGCGCGTTGCAGCACGAAAGCCGCGCCCCGCAAAGCGCAGGCCCGCAGCGCGGAAGAGCAAAAAGCCGGCGCGCCGCAAGAAACCGATCCGCAGGTTCCCCAAGGCTCCCGCGGCCGCGGCCCGCAAACCCGTGCGGGGGTTCACCCTGCGCAGACTGGCTGCCCGGCTGGGCCCGACCATCAAGCCTCCGGTCGAGGCCTACAGCGGCAACAAGCCGTACATCTTTGCCAGCTATTCCCACAAGAACATCAAGGAGGTGTTCTGGTGCATCAGGAAGCTGGCGGAAAGCCGCTTCAGGATCTGGTACGACGAAGGCATCGAGCCGGGAAACGAGTGGCCTGAAGAGGTGGGCCGGGCCCTGACAGGGTGTCAGCTCTTTCTGGTGTTCATGAGCCCTGCTGCAATGGAATCCCGGAATGTCCGCAACGAGATCAACTTCGCGTCCAGTGAGAACAAGAGCATGATGGTGGTCATGCTGCAGCCTGCCGGCCTGTCAGAAGGAATGCAGCTTCAGATCGGGACCGTGCAGTTCGTCAACAAGGACGAGATGACGGACACCGAGTTCCTGGAAAAGATGAAGAAGGTCCTGGACCCGGCGCTGCGCATGTGATCAATCGAGGCGGACAGCGAGGCCGGTCCGTGCCGACTCCACGGCTGCAAAGCAGATCCGCAGGCTGTTCACGGCATCCGCGACATGCGCGGAGAGATCGATGTCCTCCGTGATTGCCCGGTAGAGATATTCCTGCTCCCGCCGGCACAGCTCATTGTGGTCTGGCTCGTCGGTGATGCGCACTACTTCGTCCTTCTTTGCCTGCAGGCCCCCGGCGTCCGGCGTGCTTGAGTGCACAATGATCGAGTCAACAGTGGTGTGCTGGGACACGTCCGCCGGGTCCACCTTGCTTTCATCCTTGTCGATGCTCACGCAGCCTTTCGGCCCGATCACGTCCTTCACGAAGAAGGCCGTCCTGCTCATCATTGGGCCCCAGCCCACCTCGTACCATCCCACGGATTTGTCCTCGAACACGACCTGCAGCGCGCCGTAGTTGCTCGCATCCGGGGCGATTTCCTCGGATACGCGGGCCGAGATACCCTGGACCAGCACGGGCCTGGCGCGCGTCATCTGGCACATCACGTCCACGTAGTGCACACCGCAGTCAACGATGGGCGGCACCTTGGCAATGAACGACTTGTGCACCTCCCACTCGTGACCCCAGCTCTGCTGGTTGAGGTTCATGCGCATGATCAGCGGCTTGCCGAGGGTCCGGGCCAGCTCGATAAACTTCGTCCACGCCGGGTGGACGCGCAGGATGTAGCCAATGACCAGCTTGCGCCCGGTCTCCCGCGAAACGCGGGCCACCTCCTCCGCGTCTGCCACCGTGTGCGCAATGGGCTTCTCCACGAAGACGTGGCAGCCGCTCCTCATGGCACGGATGGCATATGGGGCGTGAGTATCAGCAAGGGTGTTGATGGACACCACGTCGGGCTTCTGCTCCGCCAGGGCCTTCTCGAAGTCCGTATAGACTGGAAGGTCCAGCCGGAGGTCCGCAGCCAGTCGCGCCGCGCGGTCCTTGTTCTTTGCCACGACAAACCCCGCCAGCTTGAACCCCGCCAGCTTCGTGTACCCCAGGGCATGAGAGGCACCCATGCCGCCCACCCCGACCACCAGCACTTTCATTGGAGAATGCAAGGGACACCTCCCGACACCCGCTGTTCTTGACAGCCCCGGATGGCGACCCTATATTTATACGAGTTTCCGGATGGATGTCGATACAATACAGGAGGTGGTTATGAAGCGAGGTCTTATTCTGGCGCTGGCCATGGTGCTCGTGGTATGCGCGCTCCCGGTCTTTGCCCAGAAAGTCACTCTCACGATCGAAAGCTGGCGCAATGATGATCTGTCCATCTGGTCGGATCAGATTATCCCCGTTTTCGAGAAGCAGAATCCGGACATTCACGTGGTGTTCGCGCCGACAGCGCCGGCGGAATACAACGGGGTGCTCAACACCAAGCTCCAGGGCGGAACCGCCGGAGAGCTCATCACCGCGCGCCCGTTCGACGCCTCTCTCCAGCTCTTCCAGCAGCATTACCTGGCTGACCTGACCAATCTGCCGGGCATGAAGAACTTCAGCCCGGTTGCAAAGAGCGCCTGGATCACCGACGACGGAAAGAGCGTTTTCGCCGTTCCGATGGCGTCCGTCATCCACGGTTTCTTCTATAACAAGGACATCTTCGACCAGCTCAAGCTCAAGGTCCCTGTCACCAAGGCGGAGTTCATGGCGGTCCTGGCGGCAATCAAGAAAGACGGGAGATACATCCCGCTTGCCATGGGAACCTCCGACATGTGGGAAGCCGCGACCATGGGCTTCCAGAACATCGGCCCGAACAACTGGAAGGGTGAGAACGGACGCGCGGCCCTTCTCAAGGGCAAGGCAAAGTTCTCCGATCCTGCCTATGTCAAGACGTGGACGGAGCTCGCCTCCTGGGCGCCTTACATGCCGCCCGGATTCCAGTCAGTGAAATACCCTGATTCGCAGCAGCTCTTCACCCTGGGCAAGGCGGCCATCTACCCGACCGGCTCATGGGAGATCTCCCAGTTCGAGAAAGATGCGACCTTCAAGCTCGGGATTTTCAAGCCGCCAGTCGAGAAGAGGGGTGACCCGGTCTACATCTCCGACCACACGGACATCGCCATGGGAATGAACGCGAACGCCAAGAACGCAGACGCGGCGAAGAAATTCCTCCAGTGGATGACCACCCCCGAGTTCGCGGCGTTGTACTCCAACGCGCTGCCGGGCTTCTTCACTCTTTCCAACGCCAAGATTTCACTGAAGAACCCGCTCGCCAACGAGTTCCTTTCCTGGCGCGGAACCAGCAGGTCCACTATCCGCAACTCCTACCAGATTCTTTCCCGCGGGACCCCCAACCTCGAGAACGAGCTGTGGAGAGTCAGCGCAGCCGTCATCAACGGAACGATGACCCCGGTGCAGGCCGGAAAGGAGATTCAGGACGGACTGAGCAAGTGGTATAAGCCCGCGATGTAGGATTTCTCATCCTGGTACGTCTTCCCGGCGGCCCTCGCCGCCGGGACATTTTGAGGAACACCGATGCTGGACGTGACGCATGCAAAACGTTTCCCCGTTTACCTGATCGTCTTCCTCGGTCCCGCTGTCGCCGTCTACACCCTTTTCATGATCTATCCCCTTCTGGATTCCCTGCGCCTGAGCTTCTTCACCACCACGCAGGACAACCGTGAAGTTTTCAACGGCGTGGGAAACTTCCGCATCCTTCTGGGAGACAGCAACTGGGCGCCGCGTTTCTGGGGGGCTCTGAAAAACAATCTCATCTTCTTCTGTGTCCACATGCTTGTGCAGAACCCGGTCGGGCTCCTGATTGCCGCGCTCCTGGTGGGAAATGTCCGCGGCCGCGTGTTCTATCGGACAGTGCTTTTCATGCCCACCGTTCTCTCGGTGGTCATCATTGGCTTCATCTGGCAGCTCATTTTGAGCCCCCTGTGGGGCGTGACGCCGAGCATCCTGAAAGCCGTGGGATTGGGGAGCCTGTTTCAACCCTGGCTGGGGCTCTCACGGTCCGCCCTGGTCACCGTTGCCCTGATCTCCGTCTGGCAATTCGTGGGCATCCCGATGATTCTTTTCTATACCGCCCTGATCGGTATTCCCGACGAGCTCCTGGAAGCGTCCCGCGTGGACGGCGCCACGAAGCTCCAGGTCTTCTGGCGGATCAAGTTCCCCCTGCTTCTTCCCATGGTGGGAATCGTCGGTGTGCTCACGTTCGTCGGCAACTTCAACGCGTTCGACCTGATCTACACAATGAAAGGAGCCCTCGCTGGTCCGGACTTTTCCACTGACATCATGGGCACGCTTTTCTACCGGACATTCTTCGGGCAGCAGCTCCAGATGGGCAACCCGACAATGGGAGCAACGGTGGCAACGATGATGTTCCTTGTCATCGCTCTCGGGGTATGCCTCTATACACTGTGGCGCCGCCGCCTGCAGACCTACCAGCTATGAGAACGCTGAGAAGGCGCCGCGGAGCGCGGGACATAGTCCCCCAGATCATCCTGGTCTTTTTCACCATCCTGGCTCTCTTCCCGATCTACATGATCCTCACCAATTCCTTCAAGCTGAAGAAGTTCATCTTCGGGGCGCCGTTCGGAGTTCCGATAGGAAAGGCGTTCAGCCTCATCGGCTATCAGACGGTCCTGGCCAGGTCACACGTGATGGTCAACTTTGCCAACAGCCTGGTCGTCACCATTGCATCGCTCTTCCTGATCCTCTTCATCGGTTCCCTTGCCGCCTATGCGCTCTCGGAATACAAGTTCAAGGGCTCGGGATTTCTCGGCTTTTACCTGGCCATCGGAATCATGATCCCCATCCGGCTGGGCTCGGTCAGCCTCCTGAAGCTGATGGCCGGTCTGGGACTGGTCAACACGCTCGTCGCGCTCATCCTGATCTACGTGGCGCAGGGGCTCCCGCTCACCATCTTCATCCTGTCCACCTTCATGCGGCAGGTCCCGGATGACCTCAAACAGGCCGCGCGGATCGACGGCGCAACTGAATACAGGATCTACTCGTTCGTGGTGCCCCTGGTGCGGCCGGCCCTCGGGTCCATCGGGATTTTCACGATGATTCCGGTCTGGAACGATCTGTGGTTCCCGCTGATCATTGCCCCGAGCGCGCGGACGGCAACGATCACCCTCGGCGTGCAGCAGTTCCTCGGTCAGTTCGTCAGTGACTGGAACGCCGTCCTGTCTTCCCTGACCATGGCAATGGTCCCTATTCTGCTGATCTACCTCGTGTTCTCCAAACAGCTCATCAAGAGCATCACCTCGGG
>CAYTGX010000092.1:0-9634 GCA_964437385.1 uncultured Spirochaetaceae bacterium
TCGGTCTCATCTACTTCCTGGCCGCAATGAACGGCATCGACCAGGGAGTCTACGAGGCCGCGCTGATCGACGGCGCGGGCTTCTTCCAGACGTTGTGGCGCGTGACGGTGCCGAGCGTGCGCTTCGCCATCGAGTTCTGGGTGGTATTCAATTTCATCGAGGTGTTCGCCCGGATGTTCAGCTACATCTACACGCTCACCCGGGGCGGCCCCGGATATGGCACGTTCACGCTGGAATATGGCATTTTTTCCCAGGGATTCGAGAAATTCCATGTCGGGTACTCCAGCGCATGGTCCGCGGTCCTGTTCATCTTCTGTGCCGTCATTTCGGTGATGCAGATCCGCCTGATGCAGACGAGGAAATCATGAAGAAAGCATCCGCGATCAACGCGGGCACCCGGCTGCTCGTCCAGCTGTTCCTGCTGGCGCTGGTCATCGCCTCGATCTTTCCCCTGTACAACGTCATCGTCGCCAGCCTCAAGTCCGGGGATGCGTTCGCGGTGAACCCTTTCTTCCCGCCGAAGTCCCCCGTGCTTGAGAACTTCGTGTACGCCGCAGTTACCGGCCGTCTCCTGCACTACGCGGTCAACAGCCTCATTCTTGTGCCCAGCGGCCTTGTGCTGTACCTCGCGGTGTGCGTCTCCGCGGGCTATGCGTTCGGGAAGATGCGGTTCCGCCTGAAGCGGTCCCTGTTCCTCCTGGTGCTCTTCCTCACGATCTTCCCGCAGCTTCTCCTGGCAACCCAGGTCTTCAAGCTGATCTCCCTGCTGCACCTCACCAATACCGGCCCGGGCGTCATCCTGACCTGGGTGGCGTACTTCTCTCCGTTCGGGACCTACATCATGACCACCTATTTCACCGACATGCCCTACGAGCTCGTGGAGGCGGCACGAATGGACGGCGCCTCTGCGTTGCGGATCATGGTGCGGGTAATGACGCCGCTCGCCATGCCCATGATCGCAACTATCGCCATCATCGGCTTCCAGTCCATGTGGAACGAATTGCCGTTCTCGCTGCTGATCCTTCAGGACCAGGGCTCACGGACCCTCACGCTTGGCATCGCCATGATGAGAGGGGAGTACGGCATTGGGGTGCCGACACTGAGCGCGGCCCTCGTCATCGCCATGGCGGTGCCCCTGGTTATGTTCCTTATTTTCCAGCGCCGCATTACGCTCGGGGCTACGGCCGGCGCAATCAAGGGGTGATTCCATGATGCAGCACAACCGGTTCCGCGAGGACATGCTCGACCTGGAAGACCCGGCCGCGTCGGGGGACGTTGTCTATGTAGCTGCCCCGGCCATTTCGGCGCGGGTGGAAGCCGATACGGCTATTCTCACTCTTCCCCTGATCGCCCGAAGGCCTTCTTCGTTCGAGGCCGATTCGACCGTCGCTCCTCTCGTAGTGGAGCTTCGCCTGCAGTCTTTTGGCGGTTGCATGGTGAGGGCCTGCGTGGATCTCGGCATTCCGGGGACGATTGCGCCGCAGGAGGACCTCGACTCCAGCCTGATGATCGAGCGTGATCGCACACTTCATACCGAGCAGCTCGTCGTCCTGCGGGGCGTCGAGGTCGGCGAATATGTCATAAAGGACGCGTCCGGCAGGGTGGTGCTGCGGACGCTGGCGCCCCAGCCCCCTTCGCACCGCTGGAGCCGCCAGCTTCCGGATCCGGATCCTGTCTTCGATGCGATTGTCTGCCCGGACGGCGCGGCGGAAGTTCCGTTGATGGCCCATGACACGTTTTTTCCCGCCCACCGGGAATCCATTGGCCTCGGGTGCGTTCTGCGCGGTGACAGCACGCGTCTTTCCCTGTTCTCTCTGCACGCCCGCCCGGGAGAGCGCTTCCTGGGGACCGGCGAGCGATTCTCCCGCTTCGGTCTGGGCGGCTCGACGATCGTGCTGGAAAACACTGATGCCCTGGGAGTGTCCTCTCGGCGGGCATACAAGAACGTTCCGTTCTACGTGTCCAGCGCCGGCTACGGCCTGTTCGTCCATACCTCATACCGGACGCGGCTGTCGATTGCCGATATTTCCTCCCGGGCCGTCCAGGGCGCCGTGGAGTCGTCTACCCTGGACCTGTTCTTCATTGGCGGCGGCTCGGTGCAGTCGATCGTGCGAAATTACCGGCGCATGACGGGCGTTCCGCGCACGCCCCCGCTGTGGAGCTACGGCGCGTGGATGGCACGCATGACGTACTTCTCGGCGAAGGAAGCGCTCGAGGTGGCCAGGGGAATGCGCGCGGGCGGCTTCCCGTGCGATGTGATCCATCTCGACACCGGGTGGTTCAGGACCGACTGGAGGTGCGAGTGGGAGTTCAGCCCGGAGCGGTTTCCAGATCCCGAGGGTTTTTTCCGTGAAATGAAAAGTCTCGGGTTTCGGGTCAGCCTCTGGCAATTGCCGCTGGTGACGGAAGGAACCAGCCTCTATTCCCTGGCTCGCGAGAAGGGGTATATCGCGCCGGGAACCATGCCTCCGCTCGAATCGAAATTCGATGATGCCCGAGGCTGCACCATCGACTTCACCAACCCTCAGGCAGTGGAGTGGTACAAGGGCCTGCTGCGGAAACTGTTGAGGAAGGGGGCCGCGGCGATCAAGACGGACTTCGGAGAGAACATCGACATGCAGGCCTCGTACCACGGCATGAGCGCCGCGCGGCTTCGCAACATCTACTGCCTGCTCTATCACAAGGCAGCGTTCGAGGTGACAAGGGAGATTTACCCGGATGGCATCATCTGGGCCCGGTCGGGATGGGCGGGAAGCCAGCGCTACCCGGTCCCCTGGGGCGGGGACGCGGCATGCACGTGGGACGGGCTGGCCGCCACAATCCGCGGGGGACTTCAGATCGGGCTGTCAGGTTTCGCTTTCTGGAGCCACGACGTTCCGGGATTCCACTCTCTTCCCAGTTTCATGAACGACCGTCCTTCCAACGAGTTGTTCGTCCGCTGGACCCAGGTCGGCGTGTTCACCTCCCACCTCCGCTTCCACGGATCTTCCGCCCGCGAGCCATGGGAGTACCCTTCCGTGGCAGGACTGGTGCGGGAATGGCTCAAGCTGCGCTACGCGCTGATTCCCTATTTCCTTCGAGAAGCCGAGCAGGCCGTCTCCAGCGGTCTGCCGATCTTTCGCTCGCTGGTCTTTCATCACGAAGAGGATCCGATCGTTTGGACAATTGAGGACGAGTTCTATTGCGGCGGGACGTTCCTCGTGGCTCCAATCCTGAGCTCGTCCAGCGCGCGAAGCGTCTACCTCCCCGCGGGCGAATGGACAGACTTCTGGACTGGCGAACGGGTCCGGGGCCCGGTTGCTCTACCCCGCATGGAGCAGCCCCTCTCACGCGTGCCGCTCTTTGTCCGCTCCGGCGCGGTCATCCCGTACTACCCGGAGCCCGTCGCCTGTACGGATGAAATGGACCTCTCGCGATGCGCCACGCTCGTCTTTGATGACAGTTACCGTGGCTTCCGTTTCTCCGACCTCGGCTCGAACATCGAGCTGTAACGGGCGCCCCGAATGCCACGGATTACCGTGGCGGCGTCGTCCCGGCTATGGCCCTTCCGTGACGGGAAACAGCAGCTTCTGGTTCTCCGGCTGGAACATGTTGAGCCGCGAGATGTCGACCGAGCCGGTGTTGACGAATCGGGCGGGTTTCCGGCCCTGGATGAGCTCCCGCGCCGTCGTGACTCCAAGATATCCCATGTTGAACGGCTTTTGCACCACGGTGTCGCGGATAATGCCCCGTTCCACAAAGCGAAGCACCAGAAGCGAATTGTCGAAGCCGATGAGTGCGATCGAACCGGCTTTTCCGGATTCATCCAATGCGCGGGCTGCTCCGCGGGCCGTGGGATCGTTCAACGCCACGATTCCCCGCAACCGCGGCGTTTCCGCGATCAGGCGGGCTGCCTGGGAATAGGCGAGCTCGGCGTCCGCGTTGCTGTACAGCGTATCGAGGATCCTGACCTTTCCGTCCAGGTAGTCCCGGGTCCCTGACTCGCGGTCAATGGCGGTCGAGCTGCCCTTTACGTAGCTCATGACGGCGACCAGGTCGCCTTCCTTCACGTAGCGCATCAGCGCTGCCGCGCATTTCTGGCCGCCTTCGTAGCTGTCCGTGCCGATCCGAACATCGGCATCGTCGGAATTGACGAAGGAGTCGATGCAGACGAGCGGGATGCCCTGGCGCTTGACCTCCTGAGCCACGGGCACGAGCTGATTGAAGTCCGCCGCGGCCAGGACGATCGCATCCGGCTTCTCCCGCATGGCTTGGCGCACGATGTCGATCTGCCCCTGGACATCGCTCTCGTACGCCGGGCCGCGGATCTGCACGTTCATGCCCAGGTCCTCGCCGGCGGAGACGACTCCGTCCCGCACGTTTCCCCAGAAGGGCGTCGTGCGATAGTCGATGGTCTTGAAGATGACGATCACGCGGCGCGCCGTGGCGGAGACGGGGTTCAGAAGCCGGGCGCCGCGGTACAGGACGGTGAGGGACGCGGCGGCAAGGACCGCCGCCGCGAGCAGGAACAGGACGGACCGGCTCCTCATGCGACGCCCCTCATGGTGCGACCCTCACGTGGCGCTCCCTGAAATCACCGGGATGCGGACCGTTGCCACGGTGCCTGCCCCCGGTGTGCTCTCGAAGCTCACGCCGTACTCCAGTCCGAAATAGACGTGTATGCGTTCCTGGACGTTCCGCACCCCGACGCCGTTGCTCGGACGGGGCTCGATCAAGCCGTCTCGGAGCGCCGAAAGCTGATCGGGTGCCATCCCCACGCCGTTGTCGCTGATGCGGATCACCATCGACTCCCCGGCGCGCTCGCCCGTGATCCGGATGAGCCCGGGCCCCTCGATATTCTTGATCCCGTGGTAGATGGCGTTCTCCACCAGGGGCTGGAGGAGAAGCTTGAGAATCTGGGACTCGTGCAGGTCCGTCGCGAAGGCGATCTCGTAGGAGAGCTTGTCCTTGTAGCGCTGCTTCTGGATCTCCAGGTATGTCTGCATGTACTCGATCTCCGTGCGGACGCTGATGGTCTCCTCTCCGCGGCTGATCCCTATGCGGAAGAATCGGGCCAGGGAGGAGGTCATGTCGATGGCCCGCTCTGTTTCCCCGAGCTCGATCATCCAGATGATCGAGTCCAGCGTGTTGTAGAGGAAATGGGGATTGATCTGCGCCTGGAGGGAGCGCAGCTCCAGCTTCCGCTTGAGCTCCTGCTCGCGGCGGTTCTGCTCGATGAGGTCGCGCACCTTCTTTACCGCAATGTCGCAGTCCCGGGCGAGCTGGTACACCTCGTTGCGCGCGCTGACGGTGATGTCGATGTCGAAGTTACCGCTCTCCACGGCCTGCATCGAGTGCCGCAGGCTCTCGATCGGCTTGGAGATGTTGGACGAGATGGCCACCCCGGCGGCGATCGCTCCCACCAGGACGAGCAGTGAGAGCATGAGGAACACGTACTCCGCCTGCCGGCTGGCGCGGAACAGCTCGTCCATGTAGGAAACGGCCACGACGTCCCAGCCGGTGTCTTTCGAGCTCACCACCGTGTAGAGGATCGCCCGGCCGTCCACCACGGCGTTGAGATTCCCGCTGTGCAGAGACATGATCTCCGCGATCCGCTCCGTCTTGAGGTTCCCGTAGATGAGCTGCTGCCGGGGGTGATACACGATGTCCCCGGCCCGGCTGAGGATGAACACGTACCCGGAGGTTCCGAGCTGGACGTCCTTGCACAGGCGCGCGATGATCTCGTAGTTGAGGTCCACCTGGATGAGCCCGGGGCTCTCCTCGCCGGGCCCGACGGGCAGTGCGCGAACGAGGGAGATCACCCAGGGATAGCGATAGTCCACGAGGTTTTCCACGTGGGCGGAGGACACTGACGGCCGGTCCGGGACGACCCCCGCCTCAAGCTCGCGAAAGCGCTCGCGGAGATTCACCGTCGGGTTCAGCGCGCCGCCGGTCGTGGCCGCGATGGCGCGCCCGTCCCGGGTGATGACGAACACGGAATCGATGTCCCGACGGACGGCCCGGAGGGACTCGAACGTGGCTTCGATCTTTCCCCGAAGCTGCGGAGAATCCGCATGGGGGCGCGACATGAACTGGCGCACGTCGGCGTTGTTAATGGCCATCAAGGCGATGTCGTCCATGTAGCGGATGTAGTTCTCGATGATGCGGTTCAACTGGCTTACCAGCTGCATCGTCGTTTGCTCCGCGTTCTGGATGAGGATCTTGTGCAGGTAGTAGTACGACAGCGTGCCGAGCAGGACCAGGGCGAGAACGATGAGCATGGCAAAGGCGCGGATCAGGGTGTCCTGGATGCGGCGGATCTTCATGCCGGCGATGTCTTTCCTCTCCGCTGGGTGCGGAACTCAGTCGGGGTGACCCCGATGTGCCGCTTGAACGTGGTGCTGAAATACTGCGCATCGGGGTACCCCGTGGCCTCGGCGATCTCGTAGGTCATCAGGTCCGAGGTTGTCAGAAGCTCCTTGGCACGCTCCATGCGGTAGTCGATGAGGTAGTCTACCACGCTTCGCTCCAGGTGGCGCTTGACCAGCTTGGAGAGATAGCTCGCGCTGATGGAGAGACTGGCGGCGATGGTCTGCACGGAGAGCGCCCGCTCCCCGTAGTGCCGGGCCACGTAGTCCTTGAAATCGCGGACCTTCCATTCCGGGGCGGGAAGGTTGCGGCCGTCGAGGATCGAGCCGGCGTAGGCAGTGAGCCGGACAAGGAGCCCCTGCACCTCCTCAGCCGTGCGGAGGCGCTGGACGGCGAGGTCGATGTCCAGGTGGAGGTCCTCGGCCACGGCGGCCGAGGAGACGCCAAGGTCCCGCAGCGCGTCCAGGACAGAGGCAAACAGCGCCTCGATCTCGTGCCGGACCCGCTGCGGAGAGATGCCGGCCTCCCTCAGGAGCGTCGCGAAGGCCGCTGCCTGGACCTCTGCGTCCGCGGATTCTCCGGCCACCGCGGCGCGGCACGTGCGCTCTCTCTGCTCGGCAAGCCCCTCGAGGGTCTGCGGGTCGTCCTCCCGCGCCATGCCGTAGCGAAAGACCCCTCCCGGCGGAGCAACCAGCCGGTAGGAAAGCGCGGCGGAGGCTTCCGCGAAGCTCCGGTCCGCTTCCCGCCACGAGCCGCACGGCCGGCCCATGGCGACAATCGCGGCCGAGCCCGACGATGGAGACGGGCCGGCCGGAGCGGCCGCCCTGAGCGCTATCGCGGAAGCCAGCCGGTCGCAGGAAGGGGCATCGCGCTCCAGCACGAGGACGGCTTCCCGTCCCTCGGCCGGGGAAAAGCAGAGCACGCGGCGGGCGGAGCCTGCCACCTCGGCTGCGGCTGCCGCCAGCCGGGTCGCGACGTCCGGCTCCCCCGCGCCGCCGGGATCTGCCTCGGCGATCACGACGGTGCCGACAAGCCCCTGGGGAAAGAAGCCGAAGATCTCGTGAAACCGGTCGTCGGTGAGCTTGCCGGCCGAGCCGCTCACGAGGTCGAGGAGCGTCCGCGTCCGGAGCAGGCTCACCGCGGCCTCGGCGCGTTGTTCGAGAGATTTCGTCTCCTCCCGGGAGCGCTGGAGGAAATCCAGCCGGACCTTCAGCCTCCCGAGCAGACCGGTAAGATCACGCGAGGTGACCGGTTTGAGCACGTATTCGAAGACGTTGCTCTTGATTGCTTTCTGGGCGTATTCGAACTCGTCGTAGCCCGAGAGGATCACAATGACGATGTCGGGGTGGTGCTCCGCCGCATACGCGGCAACGCTCAGCCCGTCCACTCGGGGCATGGCGATGTCCGTCATGACCACGTCGGGATGCAGCGCCTCTATCGCCTCGATGGCCTGCTCCCCGTTCTCGCACGGCTCGAGGAACTCGAAATCGAGGCTGGTCCAGTCGATCTTGCGACGGAAACCACGGCGGACGATCTCTTCGTCGTCCACCATCAGGAACCTGTACATCTGCTGCGCGCCGTTCATTGCCGCGCCCATGATAGCCTGATGCGGGCCGGCCTGCCAGTTGGAGAAAGAGCGACCGCCCCTACCAGAGGAGGACAAGGACGGTCGCAGAGAATAGGACTGTTCAAGCCCGCGCCGCGCACGGCGCGGCATCCGCGACATCAGCTGACGGTCATAGACGCGTCATGTCCGACAGACTCTTAATACAGGACGTTCTTGGCCGCGGGAGTGTCGATGTTGTCCTTGGTCACGATGATGAAACCGGTATCGACCTTCGCCGGGACCTGCTTCTTGGCGAATGCGGCGTCATACGCCGTCTTGACCCCGAGAAAGCCCATGTTGTAGGAGCTCTGCACGGCGATGGCCTGCAGCGTCCCGTCCTTGACGAAGTTCTGCAGGGCCGCATTTCCGTCGAAGCCGATGGCCACGATCTTTCCGCTGAGCCCTGCCTGCGCGATGGCGCGTCCCATTCCTACTGCCGTGGGCTCGTTGGCGCCGAAGATGCCGACGAGGTCGGGGTTGGAAGCGAGCACGTTCGTGGTCTGGTTGAGCGCGGTCGGCATGTCCGCGTTGGAGTACTGGGTGGTCACAACCTGGAGGTGCGAGTTCTTCGCAATGTAGTCCTTGAAGCCGCCCACGCGGCCGATCTCGGAACCGACGCCCGCGACGTACGACATGACGGCGATCTTGCCGGTGTCTCCTCCGGTGGCGGCCTTGACCCTGGCGATCAGCTCCTTGGCGCAGGCGCGGCCCGCCGCGTCGTTGTCCGTGGCGAGGAAGGACACGTAGTTGCTCGTCGGCCCGGTCAGCAGCGAGTCGATGACGACGACCGGGATGCCGGCGTCCTTGGCTTTCTTCACCGCGGGGACGAGGGCGGTGACATCCGACGGAGCAAGGACGATGGCCTTGACGCCGCGGTCAATCGCGCTCTCGACGATGTTGATCTCTTCCGCCACGTTGCTCTCGGACTGGGGTCCGAGGAACGTTACGGACAGCTTCGGGGTCTTCGCCTTCAGCTCTTTCTGTGCGTCGAAGCACCCGGTCTGGACGTTCTGCCAGAAGCTGGAGTTGCCCGTCTTCACGATCACCGCGATTTCCTGCGCGGACGCGAACCCGGCGATGAACGCAAGGGCCACGAGAATGAACAGAAGCTTCTTCATACCGACCTCCTTGAACCATTTCCACGGTCCATGCGGACCGCGTTTTTCTTTACTGCGTGCCCGCGATGTTTCTCATTTGTTTCGCAGCTGATCGAACGCCACTGCGCCAAGCACGACCAGGCCGATCACGATCTGCTGCATGAAATAGTTCGTGCCCTGCATGGTGAGACCCACGGTGAGGATCCCGATGATGAAGGACCCGATCACCGTTCCTCCCACCGTTCCCACGCCTCCCATGAGGCTCGTGCCCCCGATGACGGCGGAGGCAATGGCGTTCAGCTCGTACCCGATTGCACTGTTGGGCTGGGAGGTGACCATGCGGGAGGCCAGGATCACACCGACCAGGCCGGCGAGGGTGGCGCAGATGATGTAGTTGATGATCTTGATCCTGCTGACCTTGATGCCGGAAAGACGGGCCGCCTCCTCATTGGATCCCACCGCGTACGTGTACCTGCCGACCCGGGTTCGGCGGAGCACAAAATGGAAGAGCACGGCAACGAGGATCATGATAATCACGGGGTAGGAAATCCCGGGGAACTGGTTGCCGGTCCGAAAGATCGTG
>CAYTGX010000092.1:9734-16796 GCA_964437385.1 uncultured Spirochaetaceae bacterium
GATAATCACGGGGTAGGAAATCCCGGGGAACTGGTTGCCGGTCCGAAAGATCGTGTTGTTTCCCAGCGCGCCGAAGGCATCGGGCGCCGGCCGGGCGTTGGCGTTCGTGATCGTCAGGGCCACCCCCCGCACCACGAATGTCATGCCCAGCGTGGCAATGAAGGGCGGGAGCTTCAGCCGGGTGATGAGCAGGCCGTTTGCCAGGCCGCATACCATGCCGACCGCCAGGCCGACGAGCCAGCTGATCCAGATGGGGACCCCCGCGATGGCGGCCATGACCGCCACGGTGCCGGTAAGGGCAACGACCGACCCGATGGAGAGGTCAATGCCGGCGGTGATGATGGTGAATGTCACGCCGATGCCCATGAGAGTCGTCGTGCTGGTCTGCAGGGCGAGACTCAGGATGTTGCGCATGGTGAAAAAGTTCTTCGCCGTAATCGAAAACACGGCGAACAGCACGACCACTGCGCCGAACGTGAGGAACCTGTCCAATGCCATCCGGGATCGCCCCGGAGCGGCGGCCAGGTCGTGGCCCGGCAGGTCCTTGCGTGGTGCGTGGGTGTCGCTCATGGTTGTGTTCTCTCTTCCGCTGCGCGCGGCAAGCCGTGGGAAGGCTTCCCGGCCGCTCCCCCCAGGCCCGCCGCAAAGTTCAGGATTTCCTCTTGTGTCGTATTCTTCGTCACCAGCGTGGCTTCGAGGCTGCCCTCGTGCAGCACGATGACGCGATCGGTCATTCCCAGGATCTCGGGGAGCTCGGAAGAGATCATGATGACCCCCACCCCTTCACGCGCCAGCCGCTCGATCAGCTCGTAGATTGCGAACTTGGTGCCGACATCGATGCCGCGGGTCGGCTCGTCGAAAATGAGGATCTTCGAGTCGCAAAAGAGCCACTTGGCCACCACGACCTTCTGCTGGTTCCCGCCGGAGAGATTGTTGACCACCTGGACCAGGCTGGGGGTGCGGATGGCCAGCTCTTCCACGTAGCGCTGGCACGCATTCAGCTCGCGGCGGCGCGAGATCACGCCCAGGCGGCTGGACACGCCGCCCGTGTTGGCCAGGGTGACGTTTTCCGCCAGCTGCATCCTCACGGCAAGCCCTTCCTGCTTGCGGTTCTCCGAGAGGTAGGCGATGCCGGCCCTGATGGATTCAGAGGGAGAGAGAACGGCAAGCTTCTTTCCGTTCATGACCACTGCCCCCGAATCGATGGGGTCGGCGCCGAAGATTGCCCGTGCCAACTCGGAGCGGCCCGCGCCCATGAGCCCGGCAAAGCCGAGGATCTCACCGCGGTACAGGTCGAAGGAGATGTCGTGCAGGACGCCCCGGCGAACGATATTGCGAACCTCGAGAATTTTCTCCTCAGTAGGCACGTTGTGCCGCGTGGGGAACTTCTGCTCCAGGGTCCGACCCACCATGCGGTTGACGATGGTGTCCATCGTGATCGAGGCATACGCGTCGGTGCTGACGGAGCGGCCATCGCGGAAGATGGAGATGCGGTCCACGATGTGCTTCAGCTCTTCCAGCCGATGGGAGATGTAGATGATCGCGACCCCCCGGTCGCGAAGCGTGTGGATGACGGTGAAAAGCTCGTCAATCTCTGATTCAGTCAGGGCGCTGGTCGGCTCGTCCATGATGAGCACCTCGGAATCGAATGAGAGGGACTTCGCGATTTCCACCATCTGCTGCTTTGCGATCGGGAGCCGGTTCAGCGTGATGGTCGGGTCGATCCGGAGGTTCAGCCGTCCCAGGACGGCAACCGCCTCTTCGTTCATCTTCTTCTCGTTCAGGGTCGAAAGCCGCGTCAGCGGTTCCCTGCCGATGAAGATGTTGGCGGCAACCGACAGGTGGGGGATGAGGTTGAGCTCCTGGTAGATGATCCCGATACCGGCGTCCCGAGCCTGGGTGGAATCATGGAACCTCACTTCGCGTCCCTTGAAGCGGATTACACCTTCATCCGGCTGGTGCACGCCGGAGAGGATTTTCATGAGCGTGGACTTGCCCGCCCCGTTCTCCCCCACCAGGGCGTGGACCTCGCCCTTCCGGAGATCGAACGAGACCTGGTCGAGCGCCTTCACGCCGGGGAAGCTCTTGGATACTCCTTCGACTTCGAGGATGACCTCTTGCATATGTGGGGACCTGCTCACTGCCCATGTAGGCACGGCCCCGATGCCAGCACAATCGAGAATGCGGCACAAAACGTTGGATTTCCGGCACTCCTGCCGGGAGATGCGGGCGCGCTGCTAGAAGCCGCGCAAGTCGGTGCTGGACCGGCGCGGCAGCCCTGGCGCGGGCACCCGTTTCAGCACGAGGTACTCAAGGCCGTGCGCGCGGCAGAACTCGCGCTTCTCCGGCTTGTCGCCGTCCTCGTTCACGGCATACACCTGCGCGCCGATCACGGCGATCTCGGGCTCCGCATCCATCCATCCTGACCCTGAAGAGACGAGCGCCTGGTGAACGTGGCGTACGCTTCCGGCCATGTAGCGCCGGTGGTCCTGCGGGAATCGCGGATGGCTCTCCCCCTTGAGGAGCCTCACGTTCGCATCGTGACCGACCACGACGTACAGCTCGCCGAAGTGTGAAACTTCCGCGAAGAATCGGACGTGCCCGGAATGCAGCCAATCGAAGCATCCGGTGACCACCACCCGCCGACGCGACGGGTCAGGAGAGGAGACCGGGATTTCCGGAAACCCCTCCAGTTCCCTGTCCCCGAACGCACGCAGCTCGGCATGCAGCGTGCCCGCGGCGGCGCGTGCGGCCGCCAATTCCGCAGAGGGTCCACCGAGCTCGCAGCCCACCACGTCGATCTTTGGTGCCCCCTCATCCGGAAGCCATTGCGGTCCCTGGTGGATTTCTACAGGGACGACGCGGTTCACGAACTTCAGCGACTCCAGGACATAGCGGCGTTCGGCAAGCCTGAACTTCGGCGGCGCCCCGGTCGCGGCGGTCACTGCTGCGTTCGACCACAACCCGACCACGACCTCGCCGACGCGCGAGCACTCGTGCAGGAACCGCACGTGGCGGATGCCTAGGTCATCGAAGCCACCGGTGACGAAGACGGCACCCATACTCAACGCCCGGCACCCTGGGTGCGAACCTGCACGCCGAAAGACCCCGGCACCGCCTGCTCGCTCACGACATACAGGTAGCCCCCGCCGCACCCCGAGTACATCGCCCCGTGAGAGCGTTCCTGGTAGCAGCGCAGGAGCCCTGCAAGGTCGACGGGTGATTCCGGAGGACGAACCACCTGGGGAAGCAGCGCTTCCCAGCAGCGCATGCACTCGTTCATCGACTCACCGAGTGCAGCCGCGTCCATTGCCAGGATCGCCTCCCAGCAGGAGCGCCCGGATCTCCCCAGCCGCGCTATCCACACCGGGTCGAGGTTCTTCACCGCAAGCGGCTCATAGCCTGTCGGCCTGGGCGCCACGGGCAGCACCTTGATGACCTGCTCCAGCCACCGTGCCACCTCGGGCGCCGAGCAGCTCTCGATGTTGCTCGGGAACACGCCGCCCTCCACGGATGCGTCGTAGTCCAGGCGGCACACGCCGGGATAGAGCAGTCCCACCATGTCCTGTGATCCCGATGGCTCCGCCTTCCCCTGGTTCTCCGCCTCGTACAGCTCCCGAACCAGCCGGGACGGTTCCCCGTACGGCATCCGACCGCCCCAGTGACGCATGGCCACCGCGCGCGTGGAGGTGGCCATGCCGCAGCGGTCCATCCAGCGGAACGTCGGCTCCACGGCCACTGTCACCATGGAGCCCGGGGGCTCGGGATTGAGCCGGGAAACGAAGGGCTGATCGATCCAGCCGCCCGCGAACGCCATGCGGTAGGGGATCGGCCCGATGATGCCGCAGAGGTCGCGCCTCATGGCTTTCAGCTCACCGTGTGCTTGCCCGACCGGCGGTCGCGGTACTGCTGCTCTATCCAATGGTAGGTTTTCGTCAGCCCGTCCTTCAGCGAGGTATCCGGCTCCCAGCCGAGGATCCGATGGATCATCGTATTGTCGCTGTTGCGGCCGGCCACGCCGCGCGGCGCCGTGGGATCGTAGCGCCGGGTGAGCTTCACGCCGCCGATCGTCTCTGCCAGCGTGGTGAGGTCATTGATGGAAACCAGCTCGGAAGAGCCGAGGTTGATCGGCGTGGCCACCAGCTTCTCGCAGTGCATGATCTGGTCGATGCCCCTGGTGCAGTCATCGATATACATGAAGCTGCGCGTCTGCATCCCGTCTCCCCAGATAGTGATCTCCTTCGCGCCCGTGTCCTTGGCCTCGATGACTTTGCGGCACAGCGCTGCGGGCGCTTTCTCCCGTCCTCCGTCCCACGTGCCATGAGGGCCATACACGTTGTGGAACCGCGCAATGAACGTCGGCATGCCGCGCTCGGCGGTGTACTCCTGGCAGAACATCTCCGAGATCAGCTTCTCCCAACCGTAGCCGCGCTCGGCCATGGCGGGGTACGCGTCGGACTCCTTCAAGGCGCGGACCTTCGGATCCTTCTGCAGATCGGTGTTGTACGCGCAGGCCGACGAGGAGAAGAAATACCGCTCGGCGCCGGCGCGCCAGGCCGCTTCAACCATGTGTGTGTTGATCAGCACGCTGCGCAGGCAGTCCACGCGATGGCGCTCGATGAAGCCCATGCCCCCCATGTCCGCTGCCAGGTTGTACACCTCGGCAGCGCCTTCCACGGCGCGCCGGCAGTTCTCGGGATCGCTCAGGTCAAGGCTGAGGCTCTCCACGCCGGGGGTTCGCTGGTACCATTCCGAGAGGGGCTTCTTGTCCACCGCGCGGATCCGCACGAAACCCTTGTCGTGGAAATAGCGGGCAAGGGCGCCGGCAATGAATCCTCCCGCGCCGGCGACCACGATCAGATCGTTCTTTTCCATTCCATTCCTCCACAGAAAGATCATAGCGCGGCGGCGGTTTTCTGGAATGCCCGAAATGCGTATACTTTATCACGTTTTGCGAACTTCGGCGGGAGGCGGACCTGGATGCGGGCGGAACGGCGTAAACGCGTAGGGCTGTTCATGGGGCTCATCGACCACTACGAGCACGGGATCGCGCGGGGAGTCGTGCGCTTTGCCCGCGGAAGGCCGGATTGGGACCTGTACGGCTACGGCTGGATGTTCCAGGCCATGGGCTCGCTGGAGCGCTGGGACGGGGACGGCATTATTGCCCGCATCGAGTCGGCCCGGGACGCGGACCTTCTGGCCGCGCGCGGGATCCCGGTGGTGGACGTGGCCGGTGCATGGCCGCGGCCGGGATTCCGGCAGGTGAGCAACGACGACCGCGCCACGGGCCGCCTCGCCGGTCGGCACCTGAAGACGCTGGGGCGCCGCACCTTCGCCTTCTGCGGCGTGGCGCGGGTGGGATGGTCGCGACACCGCCGCGATGCCTTCCGCGACGCGGTCGCGGTGACCCGATTGTCCGTATTCGAGCAGTCCCTGAGCTGGTGGGAAAAACTCCATCGCTCGGAAGCCTTCGATCACTGGCTTGCCGCGCTCCCGAGGCCGGCGGCGCTGTTTGCCTGCAACGACACGGTCGGATTGAAGGCGGCGGCCGCCGCCCGGCGGCTAGGCCTCGCTGTCCCGGGCGATATTTCCATCCTGGGCGTGGACAACGAGGACATCCTCTGCGAGCTCTCCGTGCCGCCGCTGTCCAGTATCGCACTGAACCTCGAGCGCATCGGATGGGAGGCAGCGGAAGCCCTCGCCTCGCTCATGGACGGCCGGCCCGGCCGCGAGGCAGCGGCGGTGTCCCCGCGCGAAGTAGTGGAGCGCGAGTCCACGCGGACGCTCGCCACGGGAGACGCGCTGGTGGATCGCGCGCTGGGAGCCGTTCACGGCGCGGCGGCAGGACGGCTCACTGTTGCCCGGCTCCTTTTGGCAGTTCCCTGCTCGCGACGGACGCTGGAAAAAAGGTTCCGAGCCACGCTGGGCCGCAGCATCCATGAGGAGATCATCAGGAGACGGATCGACGAGGCGCGCCGCCTGCTTCGGGACACGACCTTCACGATCGCCGCCATCGCGCAAGAGACCGGTTTCGCCAATGCCCAGCGCTTTTACGCCGCGTTTCGAAAGCTGCAAGGCGCAACTCCGGGCGCCTACCGCCGCTCCTATCGGAGTTGACGGCGGGCGACAGGAGGATCGGCACCCAACGCACTCAGATTGCTTCCTGTCTCCTCCTGGCGCGATCAACTGTAAGATAAAAGATGTGAGAAGAAAGGAAATTGCCTACAAAAAGTTAGGCGAGATCGTACCAGAAAACTGGCGCGTTCTCGACTCACTGTGAGATAAATCCCTCGGAAGAGAGTGGGATGCGCCAGCCATTTCAGTGGACCGAACAGCAAATTGAACAAGTCATTGACCGAGCGCTGCTCTCACGCCGCTCATGCAGTCGCCCCGGATCCTTGAAGAAACTTCAGCAGATCTTCCCGAAGGATGATCAGCTTACGTTCTCCGACCGAAATGGCGCGGAGGCGTCGACTCCTAACGAGCCGCAGGACCGAACTCTCGGTCTGGGAGCTTCTCCACTTGGCGGGCCGGGTTCTCTCGAATCCGCCCCATCTTGAACGCCTGCCCCAGCGGGACCCGGACGGCCTTGATGATCCCATTGACTCGCGATGGCCCGAGTCCGCTGTTTGAAGGCAGAGGGTCAGGGATTCCAGGAGTCCTGCTGTAACGTCACTGACCCGGAGCTTTTCCTTGCCCTGCTCGATGAGCCAGGGAGTCACGTATTTACCAATCGCAGAGCGCGCGTTGACCACGTAGACTGTCGACAGAGGCTTGAGCCGCGCCTCCTGCCCGGCGAGGTACTGCGAACTTTCGGCCCGGAAGTCCTCCAGGTAGCGAACGAAGGTTTCCCGCGTCCCGCACCGGCAGTCCTTCGGCAAGCCAATTGCACGCCTGGTTTTCGGCCGCGCCCTTGGCCGTCTTGCTCGTCGAACGACGGTTCGCATACCGAGGTGCCTCCGGATCCCAAAATGCCACATAGTAGACTCGGCCGCCCAGCCCTCCGGACGTAAACGTCAAATCAACCCCACCTTGTCGTGAATCCTGATACAAGAAATCCTG
>CAYTGX010000093.1:0-16626 GCA_964437385.1 uncultured Spirochaetaceae bacterium
CAGAGTCGTTTCACAATTATTCTCCCCGGATAGTGGAATCGTAGCACGCAGCGGTTACTTCAAAAAGTTGCCGCGTGAGCACAGCCGTCCAGGACGGCGTCTTCGACATCGAGCACGAGATTGTGGATAGGGCCGTCCACCGCAATCTCCACCGTTCCCTGCGCGTCACCGGCAGTGGGAGTGACGAGTGAACCATCCTCCCGCTTTTCCAGGTCACCTTGCGGGTAGTCGACCCTGCAGAACGGGTTGAGAAGCCGGACCCATGCAAACACGCGTGCAGGCAGGACCAGAGAGAGATCGCTTCCTGATGAATAAATCTGTCCCGAGAGCTTTTTTCGCGGCCGGCCCAGAATGACTTCCTGGGCGCCGGAATCCGTGCGAAGATCCAGGGATTCGACCTCGAGCGCGCGCAGGTCCATGCGAAGGTCAGCTTCATGCAGTTGCAGCCCCACCCTCAGTGTAACACCGCGAGGCAGGTCCAGCCGCCACGTGTTCCCGAGCCGAAAATGCGAAGGAAAAATAGGCTGGCTTGCCGCGATGGAGATCTCCGTTCGGTCACCAATCAGTGCCTGAGCGATGACCGGTGAGGCGCCTGAGCCCAACTGCTCCGTCACCAGGCAGGGGGCTCCTGAGGCGCTCCCGACCACCAGCCTTCCATAGGAGAATTGCACGCGGAAGGAAAGCTCCTCGGCCCCGGGGGGCAGCGTGATGGGGAATTGAGTTATCTTCACGCTCGACGCCTGAGCGGAAACCCGTTTCTTGGTCGAGTCGAACACGAGCATGATGCCTGCAATGACCAGGAGGATGGGCCAGAGGTTGAGCGCCGTGGATTTCGTTTCTTCTGAAATGAAATGCAGATTATAGCCCAGGAGAAACAAACCTATGACGAGCGAGAACATGGAGACCAGAAGGGCGATCCGCTTCGTCAGGGGATGCATGCCGATACTCTAGAGGGTTTGCGCAGGCCGTGTCAACTCGAAGCGGAGCAGGCACTCTGGACATTTTTGTGCGCTGCTCTGTACATTGAATGAGAGACGGAGGAAGTAGATGAGCGACATAGTTCCAAGAAGTGTTCTCACCAAGCAGGGCGTGAAAGGCGTCGGAGCGGTTGCAGGCGGCGTGGTGCTTCTCGTGCTTGCAGGCGGGGGATGGTTCAGTATTGTGGCGGGAGCAATTCTTGCCCTCGGCGGCCTGGCGCTGAGCGGATCCAAGTCCGACAGGACGGCGGGAATCGTCACCGCGGTCGTGGGCGGGGCGACACTGCTGACTGGCATTTTCGGCGGCCATTTCCTTGGCCTTGGATGGCTGATGAGGGCGGCGGGTTTCGTATTCCTCGGCGGAGGGATCTATCTTCTGGTAAAGTTCTTTCGAGGGCTGCGGTCAAGATCCTGAGCGCTCGGGTGATGAAGGTTTTTCCGGTTCTCCTTGCCTGTTTTCTCGTCTCTGTGCCGCTGACGGCGGATCCTATGATCCCCCGGGCCCAGCAGCGGGAAAAGGCGGGGGATACCGCAGGAGCCGCGCACCTGTATGCCGCGTGGCTCCGGACGAATGTCGGCGCTCCCGGTGCGCCGCGCGTTTTTTCCCGCTACTTCAGGGTCGAGAATGACTACCTCGCGCTGCGTGATGCCTCGCTCAAGCTCCTTGCAACCGGACATGGCGCTCCCGGTGCGGCGGATCAGTTTTGCGCAATAGCCCGGCTTTTCGAAATCGGGGGAATGACCGCTGAAGCCCGCGACGCCTATCTCAGTGCATATGGCGAGGGGGCCGGCGACACGACCCTTGTCTCGGCGTTTCTCCTTTCCCTCCAGATGCATGAAACGGATGCCATGGCAAAGTGCCTCGCGGCCCTGGAGTCCCGGGGAGGAGCCGCCGGGCCCCTGCTTCGGATTCTTGCGGACATCGAGGGCGGACACGGCGAATCCGCGGGACCGGCCCTCGCGCGCCTGGCCGAATCGTCCGGGGACCCTGATATTGCGCTCAAGGCGCGCTGGGTCATGTACGCCTTGGCAAGGGCCGCAGAAGACCAGAAGGGACAGGCAGACGCACGGGCCCGTTTGTCGGCGGACTTTCCGGGCGCACCTGAGACCGCTCTTGTCTCATCCCCTGGAAACGCGACGGTCGTTCTTTTTCCAAGCCCCGATGTTTTTGTGGCGGGGGATTCCCCCGCGGAGGCTCCCCCTGCGCCGCGGGCGGCCGAGCCTGCACAGCCGCCTGCCGTGCCGCAGACGACATCACCCGCTCAGACTGCCCCTGCGCCGCAATCCGCAGAACCTGCCAGGGTATCCGTCCAGGCAGGATCATTTCAGGTCAAGGAGAACGCCGATGACCTTTCCGCGGAGCTGTCAAAGCGCGGCTTTTCCCCGATCCAGAGAATGGAAACGATACAGGGCAGGGAACACTACAGGGTTTTCGCAGGTGTCGGGCTCGACGCGGTGCAGGCTCGGGCGCTTCTCGCGAAGCTGCTCCAGCAGGGGTTCAGCGGAGTTCTTGTGACTGAAAAATAGCCCTGCTATTTTTTCTTCAGCTCCTCGATCTGTTCCAGGGCAAGCGCATCCCCCTTCGCCTCGTCATACCCTTTCACGGTCAGCACCACCGGGGAAAGACCCAGGGTCCGCACGATCTGCCGGGAGTCCTTCCTTTCGTGGAAATCCACGAGCCACGATGAGATCTGGTCGAGGGTGCCTCGTGAGCCGCTCACTCTCATGCTGAGCAGGGTGCGGGGGCCGAAAGAGAACAGGACGAAGCTCCCTGTCTGGCGTTGACCGTGTGCGGTCCATGTCAGCTGGGACCCTTCGAAATCGAGGGTGAGGCCGTCGTTCCCCACAAAGGAACCGCTCAGCGTCAGGGGCGCCATCACCACCAGCGCATCCAGGCGGCCGATCAGCTCCGTCTTGATTTCGTCGGTAACCTTTGTAAAGCGCACGGTGCGGGATTCCTCCGAATCCCTCCCGCCCATTGTGACGATAATGCTGTTCACTGAATCGACCGAGATTGTGAACCGGTTCGCGAGGTGGATTTCCAGAACCGTCTCATTCTCTCCGAGGGCAAGGAGAGAATTGTAAATCGTGCGATGAGACTCGCGCCATAGATAGACTTCCTGCGTGTTTCCCGACGACAAGGCGATTTTTCTTCCACGGGGATCAAATGTGATTATCGACGCAATCGTGTCCGGACCTTTTCCGTCCCGTGCCGGCTGGAGCTGGACCCAGGAACCCGCGATGAATTGCTCGAATACATCTTCTCCGCTGCTGTTGTACAGCGTCTCCAGCTGTGTCTGCTGGACCTTCTCACCGGGGATCTTCTCCGGCGGGCCGGGCACGTAGCGCCCTTCACCAGGGTTCCACACGTAGCGGATCCGTATGAGATCCATGACGTTCTGCGAGTCCGGGTCCCGCAGGTATGCCACCACGGGGAAGCTCGCTCCGGGCTTCGGATCGGTGGAGTAGCTCTCCGCGCGATCGGTTTCCTCGATTGATATCTCGTCCGCAACCAGCTGGCAGATGGGCTTGTAGGTGAGCTCTTTGCCCGGCGCTGCGACAGGGCGGAAGACGTCGATCGTGAGCTTGCCTGCGCCGTTCATGCCGCTGGCCACGATCTCCATTACGTGATCACCGACGAGATCCTTCACGGAGAGGGAGAAGACGCGGGTGTCCGTTGCGTTGGTCGGCGACTCCCAGCTCTGGTAATAGTATGTCCCGCGGGCAGGGTCGGCATCAGCAACGATGATCCGGATCGGGGAGTCGACCTCACCGGTGCGCTTGACGGCGATGACCTGCTTCCCGTAAGGAGTCTGATCGAGGTTCGCATTCACGACCTGCAGCACCGAGTCACCCGGGTCCACGACGATACGGGGACGCAGCACGTTCGCATCAAAGTGCGAGTCCGCTGCTGCGGTGGCCGGGGCCGCAGGCGCAGCGGCCCCGGGGGGCTGCGGGACGATGCGCACCCCTGCGGAAGGGACCTGACCGCGCTGGCAGGAACAGAGGAATACGACGGCCGCGGCCGCGAGCACGGCTGCGTGAATCGAGTGGGAGGGATGGATCATGGAAAAAGCTTCCTTAGTTTTTCGAGCACGATCTGCTTCGATTTCTCCAGGGTATCACGACACTTGAAGCCCGCTGCCGTCCGATGTCCGCCTCCACCGAAGGATTGGGCGATCTCCGCGACGTTGATGTTCGCCTTGGAACGCAGCGAGCAGCGAAGCAGTCCCGCCGGGTTCTGCTTGAAGAACACCGAGACCTTGATATCCTCGCTCCGCAGCGGAATGTTGATGAGCTGGTCCGCTTCTTCGTAGTTGGCCCCGGAATCTACGACCATCTCGCGTGTCATTGTCAAGAGAGAAACTTGATTTGCGAAGAACAACTCGAGCGTCGCCAGCACATGGGTCTGCAGAATGAGTGCCGAGATTGAGTTGCTCTCATACAGCTTCGAGTACACGATGTTCGGGCGGACACCCTTTGCCACCAGGTCCCGTGCAATCTCGAACGTGAGCGCGGTGGTCTTGGGATAGATGAACGAGCCGGTGTCATAGACGATGCCCGTGAAAAGCGCCTGCGCCATTTCCTTGTCAATGGTAATGTTCATCTCACGGAGGAGCTGATAGAGAATTTCGGCGGTGGACGAGGCGCTTTTCTGGATGAAGTTGCCTGCCAGCAGATCCTCTTCCTGCTCGTGGTGATCGATGATGAAGTACTCGCGCACGCGGGGAAGCACCAGCGTGGCAATCTGCCCGATATTCTGTATGTCATTCGTATCAAGCATGAGCAGGGAGTACTCTCCTATGTCCGCGGGGACCTGATCTCCGCGCTCCAGCACCTGGATGACCTCGTTCGGGTCCAGAAAGGAGAGCTTGCGCGGGATCGGATCTGCATTGAGGACGATCGTTTCCCTGCCCAGGCTCCGCAGGGCCTTCGCTATGGCGCACTCGCTGCCGATGGCATCCGCATCCGGCGTCTCATGGGAGGTAATGATGAAACGCTGCGTGCGGCTCAGAAAATCAATGGCACCCTGAAATGCATTCACCGTGCGTTCCCGGCCTCCACGACGTCCCCCGGGCCGGTGGCAGCCCTGTCTACGAGAGCGCTGCTGCCCCTGCGAAGGATCTTTGCCCTGCGGAGGGCCGACGCAGGGAGTCCGGGCGCCACGTAGGCCGCTGCTTCGACGCGGAAGCCGTTCGGCAGGTCGACGTTCGTGCCAATGACGCTGATGCCGTCCCTGATCTGCCCGGGGAAATCGCTGTTCTTCATTGACGAAGTCCTGGCGCCAATCGCGCAATTCTCGCCGATATTGGGGGCAGCCCGTGAAACCTCGGCCGTAAAAGGAAGAATCAAGGCGTTGTGAATTTCCGCGCCGGTTCCGATTCGGTTGCCGTTCAGGACCACGGAGCGGGAGATGAGGGCGTTTCTCCTGATGATCACGTTGGGAAAGATGATGGAATCTTCCACGGCGCCGTCGATCTCGACGCCCGAGGCGAGCCAGGAGTTTCTTATAGAGCCCTTCTCCGTGACATGAGACTCAGCCCCTTTGTCTGCAAGCGCCGGCAGCCGGGAGAGCACCCCCTGGATGCGCGCGTCTCCACAATGGGAAATCACCCAGAGATTGTTCGTGTAGTACTCCATCAGGTCGTTCTGGAACAGAAGCTCGCCGGGGAGATCTTCGATCAGGTCGATACCGTCGTGCAGGGCCTGCTCGAACAGGCACTCGCGCACCTTTCTCTTTCCCGGCGCCCGCGCCGCGGCTGCCCTCAGAAGAGCGCACAGATGCGCGCGTTCTGCGCAGTACATCTCTATTGGCGTGCGGCCGACCGAGATCTTGACCAGTTGAGAAGCGGCGCCTGCAACGGCGGCCAGAAGCGCTGCCGGCTCGATGATGCAGACTGACGAGAGCGAGGCAAGCACGATCTGGTCAGCCCCGCTTGCATCCACGAGACGGAGCAGCTCATCCAGCCCGCCTTCCAGCAGATGCACTCTTGCCATCTGCTTCTTCCACCGGTTGGAAAGCGCCAGAGAAACGGCGCGGGCAGACTCGTCCAGCACAATGGTCATATCGACGTCCGGAGAAGGACCGAAGTTGGCGAGCATGAAGTCCACGAGACAGTGGTCTCCCCAGAAGGGCAGGAGGGAGAAATGATAGTCGTCCGTGAAGCCCGGAAGTTTCTGCGCGGGCCCTATGTCGAAGAAAAAAGCCGCTGTCGTGCTCAGTCTACTTCGTCCTTTCCTTCGACTGGACCTTCAACGAAAGGCTCCTGCCGTTTTCGGAACGAAGGACGAAGGTGCGTCCTCGCGCGTCCGGCGGCACCTCTTTCAGCTTGGGGAATCGATCCTGCTTCAACACGCCCAGAAGGAGCTTGGCGCTTTTGACAGTGAACCGGGCCAGTGACTTCGCGTTCTTGTGGGGTACCAGGGAAAACACGCCCGTCGTTTCATTGAGGTACAGCTCATGACCAACGGACAAGGAGATGGGATCGTCACCCACGGGCTCTTCGTCGATCGTCAGCGAGAAGTGCAGAGGCTTTCCCCTGGTCATGCGCCATATCACTACCGCCAGGAGTACCAGGAGGACAAGGACGATGAGCGCAGCGCAGATCAGCAGTATGAGATTGTTCTGCAGCCAGCTGTTCACCACGAATGAAACATTCGCGTCAGAAGGGGCGAAGGCTGCCCCTGGGCCGAAAGAGAACGTAAGCGCGCCGGACGTCGGGCCTTGTGGCAGATCTGCCGGGAATTTCAGCGGCACGCTGACGTGCGTGGGACCGTCTTTTTTGACTCCGAATTTGAAGGGAGCAGCAAGGACATTAGGTATTTCACGCGTTCCAATGCGGGCGGTCACGCCGTTCAACGTGACGCTCGCGTCATTCTTCAGGTCGGAAGCTTTGAGGTCGAGCGAAAGCCTGCTCGACCCGTCGGCGGAAACACCTCCCACGCGTACGCTGCCTTCCGTGGTAATAGTGCCGAAAAAGGCTCCGGTTGTATCCGCCAGGGACCCCGCGGTCACTTTCTCGTTGACTTCGTTGTACGTCCCCTTCAACTCGTGCGCGAGATCCTTCGCCGCTGTGTCAGTGCCGATTCCCAGGATCATGATCTTCCAACCTTTCTCCTGAATCGTCTTGGTATTGGCGAGAAACTCGTGGTTGAACTTTCCGTCCTTGGAGAAGTATTTGCTTCCAGGCGGCGCTTCCTGTATCCCGTCTGTCAGAAGCAGAATGTACTTCTCCCTCCCGTCGCTTTGTCGAGCCGCTATCTGTGCTTTCACGACGTCAAGCGCATTTCCAATATCGGTAAAACGTCCATTACCTCTAATATTCGAGATGATGCCTTGGAGGGCCTTCTTGTCGGCATCATTTTTGACAGCCTGAGAAATGATGACATCGGCCTTCCCATAGAACGCCACCACGATGAGTGTGTCCCCGGGGATCAGGAGCTGATCGATGATGGAAGAGTTGACCCACTCGGTGACGCCGCCTACCTTGTTCTCCATGGAGAGGGACTTGTCCAGGGCGATGATCACGTCGATATTGTCCTTCCTGCTGTCCGCAAAAACCGGTGCCACAATGATGGCACACAAGGCAAAAGCGGATAGAAGGCGTTTCCAGGCTCCCATAAGGCCCCCCTTTTGGAATAAAGTGCTTGTAGGATGCACCAAATGTAGGTAAAATGGAAGAGAGAAAAAAAATGTGCTTTACAGAGATAGGCTTTTATGGTTTAGTTGATTTGAACAAACTGAGAAAAGGAGACTTCTATGGCTGCCATTGACCTTCCGAAAAGCCCGAATGTGTTCCACCCGGAAAAGCCGAGCGCGGTCGGATCGCGAAACTCGCTCGCTCAGGAGTTCCGTGATCAGCAGGCCGAGGTTGACCTCCTGATGAGCGAAGAAGTAGACAAAGTCATGAATCACATCACCTCCAAACTGCCCAAGGAGGTCGCTGAAAAGCTCGACATCATGGGCGGCATCAAGGAGAAGTTATACAACTACTTCAACCAGAACTACCAGAACATGATGAACCGCTTCATCGTCACGTCGGAAGACGAGATGGTGAAGAAGGTGAGGAACTTCATCGACAAGGAAGAGATGAAGTCCCTGGCGCGCTACACTCCCAAGGAGATCGCGGCGCTCCTGGACCAGGTCGGCGGCATAGATAAGTTCAATACGGGCGAAATCGAGAAATCCATCGTCAACATGTACGGCCATTTGCAGGGCCACATCCAGAGGGGCGTGAACGACCTCGAGAACGTCACCAACTCCCTGCTGCGGCAGAAGACGGACGTTGGCGCATTCATCCGTGGAGAAAACGCCTACTCCATCGTGAAGTGCTCTTTCAAGGACAACCCCAACAAGCCAAAGACGGTCACGGATGTGAAGCTCTCCGTCAACATCCTGGACTCGGAGCTCATCAGCCCCATCTTCCACTACCAGGTCACGGTCGAGTTCCTGATCAAGGACATGATCTCCAAGAACATCACGGACCTCATTGATAAGGAGATCGAGAGGCTGAAGGACCAGGTCATTGACGAGGGAAGGGAAGAGCTCAGTGACGGCGAAATCCTTTTCGAGAAAATGAAGAGAGTGGAGAAATTCACCTCGGATGAAAAGGATGACCCCAAGTCCAAGCGCTATTCCTACTTTGCCAAGAGTCTGATGGACAAGGTCGAAGGCCTCCGTGCGGAGATCGACCCTGAAGAATACGACCCCGTCAATATCAGGGAGAATCTGAAGAGAATCATTGACATAGAGAACATCAGAAACCGCGGTTTCAACACGGCAATCAACTCCATCACCTCCATTCTTGACACCTCCAAGATGGGCTACCAGCATGTGGAAAACCTCAAGAATGCCCGCGAGCTGGTGCTGCGTGAGTACGAGGACACGGACTTTGACCACCTGCCGGACGAGCGCTATGCAATCCGCCTGAAATACTATGATCAGGCGCAGCTCCTTGAAGAGCGCAAGTCCTACGATGTGCAGGCCAAGACCTTCGAGATCGAAATCCAGCACCTCTGGGACGTCCTGGAAATGGTGTATGAAGATTCGAAGTTCATGAAGGGCGTGGTGGATTTCAATGATCTTGCCAAGAGACTCAGGGGAAAGATCAAGCGGAGGATCAAGGCAAAGACCGGAGACCCGCTGTACGAGGACATCGAGAAGTCATGGAGCGAAGTGACGTTCGTCCGGTCAGGGGACACCGATGTGGAGCGCATGAACCGCACCTATATCGCAGAAAAGGACGAGATCAAGCGCCGGATCATCATGATGAGGGACAAGCTGCAGAAGCTCTACGGCTTCCGCTATCCCATTCAGCGCCGCGTCATGGAGGAGCGGCTCAGCTTCCTGGAGAAGCAGTTCCTCGCCTTCGAATACCTGATCAATCCGTACCACATCCAGCCTGGGCTCCTCCTGGACGTGAACATCACTTCCATCAAGAGGAAGAAAGCAACGTTGGACGGAATGGCGAATGTTCTCAACGAGTTCCTCTACGGCGTGTCCAAGGGGTTCCAGGACGCGGCATTCGCCTCGTTCTCACGCCGCCGCTCGACCGTCCGCGCTGACATCGCGCAGTCGTTCGCGGCAACCACGGACGATGCCTCAGCTCCTCAGAAGTCCGAGTACCTCGATATGCTCAACGTTCCCGCCGCGGACGCCAAGTCGTCCAAGGCCGCGGAGCAGGGAGTCGTAGACGTCGCGCCGCGCCGCCGCGGGCGGCCGGCCAAGGCCGCAAGGGGCAGGCCCCGCAAGGGCGGTGACGTCGGCCTGAGAGAGATCTGAGGAAATCGGGAAATCAAATGGTGACCCTCCCGGGGGTCACCATTTTCATTTACGGTCAAAGGGGAAAGACAGATGCCGGAACAACTCCATGCGTTTGAAGAGCTCAGCACGCGCGAAGGTTTCAACCGCTCGCTCAAGCACTTCAAGTTCATCACACAGGTCATCGGGGAGTTCGAGCACAGGCGCAACCTGGCGGACACGCTGAGCGAGTGCCTTGCGGACAAGACCATCGAACCAGGACAGGTACCCCCTACACTGAACGCACTGCTCGTCGACAAATATCATTACGCCTGCAGATCCCACAACCTCGCGGAAAACTTCGAGGACTTCGACTCGCTCACCGCGACTGTTGCCACGTGGCGCGCCATCGATATGGTGGTGGCCTATTCCCATCCCGAGCTCGGGATGGTGGTGGTCAACCCCAAGAACCGTTCACACTGGGACGGCGTGAGGATCCTGAAGAAAAACGAGCTGGTCACGGTGTTTGCCGGCGCCTTCGGCGAAACAGACGGCGACAAGAAGTACGAGGAAGGCATCTCTCTTTTCCTTGCACTCATTGAAGGAGCCAGGCTCAAAACGCCTGCTGCCCTGACAAAGGGCAAGTTCGTGCAAAAGAAACAGGCCCCCGCGCCTGCCCCGGCACCGGCGCCCGTCCGGGGGGCGCGCAAGTCAGCACGCGGACGTCCCTCCCGCGCGGCGGCAGCGGAAGCAGCGCTTGCTGCTTCCGCTGCTCCGGCTCCTGCCTTCGGCCAGGCCCCGGCCGCGCAGGCCCCTGCGGCGGCTCCGCCGGCCGCGGCGCCCTCCGGCGCCCCGAAGAAGATGACGCCCATGTATTCCATTCCCGTGACGAACGAGCTGTTCCACAACGGGAACGTGGAGGCGTGGAAGAAGATCATCCAGAGTTACACGACCAAATACCCGGGGCTCGATGTGTACGTGTTCTACGAGGGGGAGCGCATCCACGATATCAATACCCTCTTCAAATGGGGGAAGGTGAAGCACGGGAGCGCAATCATGATCGCTGTCGCCGGAGACGATATCCGGGACGTGGCCAAGCTTCAGCGCTACCTCCGGCAGGGCGCCAGCCACATGTTCGAGGCTTTCCTCAAGGCGCAAGTCGGCGCGATCCTGAACCTGTTCTGATATTTGAAAGGCAAGGACAAGAATGAAGAAGAATATCCACTTCTTTGACCAGGGCGAAGCCACCGTGAAACCGCCGATCCTGGAAAGGATTGGTATTCGAGGGCGTCTGGCAATGGAGCTTGCCGACCTCGACCTCCCCATACTTCCCGGATTCATCATCGACGCCGATGTTGCGGCGCATCTTGCCGATTTCGACATCTGGGGAGCGTTGCGCCCCTGGATGGATCGGCTGGCAAAGCTGACCGGCAAAGCCTTCGGCGACCAGGAAAACCCGATGCTCGTGAAGATCGTCGTCAGCCCCAATCTCGTGATCGCATCCTATCCCACGATGCACAATTTCGGCCTCACCGATAAGACGCTTCCCGGATTCAACCGGTTCGTCGGGGAGAACTTCGGCTGGCACGAGCTTCAATTCCTGACACGCGGCAGCCTGGAAATCGAGATGGCAATCGCGGAGCTGGAAAACAACGAGAAGGAGGCCAAGTCCCTGAAACAGGCCATCAAGGAGCTCGACACCGAGTTGAACTCGGAGATGGACGCAAAGAAGCGCAAGGCGAGCATCGAACGCTACAAGGCTATGCTTCCCAAGGGCTACTTCATGGATCCCTTCGATCAGCTCGAAATTGCCCTCAAGCGGATAAGCCATCTCCTGGCCATCACCGATCAGAACCAGGAGGACACGGCGCTGCTGATCCAGCCAATGGTCTATGGAAACTACGGAAAGGATTCATCCAACGGTCAATTCTACACCCGCAACATTGTGACGGGTGACAGGGAGATCCAGGGCGAGTATTTCCAGAACAAGTTCAACGCCATCGACGCGAGCGGATCCAACATCGCCAATTTCTCGAAGAATTACCACGCGGAGCTGGAGAAGATCGCGCACACGGTGGAAGATCATTTCAAGGAAATCCGCTCTATCCGATTCACCGTGGAGAACAAGCGCCTCTGGCTGATCGATCAGCGCTCCGTCATGACCAAGTCCACGCAGGCGGACATCCGGTTGCTGCTGGATCTGCACGCGCGCAAGGTTGTGGATGACCGCTACGTTGTGCAGCAGATCAAGCCCGGCCAGCTGAACGAAATTCTGCACCCCATCATCGACTTCGCCACGGTGAAGGGGCTGCCCATGCTCACGGGGGGCATCACGGGGGCGCCGGGCGCCGCCATCGGCAGGGTATACTTCAGCACGGACGGCCTCCTGGAGGCTCACAAGATCGCTCAGCAGAAGGGCCTGGACACGAAGCTGATCCTGTGCCTGGTCTCGTCGTTCGCCGAGGATGTGAAGGCAATCGAAGTCGCCACCGGCGTCCTCTCCACGGAGGGCGGCTATTCCGCCCATGCGTCGGTCGTGGCCCGACAGTACGGCAAGGTGTCCCTTGTGAAGCCCGATATGAAGATCAAGGGCAACCGCGCCACCGTGGGCAACCTGGTGATCAAGGAGGGGGACTACATCACCCTCAATGTCCCTTTCTACGGCGCACCTTCGATGTACCTCGGCAAGGCGGAGCTTATCGAGCCGGACCCCGAAGAGTCGGGCATGCTCGAGTTCCTCGCCCTGGTGGAAAAGTACGTGCCCGATTTCCACGTGCGCGCCAATGCCGACAAGCCGCGCGACGCGGCTCTTGCCCGCAAGTTCGGTGCAAAAGGGATCGGGCTCGTCCGCACGGAGCACATGTTTTTCGATGACAAGCGGATCAACGTGTTCCGCGAGATGGTCCTTTCCGATTCGTCGGAAGAGCGCAAGAGGGCGCTCGCAAAGCTCCTTCCCATGCAGAAAGCGGACTTCTACAAGCTGCTGAAGATCATGGAAGGCTACCCGGTGATCATCCGGCTGCTGGACGCACCTCTCCACGAGTTTCTCCCGCACAACGACCAGGAGCTGGAGCGCTTCATGCGCTATCTGAACGTGGGGAAAAAGGGCGCGAAGAGGCTGTCAGAAAAAGACGTGAGGGCGCGCAGCGAATCCATGCACGAGTTCAACCCGATGCTGGGACATCGCGGCTGCCGAATCGCCGTTTCCTATCCCGAGATCTACGAGATGCAGGTCCGCGCGATTTTCGAGGCTGTGTATACCCTGAAGAAGGAAGGGGTGCGCGTGCAGCCTGAGATCATGATCCCGATCATCATGAACGAGAACGAGCTGAAGCTCATCATCTACGGGAAGAAGATCGAGGGGAAACAGATCCGCGGACTTGCGGATGTCGAGCGTGAGGTGCGGACGCAGTTCAAGGCCAAGCCCGCTCCCTACAAGATCGGCACCATGGTGGAGCTTCCCGCTGCCGCACTCGGAGCGGACCAGCTTGCACACTATGCCCAGTTCTTCTCCTTCGGCACCAACGACCTTACCCAGACGACAATCGGCCTTTCGCGTGATGACTTCAACACCTTCATGCCGGACTATACCCAGTTCGACCTCCTGGAAGGCAATCCTTTCCAGTACCTGAATCCGCAGGTGAAGGAGCTGATAGCCATGGCCGTCAAGAGAGGCAAAATGACCCGCCCTGACCTGGAGGTGGGGCTCTGCGGGGAGCATGGGGCAATACCAGAAAACATCCGCTTCTGTATGGAGGCAGGACTGGACTACGTGTCCTGCTCACCCTACCAGGTGCCGCTCTCCAAGCTGGCAATCGCCCAGATCAACCTGGAGAAGGAGGGCGCGTAGCTTTTTTCTTTGGCTTCGTCAAAAGGCCGGGGCTTGAGAGCCCGGCCGTTTTTTTGCTCGGGAGCTACTTCTTCCAGACCGTGAATCTTTCCAGGCAGGCAACGACGAGCTTGCTCGCCTTTTCCGCTTCGGACTTGGGCACCGCCGCTTCCTTGTTCAGGGTCGCCGCAAAGAACTTTGCAACCGTTGCGAATACTTCCGGAGTGTTGAAAAAGACAAATGAGAAATTGATGCCGCTGGGCTTCAGGATCGTGAAGGATCCGTAGGTCATCAAGGGGTTCTTGCTCACCATCACCTTGGTCTGGCTGCGCGTTGTAAGGATCTCAAGCTCTGAGAACCGGAGGGGTATCTGCTCTTTGAGCGCGCGGCGGAAGGGCTCTTCAGATTTATGAGCATATGAAGGGGGCTCGGAGAGAACGAAGATCTTGTTGCCATCGGCTTGAAACGTCAATCCTTCCTCGGTTACGTGTATCGTTTTCACGCCGCTGTACGCAACCACCTCGTAGCGCGCATAGGAGGAGTTTTCATCCAGGAATGAGGAAATAATGTATCCGCCGTCACTCGGCAGCATGCTGTCCGAGTATGCTTTGAAAAGCTCAAGGGCTTTTGCCTTCATCCTGATATCCTCCCTCTCATCTTGAGTATAGTCGTTTTTCAATGCCGCGCAACTGAATAGGTCGGCCCCTTCAGCCCTGGGGCGTTTCCGCGGCGGCTGTCTCCACGGCGGCGCGGTACTGCGCCGCCTTTGCAAGGAACTTTTCGGAAAATAATTCGTTGCCCATTTTTCTGTAGACCATGCCAAGGTTTCGATTTGCGCGCCAGTCCCGCGGCGACAGGGATATTGCTTTTCGAAAGGTTTCAGCGGCCTTTGGCAGGGAGCTTGCCTGATACTGAAGCACCCCAAGCATGAGCACCAGGGAAAGGCTCTCCCCGTGCTGCTTCATGAAGCTTTCCAGCGCGCGAACCCCCACGGCGCGGGCCCCCATCTTGTCCAGGCAGAAAACAGCCGCCTTGATGAGCTCCTGCGAGTCCGGAGACTGGCTCAGCAGGTCCTTGAGGAGCACGAGTGCTTCAGGATATCTGCCCGTGCGCCGGTAGCAGACGGCAAGGGTCGATTTGAGCTTGACATTGTTCGGTTCCAGGGGAAGCAGCATGGCGATCTGCTCGGCCGCGCCGGCAAACGAGTCCAGCTCCAGCAATATACGCACGAGCTGGCGGCGAGCCTTGCGGTCGTCCGGGTGCAGGTCGAGGTATGCGCGGAATGTCTCTCCCCGCCGATCCTGCCTGCCGAGGGATTCGTACACCCCCGCGAGCGCCAGGAGCACGTCCGCGTCCGACGGGGAGACCTTCAAAACCCTCACGAACCAGCCTTCCGCAAGCTCGGGCAGGCCGGCGCGCACGTATGCGGCGCCGAGCTCGGCCATGAGCGCCGGATCGGGGCCGCGCGCTTTTACCTGCTGCTGAAGCTCAGCGAGGACCTGCTCGATGGCCGCACCGGTGCGCGAAAGCGCCAGGCTGTGGAAATACCGCCCGGGGCCGTCACTACGGTCGGCCTGCAGAAGATGCGCCGCTTCAGCGAGGAGCGGCTCGAACTCCCGTCTTTCCCACAGGACGGCACACATGCCGTACCTGAGCTCTCGAGAGGCGCGATCCTTCTCGATTGCCCGCATGTAGTGATTCTTCGCTTTCAGGAGCTCGCCCAGATTGCGGTAGGCTTCCGCAACGATCGCGTGCAGCTGGGGATCGTCGTAGGCGCCCTTGAGAAGCTTTGTGCCATAGTAGACGGTTTCCCGGTAGCGCTTCTCCTTGAACAGGTTGATCGTGATGAACCTGAGGATATCTTCGGGCGAGCCGCCCGGACTGCCGGCGCTCTTGAGGAGCTGCGTCCCGATGCGGATCTCTTCGGTTGCTGACGCCTTCTCTCCCTGAGCGAGCAGGATCACCGCCTTTTGCAGATGCAGGAAGGGGTCCTGCGGCGAGATCCGCGAGGCGGCGTCCATATGATACAGGGCGAAATTGTCCTTGCCGAGCTCACGATAGATCGTTGCCAGGTACAGATGGGGGAGAATGCTTGCGCGCCTCTGCTCGAGCACTTCCGTGAAGAGCCGGGCGGCATCGACCAGCTCCCCGCGGTAGAAAAGCCGGATTGCCAGCACCAGGGCGGTGTTGAGATAGCCGACCTGCAGGCGCTTGTTCTGCGGATCGATCTCGAGGGACTTTGCGAACCACCAGATTGCCTTGTCAGGCCTCCGTGCTTTCAGGCACGCCAGCCCAAGGAGCCCGTAGGCGGGTGAAAAGCCGGGGTCTCCCTCCACGGCACGTTTCAGGTGCCGGATTGCGGAAGGATATGCCTCGAGGGCCAGATAGACGCGTCCAAGGAAGAAATTGCCTGGAACGGATTCAGGTCTGCCGCGCAGATAGAAATTCAGCGCCTGTGCGGCGCGTGAGTATTCGCCAATGGCATGGTAGGCGCGGCCCAGGTACAGCAAGGCCTGTGGAAACCGGTCCGTGCTTCCCACGATGCGCGTCAACAGCTCGACGGACCTCGGATAGTCTCTCTTCCTGCCGGCTTCAAGCGCCTCTGCGAACAGGGCCGCATAGTCAGGGGTCCCCATCGATGCCAGTATAGCACGGAGGCCGATTGCTTTACAAATTGCCCCCTTTCAACTACAAATAGTCCATGACGGCCGGAATGAGCCTGGCGCAGATATCCGGTGAGCAGGCAGACACGTCGGAGCGGCTCTCCATCGGCGTGAGGCTGGGCGCAACAGCGGTCATTCTCGCGATTTCCCTTGCCGCAGGCAGGAGGGATTCGGCCATTGTCGCCCTGGTGACCATGGCATGCCTGAGCGGTCTTTCACTTGCCGTGCACATCCTCCACATCCGGAAACAGGCGACATCGCTGTTCCTGCCGGCGATTATTCTTGACCTGTTGGCCATGATCCTCCTGGGGGGCGCCGCCCTTGCCGCGGATCGGATCGAGAACGCGCTCGCCACGCTTTTCGTCCTGGAAGGGTACAGTCTGAGCGTCACTCTCCTTGCGGCCCTGCGCATGTCCG
>CAYTGX010000094.1:0-15576 GCA_964437385.1 uncultured Spirochaetaceae bacterium
CGCGAATGTCGCCAGGAGCGACCGCCCTGCCGCCCTGCGCATCCCTGTCTACGGGCGCGGGATTGTCGAAACAGATGAACGGCATATACTCTTGAGGTAGGAACACGGATCGTCATGAAAAAAACAAAGGTCGCGCCGGGCATCTTCTGGATCGAAATCCCGGAAGCGGATCTCCGCATCGTGTGCGGCTGTCCGGCGGACACTGTCAAACACCTCGCCAAGCGAGGTATGATCGTTCCTGCGACCCGGGGCGGCTTTACATTCGAAACGGGACCCAACGCCATCCTCCTCTCCGACACCCCCATTCAGAAGGGAAGCTTTGCCAATCTTTCGGAGTTCCCGCTCCTGCAGATGTTTTACAAGCAGGGAATGCTGATCCCCGGGCATCCGAGCAATACCGGACGCAGACCGCTTCTCATCGGGCTGGGGGACCAGGTGCGCGCGCAGGCGGACTACTTCTTCCGCGGCAACTATGGCCTGAGCTCGGAGGATGAAATCACGGCCAGCGGGGTTCCTGCCGCGGCGGCGCGTGAAATGTTCCGGGTGAAGAAGTGGTTTGCTTTCGGCACTATCCGCGCCACGTCCGACCTCGTGGAAACCCGCGCCGTGGACGCAGAAGCGGTGGAGCTTGCTCCCGGGGTGGTCCTGCACCGCAAGGGCTTCAATCGGTACGAGTTCCTTTCGGAGGGACAGTCCGTCCAGGTGGATCTCACTCTCGGCCCGGGGGAGCAGTTCGAGCCCTCGTACAAGCTGCCGCCCCGCGGGGTCAGGCGGGAGCACTTCTCCGTCACCCACATCGGGGAGGGAGACGGGTGGGACCCTGCACGACCCTGTATGGGGAGCATCATCTGCCACAAAGGGCTTTTCTACCTGGTGGATGCAGGCCCCCACATCACTTTCTCACTGGATGCCCTGGGCATCGGGGCAGCGGATATCGAAGGCATCTTCCACTCCCACGCCCACGACGACCATTTCGCCGGTCTCACCTCGCTGGTGCGCTCCGAACGGAGGATGAAGTACTTTGCGGCGCCATACGTACGCGCCACAGCGCAGAAGAAGCTGGGCGCGCTCATGCGGTTCGACGAGGACCGTTTCGCGCGCTACTTCGAGGTGCACGACCTTGTTCCCGGGGAATGGAACTCCATCGACGGGATGGAGGTGAGGCCGCTGTATTCCCCGCATCCGGTGGAAACCACGGTATTCTTTTTCCGTGCGCACGCTGGGGCGGAAACACGGACGTACGCTCACCTGGCGGACATTCCTTCCTTCGACGTTCTGGGAAAGCTTGCCGAGGAACGGGACGGAACCGGGGCCCTCACCGAGCTGAGCCGCGCGGCCTTCGCGCGGGAGGCGCTTGCAGCGGTCAATCTCAAGAAGATAGACGTAGGCGGAGGGCTCATTCATGGCAACGCCATCGACTTCGCCTCCGATGGCTCGGAAAAAGTCCTGCTCAGTCATGGCATCTCGTCCGTACCGGATCCTCTGAAGGGTGTCGCGACAACAGCGTCTTTCGGCGACGTGGACGTGCTTCTCCCCGGCGGAGCAGGGGAATACCTGCTCGACACTGCCCGCACATCCCTTGCCGCATGCATTCCTGGTTTGACGGCAGCAGAGATCGAGCCAATGGCGCGCGGCCCTGTCGTGGAGGTCGCGCCAGGCGCACGTGTCGGCGGACGGCATGACGGAGAGGCCAAGGAGGTGCATCTCATCCTGCGCGGCATGGTGGATGAAACGGATGCTTCCTCAGGTGAGAGCCGGCGGCTTTCCGCGGGTGCGCTTCTGGGTGTTGTGCCCGCGCGCCCGGAGCAGCTCGCCGCCTCCACCTCCCGCGCCGTGAGCGCAGTGACCGTGCTGGGCATCCCGGCCGTGACGTACTGCGAATTTGTCGGGCGCGCCGGAGTAGCCGAGGCTCTTCGCCGTTCGGCGGCAATCCGCGGCTTCCTGTCACTCTGCCCCCTGTTCAAGGGAATCCGTTCCGAAACGGTGTTGAACGGAATTACGACCGCCATGCGCGAACGGCGCCTGGAGCTTGGTCGCAGTCCTGCGCCTGAAGAGAAGCCTGAGCTGTGCATTCTGGCAGACGGAGAGGTGGATCTCATGGTAGGCGCGCGGCTGGTGGAGACGATCGGCCCCGGAGGATTCTGGGGAGAGGAGCGCATCGTCAGCTCCTCCCCCGTGATCTGTGAGCCGCGCGCGGCAGGCGCGCTCACCTATTTTGCCGTCCCGGCCGAGATTCTTTCCTCAATCCCCATGGTGCAGTGGGAGCTGCAGGAAACCTTCGAGCGGCGCCTCAGAACCTTCCGCGCGGAGTTCCGGTTCGAGTGGGTGGACGCATTCCGCGTGGGAGTCAAGGAGCTGGATGACCAGCACCGCCGGCTCTTCAGTCTGGTCAACGGGTTGTCCGAGATCATAGGAAAAACGGGGCAGATCGAGGGCCACGAAAAGGAAAAGAAAGAGCTTCTTGCATTTGCGCGTCTGCATTTCCAGAGAGAGGAAGCGCTCATGGAAGCCCACGACTACTCTCGAAGCGAGGTGCAGCGCAAAGAGCACGGGGACCTGATAGCACGGCTGGAGCGGTTTGCCGGTGAAGGAGAGCGGCGCGCACGCCCCCGCGCGCAGACGGCCGTGGATTACCTGAAAGACTGGCTGATCCGGCACGTCCTTCTCGAAGACCTCAGGTATCGCGACTTTTTCAATGAGAAGGGGCTTCGCTGAGGGAATCCAGCACACCCCTCATGATGACGTTGATCCGGTCGAATCTCTCCGCGGAAGCGAGGATCTGCTCTTCCGTCTGGATGAAGCGCCCGGGAACCAGCTCCTCCCCGCAGGCGGCGATCATTGCGCGCGCGGCCACCGGTGTTGTTTCCAGATGAAACTGGAAGCCGACCACCCTGTCGCCCATCACGAACGCCTGGTTCTCACATGCATCGCTCCTGGCAATCCCGCGCGCGCCGGAGGGAAGATCGAATGTCTCCCCATGCCAGTGAAAGACATCGGCGTGAGGGGGAAGCGCGCGTACACCCGGTCCCCCGGTCCGTTCAATGGGAAACCACCCGATTTCCGGCTGGGGATTGGCATGCACCCGCGCCCCCAGGGCGTTTGCAATGAGCTGGGCGCCGAGGCAGATTCCCAGCACGACCTTTTCATGCGCTGCCGCCTCTGCGATGAATGCCTTTTCTTCCCCGAGCCACGGGCAGATCTTCTCGTCATTGACGCTCATTGGGCCGCCCAGGATGACAAGCCAATCGATATCAGCCATCCGGGGGAGCCGGGAATCTTCGAAGAACCTCGTTGAGGTGACCCGGGCAGACCTGGCTTCCAGCCAGCCTGTCATGCTGGCGAGGCCCTCGAAAGGTACGTGCTGAAAATAGTGGACTCGCATTACCCGCACTCCCCTGTATCGCGGAAGGTTCTGATTGCCTTCAGGAAATCCCCGCCGTATGCGGCGAGCTTACGGTCCCCCACGCCCGGGCAGCGCAGGAACGCGGCGGGGTCCATCGGCTGGTCCTTTGCGATCGCGCGCAATGTCTTGTCGCTGAAGACGATGTACGGCGGGATGTCCCGGCCTTCCGCGATTCGTTTTCGAAGCTGCTTGAGACAGAGAAAGAGCCCTTCAGGGGACGCGGCGGGCAGCGCCGGGGCGGGGGGCTCGTCAATCACGGCTGCGCCGGCGGCCCCCGCTGCGGCGAAGAAGCTATGTTTTCCCCTCAGCAGGAGACGGCCTCGGTCCGACAGATGGAAGCCGGCCAGGCGGCCTTCGCCGCGGAGAAGGAAATCACCGGCCTCCAGCTCCTGGATGAGGGAAAGCCACCACCCCTTGTCCCTGTCCCTGCCGATTCCGAATGTCGGGAGGGATTGATGGCCTCTTTCCATGATCCTGTCCGTTGCATTGCCCACGAGGATGTCGGCCAGGTGGTGGGCGCCGAAGCGCTCCCCGGTACGGGCCGCGGCAGACAGCACCTTCATGGCCGCTACTGTCATGTCCTCCCGCACAGTCTGCCCGGTGCAGACGTCACAGCGGCCGCAGCCGCCGGGGTAGTGCTCGCCAAAGTGCGCCAGAAGGGGGATGCGCCGGCAGACCTGCGCGCCGACGTAGCGGAGGATCTCCCGCAGGCGCGCTTCGGCGCGTGCGCGTTCCTCGGAGGCTTCGACCTGCCCGATCTGCCAGCGGATGGACGCGATATCTGCAGGACCATAGAAGAGCACCGTATCTGCATCCTCGCCGTCGCGCGCGGCGCGGCCGGTTTCCTGGTAATAGCCCTCCACGCTCCGAGGAAGGTCTGCGTGCACCACCCAGCGCACGTTGGACTTGTCGATGCCCATCCCGAATGCGATCGTCGCCACGACCACTGTTGCCTCGTCCCGGACGAACGCCTCCTGCCGCCTTCGCCTGTCCTCGTCATCGATTCCTGCGTGGTATGCCACTGCACGGACTCCATGTCCCGCAAGGTAGAGCGCGGTCTTCTCCACTGCTTTCCTGGTGCCGCGATACACGATGCCGGGCTGCCCCTCGTGACTGCGGATGAACTCCCGCACCTGGCTTTCCCCGGTCCCCTCCTTGGAGGCCACCCGGTAGAAGATCTCGGGACGGTCGAAGCTCGCCCGGACCACGAAGGGACTTCGCAGCCCCAGCAGCCGTACCACGTCCTCCTGGACCTGGCGCGTGGCCGTGGCAGTGAAGGCGGCGATGGGGACCGCGGGGAACTCCGAGCGCAGAAGCCCGAGCGAGCGGTAGTCAGGGCGGAACTCGTGCCCCCACTCCGAGATGCAGTGCGCCTCGTCCACCGCCACCCCTGCCAGACCGAACCTCCTGAGGGATCCCCTGAAGTCCGCAATCGAGAGGCGCTCCGGTGACACGTAGAGCAGCCTGATGCGGCCGGCGGACAGTTCCCGCCATGCCGAACGGGCTTCTTCCGTCGAAAGACTGCTGTTGAGGACCGCCGCCGGGATCCCGTTCTCCCGCGCCGCGTCCACCTGGTCCTTCATGAGCGCGATGAGGGGGCTTACCACGATGGTGAGCCCTGGACGCATGAGGGCGGGGAGCTGGTAGCAGAGGGATTTGCCGCCGCCGGTCGGCAGGGCGGCGAAAACGTCCTTCCCGTCCAGGGTCGCGCGGATGATGGTCTCCTGGTTGGCCCGAAACGAAGAGAAACCGAAATGCTCTTTCAGCGCCCGCGTGAGCTCGGATGCCACCGTTCTACTCCCCGGCACGCTCAGCGAGCTCCTGCCAGCGGGTCATCTTGGTGTCCAGCTGGGCCAGCACGTCGCGGTAACGGTTGTGACGCGGGCCCACCGCGGCCGCGTCCTGCACCGGTCTCTGAAACTCCGATTCAAGGGCGCGCTGCTCCTCTTCAAGGGACGTGATCTCTTCCAGGAGCGCCGTGTACTCCTGCCGCTCCTTGAACGAGAGCGTGGACTTCTCCTGCCGTGCGGGCCTCTGCCCGGCGCGAGCGTGCGCATTTCCCCCGGCGCCGCGCGGGGCTGGACGCTCGAGAAGGGTCCGCTCCTCGGCGCGTGCATCACGGTACTCCTCGTAGTTTCCGGTGAATCCACGGATGCCCCCGTTTCCGTCGAATATAAACAGGTAGTCGGTCAGCCTGTCCAGCATCGCCCGGTCGTGGGAGACGATCATCATGCAGCCTGAGAAGTCCAGGAGATAGTTCTCGAGAAGCCTTATCGTATCGAGGTCCAGATCGTTGGTCGGCTCATCCAGCAGGAGGAAATTGGGGGCCGTGACGAGCAGGCGAACGAAGTACAACCGGCGGAACTCTCCACCGGACAGCCTTTCCAGGGGAAGAGCCTGCATCTCGCGGGGGAACAGAAACCGCTCGAGGAATTGTTCCGCGGAAACCGACCCGCCCTGCTCGACCGGCACGCGCTCGCCGAGCTCTTTGACGTAGTCAAGGACGGAGAGCTTTCCGTCGGTGAACCCCCCGCGCTGGCTGAAGCTGGCGAACACGGTTGTTTCTCCCTTGATCACCGTCCCCGTGTCCGGCACGAGCTCCTGCGACACCAGGTTGAGAAACGTGGTCTTGCCCGAGCCGTTGGGACCGATGATGCCGATGCGCTCCCCTCTGCGGAAGCTGTACGTGAAGGGCCTGATGACCTCTTTCCCGTCGTAGCTTTTGCCGATCCCCTGCAGCTCGAGGACTTTCTTGCCCAGCCGGCGATGCGTGGAGGAGAACTGCTGAAGCCCGTTCTCTCTGCGCACACCGGCGTCCAGAAGGTCCTGAATCCGGTCCTTGCGTCCCTTATCCTTGCCCGTCCTGGCGCGCGGCCCCCGCTTCAGCCAGTCCAGCTCGACGCGCAGGATCGATGCTCTTCGCTGTTCGGCGCGCTCCAGTGCCTCGGCCCGCTCCGCCTTGCGCTCAAGGTACTGCGAATAATTCCCGGGGTACTTGTAGACCCGGCGCGCGTCGATTTCCAGGATCGCCGTGCACACGGCATCCAGGAAATAACGGTCGTGCGTCACCAGCAGGAAACCGCACTCGATCCTCTTCAAAAGGCTTTCCAGCCATTCGATCGTGTCGAGATCCAGGTGGTTGGTCGGCTCGTCGAGGGTCAGGAAGCCGGCGCCGAACGCCAGGCAGCGGGCAAGGGAGACCTTCCGCACCATTCCGCCGGAGAGCGTGCGCATTGGAGCGTCGCCGTCCGGAAGGCCGAGCTCCCGGCAGTATGAATGGAAGCGGGAGAGAATCGGGGAGCCCTCCTCCACGCGCCCGTCGAGAAACCTGTCGATCGTCGTCTCCCGAGCGAACTGGGGAGTCTGCTCGAGTGCGCTGAGGGTGAGGTCCCTGTTCCTCGAGACGCTGCCGGTGTCCGGTTCGATCTCCCCGTTCAGGATCCGCAGGAAGGTCGACTTGCCCGAGCCATTCCGGCCGATGAAGCCGATTTTCTCCCCGGCGTCGATTCCTAGGGTCACCTGCTCGAAAAGGGGGGCATCACCGAGGGTTTTGCCCACCCCGGCGAGTGAGATGATGTTCATCGGCGTGGACTATGCCGTTCCAAGGCTCTTCAGGTAGATGCGCGATTTCCGCTGCAGGTTGTACGTGAGGCGCTTCTTTTCCGGCAGGATCGACGGGTCGGACTCCACGAAGCCGAGCTTTTCAAACCAGTCCGCGGTCTGTGTGGTCAGGACAAAGACGGAGGAAATGCCCTTGCGCCGGGCTCTCTCGCACAGGAACTCCACGAGCTTGGGACCCACGCGGAGGTGGAGATAGTGATCGTCCACCGCGATGCCGGCGATTTCTCCCGTGCGCGCGGGGAACTCGTGCAATGCGGCGCAGGCATGCACCGAATCGTCGACCTCGAACACGATGAAGTCCTGCCACGTTTCCTCAAGCTGGGCCTCGGTCCGGGGCAGAAGGATGCCCCGCTCGACGAGCGGGCGCATGATGCGCAGCACATCGGAGATGTCATTGAGGGTCATGGGCCGTATCCCGCCATAGCGGTTGGAGTAGACCATCGTGCCCGATCCGAGGTTGGAGAATGTCTCCTTGAGGATCACCCCTTCGTTGCGGCCGTCCAGGATGTGCACGCGCTCCACGCCCGCATCACAGGCACGGCGCGCGCGCTGCAGAAGCTCGAGGTCGCTCTCCCGGCCCGGATTGACCGCAAAGAACTGGTCCAGGTCGGCCAGGCTGAAATTGGCAAGCCTTCCCCCGGGAGCCACTGACACGGTATCGGGAACCTTGAAGGAACCGGCCCCGTATCCATCACGGGACGTGATGAAGAACAGCTTCTCCGCGCCCAGCGTCGTGGCCACCACCACGGCCAGCTCGTTGGAGGATATGTTATAGGGCTTTCCCGTCGAGCTCCAGCCGATGCAGGGGAATATGGGAATGACGCCGTCGTCCATGACCTTGCGCACCGTGTCGACGCGCACGCTTTCCACCACGCCGGCGCTCTGGTAGTCCACGCCGTCGATGACCCCGATGCCGCGCGCCCTCACCCAGTTGCCGATCACGGCGGTGATGCCGTTGGCGGAGAGCATCGTCATGACCCGGTTGGACACATCGAAGGCCGCCATCTTGATGAACGGGATGGCCTGCTCGCTCGTCACCCGTATTCCCCGGATGAGCTCGTAGGGAACCCCGTATGTGCCCAGGACCTCGTCGATCCGCTCCTTGGCGCTGGGAGCAATGGCAATGCGGATTCCCGCCTCGTGCAGCATGGAAAGGTCTTTCACCAGAACGGAGAACAGGGAATCATTGACGACGGTGTAGTCGATTTTGACCACAAAGGTCGTGCCGCGGAACTGCTTCAGGTAACTGAAGACCTCGCGGATCGTGTCCACGTGCTCGCGGAGAAGTTCCTGCTCCATGCCCCGAGGGTAGCGGGCCGCGGCAGGGGCGTCAACACAGGCACGAATGCGGCAGGGAGCGTCGCTTACTCCGCGTCCGCGTAGAACTCGGGATAGAGCTGCCGGGCGCATTCCGGGCATACACCGTGGCTCAGCACGAGCTCCGAATGGTCATTCAGGTACGCCTCGAGCTGGTTCCAGTATCCCGTGTCGTCCCGGATCTTTTTGCATGACGCGCAGATGGGAAGAAACCCGCTGAGGGTCTTCACCTTGCCGAGCGCCGCCACGAGCTCCGCGGTCCGGGCTTTCACAAGCTCCTCGAGCCTTTCCTTGTGGAGTGTCAACTCCGCCTGTGCTTTCTTCAGCTCGCTGACGTCTTCGGAGATGAAAATTGCTCCGATGATCTCCTTGCCGCGCTTGAGCGGAACTCCCTTGACGTTGAAATATCCATCTCCTCCGCCGGACACGCTCGGGAAGCGGACTCCTCCCTTCTGGAACGGAATCCCGCGCAGCACATCCTCGAAATGGCCGGCGATGCCCGCGGCGGCGAGACTCGTCCGGGATGAGACGGAGCAGCCGAGATAGTCCTCTTTCCTCGTGCGCCCTCCGCCCATGTGATTTAGATGGAAGGGATTCACGTCCGTGATCAGGCCGTCCTTGTCCACGACATAAAGGGAAACAGGCAGCGCCTCGAAAAGACTCTGTATCGTTCTTCATTGTCGCAGATCTCGATGTTTTCCTGCTTGAGCCGTGCATTTTCCCGCTCAAGATCTTCTATCCGCGTCCTCATGCTGGACATTTGCCGGACCTTTCATTTGACTGGATTGCCTTGAAGGTATATACCATTATCTCCATTTTATCAAATATAACAAGGGGGCGGCAGGAGAACCTGGCCGCCGCGTGCATCGGTGGCGACACAATCATGCAACAATGATAAATTAGTGGAAGAGATGGCGCGGAATCCTGCACACGATATCGAGACGAAACGACACGATCTGGTCACGACGCTGTCTTCCGCGCTGCGTAGCACGTTGTTCGACAACAGGTACCCCCTGCATCCGCGGCGCCTCGAGCAGCTCGGGCGGGATATCGCGGAGGAGTTTCTCGGCTTTCTTTCCACGCAGGATGCGCGGAGCCCGTCTGCCGCCGGTCGGAGCCTGGCGCAGGCGGGGCTGGGTGAAAAGACGCTCCTTGTGCTCGCCTCCTGCATACGACGCTTCTCACGGTCAGCGGTCGGCACGGACGCGGCCGCCTCCGCCGCGCTGGACCTCGTGGAGTCTTTCACGACCGGTATCGTTGAGGGCTACATCAAGGTCCGGGAAGAACAGATCCTCTCCGACCAGGAGCAGCTCCGCCGCGCCCTGTCACAAGCGCTGCAGAGCCAGGGGCACGATCTCCACATCAAGAATCACGCCATCAACACCGCCCTCGACGGCATCATGTTCGCAGACCTGGAAGGCAGGGTCACCTATGCGAACCCCTCCTTCCTCTCCTTGTGGGGCTTCGCTTCGGCTGACGAGGTGATGGGCGCTCACGTCAGTGATTTCTGGATCGGAGAAGAGGCGCGCAGCATCCTGGAAATCCTCACCCGCACCGGGGGATGGAGGGGCGAGCTGTCCGTGCGCCGAAGTGACCGCAGAAGTCTCAGCGTGGAGCTTTCCGCGTCGTTGATCCGCAACGAGCAGGGCCAGGCCACGGGCATCATGACCTCCTTCATGGACATCACGGAAAGGAAGAGGCTGCAGGCGCAGATTCTCCAGGCCCAGAAGATGGACGCGCTCGGACTCCTTGCCGGGGGCATTGCCCATGACTTCAATAATCTTCTGACTGCCATCAGCGCGAATATTCAGCTCCTCCTTCTCGACGCCCCGAAAGAAACCGAAATGTATCACGACCTGATGCAGATCATGTCCACCGTGGAAAGGGGCACGGCCCTGACGCGGCAGCTTCGATTCTTCACCCGGCAGGCCACCGGCACGCGGCAGATCATTTCACTGAATGACGTGGTGAGGGAAACCTGGGAGATCTTCAAGCATACCTTCTCTCCCGAAATAACGATTCAGCTCTCCCTGGCGCCGTCCCCGTGGACAATCGAGGCAGACCCTAACCAGATGAGCCAGGTCCTGGTGAACCTCTGCATGAATGCGCGTGACGCGATGACAGATGCACCGGCAGGGCCCGACGGCAGAACCATCACGATCGCAACGGCGAACATCGAGCTGCGGGACGAAGACGTGGGCCGCTACGTGGGGGCCCGGCCCGGCCGCTGGGTGCGCCTGACGGTGCGCGATACAGGGGTAGGGATGTCACCGGAGCTGCTGGAGCGGCTTTTCATCCCGTTTGTCACCACCAAGGGCGCGCGGAGCGGCACGGGTCTTGGTCTGGCAGTGGTCTACGGAATCGTGGCCAACCACCAGGGCTTCATCGACGTGCGGAGCGAGGTGGGCAAGGGATCCACCTTCGAGGTTTTCCTGCCCATGACGGAGCGCCGGGAGGAGACTGCGGAGGAGAAGGTGCCCGCCCCCACTCTCGCGCACGGCCAGGGAACGATTCTCGTTGTGGATGACGAGCCGCAGGTGCGCGAGGTGATTTCACGGGTGCTGGCAAGCTGCGGGTACACGGTGATCACCGCGGATGACGGACGGGAGGCCCTGCTCCGCTTCGGAGACGGCAGTGCAATCGACCTCGTCATCCTGGACATGGTAATGCCCGGTATGGGTGGACGGGAGTGCCTGGCCCGGCTGCGGGAAGCAGACGCCGCGGTGCGTGTCATCATTGCCACCGGCTATACGAGTGACGGCTCGGCCCAGGAGCTCCTTGGCGAGGGGGCGCTGGCACTCGTGGAAAAACCGCTGGACATTTCGTCCTTCGCCGGCATCGTCCAGACAGTACTCGGAAAGGAGGCGTAGGCCTGTCATGAGCATCAAGCGAATCATCGTCACCGGGGGAAGCGGAAAAGCGGGCAGGGCCATGGTCCGCGACCTGGTGGAGCATAAGTATGAGGTCCTCAACCTGGACATCACGCCGCCGGCGGAAAGGCTGTGTCCCTTTCTCAGAGTCGATCTGACGAAGCTCGGAGAAGTCTTCGAGGCGATTCAGGGATTCGACGGGATCATCCACCTTGCGGCCATACCTTCTCCGGGTTTCTTCTCCGAAGAGGTGACGTTCCGGACGAACATGGAAAGCACGTTCAACGTGTTCCACGCCGCCACGTCCCTGGGACTGAAGAGAATCGCGTGGGCATCCAGTGAAACCACCCTCGGGCTTCCTTTCGAAAAAGAGCAGCCCTCCTTCGCCCCCATCGACGAAAGCCATCCGCTTCTCCCTCAGTCGAGCTATGCGCTGTCCAAAGTGCTCAGCGAAGAAATGGCACGGCAATTCAACCGCCGGACCGGAATACCCATTGTGGGTCTGCGGCTCTCCAACATCCAGGAGCCTCATGACTACGCCGCGTTTCCCTCGTATTGGAAGGACTCCGCCCTCCGCAAGTGGAATCTCTGGGGGTACGTGGACGTGCGCGACGTGGCGCAGGGCTGCCGGCTGGCGCTGGAACGGCCGCTGGAAGGAGCCCCGTTCTACATCATCGCCGCGGCGGATACGGTCATGGACCGGCCCAGCAGGCAGTTGATGGCGGAGCAGTTCAGCAAGGTGCCGGTGCGGGATGGCATGGGAGAGTTCGAGACGCTCCTCTCCATCAGCAGGGCCCGGGCGGCCCTCGGCTATGCGCCGCGTTTCTCCTGGCGCACGGAGCTCAAGTAGCCCTTACACGCGTATGACCAGGGTATCAATGTCCTGGTGCGGGGTGATCATGGCGCCCTGAGCTTCCATTGTGACCGTCCCGGCTTCCACTGATACGGAGGCCGGTGCGCTCCGCAGGAGAAGGCGCCAGGCCTTCTTCGACCCGCTTTTCCTGGCAGTGATGATCTGACCGGTGCGCCGGACGCTGATCCTCATGTCCTCACGGCCCTCGGAGTCAGTGACTGCTGCGGTGGCCTCCGGCCCGTCATCCGGCTCAAACACGTGGAATGTCACATTTTCCCCGTGGTCATAGTCGGGTCTCGTCTTCTCGTGCCCCACGGGGATCACGCTGTGAGGACGGACCATGAGGGGAACGCTCTTGTAGCCATGCGTCTCGTTCCTCCAGCATCCGCCTTCCACTCTTTCTCCTGTCAGGAAGCTGGTCCAGGTTCCCTTGGGCAGATAGTAGGAAGCCGTACCGTCGCTCGTGAAGACCGGCGCGACAAGCATCGAAGGGCCGAGCATGTACTGCCGGTCCAGATACGCGCACGCGGGATCTCCAGGAAACTCCAGAAACATGGCCCGCATGACGGGGATGCCTTCACGTGAGGCCTCCGCGGCCGCGGTGAAGAGGTACGGCATCAGGCTGCACTTCAGGTGCACAAAGAAGCGCAACACCTCGACGGATTCCTCGCCGAACTGCCAGGGCACACGATAGGATTCATTGCCGTGCAGCCGGCTGTGCGAGGACAGAAGGCCGAAGGCCGCCCAGCGATTGTAGAGATCCGGGGTCGGGGTGCGCTCGAATCCGCCTATGTCGTGGCTCCAGAACCCGAACCCTGACAGCCCCAGGGACAAGCCCCCCCGCATGCTCTCCGCCATTGATTCGTACGTTGCCGAGGAATCACCTCCCCAGTGGACGGGAAACTTCTGATTGCCCACGGTGGCCGAGCGCGCAAACACCATCGCCTGGCCTGTTCCGCGCTCTTCTTCCATCATTTCGAATACCGTGCGGTTGTACAGGTACGTGTAAAAGTTGTGCATCTTCCGGGGATCCGCGCCGTTGTGATACACGACATCCGTGGGAATGCGCTCTCCGAAGTCGGTCTTGAAGCAGTCCACTCCGGTCCTCACGAGCTTTCTCAGGCAGTCCTTGTACCACGTGACAGCGCCGGGGTTGGTAAAGTCCACCAGCCCCATGCCGGCCTGCCACCTGTCCCATTGCCAGACGTCCCCCCCGGGCTTCTTCACGAGGAACCCCTGTTCCGCGCCCTCTTCGAACAGCCGGGACTTCTGGGCGATATACGGGTTGATCCATACGCAGATTCGGAGCCCTTTGCCCTTGAGACGGCGCAGTATCCCTTCGGGATCCGGGAACTGTTCGCTGTCCCACTCGAAATCGCACCACTGGAACTCTTTCATCCAGAAACAATCAAAATGGAAAACGTGGAGGGGAATGCGGCGCTCCCTCATTCCGTCGATAAAGCTGGTAACCGTCTTTTCATCATAGCGGGTGGTAAAGGAAGTGGTGAGCCAGAGCCCGAATGACCATGCAGGAGGCAGGGCGGGCCTGCCCGTCAGCTCCGTGTAAGTACGAAGGATATCCTTTGGAGTGGATCCCGCGATGACGTAGTATGTCAGCTCTTCTCCCGGAACTGAGAACTGCGCCCGGGAGACGACCTCGGAGGCGATCTCGAAGGAAACCTTCTCAGGATGCGCAACGAGCACGCCGTAGCCGGCGCTTGTCATATAGAAGGGAATGTTCTTGTAGGCCTGATCGCTGCTCGTGCCCCCGTCCTCGTTCCACATTTCCACGGTCTGCCCGTTCTTGACAAAGGGCGTGAACCGTTCGCCGAGCCCGTACACGCACTCACCGACTCCCAGAGAGAGCTGCTCCCGCATGTACGGTGTGCCATCCGCGTCAATGAGGTACCCGGCGTGGCCGTTCCCGCTCCCTGTCAGCCGCCGGCCCTCGAAAAAGTAATCTATCCCCCAGCTCCCTTTCGTTTTCACGCGTACGCTCACGCAGCCGCTGGAAAGGCTGACGCTCTCTTCCCCCCGATCGATGCGCGGTTTCACCATTTCATCGCGTTTCAGCTCGAACTCCGGGCCTCTTTTCCGGCCGCCCTGGAAGTGACGAAGATGCACGCAAATGACGTCCGGAATTGGCGCGCTGAAGGTCAGCGTGAGCTGCGGGGTGTTCAGGGTGTCCCCGCGGTTCCGTATTATCCTGCTGGGAGCGAACACCGTCAGGGAATCCGCGTCTGTCCTGACATCCCGCGCTTCCATGGGAGAGAACAGCTTCACTCCGTCTCTCAGGCCCCAGTAGCCGCTGGTGAACTTCATGTCAGGCCTTCACCGCGCCGGCAACCATGCCCTTGATGATGTGCTTCTGCAAGGCAAGGTAGAATATGATTGCCGGCGTGATGGTCAGGAGCACGCCTGCCATGGCGAAATGCCATTCGACCTTGTACTGCCCGAAGAAGTTGTATGCGGCGAGCTGCAGGGTCATGTATTTCTTCGCCCCGCTCAATATCAGCAGGGGTAGGAGGAAATCATTCCACATCCACATCGCATTGATGACGACCACGGAGACGGTGACCGGCTTCAGAAGGGGAAATATCACCTGGAAGAATGCCCGCAGGGGCCGGCACCCGTCGATGAACGCGCAGTCATCCAGGTCCTTCGGCACGGTCTTGACGAAGCCATGATACATGAAAAGAGAGAGCGGAACCCCGAGGCCCCAGTAGATGACGGAAAGTCCGTAGGTGGTATTGGTCAGATGGAGGGTCTTGGCCACTTTCACCAGGACGATCATAAAGGACTGAAAAGGAATCATGATCGGCGCGACGCACAGCAGAAAGACGAACCAGCTGTACCGGGTCTTTGTCCGGGAGAGCTTGTAGCCGGCCATGGAGCTCAACAACACCACGCCGGAGGTTCCAAGGACCGTCACGAGCAGCGTGTTGAAAAAGAGATTCGGATACTTCATGAGGACGAATGCGTTGGAGAAATTCCCCAGGCTCAGATGCGTGGGCAGGGCGACGACGTTCGCCATGATCTCCGCGAATGTCTTGAGGGAATTGATCACCACGAGTATGAGCGGGTACACGTAAACCGCCGCGATGACGAACATGGGGACCGCCAGGAAAAGCCCCGCGCGCGACCGCTTCATGCCTCCACCTCTCTGCGTTTGAATCCCGTGAGCTGGAAGACCGTGACGGTCAGTATCAGGAGGAACAGAATCACCGATTTTGCCGTGCCGTAGCCGAACCGGTTGTCGCTGAATGCGGTCCGGTAGATATCGAGCGCGATGCTCGTTGTGGCGGTGCCCGGTCCCCCGAACGTGAGGCTGAAAATGACGTCAAATGTCTTCAAGGCATTGGAAAGGGAATAGAAGACACACACCGTGATCGAAGGCATGATGAGAGGGAGCGTGATCCTGAAGAATCTCCCGACAGCTCCGGCTCCGTCGATCACCGCCGCCTCGAGCTGTTCCCGGGGCACCGTCTGCAGTCCCGCGATGTAGATCACCA
>CAYTGX010000095.1:0-15263 GCA_964437385.1 uncultured Spirochaetaceae bacterium
CGTCTGCCTCGATATCCGGAAGGTCTTCAGCTATTTCAATCGTCATTTCAATTTTCTTTTTGGTCGCCATGTCTGCAATGAGCATTGAAATCTCTTCCAACATGCTTTTCATGGGCAACCGGGATATTGCAAGCTTCATCTTTCCGGCTTCGACTTTAGACATGTCAAGAATTTGATTTATCAGCAGGAGAAGATGCTTTCCGCTTGATAAGACATTGTGCACATACTGCTTCTGTTTTTCATTGAGCGGTCCGAATACCTCGTCGTAGAGCACCTCAGAGAACCCGTTGATGGAGTTGAGCGGAGTCCTGAGCTCATGGGACATGTTTGCCAGGAATTCAGATTTTGCCCGAGCGGAACGTTCCAGCTCGGCCGCAAGCACCTCAAGGTCCCCGTGGGCCTTTTCCAGCCCGTTCTCTATCTCGCGGCGCTCGGTGATGTCTTCGATGGCCAGGAGGATGATCCTCTCTTTGCCCAGCACGCGCTGGATTTGCCGTGCATTCAGCAGCATGATGCGCCTGCCAATAGTGGCAAAATCGTGCTCAACCTCGTAATTGTCGAATGTTGCCTGCTGGGGAAGGACGGTTTCCAGCAGCTCCCGCAGCCTGGGGATGTTCCACTGCTTGTTGCCCAGGTCATAAATAAGCTGCCCCACCGTCTCTTCGGGGTTCACCTTGAACACTTCATAGAATGAACGGCTGACCGTGACCACCCGGAGATCCTGGTCCAGGGCCAGCAAAGGCTCCCGCACCGTGTTGATGATGCTCTCCGCGAACTCACTGACATCGTCCGCGGTTTTCTTGATGATCTCGAGTTCTTTTCGGGTCCTTTCCAGACCTGCTTCTATCTCCCGTCTCGCGGTGATGTCCTCGATGGCCAGGAGGATGGTCCGCTCTTTCCCTGACGCCCGTTGGATTTGTCGGGCATTCAGCAGCATGATGCGCCTGCCAATAGTGGCAAAATCATGCTCGACCTCGTAATCATCGAAGGTTGTCTTCTGAGGAAGGATGGTTTCCAGGAGCTCCCGCAGCCTGGGGATATCCCACTGCTTGTTGCCCAGGTCATAGATAAGGTGTCCCACGGTCTCTTCAGGTCTCACCCTGAAAACGTCATAGAAGGAACGGCTGACGGACACAACCCTCAGATCCTGATCCAGGGATATCAGCGGTTCCCGTATTGTGTTTATTATGCTCTCTGCGTATTCAGGAGATCGGGCTACAGTTTTCCTGGCGGACGTTTTATAACTCCTTATCACACAAGCAACAGCTCAGCCTTGGCCTGGTGAAGCGCATCTTCAACGAATATGTGCTCTCCCCTTTGCATTCTTGTCTCCAGAATGAGATAGATGCGAATGGCCTTTCTGATAACCGCGGTCTTGCTCATGTCATTTCGCAGAGCCAACTGGTCCAGGGAGGCCATCTCCTCCTCGGAGAGGTTCAGCGTCATCGTTCTTTTCTCGCCCATGATTGTCCTTTCATCTATAAAATATTGAAAAAGGGCCACATTATCAATAAAATCAGCATCTTGATTGGCTATTGTAGAAATAATAAATATATGGACTTCAATTGATGGCTGGTCATAGCATATGCACAGTGTGAAGCACAGGTTGACGGACGCGATTCCATTCTCTAATTTCTAGCGCGCCATGGGATCAGAGCGTGAACAGCCTTTCGACCCGGGTTTGACCCAGAGCTACGCCGGCACCCTGCGCAGGGTGGTGAACAAGGACGGCACATTCAACGTCCGCCGGACCGGCGGGCGCCTGCGCAATTTCCACCTCTACAAGTTCCTCATCGGGCTTTCCTGGCCGTTGTTCGTCGCCATCGTGCTGGGAACGTTCATCCTGGCGAATATCGCTTTCGCCTGGCTCTACCTTGCAGCGGGTATCCAGACTCTCCAGGGCGCGGAGAGCGCCACCGTCCTGGGGACCTTCCTGAATGCATTATTCTTCAGCGTCCAGACTCTGACCACCGTGGGCTATGGCAGCATTGTTCCACGCGCAATCGGATCCAACGTGATTGCCAGCGTGGAGGCCCTGATGGGCGTGATGGGTTTCGCATTCGGCGCGGCCCTCATCTACGGCAGGTTCTCCCGTCCCACGGCCCGGATACTTTTCAGCACGTGGGCCTTGATCGCGCCGTACCAGGGAAAGACCAGCCTTCAGATCCGGGTGGCCAACCGGCGCTCAAACGCAATCGTGGACCTCGAGGCCACCATCGTGCTCATGGCCGTGGAGGGAAGCGGGGAGGGGCACCGGCGCACGTACTCGCGGCTCGAGCTGGAGCGACCCAGGGTTTTCTTTCTTCCCTTGACGTGGACAATCGTACATCCCATCGACGAGGCCAGTCCCCTTTACGGAAAAACCGCGCAGGACCTCGCCGAGCATGCGGTGGAGATCATGGTACTCATCAAGGGATTCGACGACACGTTCAGTCAGGTGGTGAACGCGCGCTCCTCGTACCGCTACGACGAGATCATGTGGGATCACAAGTTTCTGCCCGCCTTCCGCAGCGACGAGGACGGCCGCCTCGTGCTCGATCTGACCAGGATCGACGCCGCGGAAAGGACATCGGGTTGACACCGGCGCGCCCTATGGATACCGCGTCGGCCTCTCGGCCATACGGGAGTACCCGTTCGGCGCGAACGCCGTCCCTGGCATAGGCCGACCTCGCCATCCTGGCTACGCCTTCGGGCGGTGCGGCTACGGAACGATCACGGTGCGGATGCCTGCCCCGCCTCTTTCGAGCTCGTCCAGCGCACGGTTGACCGCACCGGCATCCAGGGGGATGGACCGGGTGACTACGCGAGCGGTGTCCAGCACGCCCTGCCTGGCCATTTCGATCACCGTTGGCAGTTCCGACAGAAGATGGTCGCTGCAGCCTATGATCTCCGCCTCGTTTCCTACTACTTCACGGTACGTGTCAAACGTGACGGGCTCGTCGCTGATGCCGACGAAAACCGCCCTGCCCATCGGGGCCAGGGAGCGCGCAGCCTGCTGCATGGTGAGTGGGCTTCCGAGCATCTCGATGGCCACATCCACACCCCTGCCCCCTGTGAGTCGCCGAATCTCGGCCACGGGGTCCGCCTTCCGCGCGTGCACGGGAAGAGCCCCATATGCCGCGGCCAGGGCGAGGCTTTCTTCGCGGATGTCTACCGCGAAGACGTCGATGGCACCGAATGCCCGGGCAAGCTGGACCGCGGATATGCCCAGACCGCCCACGCCGATGATCGCGGCCGCCTCTCCTGCCCGCAACCGGGACTTGCGAAGGGAGTGGAACGCGGTTGCGGATGCGCACATCAGGGTCGCCCCCTGGGCAAAGGGGATCTCAGGCGGAAGCGGGAGTACATTGCGCGCGGGAACGCTGATGTACTCCGCGTATCCGCCGTTCGTGAAGTGCCCGAGCATGAGCACCCTCGGGCAGAACTGCTCGTTCCCGGTGCTGCAGAAGCCGCATTCGCCGCACGTGATGTTGTAGTGCAGGCACACACGGTCCCCCGGCTTCAGATTCCTTACCCCTCCTCCGATGCGCTCCACGACACCGGCCACTTCGTGACCGAGGGTCATGGGGAGGGGACGCACCGGAGATCTCCCTGCCCGGTAGTGCGCATCCGAATGGCAGATGCCGGCCGCCTGCACATGCACGAGCACGTCCTTCTCTCCGATCTCAGGAGCTGGGATCTCCTGCATGGCCAATGGCGATCCCACCTTCACCAACCGCACCGCTTTCATGCGCAGACCCTCCCCTCGCGTGCCGGCACTATATGCCGGGGACGCTGTGTTGTAAAACAAGGGTGGAGAAAGGAATGAGATTCACACGCACGTTGCTGCGGTATGTGCCGATAGCAGTCCTGGCCATCCTGGCGTGCGCCGTGTCGGTGCAGGACGGCATGAGCCTTCGGCATTCGGTACATGGTGAGCCCTCTGTCGGGCATGAGCTTCTGGCAGCTTATCGCCTGCCCCGCATCGCCGGACGGCTCTCCGCGGGCCTGCCCGTGTTCCTGGCTCCGCCGTCGATCGAACGGACCCGCGGCCTCCTCACCCCCTGGCGCGTGGGTATTCAGGCAGGCCACTGGAAGATCGACGAGCTTCCCCCGGAGCAGGTGCGTCTCCGGGGGGACACGGGCGCCCAGTGGGGTGCGCTGACGGAGGCGCAAGTGAACCTTGCCATCGCCCGGCAGGTGGCTGTCCAGCTCGAGCAGGCCGGCATCATCGTGGATCTGCTCCCTGCCACGGTGCCTCCCGGTTACGACGCCGACGCCTTTGTTGCGATTCACGCGGACGACGGGGGCGGGTCACCCGAGGCGGGATGGAAGATTGCCTCGCCCTGGCGCTCCTCGGAGGCGTCACGACGACTCCGTGATTCCGTGGCCTCCGCCTATGCGCTGACCACCGGGCTCCCCCTGGATCGCTACGGCGTCAGCTACAACATGCGCGGGTACTACGCCTTCAGCTGGACGCGCTTTTTCCACGCCGTAGCGCCCTCGACGCCGTCCGCAATCATCGAGACGGGATTTCTCACCTCCGCTGCTGACCGCAGGATCATCGTGGAAGACCCCGACCGGGCCGCCCGCGGCATCAGCCTGGGCATCATCATGTTTCTTGCCCAGCGCGCATCAATGCGGCCTGACTCCCTGGTTCCGCAGAGGTATGGCCCGATGGCCGTGGCCACGGAGCAGGCCGCGCTGCGCTATTTTCCCCGCCAGGGTGAGCGGGTGACCGCCCGTCTGCCTGCCGGCACCTGGGTGCGTCCCATGAATGAAGAGAACGGATGGGTGGAGCTGGTGGTCTGGAGCAATTACCGGGTCTTCGGGTGGATGAGAAAGACGGACCTTCAGGAAGTCCAGGGCGGATAGCCGGCTCCTCGCAGGGTCAGCGCTCAACCGGGCGCGCTCTCGTGCGCGCCCATTCCATCGCCCAGACAGCAAGCGGGCGCATGTAGGCAAGCGCGCGGTAGTTCCCATCGCCCTTCCACGCCTCCGGGGTCTGGAACCAGTAGCCGAGCTCTTCCCATCCCATCCGATACACGCCCTGCGCCGTCTCGAACGCCTCGTCACGCATGCCCTCCTGCAGCATGCACGCAGCCACCGCGTACGTCGTGCCTGTCCAGACTTCCTGTGACTGCTCATCGGAGGTGTCCACCATCCCGTTCGGCCTCATCCCGTTCACCGCGCCCATCCGTCCTGCCCTGTGCTTCATCACGTTGAATGCGAAGATCGTGGCGAGCGTGCTCCGTGAGTGCGCCTCCGGGACGATCGGCGGCAGACCGCATGCACGGGCGTACCAGGGGCCTGCAAGCTGATCCGCCATGATGCTGTCATGGTGCCGGCTCCGGCTGCCGTCGTAGTTGTAATAGGCGCCGTTCCAGAGCTTTGACTCGTACGCTGTCTGGCCGCGGGCAAGCCGGGCGCGGAACTCGTACGAGGCTTCGGCGTCTCCCACGTCATCTGCGAGCGATGCTGCAGCGCTGAGGCTCGCCAGCCACAGTCCGGCCGAATAGGCGCTTGGGCCCCGCACGGACCATGTATCATAAGTCTGGTCAGGAATCCCCTCGTTCTCGATCAGGCAGTCCCCGTCAGTGTCGAACTGCTCCATGAATTGCATGGCCTCCCGGACCGCCGGCCACATCTCGTTCAGGAAACCGCGATCCCCGGTTGCCGCCCAGTCCCGACAGATCTGCAGAACGAACTTGGGATTGAGGTCTTTCCATCGGCCGGAGTCCTGCATCAGGTAGGCATTGACCTTGCGCCAGGGATCCTCTCCGGGTGCCCCCAGGTCATGGGGGACTGCGCCCCGCACCTTGCGGGGAACCCTGACGCCGGAGAACCAGACCGTGCGAAGCTCGGGATGCTCGATCCGGAGCGCCTCCGCGAAATCACGCTGAAGGGACAGCTCGAGCAGGGGCCACAGCATCGCCAGGGCAAACGACGCGTAGAAGTGCACATCATAGGTATTGAACATCCGGTACTCATGGCCCTCGAGGTAGGCAAAATGTCCGACATCTTCCTCCGCAGGGGCCGGCTGCCCTTCCTCCCCGTCCGTCCAGACGGTTCCCCCGTCCACGACATAGTACAGCTCGTTGAAGAGCGCGCTCTTGTACCACTCCGGTATGCTCATGTCGTCAAGAATCGGCTTTTGCCAGGCGGCAATCCGGTTCTCCCAGTCCGGGTAGTCACGCAGGGCATCGCCGGCGAGCCGCGGAGCAGCCTCTCCTTCCCGCCCGTACCAGCGCGTGTAGCGGCGATACCATGCTCTTCCTTCACCGAAGCGCGCCAGGGGCATGTCCCAGGCAAGAGCGAACTCGACCTCGCGCCTTTCACCGGCAGGAATGTTCATCGTTGCCGCGAGTGCAGCACCGACCGCGGTCCCCGCAGGGGAAGGCGCGCCGTCGGCGTCTTCCTCCAGCCGCGCATGTCGGGAGAAAGTCTCCCACACGTCAGACCCGTCGCCGTTTGCCGCAAAACAGGCGCGGGAGCTGACATGGATCCCCGGTCTTTCCCGGGCGGCAATGGCGAAAGTGAGCGGGTCGTTGTAGCGCGCAGTCGGCATGTCTCGTTGTCCGGGCGCGTGCAGGCCATTCCGGCGGTTTGCGTGAATCAGCCTGACGCCGAGAATCGGCCCCTCCGCCTCCAGGCGGAAACGGCGGTTCACGTGCCCTCCGTCCAGATCGTTCTGCACGCCGATTCCATTCTGGAACGTCATCATCAGGCTGACCGTGGCCGGCTCTGCGCCAGTATTCTCGACGGTCCAGACGAAGACACCGGCCGGCAGGCTGCTCGTCCGGTAGTCGTGCGGGATTACAGGAGACACCTGGCGGCATGTCAGGCGAAGCCCCGGCACCGGGTTTTCATATGTCGTCCATGCCCGGGGAAAAAGCGCGTGATAGGTGGCGCATGCGCCCTCCATGCCCCAGTCCCAGCTCCTCAGGACTGACGGCCCGGGACGGCCGGGATACAGGACGCGCGCCTGGGCGGGCCGGCCTTCCCGCCGGACGGCAACGGAGAACTGATCAGCCGGCACGGCGCCGTAGTTGTAGCAGCCAGGCTGGAGCTGCCAGCGCACGAAGTCTCCCCGCCATCCGCGGGTCACCGTTCCGCCGCCCATGCCGCCCAGCGGAACTCCCTGGATGGGCCCCGCACGTCTCGGGTCGAATGAGACGAGCATCGACTCCCGCCCCATCTTTCGATCCCGGGCCAGCGTCGCGCGCAATCGAAAATAGGTGGGCACAAGCCGGATGAGCGAGCGAAGGGCCCAGAAGGCGGGCCTGCCCGGCTGCTCCGGCATCAGATCCAGTCGACGCTGCCATGCGGCGGAGGGGATGTTCATGCCGGGTCATAATACAGGATACGCCGGGTCCGGAACAAGGAAAGAGGTGGCGCGTGACGGCGGGTCGAGGTGGCCGCGGCACCCCGTCAGGGCGCTCATTTCCGCCGAATACCTGGTGGAGGTCGAGGCAACCGCGGTCATCGAGTAGCCGGGACCGGCCGGCCGATCCTGCGGCGGCAGGCCTGCGCCGGGCCGGCCGTGCGCTACGCCGATGCGCCCGAGTATCGTCTGATGCCTGCGCGCCAGAAGAGGTGCGCCAGGATGAAGAGTCCCGCGGCGAATGCCCACGCGCCAATGAGGGTCCGCCAGGTGAGCTTGCCCACCAGGGCCTCCGCAGGCACTGTCACGGCGAACGCGACCGGCACGATGAACGTGAGCGTGACGCGCAGCCACCCTGGGTAGATGCCGACGGGCCATCGGCCTGCCTCGTACATGCTCTGGAAGATCATGAGGATGTTCTCCACGCGCACGAACCAGAACGCCGAGGTCGCGAGAATCATCCAGAAGCTGTAGGCTATCACGCCGCCGGCAAGGAGAGTGGCGGCGAATGTGAGCGCCTGGGGAGCGCTGACGTGCGCGCCCAGCCGCGCAAGAGCAACCGCGAGCACCCCGATGCCCAGGCCCACATCGATCAGCTTCCAGATGTCGACCCTCTGCATGCTCACGAGCACCTGCGCGCTCTCCGGTTTGGCGAGCGTGAAATCCAGCGTGCCATCCCTGACAGACTCGATGAACTGCTCCATGCTCGGCTGGATCATGAACCGGATGGCCCCGCCGACCAGGAAGAACACGCCCAGGAGGGCGAGGACTTCGTCCGGCTTCCAGCCGCCGAGGTTTTCAGTATAGGAGAAGACGACGGCCAGCCCGGCGATCGCAGTGCCCAGCTCCAGGAGCGACTCGAGAAGCTGCACGAAAAAGTTCGCGCGGTACGCCAGCTCTCCCATCATGCCGACCCGCAAGAATGTCCACAGAAGCGTGAAGTACCTCATGCGCCCACCGCCGAGTAGACCCGCACGCCGGCCTTCCAGACGAGCCTGAGCAGCACCAGGAAAAGAAGGAGCCACGCGATCTGCACCCCGATCCCCGCCAGGGCCAGCGGGAAGTCGATTCTGCCGAGAAGCAGCTCGACGGGGAAGCTCGTTGTCCATCGGAAGGGGAGGGCGTCCGCGATGAGCTGGAGGGGTCTCGGAAGAAGGGTGAGCGGGGCCATCTGGCCGGACAGGAAGAGCATGGCGATAAAATAAGCCTGGTTGATGGCGCTCACCCTGGTTGTCCAGAACGCGGCAAGCGCGAGCATCCACTCCATGAGGAACCGCAGAACAAACGCCAGCAGCAGCGCGGGGGCAAAAGCCGCCGCAGCCCAGGGCACCGGATGAAAGACGGGTCGGAAGACCAGAGCCAGGACGGCGGCGGCGGCCAGTATGAGCGGCAGGGTGATCACCTTGGAGGAAATGTTGTCGGCAAGATCGGAGTGAATGGGATGGACGGGCCGCAGGAGCGCAAATGACAGCATCCCGTGGCGCACCCTGTATTCGTACTCGTACATGATCCACGTATAGGTGGCGTGGTTGACCAGCATGAGCACGATGAAGTAGGCGGCGAACTCTGCGGTGCCGTATCCCCCTACGCTGCCGCCCCGGGAACGGGACACCGCCGACCACACGACCAGGTAGATGAGCGGATCCAGTACGTGTCCGATCAGCCAGATGACGAGCGCGGCCCTGTACTGCAGCATCGAGGCAAGGGAAGTCTTGAACTGCTGGATGTAGAGCTCAACCAGGGCCCTCACAGCCCCTCCTGGGAGAATACGAGGTCGATCACCTCTTCAATGGGCGGATCCTCCACGGTCAGGTCGATCACCTGCAGGTCGGCAAGGAGCCGCTCCGTGACCCGGGCGGTTCGCGCCCTGGGGACCCGGAGCGTTGCGACCCCGTCTTCGCAGGAGAGCACCTCGCCATACGCGCGGAGGTCGGTCTGACAGTCCTCCAGCTGCACAACGATCGTCTTGTGCGCGGTGAACCGTTCGAGCAGCGCAGAGAGCTCGCCGTCGAAGAGCAGCTTGCCGTGGTGGATGACGACCACGCGCCGGCAGAGCGCCTCCACGTCTGCCATGTAGTGGCTTGTCAGGAGAACGGTAGCCCCGTACCGCGTATTGTACTCAGCGATGAACGCCCGTATGCGCCGCTGCATTGTGACATCCAGCCCGATAGTGGGTTCGTCCAGGAACACCATGCGGGGCCTGTGCAGAAGGGCAGCAGCCACCTCGCATTTCATCCGCTCTCCCAGGGAGAGGTTGCGCACCGGCTTTCTCAGGAGCGGCTCCAGGTCGAGCAGCGCTACCAGCTCGTCCAGCGTGCGGTGATAGTCTTTGGCCGGGATGCGATAGATGACGCGATTGAGCTCGAAGGAGTCAGCCGCAGGTATGTCCCACACAAGCTGGTTGCGCTGACCCATGACGAGCGTGATCTGCCGCAGAAACTCCTTCTCCCGCATGGAGGGGACGCGGCCCAGCACGGTTACTTCCCCGCTCGTCGGGTACAGGAGACCGGAGAGCATTTTGAGGGTCGTGGTCTTGCCTGCCCCGTTTGGACCGAGGAAACCAACGATTTCCCCCGGGGCCAGGTCGAACGAAATTCCGTCTACCGCGGGAATTTCCTGCAGCGTGCGGCGGACGAGGCTTTTCAGCGCGGCGCGCACCCCAGGGGCACGCTCGGCTACTTTGTAGGTCTTGCGCAGGTTGCGGATTCGGATGGCAGGCTGGGAGCCCACTGGCTCAATATACGCGCTGGCAGCAGGGCGGCACAAGGGCGAAAATAAATGTTGACAAAATCCACACCATTGGTACTATGTCGGTTAGTTCGGGTCGGAACCGAACTAAGTGTTTTATCAAATTCCAAGGAGGAAGAGTGATGAAGAGAAGATCGGTCATTATCGTTCTTGTTCTGCTCCTGATCCTGCCTGCACTGTCGTTCGCACAGGCAGCGACCATAGAGCTGCTCATCCACCAGAACGCGCCCCTGGTGGATTACATCAATGCCTTCAACCAGAAGTTCCAGGACAAATACCCGAACATCACCGTGAATGTCTCCGTGGTGAACTCGAGTGAGCTCGCCACGTCCACCCAGACCCGTCTGACCGCCAATGACGTGGACATTGTCGACATGTTCGGCTTTGCGCAGGGAATCCAGCCCTACATGAAGAACGCCGACAAGCCGAACTGGCAGACGTTGATCGAGGCCGGGCTGCTGATGGACCTGACCGGCCAGCCGTTTCTGAAGAGCTATGACGCGTCTTCCATCAAGGACGCTGGCTCCTTCAACGGCAAGGTCTACGAGGTGAACACCGGCCGCTATGCGTTCACCGGGGTGTTCTACAACAAGGACCTCTTCAACAAGTACGGGGTGAAAGTGCCGACAACCTGGAGCCAGCTCGTGGCTGCCTGCGACACCTTCAAGAAGAACAAGATCTCCGCCATGACCGCGGGCGGCAAAGACGGATGGCCGGTGCTTGTGGCCGGCTATGGCATTCTGCTCAGCGCTTACCCCGACCAGGCAGCCCTTGTGAAGGGTCTCTGGAGCGGAACGATAAAGTGGAACGATGCAAAGACCCTGGGGATGTGGCAGAAGATGCAGGTCCTGGCAAAGGACATGATCGAGCCGGGCGCCAGCGGCATCGCCTTTGATGCGGCCCCTGGCCGGTTCGCCGCAGGGCTCGCAGCCATGCTCCCGGCAGGCTCCTGGGACGCGCCCGCAATCGCGAGCGCCAATCCGAAGCTGAACTTCGGCTACTTCCCGATGCCCGGCAGCGACAACCCGAATGACAACAAGTTCCTGGCCGGCAAGTACGATGTGGGTTGGGTCGTGGCGGCAAAGACCGGCAACAAGGATGCGGCTATGAAGTGGCTGGCGTTCTTCTCCCAGCCGGACAACTACCAGGCATATGTCAACGCCACGGGCATCATGCCTACCCAGCCGACGGCCAGGCTGAACACGACCCTCGGCAAGGAAGTTGCCCCTTACCTGGCCAATTTCCGGCTCGGCTACGAGCTGCTCTGGGTTAATCCCAAAGGCACGGGACAGTGGGCAATGCCCAACGCGTCGTTCTTCAAACCGTTCAACCAGTGGGATGATGCGAAGAAACTGGCTGACCAGGTACAGGCCGATCTTGACGCAGGGTTGAAGGCAAACCAGTAATACCTGGAGAGCCTCTGAATGAAGGAAGGAGGCAGGCATTCCTCTCCATGACGGGGAGAGCCTGCCTCTTGTTTCAGCGGGAGGAATGCCGCGATGTATGCCGCTTATCATTTCGGGAGCAGACGGTCCCGGCTGATCCCCACGCTTCTCCTGCTGCCCGGGATGCTGCTCTATGTTTTCCTGTCACTGGGTCCGTCCCTGGCCACCGTATTCTATTCGTTTACGGACGCCTCGGGGCTGGTGGGATCTCCCATGAAATGGCTGGGGCTCAGCAACTACAGGGAGTTTCTTTTCCTGGGCCAGAATGCCCGGGACAATTTCGAGGTGCTCGTCCGCACGCTTGAGTTTTCCTTTCTGGTCACCGTAATCCAGACAAGCTTCGGCCTGCTGATCGCAGTGCTCCTGAACCAGCGCCTGAAGGCCACAAATGCATTTCGCACGATCTTCTTTCTCCCCGTGATCCTCGGTGTGACGATCATCGGGCTCATGTGGACCCTGTTCCTGTATCCGCTCGGCGGGCCTGTCGAGAAGATACTGGGCTTGTTCGGCGCGCAGAGCGAGCTCCTGGGGGGACCGCCGTTCCAGGCATTCCTGTGGGTGATCTGGGTCCAGATCTGGGCCAACATGGGCATCACGATGATCATTTTCCTGGCCGGGCTGCAGACCATTCCGGCCGAGCTGATCGAATCTTCACGCATTGACGGGGCAAGCGGGTGGCAGGGCTTTCGGCACATCACCTATCCCCTGCTCATGCCCAGCCTCAATACGAACTTGACCCTGGCGATCATCGGATCCCTGCAGGCCTGGCAGCTCCTCCTTGTGATGAAGGGCGTGACCAACGGCACTCAGGTGCTCGGCCTGACCATTTACGCCATTGCCTTTGGCCGCATGACGAACAATCCGACCGCAGTGGCCATGCGCCAGGGCTACGGCGCTGCTGCCTCCGTCGTTCTTTTCGTCCTGGTTCTCATCATTGGAATGACGGCGCAGTACCTCATGCGGCGCAGAGAGAGGCGGATACTCGGATGAACGCGCCAGAATCCAGACATAACGCGTCTGCGACCTCCCAGATGCTCCTGAGCGCTCCCGCGCCCCGGCGCGGAAGGGGACGCTGGGGAGTTTATGGGGCGCTTGTACTGGTGGCCCTGATCTATGTCGGGCCGATGCTCACCGTGGTCAATGTCGCCTTGAAGACGCGGCAGGAGTTCACGCTCGATCCGACCTCGTTGGCCCAGGGACTGCACTTCGAAAACTTCGGGACTGCCTGGAACAAGGCGAACTTCCCCCTCTACCTCCGCAATACCATTCTTTATGCGGTGGTCGCGACCGGTCTCTACGTCCTCATGGCCGTGTTCGTGGCCTTTCCGATCTCCCGGCGCTATATCCGGGGCAGCGGATTCCTCTTCAGCCTTTTCGTGATCGCCCTGTTTCTGCCCTATGCGTTGATTCCCCAGTTTCAATTGATGCTTCACCTGCACCTGTACAACACCCAGGCAGGATATATCCTGCTCTTTCTTGTGAATCCCATCGGCATCGTCATTCTGGTGAACTACCTCAGGTCCATACCCAGGGATCTGGACGAGGCAGCCGCCATGGACGGGAGCAGTTATGTGCGCTTCGTTCTGCGTATCATTTTCCCGTTGATCAAGCCGGCGCTTGCCAGCGTCATCGTGCTGCATGCAATCGGGATCTGGAATGAATATGTCACGCCGCTGATCTACCTGACGAAAAAGTCATACATGCCCATTACGCGCGGACTGATGGTGTTCTATGGCCAGTACGGCAATGACTGGACAACGTTGTCCGCTGCGATCCTGATGCTCATGCTCCCCATGATGGTCCTGTTCATGCTCCTGCAGCGCTGGATCTATGCGGGTGTTCTGCAGGGCTCCCTGCGGCAATGATCATGGGGGAGAATGCTCTCTTCATCGCTGACACTCCTCTGAAGGCCTGCCCGGGTCCCGTGGAGGGGGCATGCGTGGAGCTCGATGGAGAGCCGTTCTACCGCATCACCAACTATTCCCTGATGCCACCATTTCTGATGAGCCTGGTCAGCGACTCGGACCACTGGTTCTTCATCTCCAGCAATGGCGCCCTTACCGCGGGGCGCAGGGATCCGGATCATGCCCTCTTCCCGTACTACACGGACGACCGGATTCATGACAGCCAGGATCAGACGGGCAGCGTCACGCTGCTTCGGGTCGTGCGGGACGGAAAGACGTACCTGTGGGAGCCGTTCTCCCAGCGCACTGAAGGCCTGTACAGAGGGTCCCGAAGCCTGTACAAGAGCGCATTCGGCAACACGATCATCTTTGAAGAGGTGAATGACGACCTGGCGCTCGTCTTCTCTTATGCGTGGACGACCAGTGAGCGATTCGGCTTCGTCCGGAGTGCTGCCGTGACAAATCGAGGCGGCGCGCCGGCGCAGATAGAGCTGCTGGATGGGATTCAGAACATCATGCCATACGGGCTGACCCGCCGATTCCAGGTTGAGTTCAGCACCCTGGCCGACGGCTACCGGGAAAGCGAGCTCGTGGCGCCGACGGGGCTGGGAATTTTCCGGCTCAGCTCCATCCCGACGGACAAGGCAGAGCCGAGCGAGGCCCTGCGGGTGACCACGGTCTGGAGCGAGGGTCTGGACGCCCCGAAGATACTTCTTTCACCGTCTTCCCTGGATCGGTTCCGCAGGGGGGCATCGCTCCTGGAAGAAACGAACATCCGCGGAAGACGAGGGGCGTACCTGGTCAGCGCCCGGCTCGAGCTGTCACCTGCAGACCGGAGGAAGTGGCTCCTTGTCGCGGACGTGAGCCAGGATGCCGCAGATGTGAGGGCGACCCTCGAACGGCTCGCGACGGGGAAAAGCCTCGTTGAAGAGGTCGAAGAGGACATTACGCGCGGAACGGCGAACCTGGTGCGCATAGTGGCCGGCACGGACGGGCTCCAGCTCACCGCGGACCAGTTGAGCACATGGCGGCATTTCTCAAATGCCCTTTTCAATGCGATGAGGGGAGGCGTGCCGGATTCCGGCTACCTGGTCTCCCGCGCTGATTTCATTTCGTTCATCCAGAATGCGAACCGCTCGGTGGCGGCGCGGCAGTCCGATTTCCTGGAGTCCCTGCCGGAGACAATCCTGCACGGAGCGCTCCTTGCGCAGGCAGGCAGGCGGGAAGATCCGGACCTGCAGAGGCTTACGCGGGAGTATTTGCCGCTGACATTCAGCCGCCGGCACGGTGACCCCAGCCGGCCGTGGAACACTTTCACCATCGACCTGAAAAACGAGCGCGGGGAGCGGATCCTCTCCTACCAGGGCAACTGGCGGGATATTTTTCAGAATTGGGAGGCACTGGCACTTTCATTTCCCGGTTACATCGAGAGCATGATCTTCAAGTTCCTCGATGCGTCGACCGCCGACGGCTACAATCCTTACCAGATCACCAGAGACGGGTTCGACTGGGAAACCATCAAGGCGCACGATCCCTGGTCGCACATCGGGTACTGGGGAGATCATCAGGTGATCTACCTGTTGAAGCTCCTGGAAGAGTCCGATCGGTATCATCCGCGCGCTCTTCAGGAGCTGCTGGCGCGCCCTGTCTTCACCTACGCAAATGTGCCCTACCGCATCAAGCCGTATGAGGCGCTCCTCAAGAATCCCCGGCGCACGATAGAGCTCGACGGGGCGCTTCAAAACCAGATCCAGAAGCGTGTTGCGGCAATGGGGGCCGACGGAAAGCTCCTGCTCGATGGTG
>CAYTGX010000096.1:0-15192 GCA_964437385.1 uncultured Spirochaetaceae bacterium
GGCCGGTCTTCTGCACGACGCGGTACTTCGGGTAGGTCTTCATCCGCTTCTGCACATGTTCCTGCAGGAGGGTCTTGTAGTCCTTGGCGTGCCTGTTCTCCAGAACCTTGTTGATTTCCGGTATCAGCATCTGGTGCACGAACCGGCCGGAAGCCGGAAAGCCCGAGTCGAGGTAGTACGCTCCGATAATGGCCTCGAGGCAATCCGCAAGGATGGCCTTTTTGGACCTGCCGCCCGAGTATTCCTCACCCTTGCCGATCAGAATGTAGTTGTCCACGCGGAGGCCGCGCGCAATCTCGGACAGGCTGGCCTCGCTGACGACAAAGCTTTTGATCCGGGCCAGCTCGCCCTCCGGCTGATCGGGAAGAGTCTCATAGAGGTATTCGCTCACGACGAGTCCCAGCACGGAGTCTCCGAGGAACTCCAGGCGTTCGTTATTTTCGCCAGTCTCCCCGAGCTCGTTGGCGAATGAACGATGAGTAAATGCCTGGTTGAGGAATTCCAGCTCCCGGAAACGGATCCCCGTATGCCGTTCAAAGAGCTGGAGCTCTCTCTTTCTCTCTGGCTTCAGCGTGATGGAAGGAGCGCGCTTGATTCTCTTGAACAAATACTTCCTATTTCTTTACCTGGGAGCGGATGTATTCAAGAGCGTCCCGCACCGTCTCGAACTCGTTGGCTTTCTCATCCGGGATGCTGATGCCGAGCTCTTCCTCTATGGCGTACACGAGCTCGTATGTGTCGAGACTGTCTGCGCCAAGGTCCTGCCGGAAGGAGCTGTCGAGCGTGATCTTGGATTCATCGATCTCAAGCCGGTCGGCGATCAATTTCTTCATTTTTTCAAACAGTTCGTCCATACAGTTCAACCTCCTATGAAAATTATGTGTAAGAGTACGCGAGGGGGTGTTCCCTGATGCGATCGTGAGCTCCGATCACGCCATTTCCTCGGGCTTGAGGATCTGCTTTCCGCGATAGAAACCGCATTTCGAGCAAACCCGGTGGGGCATGACCCTGTTTCCGCAGTTGCTGCATTCAACAAGCGTGGGGACAGCCAGACGCATGTTCGCCGAGCGGCGCCTGCGCCCTCTTGCCCTCGATATTCTTCTCTTCGGCAAAGCCATTTCAAGTCACCTCAAAGTGGAATGAGTCTCTTAAAGACATGGAAAACTACACCGGATACACCCGGAATGTCAAGGCGCCCGACCCGGCTCGGACTAGGACTGCGGGGGAGTTGTCTTGTGTGCGGCTCCCACGCGCGGTCCAAGCCTCGCCTGCAGCGCTTCAGCCACGAGAGGAGGAACCATTCCTGAAATGTCGCCCCCGAAGCCTGCGATGTCCTTGATGGCCGAGGAACGAATCACCGAGTACTTCTGCTCCGTCGGCAGAAAAATCGTCTCGATCTTCGGATTGAGGGATCTGTTCATCACCGAGAGCTCAAACTCATAGTCGAAGTCCGCAAGGGCCCTCACGCCGCGCACGATCACGTGCACGCCGATCCTGTCCGCAAAATCCACGATCAGCCCGCTCCAGATGGAGACAGTGACATTCGGCATGCCCTGAGCGAGCGCCGTCATCATCTCCAGGCGCTCCTCCCCGCTGAAAAGGTAGGTTTTTCCCGGATTCACCGCAATGACCACCTGGACGGCATCGAAAAGCCGCGACGCCCGGACCAGGATGTTGAGATGGCCGTTGGTAGGCGGGTCGAAGGTTCCCGGCAAAAGCACTTTGAACATGGACGTGAGGATACCCCGAGCTTTCGGTGGCTCGCAAGGGGCGCCTGTCGTACATCCATGTACTCCGCGCCCCTCGACATCCATGTCTTCGGGGCGCCTGTCGTACATCCATGTACTCCGCGCCCCTCGAGGCTCCCGTCGTTTGCTCCGCACGCCTTCGGCGCGCTGCGCATCCCTGTCTTCAGGAAAAATCTTTGACAAAACAAGTTCCGGCAGATAGAATTGAATATGATGAACGCGAGTGGATGGGCACTCTTCATGCTCTTTTCCGCTGCCTTTCTGCTTGCATCCTGCGCAACGGTGCCTCAGAAACAAGCCCCGCCTGCCGCGCCCCAGACGGTTGAGCCGTCACCGAATGTGGCCGCCCCGCCGCCCCCGGTAAGGCATTTCGTGGCAACGGAGGAATTGTACAAGAAGACCTTCGATGAAGTGGAGGCCGTCATCGCGGCGCTGACGCGGATCATCGCGGAAGGCGACTACGCGCGGTGGCTGACCTACCTGACGACTGATTACGTGGGAAAAACCGGCAGCCCGGCTTTTCTCAATGAGGCATCCCAGTCGGGAGTGCTGAAGAAAGACGGCATCGTCCTGACGAGCCTGCAGGACTATTTCAACGACGTCGTGGTCCGCAGCCGCCTGCAGGCAAAGCTGGAAGACATCAATTTCGTGGACGCAACTCACGTCAAGGCAATCACAAGAATACAGGGCGCGCCTGTCATTCTTTACTATCTTGTGCAGGAGGAGGGCCGATGGAAGGTCGGGTTCCTGCCGAGCGAGGCAAAATGACCAGAGAGAACGGGAGCACACACATGCGCACGACTTCATGCGCGCGGCACGCCGCGCACGCACTATCACCCAGGGTCGCCGTCATCGGACTGGCTCTCCTCATGGGGGCGGCGTTCAATCTTTCCGCCCAGCAGACCGCGTCTGCTGCCCCCAAGCAGGAGATCACCATCGAGGAGCTCTTTCTCAAGAGCGTCGAGATGCAGATACTCCGTGAGAAGGCATTCTCGGAGGATTACGAGATCAAGATGAGCGTGCTCGATGACATGGACAAGAAAATCAACGACGGCTCTTACAACGCCGAAGACCAGCAGATGGAGTTCGTGCTGGAATATCTGGCCCTGGAGGGCTCGGGCCGGACCACGCGTGAGGCTGGACGCCTGGTGAACAATTTCCCCGAAGTACGGCGTCGCGCAGCGAACATGCTGGGACGCATTGGCACAGTGCAGGCGCAGGATGCGCTTGTGCGGGTCATCCTCATTGACGAGGAGCCCATGGTAAAGGCGGAAGCGGCATACGGGCTGGGGTTGATCGGCACGAACCCTAACAACCAGGTGGTCCAGGGGCTGGTATTCGCGTACAACCAGGAGGATCAAGCCAGGCCCGACAATAACCTCGGCTACGCGCTGTGTCTGGCCGTGGAGAAGATTGCCCAGAAGACCCCCGGCGGCTTGAAGGATCCGGCCGCATACCAGCTGCTCGTAAAGATTGCACAGGGACAGTACCTGCGAACCGTGAAAACCAAGGCGCTGCAGGTCCTTGATGTGCTGAAAACCTCGAAATAGGGTCTCCTGCCGCGGTGACGGAAGCTGCCCTCAGTCTTCAGGGGCCGGCCGTGGCGTGGAGGTCCGGATGTCGTCCATGACCTCTTCCAGCCATTGGTTTTCAGCCTCGAGGTGGATGATCCCCTTGCGGATAATGGCTTGGAGGAAATAGTCGATCTCATCTCTCAGGGAAATGAGCGTCCGCTGGAAGCTGTCTTTCTGGAGCACCGTTTTCTTTTGCTGGCTTTTCAGGTAATCCAGCACCTTGTCAGGAGAGAGCTTGCTGAAGAAAAGAAACCGGAGGGTGAACTCGTCCTTCACCTTGTAGGTGCTCCTGAGCGGCTTCAGGAGCCATTCGTCCAGTTTCTTGCGGCCCTTTTCCGTGATCGAATAGATGTTCTTCTCAGCGGCCTTTTTCCCAGGCTCCGTCTTCTTCGTCACCCAGGCCAGCTCCGAGAGCCGGCGCAGGGTAGGATACAGCTGGCCATAGGAGACGGACCACACATTTCCCAGGGCACCTTCGAATTGTCTTTTGATCTCGTAGCCGTACTTGGGGCTCTCCGCGAGCAGCCCCAGCAAGGCGAACTTCAGCGACATCTCATTCTCCCCATGCCGGCGTCAACACCCCACGCGTATGGTACTCCGTGTGGTTGTCTCACACGGTACTCCGTGTAGTTGTCTCACACGGTACTCCGTGTGGTTGTCGTCTTCAACAAACGATCTGGAGCAGCTTTTTCCACTCTTGCGGAATCTCTTTTTCCTCGTACTGAATCCGCTTTTTGATGACGAACTTGCTCGGTCCACCGGGGGCACGGAACTCGAGAATTCCAAAGCTGCCCGCCCCGAGATAGCAGAGCTTTTCCTGGGGCGCGATTTCAGTGGAATCGCGCAGCTCGCGCACAATACAGTCAAAATGGGCTGGCTGATGGGAGATGCGGTGGGTGAGCGCCGAGGCCAGGTCGCGCACAGGCTTGCTGCAGATGGGACAGTCAGGAGTGGGAAGGGTCGGCTGGGGAGGATGCGACGGACGATGGTCGGCAGTCCTTCCCGGCGCGTTCCTGCTTTGCGGGGACGGGCTGGAATCACGGCGACCCCCGCGTCGAGCCCCCGTCGGTTCTTTCCCCTGGAGTGCGCGCTCTCCCTGCTGTCCCGGGGACTGCGGGCCGCCCGCTTCTGCTGCCGGCGGACGGTGCTTGCGGCGGCTGTTCCGCCGTCTGAAACTTCGCGAGCTCATCTACGATTCTCCATGTTCGAGATTTCTGGTCAGGTCCTGCGCGATCTTCTGGATGGCCTGCAGGAGGTAGTCTTCATTGTGTATCTTGACCTTCAGCTCGGCCAGTTTCTTGGGATCGGTTTTCTTGGCAATCCGCACCATATCAGTCGATCCCCCCATCGAATGCGTTCTCGATATGCCGGATGAGGGACGTGCCCGCATCGATGAACATGACGTCGAAGCGCAACCGCATGTCGGCCAGACGCGGTTGTCGGCTCAGATAGTATCGTGCGGTGCGGACAATCCTCTGCTGCTTCCGACGATCGATTGCATGCTCCAGCTCCGATTCCGGCATGGCCGCCCATGCCTTCACTTCGACAAACGCCACCTCGCCGCCCTTCTCCGCGATGATGTCGATCTCTCCTGAGGGAGCCCGGAAGTTTCGTTCCCGCACGACCCATCCGGCTCGCGCGAGCCAGGATGCCGCTCTCTCTTCACCTGCGGCGCCCCGGCTTCTTGTCGACTCTGCCGGTTTCCTCATTTTGCCACCGTACTCGGCGGATTTGGCGCCACCGTACTCGGCGGATTTGGCGCCACCGTACTCGACGGATTTGGCGCCACCGTACTCGACGGATTCGGCGCCGTCGTGCTCGACGGATTCGGCGCCGTCGTGCTCAAAGCCGCCGTCCCCGGCACAGGCGTGAGGGCTTTCGCATCCACCGCCTTCACGATGAAAGTGCCCTTTTTCGCCAGCAGGTCGATCACTTCCCGCTCACCCAGCTTGTTGCCGTACTCATCAATGATCAGCTCGACAGTCGGCCGCAGCGGGGCCTCCGAATGCGTCTGTACCACGCGCCCGATCGCAGAGTTGTTAAGCTGGACAATGCTGCCGATCGGGTAAATGCCCATGCTTTCAAGGAAAACCTTGAGGATCTTCGGATCGAAGTGCCGGCCGTTGTCGCTCAACACGTTCTTCATGGCACTGTAGCCGATCATCGAATTGCGATGCGGACGATTGTTGATCATGGCAATGTAGGAATCCGCAACTGCAACAATGCGCGCGGACAGGTTGATGTCCTCCCCCTTGAGCTTGCGCGGGTAGCCCTGGCCATCCCAGCGCTCGTGGTGCTGGAGGGCGATGATGCCAATCTCTTCGGGATACTTGAGGTCCTTGGCAATCACCCGGTAGGAATGGATGGGATGCGTGCGGATCTGGTTCAACTCCTCCGCGGTGAGCTTCTCCTTCTTCTGAAGGATGGTTTTCGGAACTTTCACCATTCCCACGTCATGAAGGAGCGCCCCCGTTGCAAGCTGGATGAGACGGTGACTGGTGAGCTTCAGAAGGGAGCCCATGATCGTGGAGAGAATCGTGACGTTGATGACTCCCGCGGAGATCTTGCGCTCGATTTTTATCCCCATGAGGATGAGCTGGATCATTTCGTTCTTGCCGTCTTTTATCCGGTCCAGAAGCAGGTTCACCGTGTCGTCGACCTCCGCCCGGACCGGCTCCTCCCCCTGGGCCACGCTGTTGGCAATGTGCTCGTAGGCGTCGACAGCACGCAGGTACGCGTCGATATTGCGTTTGTCACTTGGCAGCTCGAAGCCGCCCTCCACTTCAGTCGGCCTCGGAGTGGGTGCCCGTGCTTCCTCCATCAGGGAGCCGTCGGTCCGCACTTCCGTGATCTCCCAGCGCACCAGGCGGTCGATGTCCTTCTGGCGGATAGGAATCCCGGGCGGAACAAAGACGTTGTCCCCGTCCATGTACACAGGCTGGTCGAATTTCATTCCGTCGTGCAGGTCGCTGGTGCGTATGCTCTTCATTTTTCCATTCTCAGGCCGCGCACGAACACGAGGAGCTCGGCGATCACGCCATACAGGCTCTCTGGAATAAACGTATTCACCTCAAGCTGGATGAGCGATTCGGCAAGCTCGGCATCTGCAACAAGCGTCACGCCATTTTCCCGCGCGATGCGCTTGATGGCTTCTGCCAAAGGTCCCCTCCCTGAGGCCAGAACAATGGGCGCGGGAAGGTCTTCCGAGTACTGGAGGGCGACCGCCGTGTCCGCCTGCGCCTTCATTTCCTACCCCACTGTGTCGACGCTCGGGAGGACCATGCCCTCCTCGGCAGGGGAAAAACCGTCGAACGCTTCCCCCTTATTGATAATATCGTCAACTTCCAATCCCATGTTATGGAATTTTGACCGCAAGCTGTCCAGTCCCCTCTGAGCGGCGCGCAAAAGACCTTCCTCGTCGCAGTAGATCGACAGCTTTCCCGGCCGCGCCCCGAGGGGGATATGAAAGCTGATACCCTCCGCGCACAGCGTGAAGGCGAGCGGACGCGACTGGAAAGGATCGTACAATATCTTCATCGTTCCCGCGATGCGTTGGCTCCCCGAATTGAACACAAACGGTATGACAACCCATGACTGGGATTTTGCCCGGATATGGTTGTATGCCTGCAGGATGGAGGGACGGGCAGCAGCGTTCCCCGACAAGGCTTCGGCGAACTCTTTGACCGCGCGCGGCGTATCCGGAAGCTGCCTCCCGCGATAGCGCCGATGGTCCTCCCCGCCTCTTTCCCCGAAACCGAGCACCGGAAGCAGCGCGCGCGCGCCGGGGCCGGCAGGGTCTATTCCGCGGTCAACCATGGTGGCGGCAATCCGCGCTGTCTTGCGCTGCTCCATTCCCGAGCGGGTAAGGAGAGCCCTTACCTTCTCGATGGTTTCAGCCAGGATGGGGAGCCCGCTGCGCGCAAGGGCGTGAGCAATCATTTCGGCGTCACCGCCTGCGGGCAGCCCCTGGCGTACCAGTGCCATGTGGACGGCGTCAGGGACCTCCTCCGTGACCGTCAGGAACAGCTTGCCTTCTGCGGCACTGACACGCGCACGGAGGACCTGACCTGACTGCAGCGAGAGCTCGGAAAAAGCGGGAAACACATGCCCCTTGATGGCCACTGCCCACTTTGCCCCTTCGAGGTGCTTGAGGACATTCACGGAAACGGACTGGCCCGGCCGCAGTCCCATTTCAGGCGCCTGGGCAATCCGTATAGCGCCTTTGATCGGATCCGGCGTCATAGGCGCGCTACCGTACGTACGCCAGTGCGCGCGTGGGCGCTCGGCCCGATGGCCGTACGCGTTCGGCCCGAGCGCAATCCCTGTACTGTGCGCCCACCTCCGCGGAGTACCGCGGAAGGCCTACGGGGCGCCGCTCGAGGATCAGGTGGTCTCCCGGGCTTCCACGGCAGCCGCGTCCGTCTGTTCCGCAGTGCCCGTCTCGGGAACCTTCTCGCGCTTGCGGTGGATGAGCTCCTGGACCTTGGCTGCCTTGCCGGACCTGCCGCGCAGGTAGTACAGCTTCGCGCGGCGGATGCGCCCTTCGCGCACCCGGACAACCTTGGCGATCTTGGGAGAGTGAATGGGGAATATTCTCTCCACGCCGACGCCGTAGCTTATCTTGCGCACGGTAAAGGTCTTGCGAAGACCGTCGCGTTTCATCGCAATCACGATGCCCTCGAAGACCTGCACCCGCTCGGTCTTCCCCTCGATGATCTTGAAGTGCACCTTCACCGTATCGCCGATGCGGAACTCCTCGGCGTTCTCTTTCATTTGTTCCGCCTCAAGGGCCTTCATCACGTCCATGGTCGTCTCCTTCTTTCCTGACCTGCCTCAAGAGCTCCCTTGCCTCCGCCGGGAGGCCGTCCGAATCCAGGAGCTCCGGGCGGAGCTTCTTCGTTTTCTCAATGCTCTTCACAAGCCGCCACTGGCGGATCTTCTCATGGTGCCCCGAGAGAAGAATTTCCGGCACGCGCATGCCGCGAAATACTTCCGGCCTCGTATAGTGGGGGTACTCGAGCAGGCCGGCTGAAAAGCTTTCCTCCTCCAGCGACTCCCCCGTGATCACGCCCGGGACCAGCCGTGCCAGCGAATCCACCACCGCCATTGCCGCCACTTCTCCGCCGGAGAGCACGTAGTCACCGACGGAAATTTCGTCAGTCACGAACGCGTCGATGATCCTCTGGTCGATCCCCTCGTACCTCCCGCACAGGAGCGTGAGTGCCGGCTCCCGGACCAGCTCTTCGGCAACCTTCTGCGTCAGCAGCCTGCCGGCCGGCGTGAGGTAGACGATCCTCCCGCCCGGCGTTCCGATGGCCTCCAGCGCCGCGGCAATCGGCTCCGGCTTCATGACCATCCCCGGCCCGCCGCCGTAGGCTGCGTCATCGCAGACGTGGTGCCTGTCCACCGCGTAGTCCCTGATGTCGACCAGGCGCACCATCACGAGCCCGCGGGCAATCGCCCGCGCCAGAATCGAGCTTTCCAGAAAACCCTGGAAAAGACCCGGAAAAAGGGTGAGAATCGTGATCGTCATCTGACGATCTCATCCTCTTTCAGAAAGATTTTCCGCCTCTCCAGCTGCACGTCTCCGATAAAATGATCGATGAAGGGCACGAGGAATATCCGTCCTGTCCTGCCCTGCACCTCCAGGAGCTCCGATGCCCCCCCTTCCCATACCGAGCGCACGCTGCCGATCTCTTCCTCACCGAACCAGACACTGCAGAGGCAGAGATCCGCGGCATAATACTCGCCGTCAAGGAGCTTTGCCGCCTGCGGCCGCGGCACCCAGATCTCCCAGCCGACCAGGTGGCGCGCCTGCTCAGGAGATTCGATACCGGTGACCTTCAGGATGACACCGGGGGGCTGGGGCCGTACAGAGTCAAACCGCAGCGTCTTTTCCTGCCGCCCCTTTTTGAAAAGAGCCTCGCGGAGAACCAGGATATGGTCGGAGAAACCTGAATAGCTCTTAAGCTTGAGCTCTCCCCCCACGCCATGGGTACCTGTTACGACGCCGACGGTCAACAGTTCTTCAGCCATGGATTGTCAATCGGCTTCCCCGCGCCTGTGCGCCGCGCGATCACCGGTGCGCGGCCCGCGTGGTCAGTCCAGGATCTCGAGCACCACCCGCTTGCCCGACTTTGTCGAGGCAGCGCTGAGCAGCGTCCGGACCGCCTTTGCAATGCGGCCATGCTTCCCGATCACCTTGCCGATGTCATTTTCCGACACCTTCAGCTCGAGGATCGTGGATTTCTCCCCTTCAATCACGTTCACGACAACGCCTGTCGGATCGTCAACGAGGGTTTTCGCTATGTACTCAACAAGATCCTTTTCCACGGACCTCTCCTTTCAAGGGAGCATCTCTATGCGCCGACAGAGTCCGCGGACTGTGTTGCCGAATCCACGGACTGCGTTGCGGAATCCGCCGAGTACGTCGATACGGGTTTTCGGTTCAGCAGCTGTTTGACCGTGTTGGACGGCGTAGCCCCGCGCGCGAGCCAGTCTTTCACCTTCGCCGTGTCCACGGAGAGCTGCTTTTCAAGCTTCTCGATCGGATGGTAGAGGCCGATCTCCTCCAGCACCCGCCCGTCACGCGGGGCGCGGGAATCCATGACGACGATGCGATAAAACGGTCGTTTCTTCGTTCCGAACCTCTTCAGCCTGATGCGCACGCTCACTGGCGTCCTCCTTCTCTCTGCGGGGCTCGCTATGGTACATCCACACGGCGGCAGCCGCGCCATGCGCGGCGGGAGCCCCTGTACCCGCTCGCCCTCGCCATCCAAACTCCGCGGCTTACCGCGGAAGGGCTATCCCTGGCCGCCGAGCCGCGACAGCACTTGGGCCTGATACTTCGTACTCCTGGACATCTTCTTCATCATGAGACACGTCTTCTCGAATTTTTTCAAGAACCTGTTCACCTCGAACACCGATGTCCCGCTGCCCCGCGCAATCCGCGCCCGCCGGGGGGGGCCGATGATGCGGTAATTCTTCCGCTCAGTCGGCGTCATGGACAGGATGATCGCTTCCTCCCGCTTCATCCCCTTCTCATCGATCTTCTCTTCCGCACCCGTGCCCTTCAGCCCGGGTATCATCTCCATGAGAGACTGCAGGCTCCCCATCTTTCGCACGCGGCGGTACTGGTCCAGCATGTCCTCCAGCGTAAATGACTCCGCCTCCAGCTTCTCCTGGAGTTTCTCCGCCTCGCCCCGTTCCATGGTCTCCTGGGCTTTCTCTACCAGGGTGACCACGTCCCCCATCCCGAGGATGCGGGATGCAATCCTGTCCGGGTGGAACGGCTCGAGTCCGTCCAGCTTTTCACCGACGCCGACGAACTTTATAGGCTTCCCCGTGATGCTCTTCACGGAGAGAGCGGCGCCGCCGCGGGTGTCCGAGTCGAACTTCGTGAGGATGACCCCGGTGAGGGTCACCTTCGCGTCGAACTCCCGGGCAATGTCGACGGCGTTCTGGCCGGTCATGGCGTCTGCGACCAGCAGCACTTCGTCGGGCTTCGCCCTGTCACGGATGCGCACCAGCTCGGCCATCAGCGAGTCGTCCGCCTGGAGGCGCCCCGACGTATCGATGATGACCGTGTTGAACTGCTCGCGCCGCGCGCGGCCGAGAGCCCCCTCCACTACGCGCGCGGGATCCTCAGCCGGTTCCCGATGCACCTCGACCCCGGCCTTCTCCCCCAGTAGGACAAGCTGGTCAACAGCCGCGGGGCGCACGAGGTCCGCGGCCACCAGCAGGACTTTTCTTCCCTGCTCCTTCAGCCTCAGCGCGAGCTTGGCGGCGGTAGTGGTCTTGCCGGAGCCCTGGAGCCCGGCAAGCAGGATCACCGATTGCGTGTCAGGCCCCTTCAGGACCAGGGCCTGGTTTTCCCCGCCAAGGAGCGCGACCAGCCGGTCGTAGATGATCTTGACGAACTGCTGGCCAGGGGTCACCGAACGGAGAACCTTCTCCCCTGCGGCCTCCTCAGTCGCCTGATTCACGAACCTGCGCACCACGCGAAGGTTCACGTCCGCCTCGAGAAGAGCGATCTTGATCTCGTTGATCGCGTCCTGGATGTTCTTCTCGGAAATATGTGCCTTGCCGCCGATCTGCCGTATGAGATCGCCCAGCTTGCTGCTCAGTTTGTCAAGCATCCGCGTCCGTTCTTTGTAAGTGTAAGACAGGCAACTATATACCGAGTTCGTGCGTCGATGTCAAGGTGACACGCTGGGAAGCCCGCGTGCGGACTTCCCAATCGCGCAATCTCGCGTGCGGGGATTTACCGCACTTCGACGCCCCATCTGCGGGGCGTCGAGGATTTACCGCACTTCGAAAAAGTGACGCTCCAGGTACAGGAGACGCTCGCGCGCCGGAGAGGCAAAGGCACCCTCTGGGTACCTCTGCACCACTTCAAGGTACAGGTCGCGCGCGCGGGAGATATCGCGGTTGCGCGAGTCAGCCTCCAGTATCTGTGCCATCAGGAACGCCGCCTCGTCCCGCCACTTCCCATCCGGGTAGCGTGTCGTGTACTCCCCCGCCAGGTCCAGCGCGACTCCCGTTTCGCCTTTCTCTTTTTCCATGCGCGCGGCCTGGATAAGGGTCTCTTCCATGGCGGGAGTTTTCACGGCGAGAAACTGCTTCAAGTATGACATGAAAGCCTGCTGGTCCTTCTGCGCTATCGCAATGTGGACCATGCCGAGCACCGCGCTGGGTGCATACGGCGTCTGGGGAGAGAGATTTTTCTGATAGTACTTGCCGGCCGCGTCGTAGGCCTTTGTGCGCATGTACAAGGCGGCGATCTGGTCGTTGAGGGCCGGATTTCCGTCCTTGTATCCCTTGAGCAGCTCGGCAATAGCCGCGTCATTTGCACCGATGCCGGAGAGCCTTTCGGCAAACGCGGCATCTCCCGGTTCCACCTGTCCACTGCCGGGCTGGTCCGTGCCCTGCTGTTGGCTCATTGCAAGGCTGAACTCCTGATCAGAAACCACGTGGACGCGCACGGTTTCCTTTGTCGATTGTCCGGTCGAATTGTCCTGGCGCAGGAAATCGAGATCATACGCACCGAGTTTCAGGGGCTGGAACGAAAACCACGTCTTGTTGTTACGGTTTTCCTTGCCTTTGAACGACATCCCGTCCCCTTGCGAAGGCTTGTCGGGAAAGCCGAGGAAAAGAAACCCTGGTCCGTCCAGCCCGATCTGCACCTCATCCCCCTGCCGTGCATAGATCTCCCGAAGCCTCCCATAGGAGCCGTTGGCTGTTCCTGCCTGCCCGGAAGGTGAGGCCGGGTTCGCCGCCGAGCCTGCGGGGGCGGCGGCCGTCGATTGCGGGGATGGAGAATCCGAAGAAATGACACCGGGTGCGGGGTCGCGCAGAACGGGAATCGGCACGGCCTGCTTGGCGGCAGGACCCGGCGCAGCCTGCATTACGGGTGCAGGCGCAGGGGGTTTCACTGCAGGTAAGGTGGCGGGGGGCGCCTTCCTGACCTCCAGTGAGGCCCTGACAGCCCGGACCGGCGCGATAGGAAGACTCAGCGCGGTGACCTTCGTTTCTGCGCGGGTCCGAGATGCTGCATGGACTGCAGGAATGGACACCTCGTACCCTGGCCCGGTCTCGGACACGGCCCGATGCGGGGACACGGCCCCGGCGACCCGGGCATCAGGGGCAGCAGGCGCAAGGTAAGGCAAGGCCGTGGTTCCAAGCTCTGGATCGGCTGGACTTTTCGCAGTGGAGTCGAATAGCTCTACAGTCTGTACCGGCCGCAAGGCCACAGTAGCGCAGGAAATCAGGCTTGTGGCCGCGGCTGCAAGCAGCAACAAGAGAAACATCCGTCGCATCGGTTCCCCCCCTCCCGAAAAAACCGAAGTGCTTCAACTGTCGAGTCTCAGTATATCGTTATTGAACCTTCTCGAACAGTCGCCGCATGTTCTGGTCATTCGCGGCTTGAAGGATCTCAAGGGTGACCTGGCGCGGCGGTATCCAGTACTTCTTGACGGTCTCGGCGCTCCATTGTGCCTCCTGCGGCCTGAAAGGAATATAGTGCGGCGTTTTCTCTGCGGGTTGCGGCGGCGGCAGGATGAAGTCTTCGGGGGTCAGAGCCAGCTCGTCCGCTGTAAGGGCAGGGGGCTTCTGCGTGCGGGCGAGTGCCTGACGCTCTTCCGCCACCAGGCGGCGGGTATGCGCGCCGCCGGAGGAGGAGACCACCGCCAGGGTGATGACGAATGCAAAGACCGAAACCCCGGTGATGACGAGAATCTCAGCCCTGGGCAGCCGAGGAAACTGTTTCACCCCTCTCCTTGTTCTCCAGCCGGATGGCCACGAGCTTCGATACGCCGGATTCCTCCATCGTCACCCCATACAGCACGTCCGCGCCGGCAACGGTGCGCTTGTTGTGCGTGATCACGATGAACTGGGAATTCTGCGAAAACTCCTTCAAGAGATTCGTCAACCTTCCCACATTCTCTTCATCCAGCGCCGCATCGATCTCGTCCAGCAGGCAGAATGGGGAGGGCTTGACCATGTAGATCGCGAACATGAGTGACACGCCTGTAAGTGAACGCTCCCCGCCGGAGAGCAGGTTGATGTTCTCCAGCTTCTTCCCCGGAGGCTGGGCAAAGACCTCTATGCCGGACTCCAGAGGCGCCTCGGGGTTCTCCAGGCGAAGCTCCGCCCTTCCCCCGCCGAAAAGTCGGCGAAACACTGTGTGAAAATTCTTCTTGATCTTGTTGTACGTGTCCAGGAAGAGCTCGATGGACTCCGTGCGGATTTCCGTGGTGACTTTCTTCAAGTCCTCCCGCGCCCGGGTCAGGTCGGAGAGCTGGCCGCTCAGGAAATCAAAACGGTCCTTTACCTCCGCAAACTCCTCCGGGGCCATCAGGTTGACCTGGCCGAGCTTTCGCATCTCCTCTCGAAGCTCCCCCAGCCGGGGCCGAAGGTCGCGGTTGGGCTGAAGGTCGGGAATGCGCGTTTCGTATTCGGAAAGGTCCCGTGAAAAGCGCTCGGAAAAGCTCGCATGCAGGTCCTTGATCTCCGTGCGGATCTCCGTGACCTCGATCTGCATTTTCTCGATCTCCGACTGTGCCCTGGCCAGGAGGGTATTCTTCTGTTTGAGATCCTCTTCCTGTGAAACAAGCTCCTTGTTCCTGCTGGAGATCTCCCCTTCCAGGCCGGAGAGCTCCGTCCGTGCCGACTTCCCCTGCTCCTCGATCTGCCGGCGCTCCCCTTCGGCCGCGGCGATTCTCGCTTGAGTCTCTTTTACCCGGGTGCGGATTTCTTGAATCTCGGCCCCGACGTCCTTCAGCAACGCTTCCTGCTCGCTCCGCTCACGGGCAATCCGTGCGACCTCCTGCTCAAGACCCGCCTTCTGGGTCTGCAGCCGCGCAAGGTTCACCCGCAGATCTTCGAGTGTTTTCCTGTATTCATCGATCTTTTCCCGCAGACCGGAGTTTTCCCTGGCAAGCTCGTCGTTTTTCTGGCGCAGGCGCGTGATGTCGGCCGCTCTTTCATTGATCCGCTCGTCGATGTCGCGCTTGCGCGTGATGATGCCCTGGGGCGCGAGAAACTCGTCCAGGAAAGACGGCGCAAAAGTGCGGAACTGCTGGAAGAGCTTGTCGAGGACCTCTATCTTGTCCAGGGCCCCCTTCAGGACCGCGAGGGTGCTCTGAATGAGCTTGTCGCGCTCGGACCGGGCCAGGTTCTCCACTCCGGCTGCGTCTTCCCACAACGTGGTCTTGCCGCCAAGCTGGATGCGCAGGCTCTGGAGGGTCTCCTCAATGGACTCCTCCACCGTGCGGCGTTCGGCGGAAGAGTACCCCATTTCCTTCAGCCGGGCGTCCAGCTGCGTGACGATGTCCTCCGTGATGGCCCTGAGCTCCACGCTCAGCTGTTCA
>CAYTGX010000097.1:0-15120 GCA_964437385.1 uncultured Spirochaetaceae bacterium
CTATGCCCACATCGACTGCCCGGGGCATGCGGACTATATAAAGAACATGATCACCGGAGCCGCCCAGATGGACGGCGCCATCCTCGTCGTTTCGGCGCCCGACTCGGTCATGCCGCAGACCCGTGAGCACATCCTCCTTGCCCGCCAGGTTGGCGTGCCCGCCATCGTCGTGTTCCTGAACAAGGTCGACATGGTAGACGACAAGGAGCTCATCGAGCTGGTCGAGGTAGAGATCCGCGACGTCCTGAAATTCTACAACTTCCCCGGGGACACGATCCCCATCATCAAGGGCTCGGCCCTCAAGGCCATGGAGCATCCCGAGGTTGCAGAAAATGCGGCGTGCATCGAGGAACTTCTCACCACGATGGACACCTACTTCCCCATTCCGCCGCGGCCGGTTGACAAGCCGTACCTGATGCCCATCGAAGACGTATTCTCCATTTCCGGGCGCGGGACCGTGGTCACGGGACGCGTGGCAACGGGCATCGTGCATGTCGGAGACGAATGCGAAATCGTCGGCATCAAGGACACGCGCAAGACCGTCGTGACCGGCGTGGAAATGTTCAACAAGCTTCTGGATGAGGGACAGGCGGGGGACAACATCGGCACTCTTCTGCGCGGCATAGAAAAAGACGATGTCGAGCGCGGACAGGTCCTTGCCAAGCCAGGCTCGATCACGCCGCACAAGAAGTTCAAGTGCACCGTCGTGGCGCTGACCAAGGAAGAAGGCGGCCGGCATTCTCCGTTCTTTACGGGGTATAGGCCTCAGTTCTACTTCCGCACAACGGACGTGACGGCGTCGGTCACCCTGCCCGAAGGCAAGCAGATGGTCATGCCCGGCGACCATATCACGGATCTCACCGTTGAGCTGATCTACCCCATCGCCATGGACAAGGGGCTTCAGTTCGCCATCCGCGAAGGCGGCAAAACGGTCGGCGCGGGACAGGTCACGGACATCATCGAGTAGGGCACCGCGCGAAGACGCGGAATAGACGCCGGGAAGAAAACAAATGTCGCGGGGCACCGTGACTGCATTGTCACGGAATACCGTGACCGGGAGTAAAGAGGATGGCCAGGGAAAGGATTCGAGTGCGCCTGCGGGGTTTCGACATCGAGCTCATCGATCAGAGCGCGAAGTCCATCGTGCAGACGGTGCTGAAGGCGGGGTCGCGGGTCTCGGGCCCGATCCCGCTTCCCATGAGGATCAACAAGTTCACGGTCCTGCGCTCGCCGCACGTGCACAAGAAATCGCGTGAGCAGTTCGAGATGCGGACGCATAAGAGGCTGATCGACATTCTCGAGCCTACCCCTGCGGTCATGGACGCGCTGATGCGTCTGGAGCTGCCCGCCGGCGTGGACGTCGAAATAAAGCAATGACGCGGAATACCGCGTCGCAATGAGGCTGAACGAATGCTTGCGCTAATCGGCAAAAAGATCGGCATGACCCAGCTGTTCAACGAAGAGGGGATGAGAATCCCCCTCAGCGTGATCCAGGTGGAGCCGAACGTGGTCGTGCGGGAACGCACGGCGGAAAAAAACGGGTACAGCGCCATGGTTCTGGGCGCGGACCCGCTGAAGAAGACGCGCGTCCGCAAACCCTACGCGGGACAGTTTCCCGAGGGGACGGACCCGACGCGATTCCTCCTTGAGTTCAAAGACTTCGAGAAGGAGTGCAAGGTCGGCGACAAGGTGGGCGTGGAAATCTTCGAGGGCGTGCGGTACGTGGACGTCCGCGGCACCACCAAGGGCAAGGGTTTCCAGGGAGTCGTCAAGCGGCACAAGTTCGCCGGCGGTCCCGGGGCCCACGGGTCGAAGTTCCACCGCGAGATGGGCTCTGTCGGCACCGGCGCCTTCCGCAAGATCGTCAAGGGCTCGAAGATGCCGGGGCGCATGGGCAACGTGAAGCTGACCGTGCAGAACCTGCGGCTCTTCAGGGTGGACAAGGAAAAGGGCCTGCTGCTGATCAACGGCGCCGTGCCCGGCAGGCGCGGCGGCTTCGTCGTCGTGCTCAAAGCCGAGAAGAAGTAGGGCGGAAACGATGAAGACACAGGTCTACGGATTGGACGGGAACGCGCTGCGGGAGATCGAGCTCTCCGACGCGGTGTTCGGCCGCGACGTGAGTGAAGGCTCCATCTACCACGCCATCAGGAACGAGCTTGCCAACAGGCGCCTCGGCACCGCCAAGATCAAGGATCGTGGCGAGGTGCACAGCAGCAACAAGAAGCCCTGGAAGCAGAAGGGCACGGGCCGTGCGCGCTCGGGGCAGAGGAGCTCCCCCGTCTGGGTGGGCGGCGGAAAGATATTCGGGCCCCGGCCGCGGGACTACAGCTACAAGCTTCCCCGCAAGGTGAAGCGGCTGGCCCTGATCTCCATCCTTTCCCTGAAGGCGAAGGAAGACAGGCTTCGCGTGGTGACGGATTTCACCGTGGAGAGCGGAAAGACCAAGGACCTGGTCACCATGCTCAAGAATCTTGCCGCAGAGGAGCGCACCGTGGTCATCCTGAAGGACGACGATGCCATGATCCGCCGGGCGGGTCGCAACGTTCCCTGGCTCGATTTCCTCAGCTTCAACAGGCTGACGGCGCACGCTCTCTTCTATTGTCAGAAGCTCCTTCTGCTGGAAACGGCGGCCACGAAGCTCAACGATTTTTACGGAGCTGATGGCGCCGAACACGGCGCTGCGGATGCGGAGCCCGCGGCAGGCGCGAAGGCACCTCGCGCGCGCAAGACCGCCAGGGCAAAGGGAGCGGAGAAATGACAATCGAAAGAATCGTCATCGAGCCGGTTGTGACCGAGAAAACGAACGTCATGCGGGAAAGCCACAAGTACGTGTTCAAGGTCGACAGCAGGGCGAACAAGTACCAGATCATGGATGCGGTGCGCAAGCTGTACAACGTGCATCCGCTCAAGTGCAACGTGCTGAGGACGGCGACGAAGCCCAAGAGGGTGCGCTACCGCCTGGGAAACACGGCGTCCTGGAAGAAGGCGATCATTACGATCGCCCCTGAGGAAAAGATCGCCATCTTCGAGGGCGTCTAAGGAAAGGGCAGGAAGCATCCAATGGCAATCAAGAAATACCGGCCTTTGACCCCCGGACTCCGCTTCAAGACGGGTCTCACCTACGAAGAGATCACAAAGAAGTCTCCTGAGAAGGCGCTCACCAAGGGCAAGTCGAAGCACGCGGGCCGCGGCGCGGGCGGAAGGATCAGCGTCCGCCGCAAGGGCGGGGGCCACAAGAGGGCGTACCGGCAGATCGACTTCCGCCGTGACAAGATCGGCATCCCCGGCAAGGTGAGCTCCATCGAGTATGACCCGAACCGCAGCTCGTTCATTGCCCTGATCGTGTACAAGGACGGGGAGAAGCGCTACATCCTCGCTCCGGAAGGCCTCACCGTGGGAAAGACCGTGGTGAGCGGACCCGATGTGGCATTCGAGCCGGGCAACGCGCTGCCGCTGGGCAAGATCCCCCTGGGGATCCAGATCCACAATATCGAGCTCAACCTCGGCAGGGGAGGGCAGATGGCCCGCTCCGCGGGGACCAGCGCCACCGTGGTGGCCAAGGAAGGGCTGTACGTGACCGTACGGCTGCCTTCAGGCGAGATGCGGATGGTGAATGCGCGCTGCTTTGCCACCGTGGGCGAGCTGGGAAACAAGGACCACATGAACGTCTCCCTCGGCAAGGCGGGCCGCAGCAGGTGGCTGGGCAAGCGGCCGAAGGTGCGCGGGACGGCGATGAACCCCGTTGACCATCCGCACGGCGGTGGAGAAGGAAAGACAAAGGGCGGGCGTCATCCGGTGACCCCGTGGGGTCAGCCGACCAAGGGGTACAAGACGCGCAAGAAGCGCAACACGACGAGCCGCTTCATCGTGAAGGATCGAAGGAAATAGGGGGGCTGGAGCGTGTCACGATCGATCAAAAAGGGACCGTTCATCGCGAAGAGCCTGTACAAACAGGTCGTCGATATGACCAAGAGCGGCGAGAAGCGGATGGTGAAGACATACTCGCGCACCTCCACGATCATCCCCGAGATGGTGGGCTACACGATTTCCGTGTACAACGGCAAGACCTGGGTCCCCGTCTATGTCACGGAAAACCTGGTGGGCCACAAGCTTGGAGAGTTCGCCCCGACGCGAATCTTCAGGGGGCACTCGGGCTCTGACAAGAAGGTAGTAAAGAAATGAGCGACGCAGCGAAGAAGCCGACCGCGCGCGAGCCGGGCAGCAAGCCCGTCAAGAAGCCGCGGCCGCCCCGCAAAATAACCACGGGGTACCGTGCCAGCGTGCCTTTCCAGAGGGTGTCCGCGACAAAGGTGAGGCGCATCGCCGACAATGTCAGGCGCAAGCCGTACGTGGAGGCCATGGCCCTGCTGGGCGTGCTGCCCCATAAAGGCGCGCGTCTCCTGTCGAAGCTCATCCAGTCGGCTGCCGCGAACGCGCTGGCCAAGAACAAGAACCTCGACGAGCAGATGCTGTATGTGAAGGAGCTCCTGATCGACGTGGGGCCTTCGATGAAGAGGATGTGGGCCCGCGGCCGCGGCCGCGCCGACAGGCTCATCAAGAGATCCTGCCACATTTCCGTGGTCGTGGACGAGATCGGTGCAAAAGAGGTAGCCAATGGGTCAGAAGGTTAACCCGATAGGGCTGCGGCTGGGGATCAACAAGACCTGGTCGTCGCGCTGGTTCGTGGATCCCAAGCTGTATGCCACAACCCTTCACGAGGACCTGCGCCTGAGAAAGACAATCCTGGACGCAGAGGAGACGAAGGGCGCGGACATCGCCGAGGTGGAGATCATCCGCCATCCGCAGCGGGTGACCGTGATCATCCACACGGGGCGGCCCGGAGTCCTCATCGGCGCCAAGGGCGCCAATATCGAGAAGCTGGGCGGCAAGCTTCAGAAGAGCATCGGAAAGAAGATCCAGCTCCGCATCAAGGAGATCAAGAGGCCTGAAACGAACGCGAAGCTCGTGGCGGAGAATATCTCCCGCCAGATAAAGGCGCGCGCTTCCTACAGGAGGGCCTGCAAGATGGCCATCCTGAACTCCATGAAGACGGGCGTCCAGGGCATCAAGGTGAAGATTTCCGGCCGGCTCTCCGGGGCCGAAATGGCGCGACGGGAGGAGTTCAAAGAGGGACGGATCCCCCTTCATACGTTCCGCGCCGACATCGACTACGGCACGGCCACCGCAATCACCACGTTCGGATGCGTCGGCATCAAGGTCTGGATCTTCAACGGAGAAGTCTACGGGCAGGCGAAGAAGGACGATGCAGGACTGCTCGTGCGCCGGGGCCGTGAAGGCCGCGACGCCCGGGAAGACAGGGACGGCAGAGACAGCCGCGACGGCCGGGACCGTGGCCGCGAGAGAGGGCAGGAGTAGTCAACCATGCTGAGCCCCAAGAGAACAAAATACAGGAAGCAGATGCGCGGGGTCATGAAGGGCAGGGCCACCCGCTGCACGGAGATTTCCTTCGGAGATTTCGGCCTGGTGGCGCTGGAGAGAGAGTGGATCACTAATCGCCAGATCGAAGCCTGTCGTATCGCCATTACCCGGCACGTGAAGCGCGGCGGGAAGGTGTGGATACGGATATTCCCGGACAAGCCGTTCACGAAGAAGCCTGCTGAAACCCGCATGGGAAAAGGCAAGGGCGCGCCGGAGTACTGGGTGGCGCCGGTGAAACCGGGGACGGTGATGTTCGAGCTGGGAGGCGTGGACCGCAAGATGGCGGAAGAGGCCATGAAACGCGCCGGCAGCAAGTTGCCCATCAAGACCAAGTTCCTGGTCCGGGAGAGCGTGGAGTAGGCATATGAAGGACTCGTTTAAAGAGCTGAGTTACCCGGAGCTTCTCGCAAAGCGGGAGGAGCTCAGGAAGCAGTACAATGACGTCTGCGCGAACATGATCATCGGCCACGTGGACAACCCGCTCTCGAAGCGGACCGCGCGGCGCAAGCTCGCCCGGGTGACCTCGATCATCCGCGAGTTCGAGCTCGGAATCAGGAAGCGCTAGGAGAGCGGCACGTGGAAGAAGTGACAAAGAATACCGAAAATGCACGGAGTACCGTGCCGGCAGAAAATGCACGGAGTACCGTGCCGGTCGTGAAGGTCCTCCAGGGCCGCGTGGTGAGCAACAAGATGCAGAAGACGATCGTGGTGGAGATCCATCATCGCAAGCTCCATCGGCTGTACAAGAAGTACCTGACGCGGACAAAGAAGATCAAGGCGCACGATGAGAAGAACGAGTGCGGGATCGGAGACACGGTGCGCGTGGTGGAGTCCCGGCCGCTGAGCAAGGACAAGCGCTGGCGGCTTGTCGAGATCGTCGAAAAAGCGAAGTAGGTGAGGAGCCGGTCATGATACAGATGAAGACGCTTCTCAATGTCGCGGACAACAGCGGCGCCAAAGAGGTGCAGTGCATCAAGGTCCTGGGGGGCACGCGTCGCAAGTACGCCCGCATCGGGGACATCATCGTTGTCGCCGTCAAGGACGCGCTTCCGAACGCGGCCATCAAGAAGGGCGGGATCGAGAAGGCGGTGGTGGTGAGGACCCGCAAGGAGTTCCACCGTCCCGACGGAACCTTCATCCGCTTCGATGACAACGCCTGCGTCGTCATCGATGCGAACAACAATCCCAAGGGAAAGCGCATCTTCGGCCCGGTGGCCCGCGAGTTGCGGGAGAAGGACTTCATGAAGATCGTGTCCCTCGCCCCGGAAGTCCTGTAGGAGGACGGTGATATGGAGACCAAGGCTAGGATCAAGCTGCGCAAGAACGACACGGTGCGTGTCATTGCGGGCCGGGAGAAAGGCAAGACCGGCCGCATCGTGCGCATTGATCGGGAGAAAATGCGCGCGGTGGTAGAAGGCATCAACATGGTGAAAAAGGCCATGAAGCAGAAGAAGCAGAACCAGAAGGGCGGCATCACGTCCGTCGAGGCGCCCCTGTCGGTCGGCAAGCTGATGATCATCTGCAAGAAATGCGGGCCGACCCGCATCGGGTACCTCGTGGAGGGGACCACCAAGAAGCGCGTGTGCCGCAAGTGCGGAGGAGATCTGTGAGCAAGGAAAAACCGGCGGGCGCCGAGGGCGCTGCCCAGGAAACCAAGGGCGCCGCGGACCAGGCTCCGGTGAAGGAGCAGGGTCAGAAAAAGCAGCGCAAGGAAGAGACGCCGCGCGGCGAAAATGCCCAGAAGGGCGACAAGGCTCAGAAGGGCGACAAGCAGCAAAAGGGGCAGAAGGGCCAGCGGCAGGAAGCGGAGAGCAAGCCGAAAGCCAAGCCTGTTGCAGATCCCCCCGGCTACAAGCCGCGTCTGAAGGCCCTTTTCCTGGACACGGTGGCAAAGGACCTGAAGGAAGAGTTCAGCTACAAGAGCACGATGCAGATCCCGCGCGTCTCCAAGATCATCGTGAGCATGGGTCTCGGAGAGGCTATCGTGAACAAGAAGCTCCTGGATTCCGCGACCCAGGAGATGATGCAGATCACGGGGCGCAAGGCGGTGCGCACGAAGGCAAAGAAGTCCATCGCGACCTTCAAGGTCCGCAAGGAACAGGAGATCGGCGCCATGGTGACGCTGCGCGGGAACGTCATGTACGAGTTCCTGGACCGGCTGGTCAACGTGGCCATGCCGAGGATCAAGGACTTCCGCGGCGCGAACCCCAACGCATTCGACGGGCATGGGAACTATTCCCTCGGGGTGACCGAGCAGATTATCTTTCCCGAGATCGACTATGACAAGATCGAAAGGGTGAGCGGCATGAACATTGCGGTCGTGACCACCGCAAAGACGGACCAGGAAGCGCGGAGCCTCCTGGCGCGGCTGGGAATGCCGTTTCGGAAATAGCTAAAGCAATGTTGACAGCGCATTCAGGCAGGCGGAGAGGATAATGGCAAGAAAAGCGGCGATAGAGAAGTCTAACGCGGTACAGAAGTACATGTCGCGTCGGACGAACCGATGCAAGGTTTGCGGGCGGCAGAGGGGCTACTTGAGGAAGTTCAAGCTCTGCCGTATCTGCTTCCGCAACTTGGCCAGTCAGGGAATGCTTCCTGGCGTCACGAAATCGAGTTGGTGAGGGAGCCACGACATGAGTGTGTCAGACCCCGTTGCAGATATGCTGACGAAAGTCAGAAACGCGAGCAGCGCGCGATTCGAGAGCGTGGACATTCCCACCTCGAAACTGAAGCTTGAAATCACGAAGATCCTGAAGAACGAAGGCTACGTCAAGACCTTCAAGAAGGTGACGCAGGACGGCCGCAATCTCATCAGGATTTTCCTGAAGTACGATGGGCAGAACGAACCGGTCATACACGGTTTGAAGCGGATCTCCACGCCGGGACGAAGGATGTACGCCGGCTACAAGACCCTTCCCCGCGTGTTGAACGGATTCGGGACCCTCATCGTCACCACCTCCATCGGCGTCACCACGGGCAAGAAGGCCCTGGAGAAGAAGGCCGGCGGAGAGCTGCTCTGCACCATTTGGTAGGCAAGGAGAACGCGAGTGTCGCGAATCGGACGTTTACCGGTCAAGATACCCAAAGGGGTCAAGGTCTCCGTGCAGGATGGCCACGTGCTCCTGGAGAGCTCCAAGGGCAAGGTCACGCAGGAGTACGCACCCGAGGTGTCGGTGAAGATCGAGGGGGATTCGGTGGTCGTTGCCCGCGCGGACGATTCGCGCAAGGCCAAGAGCCTCCATGGCCTGTACCGCAACCTCCTGAAGAACACCCTCATCGGGCTTTCAGACGGATTCTCGAAGGTACTGGTCATCACGGGGGTGGGGTACAAGGCTGAAATAAAGAACAAGGCCCTGGTCCTGAACCTCGGTTATTCGACGCCCATCGAGTACCCGATACCCGCGGGTGTCACCATGGAAGTGGAAGCGAATACCCGCGTGACGGTGAAGGGCTCGGACAGGCAGCAGGTCGGGCAGATCAGCTCGGAGATCCGCTCCTTCAGACCGGTGGAGCCGTACAAGGGCAAGGGCATCAAGTACGAGAACGAGTATGTGCGCCGCAAGGTCGGCAAATCGGGGATCAAGTAGGTGAGGAAACGCCACGGAGTACAGTGGCGGACATGAAGCGGTATTCCGCTGCGAGGAAAGGGTCATGAAGAAGATCATCGACAAGTCGCGCAAGCGCCTGAAGAGAAAGGCAAGCATCCGCAAGAAGATCCATGGCACGCCGGAGCGGCCGCGGCTCACCGTGTACAAGTCGAACCGCTACACCTACGTGCAGGCCATTGACGACGCTGCGGGCGCCACGCTGGCGGCGGCCTCCAACCTGGAAAAGGAGCACCGTTCCATCGCCAACAAGGTTGCGGAGATGGAGAAGCTCGGGCTTCTGATCGGGGAAAGGCTCAAGGCGAAGAATATCGCGGCGGTCGTGTTCGACAGGAACGGCTACCGCTACCACGGCAAGATGAAGGCGATTGCGGACGGCGCACGTAAAGCTGGGATCAGTCTGTAGAAGAACCTGCGCGGAATGACGCGCTGCAGAGAAACGCGCGGGATACCGCGCCGAGGAGAGCGCAAGTGGCAATGGATCAGGACAGGGACAGGAACCAGGGCGAGTTTCTGGAGAAGCTCGTCAAGCTCAACCGCGTGGCGAAGGTTGTGAAAGGCGGGCGGCGCTTTTCTTTCTCCGCGCTGACGGTCGTGGGTGACCGCGCCGGTCGGGTGGGCTACGGTTTCGGAAAAGCCAACGACGTGGCGGATGCCATCCGCAAGAGCATAGAGAAGGCCAAGAGAAGCATGGTGCGCGTTCCCATCAAGAAAACGACGCTCCCGCACCAGGTGATCGGCAAGTTCAAGAGCGCCCAGGTGCTCCTGAAGCCGGCCGCGCCGGGAACCGGCGTCATTGCCGGCGGCCCCGTTCGTGCCGTCATGGAGGCAGCGGGAATACACGATGTCCTGTCCAAGTCGATCGGCTCGTCGAACGCGATCAACACGGTGAAAGCGGTCTTCCAGGGCCTGGGCTCGCTGATGGACCCGCGGGAAATTGCCGCGCACCGGGGCAGAACCCTGAAAGACATGTGGGGATAGCGCCATGGCAGCAAAGAAACTGAGGATCACGCTCGTGCGCAGCCCTATCAGCTGCGTGCCTGCTCACCGGGCAACCGTGAAGGCGCTCGGCCTTCGAAGGATGAACGCCGTTGTCGAGCATTCCGCCTCGCCGGCCATCCTCGGGATGGTGCGTGCTGTCTCGTATCTGCTCGACGTTGAGGAGATCAGCTGATTATGGAAGGCTTCAATATCCGCGCGCCGAAAGGCCAGAAGAAGAACAAGAGGCTCGGCAGGGGGGTCGGTTCCGGCCACGGAAAGACTGCCGGCAAGGGAACGAAAGGTCAGAAGGCCCGCGCCGGCGGCGGGGTCCGTCTCGGATTCGAGGGCGGGCAGATGCCGCTCTTCCGTCGTATTGCGCGCCGCGGCTTTTCCAACTACCCGTTCAAGAAAATATTCCAGGTAGTCAATGTGTCCGATCTCAACAGGTTTGCCGACGGGGATACCGTGACACCGGAAACCCTTATCGCAAAGGGGCTGGCGAGAAAGAAACGGGTTACGGTAAAGATCCTCGGGGTGGGTGAATTGGCGCGTCGCCTCATTATCCAGGGAGTTCACGTGTCGGCTACAGCGCGCGAAAAGATTGCTGCCATGGGAGGCGACGTCACCGCTGCCATGGGCGGCGAGGCGAAGGACATTGGCGGGATCGCCGCGCCGGACGGGGCTGCGGGGGCCGACGCCAAAGGCACAACCGAGGCGAACTGATGGCAAACCCGCTGGTTGATATTTTCAGGGTCAAGGAGCTGAGGGACCGCATCCTCTTCACGGTCGGCATCCTCGTCATCTACCGTATGGGGACCATCCTGCCGGTGCCCGGCATCAGCATCGCGGCGCTGAAGCTGCATTTTGCCGCGCAAGGCACCTCGGGAGGCCTGGGAATCGAGGATTTCCTCGATTTCTTTGCGGGAGGGGCGTTCAAGAATTTCTCAATCTTTATGCTCACGATCATGCCCTACATCTCCATGTCGATCATCATGCAGCTGGTCACGATCGTGTTCCCCCGGCTGAAGAAGATCCAGGAAGAAGAGGGCGGGAAGAAGAAGATCAACCGCTGGACGCGCTACGGCACCGTGGTGGTGGCCCTCATACAGTCCTTCTCGGTCACCGTTTATGCCAACAGCATCCCTGATGCCATCATGATCGGGCAGGTTCCCTTCAAGTTGCTCGCCATGCTGACCATCACCACCGGCACCATGTTCCTCATGTGGCTGGGTGATCAGATCACGCGGCGCGGCATCGGCAACGGCATCTCGATGATCATCTTCGCCGGTATCGTTGCGAGGATTCCCGGCGCATTCTGGACCCTCATCACGATGATCCAGCAGCGCACGCTGAACCCGGTGTTTGTCATCATTGTCCTGGCTCTCTGGGTGGTCGTCATCGGGCTGGTCATCATGGAGCAGCAGGGACAGCGCAAGATCCCCGTGCACTATGCCAAGCGGGTCATCGGCCGCAGGATGTACGGCGCGCAGAATACCTACCTTCCCTTCAAGGTGAATCCCTCGGGAGTTATCCCGGTCATCTTTGCCTCGTCGGTCCTTCTGTTTCCCGTGCAGATCGCGCAGAGCCTGGGTTCCCGTATCGAGTGGCTTTCCCGCTTCGCCGCATGGCTGCGGCCGAACGGCTTTGCCTACGAAGTGGCCTACGCCCTTCTCATCATATTCTTCGCGTACTTCTACACGCAGGTCACGCTGAACCCCGTGGAGATCTCGAAGAATATCCGGGAGAACGGAGGGTCGATTCCGGGGATCAGGAGCGAGAAGATGGAGGAGTATCTCTCCCGCATCCTCTACCGCATCATCCTGCCGGGGTCCCTTTTCCTCGCGTTCATCGCGATCATCCCTTCCCTCGTGCAGAACCTGTTCAGCTTTCCCTCGGCGGTTGCCTACCTCATGGGAGGCACATCGCTCTTGATCCTTGTGGGCGTCGACCTGGACACGATGTCCCAGATCGAAGGGTATTTGAGAATGCATCATCACGATGGAATCGTGAAACGCGGCAAGATCCGCTCCCGCAACCTGTAGGACGGGGCGGCAGGGTGGAGAGCCGGGCATTGGAGGCCAGTGTATGAAGGTGCGCGTAAGCGTGAAGCCTATTTGTGACAAGTGCAAAGTGATCAGGCGCAGGGGAGTCGTGCGCATCATCTGCACGAACCCCAAGCACAAGCAGCGCCAGCGGTAGAGCCCGGCGACTGGCATTCCGCGCGGCGCGGAAGATGCCAGGCGCATTTTAGGAGGAGGAACGAATGGCACGTATAGCGGGCGTGGATCTTCCCAACAAGCATGTGGACGTGGCCCTGACCTACATTTTCGGGATCGGCGGGGCGTCTGCTCGGAAGATCTGCGCGACCACGGGTGTCGACCCGGAGAAGCGCATCAATGACCTTACGGCGGACGAAGTGAACAAGCTCCGGACCGTGATCGAGAGCGATTTCCGTGTGGAAGGCCGTCTGCGCACGGAGATCTCCCTCAATATCAAGCGGCTCATGGACATCGGATGTTACCGTGGAATCCGTCACCGCAGGGGTCTGCCCGTACGCGGCCAGCGGACAAAGACGAATGCGCGCACCCGCAAGGGCAAGCGCAAGACCGTAGCAGGGAAGAGGAAGAAGTAGCGAACTCGGCGCGGGGTTCCGCGCCGGTATAAGCGTCCGGAGAGCCGGACGAAACGGAGGACGAAGCTTTGGCAAAGACCAAGGGCAAGAAAGATAAAAAGAAGAATATCGCTGAAGGCAAGGCATTCATTCAGGCCACCTTCAACAATACGATCGTTACCATCACCGATCTCATGGGGAACACGATTTCCTGGGCTTCGGCGGGAGCCCTCGGGTTCAAAGGCGCGAAAAAATCCACGCCGTTTGCCGCGCAGACCACGGCGGAGTCCGCGGCCAGCAAGGCCATGGAGCAGGGACTGCACGAGCTGGTGGTTTTCGTGAGGGGGCCGGGCGTCGGCAGCGAAGCGGCCATTCGTGCCTTCGGAGTCCTTGGCATCAGGGTGCGTTCCATAAAGGACATCACCCCGATTCCGCACAACGGGTGCCGGCCTCCGAAAAAGCGCCGAGTGTAGGGAGGGCAGACAGTGGGAAGGAATATCGGTCCCCAGTGCAGGCTGTGCAGAAGCCATGGGTACAAGCTCTATCTCAAGGGAGACAGGTGCAAGGGACCCAAGTGCCCGGTCACCCGGAAAAAGGGCGCGCCCGGCAAGGGTCCGCGCAGCCGCACGAAGAAGGTCTCGGATTACGGCGTGCAGCTGCACGAGAAGCAGAAGCTGAAGAGAATGTACGGGATGTTCGAAGGCCAGTTCCGCCTGTTTTTCGGCAAGGCGGTTCGCCGGAAGGGCATTACGGGGGAGAACCTCATCCAGATGCTCGAGCGGAGACTCGACAATGTCGTCTACCGCATGCACCTGGCCCCCTCGCGCAAGTCCGCCCGGCAGCTGGTTCTGCACGGACATATCGCGATCAACGGCCGCGGCGCCTCCGTCCCCTCGCAGATGGTGAAGGAGAATGACGAAATCTCCGTGCGGGAGAAGAGCACGAAGCTGACCGCGATCAAGGAGAGTCTGAAGGACTATTCCAAGTCGGGGATCGTACCCTGGCTGGAGATCGATCCGGACAGGATGGTCGGCAAGGTACGCGCCATACCGCGGAGAAGCGAGATCAGCGATCTCGCGGACATCAAAGAGCAGCTGATCGTCGAGCTGTATTCAAAGTGAGGTGTCCCTTATGGTCCGCAAGAACCTACTAAAGGGCTTCAAGAAGCCAAAGGGCATCACCTTCGAGCACAGCGAGGTGGAGGCCAACTACGGACGATTCGTGGCATATCCGTTCGAACGCGGGTATGGCATCACGATCGGCAATACGCTGCGCAGGATCCTTCTCTCCTCGATACAGGGGTATGCCGTGACGGCTGTCAAGATCACGACGTACAAGGACGACGGATCGCCGCATATCATTGCGAGTGAGTACGAGCCCATCCCCGAGGTCGTGGAGGACACTCCGGATTTCATCAACAACCTCAAGCAGGTGCAGATCCGCCTGGCCGGGGACCTCGAGGAAAAGACGATCGTGCTCGAGGCAAAAGGGGGTCGGACCCTCACCGCGCGGGACCTGGCCGTGGACAACGACGTGGAAGTCATCAATGGCGACTTCCCCATCGCGACGCTCATGGAGAAGGCCAACATCGAGTTCGAGGTCCAGATCAACCTGGGCCGCGGATACGTGCCGGCGGAACGGAACGAGAAGTACATTGAGGTGATCGGGACCATTCCCATCGACGCGATCTTCTCTCCGATCCAGAAGGTGAAGTACAGCGTCGAGAATACCCGCGTGGGGCAGCGGACCGACTACGACAAGCTCCTCCTGGAGATCTGGACAGACGGCACCATCACTCCGGATGACGCCCTTGCGGAGGCGGCGAAGATCGCCAAGGATCATTTTACGATCTTCATCAACTTCGATGAGGCCGAGGCGGGAGGAGACGACGAGGTGGACGAGGACGAGGAGCGTATTCGCGCCCTCCTCGATACCCCCGTGGAGGAACTGGAGCTCTCCGTGCGCTCCAGCAATTGTCTTCGCAACGCGAATATCCGCACGATCGGGGACCTCACCAAAAAGACCGAGGAAGAGATCACCAAGACGCGGAATTTCGGCAAAAAGAGCCTTCAGGAGATCAGGGACAAGCTTCAGGCGCGCGGGCTGGACCTCGGCATGAAGGACTACACTGCCTTGAAGAAGCAGCTCAAGAAGCAGCTTGCCGGGGAGATCACGCCGGCGATTGCGGGCGTTGCGGTCGGACAGGCGGACACGGGCGAAGGGAAGGAAGGCAATGGATCATCGGAGTAGCATCAACAAGCTGGGCAGGACTTCTGCTCATCGCAAGGCCCTTCTCAGGGCCCAGGCGAAAGCCCTGTTCAGATATGAGCGCATCCGCACCACCGTTGCCAAGGCGAAGGTCGCCCGACGGCTTGCGGAGAAGCTCATTACGCGCGCCAAGGTCGATTCCGTCCACAACCGGCGCATTGCCGCGAAATCGATCGACGACGGCCGGATTCTCAACAAGCTTTTCACCGATATCGC
>CAYTGX010000098.1:0-14979 GCA_964437385.1 uncultured Spirochaetaceae bacterium
GATGCAGTTCCGGTTCCTGCACGGTGCGAAGCGCGTCAAGAACCTGCTTTTCCGTGACCGTGGGATCTGGCATCGGGTAAATAGTACTAAAATAGTAGTCCGTGAGGAAACGGAGCAGCCATTCCCGCTCCTGTGGAGGCGCTGCGCAAGATTCGACGCGCGAGCGCTTTCAGCTCCCGATCCCGGCAAGGTCCCGCAGCCGGGAGCCCACTTCCCGCTGCGCCAGTCCCCCGTGATAGCACAGCACCGTGTCGATCCGGTAGGGCTGCAGGTTTTTCAGGGAGCTCATTGCCCGGCGCATATCCGGTGTTGCCATGGGGCTCGGACCGATCAGGCTGCCATCTTCCACGCGCAGGGCATCTCCCGCCACCAGCAGCATCTGCGCTTTGAGGTAGTAGCACACATGGCCCGGGGTGTGACCCGGCGTCGGGATGACCACGATCCCGCCGTGAAACGGCAGCTCTTCGCCGCCGTTCAGGACTCGATCAACCCTGACATTCGGCGGCGAAGAAAGGAGCGCGCGCACACGGTCCTGCTGCTCCTTGGGGAGCGCGGAAAGGCGGGACTCGATCCTTCTCATGTCCAGCTTGAGAAGCGGCATTTCCCCCTGGATGTAGGGCACGTCCGCGTCGTGCGCGTACACTTCCGCTCCTGTTGCGCGGGCGATGTCGCCGGCAGAGCCGATGTGGTCGAGGTCCTGGTGCGTCAGGAGTATCCTGCGGATGTCGGTCAGCTTCAATCCGAGCTCATGGAGCTTTCCCTCGATGTCGGCAAGCTGGCCGGGCATGCCCGCATCCACAAGGGTTGCCCCGTCCCTGTCATCCCAGATCAGCGCGGGGTGAATGATTCCGCGGTTTCCGAAGAAGTTCATCGTGATTTCGAGTGCTTCCGCGTTGTCGCCGATTCTCACCTCATAGAATGTATCGTCGCGGCCGCGGTGGGGCAACGGCCGGGGAGCGGGAATCTTGACTCTCCGCGCGCGTTTCTCGTACTCTATCCTTTGCGACAATCACCGAAGCAGTACGCGGATCGCAGACGCAGAGGTTTTTCCGATCATTGGAGGGTTCTCCGTTTACACGAGCCGGAAAGCGTGCAATGATGTGGCCGAGCATCTGGAGCTACCATAGTGGGCCAAATTCTTTCAATGAAGAAGATAGACAAGCGCTTCACGGGCGTGCATGCCCTGAGACAGGTCGATTTCGACCTTGAAGAGGCAGAGATACACGCTCTGGTCGGGGAGAACGGCGCCGGCAAGTCCACGCTCATGAAGGTTCTCATCGGCATCAATACGAAAGACTCCGGAGAGATCCATTATCTTGGCCACCAGTTCAACCCGAGAGACCCCCGGCACGCCCTGGAGATGGGCATCGGGATCATCCACCAGGAGCTGAACATGATGGATCACCTCACGGTGGCTGAAAACATTTTCATCGGCCGTGAATCGACCCGAATCGGCGGCATTCTGCTGGACAAACGCGAGCAGACGCGCCGCGCGGAGGAGTTGTTTCGAAGGCTCAAAATGAATATCGATCCCGGCGAGCCGCTGGGAAGGCTGACCGTGGGCAAACAGCAGATGGTGGAAATCGCGAAGGCCGTGTCGCACCGCCTGCGCATCCTGATCCTGGACGAGCCGACTGCAGCGCTGACGGACGCCGAGATCGACGAGCTGTTCACCATCATGCGCGATCTGGCGAGCAGGGGCGTGGGAATGATCCACATTTCCCATCGCCTCGACGAGATCCACCGCATTGCGGACCGCGTCACCGTGCTGCGGGACGGAGAGCGCGTTGACACGAAGCTGACTTCCGAGGTGACCCGGCAGCAGATCATCAACATGATGGTCGGCCGCGTCATCTACGAGCAGCCGAAGACCAGGAGCAGCGTTGCCCCAGGTGCGCCGGTGGTCCTGCGCGTGAACCGGCTGAACGCGGGGAAGCTGGTGCGGGACGTCAGCTTCGATCTGCGCGAGGGGGAGATACTGGGCATGGCCGGGCTGATGGGATCCGGCAGGACCGAGACTGCCCGCGCCATTTTCGGCGCGGATGAAGTCCAGAGCGGCACCATCGAGGTGCGCGGGCGCCGGGTCTCCATTCGGTCTCCTGAAGACGCCGTGGTCAACGGTATCGGCTACCTGTCGGAGGACCGCAAGCGCTTCGGCCTGGCGGTCAATCTGAGCGTGCGGGACAACCTGGCAATGGCCACGTATGACCGGTTCCAGAGCGGCATGTTCATCAACGCCAGCAGTGTCCGAAAGGTCACCGAGGAGTACGTCGAACGGCTGAGCATCAAGACGCCGTCCCTGGAACAGCTGCTGCGAAACCTCTCGGGAGGCAACCAGCAGAAGGTCGTCATCGCGAAGTGGCTCATCCGCAACTGCGACATCCTGATTTTCGACGAGCCGACCCGTGGAATCGACGTCGGGGCCAAAAGCGAAATCTACACGCTGATGAACGAGCTGACCCGCGAGGGGAAGTCGATCATCATGATTTCTTCGGAGCTTCCCGAGATCCTTCGCATGAGCGATCGTATGGTCGTGATGTGCGAGGGAAGGCTCACCGGGGAGCTTCCTATCGAAGGGGCGAGCCAGGAAGCGATCATGGAATACGCAACCATGGGGCACGAGGAAGTCCTCAGCAGGAGCTGAAGCATGGCAGATATGACACTCGAGATCAGAATGCAGCGGTTCCGGGCGCAGGGATTGAAGTGGGTTCTTGCCCCAGGCGCCCTGGTTATTCTCTATGTCTTTTTCGGTCTCTTCGGGCGCAACTATTTCTCCTATCCCACGCTGGTGAACATCATTGACGCCGCCTTCTATATCGGATTTATCTCGATGGGTGTGACCTTTGTCATCATCAGCGGCGGAATCGATCTTTCCATCGGGACGGTCATGATGTGTTCCGCCATCATTGGCGGAACGGCGCTCAAGCACGGGTTCCCCATGGTTCCCTCCCTCCTCCTGATCGTTGTCATGGGAATCGCCTTCGGGCTCCTCAACGGCGTCCTGGTCTCCCGGCTGAAGATGCCGCCGTTCATCGTGACGCTCGGCACCATGATGATCTCCATGGGCGTCGGCTCCATTGTTTCCAACGTCCAGAGCGCCACGTTTCCCATTCGCGGCACGCCTGGAGGATGGTTTAAAAGCATCTTCCTCTACCTCGATCCCAACGGAGGGGCGATACCCACCGGCGCATTCCTGCTCGTTGCCGTGGCCGTGATCTGCCACCTCCTTCTTTCCAATACGAAGCTTGGCCGCTACACCTATGCAATCGGGAGCAACATGGAGGCTGCCCGCCTTTCCGGAGTTGACGTGCGGAAGTGGCAGCTTCTGGTCTATGTCATCGCGGGCGCTACCGCAGGCATCGGAGGGATCTCCTACGCCGCCATCTACACCACGGTGCTCCCAGCCCAGGGGCAGGGGTTCGAGCTGTACGCAATCGCTGCCGCGGTCATCGGGGGAACATCGCTTGCTGGAGGCATCGGAACCATCTGGGGAACCATCATCGGCGTGTTCATCATGTCGGTGCTGGCCACGGGCCTGCCGGCCCTGGACCTGGAGGCCCACTGGCAGACATTCTTTACAGGCGTTATTGTCATCGGGGCGGTGCTGCTGGATATGTACCGCAACAAGAAGGCAGCGGAAGTGCGGATCGAGACGCCGGCGGACCTGTACAAGACTTCCATGGTGGAAAAGATCGCAGCCATGAAGCAGGAAGCGTCGTCTCGCAGGACGGCCGGCGACGGCCGTCAGGCCGCGGAAATCCTGGCGCAGGTCAATGCGGCCAGGAGCGAGTTGAAAGCCACTTTCACCAGGATGAAAGCTGAAGAAAAGGCGGAGCAGGCCCGCATACGCGCCGAAGAACGGGCAGCCGATCACGAGTTCGGAGAGATGCTCAGACGCAAGGAGCTCGCACAACAGGAGGAGAATGAGCGGCAGCCATAGCATGGTGTACCGCGCCAGGGCTGCAGGACTCTTAAGGGTTTTGATACGGCCGGAACGCATGTTCCTGGCAAAATACCAGAGGAGGTATCTATGAGATTCTATCGACGAATCGGGATGCTGCTCTTGGCGGCGGGGCTTATCTTCGCCCTGGCAGGATGCAAGCCAGCGAAGATCTACATTCCCGTCATTTCCAAGGGGTTCCAGCACCAGTTCTGGCAGACGGTCAAGCTCGGCGCCGAGGCCGCAGCAAAGCAGTACGGCGTTGAAATCACCTTCGAAGGGCCTCCAACCGAAGCCGACATCCAGCCCCAGGTGCAGATGCTGGTGAATGACATGGCGAAGAATCCCTCGGCTATCTGTCTTGCGGCGCTGGACACGAACTCCGTCATGGACCAGTTGAACCAGGCCATACAGAGAAAGATACCCATCATCGGGTTCGACTCCGGTGTGAAGAATGCGCCGGCAGGGGCCATCTACGCGACCGCAGCCACAAACAGCTATGCAGCGGCAGGTCTCGCCGCCGAGAAGATGTTCGAGGCTGTCAAAGACAAGATTGCGGCTGCAAGCGCCGCGCACCCGGTCATGTTCGTTGACTTCAACCAGGACGCAACGAGCCAGTCCGTGACGGACCGCGGCAAGGGGTTCCGGGACAAGATGATCGAGCTGATCACGACCCAGACCAGCCACACCAAGGCCGACATCAATGTGACGGGAAACCCGGCTTATATCGCTCCTGACAGCCCGACCGGTGGCAAGGCAATCATCATCAACGTGGTGGTTCCTGCTTCACCGAAGGACACTGACGCCACCAATTCAGCCGCGGCCGTGCTGAATCGCGTCAAGGCTGATCACGTCCTTGGCATCTTCTGTTCGAACGAAGGCACAGCCAGGGCAGTTCTTGCCGCCACGAACGACGGCAGCGCGTTGCCCAAACAGTATCCCGGCCTGATGGTCATCGGCTTCGATGCCGGCAAGGCCCAGAAGGCAGCCATCCGCAACAAGTATTTCCTTGGTTCGATCACGCAGGATCCTTACCAGATCGGATTCAAGGCGGTCGAGCTCGCCTACAAGGCCATCAAGAAGCAGCCCGTCGCAGACGTGGACACCGGTGCCAAGTTCTACGACGTCACCAACATGGACAACCCTGATATCGCACAACTGGTGTACGATTGAAAGAGCGTTCAGCCGCAGTATCGCAGGATATGTGAGGCACGGGCCCGCCGGAATGGCGGGCCTTTTCTTAGCGCCTACTGCGTCCTTTTTTCAGCCGGCCAGTGAAGCGGTGATGTCGAACCCTACGATCTATAACGCCTCACTCACGAGGTGATCCGACTGGCCTACGCGGATACCGGAGTTGATCAACCGCTTCAGCGCGCTGCCAAAGTCGGCGCGGGTGGGGAGCCGAACGGCGAAGTGATACAGGCCGGATTTCCTCTGCACCTGCCGAGCGCCGGGCGTCTCTTTCAAGTGAATCAGGGGCGCTTCATTCTCAATTCCCAGCGCGGCGTGCCCGCCGGCCTGTCGGGCGGCCGAGAGACCTATCACCTTTTCATAGAACCGCATGGAACGCTCGAGATCTGAGACCCGTATCGTGACAGACCCCGGAAGGGTCGTAGGGTGAAGCGTTTGCACATCTGCTTTGAGCGGCTTGTGTCCATTCGACAAACCTCCGCTTGAATATACTGAGGAATAGGGGCGCGGTACCTTGCACGGTACTCCGCGCAGTTCCGCGGATTCTGGCGCCGCACGGGTGTTGACCGGCGGGGAAGGCCGGAGTACTTTTTGAAGAAGCCAGAAATCCCGTATGCGCATCCAATGCAAGACGCTCGGCGGGTTTGCCTATGTCCCAGGCCTTCAGAGGCCGATTCACATCGACACGGAGCGTCTCAACACGCTTCAGGCCGGTGAACTCGAGTCCATGGTTCGTGCCGCACACTTCTTCGATCAATCTGATTCGGTCCGTCCTGCCGGCGCTGCCGACTATCGTTCTTACCGTATTACGGTGGAGGACGGAGAAAAATCTCACACCGTCCAGGTGGTGGAATCCACCGCGGACCACTCTCTCCTGGCTCTGATCGCGTACCTCCGCAGGCTCGGGGCGGACGGTCCGTCATAGAGGAGATACGCATGGATCACACACGGCATCGCCGCTCGATTTTCTGTATCCTGCCTCCGCACGTCCTGGAGGCGATAGTGAAAAACGGATCGAATGCACAGCGCCGGATGGCCGAGCAAATGCTGAGGAGCGCCGCCGCCATGCGAACAGCCCGCGCTGCCGTGGATGCAAGGCTGAAGGCCCTGGGTCCTTCGGCCCCGACCGGCGCGCCGCACAAGCAGCGGGTGATCTTCACGACCTCCCATACGGAGAATATCCCCGGGGTCAGGACGCGCGAGGAGGGACAGGGGCCGACAGGGGATGCGGCCGTTGACGAGGCGTACAATGGCCTGGGCGCGACCTTCGACCTGTACTGGGACATCTGGAAGCGCGACTCGGTGGACGCAGCCGGGATGGAGCTCGACGCAACCGTGCACTACGGCATGAACTATGACAACGCGTACTGGAACGGTGAACGGATGATTTTCGGCGACGGCGACGGACGGCTCTTCAATCGCTTCACCATTGCCGTCGATGTCATTGGCCACGAGCTGACGCACGGCGTGACGGGGCATACGGCAAATCTCGACTACAACGGGCAGTCTGGGGCGCTGAACGAGTCCGTCTCGGACGTATTCGGCTCCCTGGTCAAGCAATATGCCGCGTCGCCCCGCCAGTCTGCCGCGCAGGCGGATTGGCTCATCGGGGCAGGCCTCCTGATGCCGGGCGTCAAAGGGGAAGCCCTGAGATCCATGAAAGCGCCGGGTACTGCATATGACGATCCCGTTCTGGGCAAGGATCCGCAGCCTGCGCACATGAAAGACTACGTGACAACAACCTCGGACGACGGCGGTGTGCATATCAATTCCGGCATTCCCAACAATGCATTCGCCCGGCTAGCCATTGCGCTGGGAGGATACTCCTGGGAGAAGGCTGGACAGATCTGGTACAAGACCCTCACGGACACGCGTCTTGCCCCATCATCGCAGTTCATGGATTTTGCCCGGTTGACGGCTTTGAATGCGTTTCAGCTCTACGGTGCTGTCGGGAAGCAGGCCGTTATCGATGCGTGGAGGCAGGTGGGGATAAGTGTGAACTGAGCCTCATCCTGGCGGCCAGGACGAGCTCGCCAAGGGACGCCCGCAGATTTATCCCGCCCGGAGAATCCGCGTCCCCGCAATCTCCGTATGTAATCGCGAACGTATGGAGTTCACACGGGCGCATTGACGCCCCAGGAGGTTTACATACATGAGAAAGATCATAGTTTTTCTTCTTTCCCTTTTCCTGGCGGGCACTGTCTTCGCATCGGGATCAGGCGGTGGAGGCGGAGGCGGTGGCAAGCCCAGTTCCAATCCCAATCCCTCCAGCGCGCAGGACTACTACAAGGTCGGCTATGCCGCGTCGCAGTCGGGGAATTATTCCGAAGCCATCAGCGATTTTCAGAAGGCCATCTCCCTGAAGAGCGACTACGCGGAAGCGTACAACATGCTGGGCTTCAGCACACGCAAGATGGGGGACGTGGACAAGGCGTTCACCTATTACGAGACGGCCTTGAAGCTCAAGCCGAATTTCCCGGAGGCCCGCGAATACTACGGCGAGGCCTATCTCCAGCAGGGCAATCTTGCCAAGGCGGTCCAGCAGTACATCATCCTGGAAAAGGCTGGCAGCAAGAACGCCAAAGAGCTCTTGGAAAAGATCGACGAGTTCGTCAGCCAGAAGTCCTGAGCGCCGAACAGTCGGTGACCGGAATCATGTATCCCGCCGGACAACCGGCGGGATTCTTATGAAGATCGAATGCACGGCAGGTCTCACGTCACGCCGCAGGGTTATGCATGTGAGGGTGCGCCCGGATTCAGGATCCCTTCCGCTGCCCGGATGCCGCTGGCCCAGGCAGCCGTGATCCCGCGGCTTGTGCCCGCACCGTCTCCGATCATCCAGATGCCCGGCCGGGCCTGGAAGCTCTCATCGATGAAACGCGGCTTGTTCCCGTAGAGCTTGATCTCAGGGTAGTACATGACAGTGGAAGGATGAAGCACGCCGGGAATGATCGTGTCCAGGAGCTTCATCGATCTCCAGATGGCGCGCAGGATCTTTGCCGGCATGGCAAGGGCGATGTCCCCCGGAGTGCAGGAAGGAAGGGTGGGCGCGAAGTCGTACAGGTCTCCGGTGAAGTTCTCCGCCTTCGAGCGCTTGCCCAGTCTGAAGTCCCCCACCCTCTGCATGAGAGGCTGCCCTCCTCCCATGAGCATGGCTTGCTGGCCGAGCATTGCGGCGAACTTCTGGCCGCTGGCCAGCGGCTCCGTGAACTTGACAGTCTTGAGGAGGGCGAAGTTCACCAGGCCCCTGGCCTTTCCCCGCTGGGAGAAGGCGTGGCCGTTGATGCTGAAATAATCCCGGTTCTCCCGGCCCTCGTACTTCTCTTTCACCACGTAGGCTTTCCCGCTGTTGGTGCAGAAAGTGCGCACCTTCTGGGGGAAAAGAAACTTTGGATCGTAGTAGTCCTGCACGATGGGATAGTTCTGGGCCCGCATCTCCAGGCGCAGGCCGATATCCACGACGTTGTCGACATACGACACTCCGAGCCTGTCCATGAGCTGCTGCAGGAACGCGAATCCCCTTCTGCCGGGGGCAACGATCAGGCTCCCATATTCGATTTCCCGCCTGTCGGTGACCACTCTATGCTCTCTCTCTTTCACATCCCGCACCGTTTCACCCAGAGAGAAAACCGCTCCCCGGGAAGACAGGTCTCTCACGAGCTCCCGCACCAGATTCACGCCGCCGTCCGTGCCCAGGTGAGATTGGCGGACCTCCAATATCCGCACGCCGAGCTTTTCAGCCCTCCGGCTGTAGATCCCGATGTTCTTCTTTTCGAGAATGGAAGGTCGAAGCTGGGCGGTGACGGCAGCAAGTAGACGTTCTGCCGTCGAGGGAGTCCAGTACTCCAGGGGAAAGCCGATGGGGAACGTGAAGTTCATCTTGCAGTCATTGCACAATCCGCCGGTGCTGATGGAGGAGGCGTCGATCATCAGCACGGATGCGCCGGGCCGCGCATCGGTGAATGTAAAACCGGCGCCCAGCCCGGCAGGGCCGGTGCCGACGATCACCAGGTCATAGCGCGCGGTCTGCTCCGCGGGCACTCCGCCCTTCTTCTCATCCGCCAAACTGCTTCATGAACTGGACGCGTTCATAGGCGGCCGGGTCCTCGCTCTCCGCCTGGCTCATCTTCCCCCGGAAATCGGCGATGGCCTTGTATCCGTGCCGGTCCATCCAGTTTCCCAGCGCTTCGAGCATCCTGGCCGCGAAGCCCGGGCCATTGCGGTAAAAAGCCGACACTGCCTGCACGGCTTTTGCGCCGGCCAGGAGCTGCTTGATAAGGGCGGCCCCGTCATGCATGCCTGTGGATGCGGCAAGATCGCAGCCGACGCGTCGGGACATGAGCGCTACCCAGCGCAAGGGCGCGGCGAGCTCTGCGTCGGTGCTGAGCGCGTGGGAGGCCGTGACGGTCATCTTTTCAATGTCGAAGTCGATCGAGTAGAAACGGTTGAAAAGGACAAGCGCAGCAACGCCCGTGCGCGACAGCCGGTTGATAATCTGCGCCAGCGTGGAAAAATAAGGGCTGATCTTCAGGGCGACCGGCACGTGCACTTCCTTCAGCACCCGCTCGATGATGAGGAAGTAGTCTTTCTCCCTCTCCTCGCTTGAGCGCTTCAGGTCGGAGGGGAGGAAAAACATGTTCAGCTCCAGGCCGTCCGCGCCGGCCGCCTCGATGTCCCGGGCAAATGACACCCATTCGTGCGAATAGGTGCAATTCACGCTGGCGATGACGGGAATGGACAGGTCCTTCTTGGCCCGCTGGACCAGCTCGACGTACGAGGCCACCCGTTCCCCGCGGATCTGGTAGTCGTAATAATCGTACGACTCCAGGCTCATACCCTTCTGCTTGGCTTTCGCAAGGACCTCTGAGTATTCGCCGGCAATCTCCTCCTCGAAAATCGATTTGAGGACAACGGCAGCCACGCCGCCGTCCTGAAGGGCGAGAAGGCTTTCCGGCGTTCCGGTAAGTCCGGAGCTGCCGGCAATGAGCGGATTTTTCAGATGCAGTCCCATGTAGGTAGTAGATAAATCAGGCATTATCTGGTGATAGCAGGTTTGACGACTGTGCGCAAGGGATCTCGGATGTTCCATGCTCATTCCGAGCTACGGGGCCGGTGATTCGCTTTTGCGGGCGAAGATTCCCTGCTCCCTGTTCTTTTGCACGTCGTCCCAGTGGAAAACACGGCCGTTCATCACGATAAAGACGCCGCGCGGCAGGATCTGAACGGCGGTGACTGCGCATCCGAGGTTGAAGACTGCGTCCGAGTTGTTGAATACGTACGGCACCATGGCGCCGGTGAGGACGATCGTCTTATCCAGGCCTGCCGCACCCAGCACCCCGGCCGTTTCCACCATCGTGTCCGTCCCGTGGGTGATCACGATATGCGCCTCGGCCGCTCTGCGGCAGGACTCGAGCACCTGCTGACGGTTGGCGTTGTGCATGTCGAGACTGTCAATGAGCTGGTTGAGCTCCACCTCGATCGGAACCGTGCAGCGCGCTATCTTCAGGATCTGAGGCAGGTGAGTGTCCTTGAATGTCAGGTTGCCCCGGATCTCGTCGTAGTGCTTGTCGAAGGTTCCGCCGGTAATGATGATCCGGATGGTCACAGCTTTACATGGTGATCCATCTGGGGCGTTCTTTCAAGGCGCGCCGTGCTGTGGTTCAGCCAGAGCCCCCCATCGCCGTGCGGAGCCTTCTGGCGAGCCGCGTGCAACAAAGGCGCGTATTTGATTGCCGTGGGAAGGCACGCAATACGGTGCACGCCTAAGGATATGGTCCCGAGCTTAAGAGCACCGCACCGTATGCATTGCGAAAGGTTTGCAAAGTAGCTACAATGCAATCTTCAATGGGACGACTATCACGCTTCCTCAGTTTTCCTAACGTTTCCACTTCAGGTGACTGGTGGAAAGACAAGATAATCTGCGGCGACTCATTAGAGATCTTGCAGAAGATGCCTAGTGAGTGCATCCACCTTGCGATCACTTCGCCGCCGTACAATGTTGGCCTCGAGTACGATTCGCACAATGACAAGATGCCATATGACGAATATCTCAAATGGCTAAAGGGATTCTGGGAGGAACTGTATCGGGTTCTTGTCCCCGGTGGACGATTCGCGCTCAATGTTGCGCCAACCAGTATCAAGGACTTCCGCCCAGTTCACTATGATATGGCTCGTGATTTGATGCAAATCGGTTTTATCATGCGCACAGAGATCCTGTGGTACAAACAAACCATGCGCCGCCGAACCGCATGGGGTTCCTGGAAAAGTCCACGAAATCCTCACATGGTGCCGAGTTGGGAATATGTCCTGGTGTTCTGCAAAGGGTCGTGGGCACTGGAAGGTGACAAGGCAGACGCTGATATTACGGGCGAGGAGTTCATAAAGTATTCAGACGCGTTCTGGTCAATTCAACCGGAAACGCGCGGCCGCCAGCCTTTTTTACATAGCCTGTATCCACCACGAAATGGACGAAAGCCACCCGAACAAAAGAATGGCGGCCATCCGGCGCCGTTTCCGGAGGAATTGATCAAGCGGCTCATAAAGTTCTATTGCTACAAGGGGAACGTTGTACTTGATCCATTCGGTGGAACAGGCACAGTTGCCGTAGTTGCCAAGCGATACGATCGACATTTCGTTCACATGGACCTTTCAAAAAAGTACTGCGCAATATCGGCGGAGCGCATCGCGGCCGAAACCAAGCAGCCGGCTCTTGAAAACATGCCTGTTCTATCTCCAATCGTAGAAGACCCGCCGAAGCACAAGCTTCAGAAAGCCATGCTGAAGTGAACGCCGATAGCTACTACAAAAGCATTAAGGGAGAGCTCACGGGCTTTGGCGAAAATGCCGTGGCAGATGTTGGGAGAATCATGACTCTGGTTCAAAGCATGAAACCTCCAGAAAAAGAGGTCATGGACATTGTCAAATACGTCTATATTACTCAGTATCAGATCGTTAAGGGCGAGGATGCAAATAAGGCACGCCAAAGCTGGGTTGCCGCAAGTGGCAACAATTTCGAGGAGTTCATGCGTCATTTCATAAATGACAACCTCAACGCCGAAGGCATTCTCGCAGTAAAAGGCGATCGGCTGAGACATAACCCAAAGTCTATAGATATTGTGAGTTTTCTCACATTGAAAGCGACCCGTCGTTGCACTCAAACAACCACAGGAGTCTGGCCAGATTCGGACATTGTTGTCTTAGCGAAGGAAAAAACTGAAACTCTCAAAGCGTTTGCCCTGTTGAACTGCAAGACAAGCGATCATAGCCGGAACGACGCTGTGTTATTCTGGGCGTTGGCGCTACGCGACAACAATATTAAGTACTGTCTCCTCACACAGGACCTCGACAATCGATTCGCAAAAGGGGATACTGATCCGAACATCAGCAACCTTCGTAAGAAATCAGAAGCCTTTCTTGATCGGGTGTACTCCACCAATCCAGCCACGACAGAATGTTCGCAAGTCAAGAGACTGGATTTCCAGACCCAAAACGGCGCAGATGCATTGCTTTCCGATCTTCGACGGTGGCGTCAGGATGTTGTCCCTGATTTCACATCGACGACTTTGGAAGAGAGTTTTCTTTTTCCGAGCTAACAATTGCAGCGTTAGGCCGCGTTCTCATGGCGCCGCCGTACCCGGTGGATTCAGTGGCGCCGCCGTGAAGACGGGGCCGTCCATGCAGACCAGGCGCCCGCCGTGCTCGCAGGAACCGCATATGCCGATGCCGCAGCGCATGTATGCCTCGTAGGACAGCTCCGCGGGCACGCGGGACGCGCGGCAGAGTGCGGCCAGGCTGTCCAGCATGCCCTCGGGACCGCAGGCGCACAGCCGGGCAAACCTCCCCGATTCCAGGAGCGGCGCCACGACATCCGTCACGCGCCCCCGCCTGCCCGTGGAGCCGTCTTCGGTCGCAAGGTGCACGTCCGCGCCGAGGGCTTGAAATCGCTCGACGAACAGGAGGTCGGAAGAGATCTTTGCTCCGAGCGCAGCGTCGATGCCATCAGCGCCCGCCGCGAGAATTGCGCGACCCAGGAAGTGCAGCGGCGCAGCTCCATAGCCTCCGCCCACCAGGAGTGTGCGGCCCGTTCCCGCCGAGTATCCCCTGCCAAAGGGACCGCGGACCCAGAGCGGGTCACCGACCTGGAGCGCGTGCAGGAGATCGCTGAAAGGTCCGACCCGGGCAATCGTGAACTGGAGCGGGTCTGCACCCGAGATGCTGAAGGGTTTCTCGTCCACTCCCGGGAGCCAGAGCATGGCAAACTGCCCGGGGGATGCTGGCATCGCGGTGTCCAGGATCAACGAAACGGTCTTCGCATTTTCAGTGACCTTTGCAGTGACGCGCGCGGGCCGGTGAAGACTACCGGGCACTATCGGCCTCCCAGCCGGGCACGGGCGGCGGGTTGCTCATGCTCCTTGAGTCGCGTGACCGACCCGTCCTGCCGCGAATCTCCTCGAGGGTGTAGCCGCGCTCCTGCAGCCAAGCTGCAAGCTCGTCCCGGATAAGTGAAAACGTATTCTCACCCCTGTAGAAGACGGCCGAGCCCACACCGACGCAGAGCGCACCCGCGGATACCATCTCCACCGCGTCCTGGCCCGTGAGAACGCCGCCCGTTCCGATCAGGGGAACGTCCACGACCGACGCGATCTGGTGCACGCATCGAAGCGCGATCGGCTTGAGCGCAGGGCCTGAAATGCCGCCGCTGCGGTTGGCCAGAACCGGCGCGCCGGTCTCTGCGTCCACGAGCATGCCCGGCATCGTGTTGATGGCGGTAATTGCATCCGCGCCGGCTGCCGCGACAGCCAGTGCAATGGCGCTGATATCGGGCACGTTCGGGGAGAGCTTGATGATGCACGGGATAGCAGTTGCCGCTTTCACGATGCGCGTGACATTCGCGGCAGCCTCCGCGGAGGCCGCGAACATCTCGTGCTGTTCGGACTGCAGGTTGGGGCAGGAGATATTCACCTCGATGAGGGAAGGATGGGCGCGGGAGACGATTTCCGCCGATCTGCCGAAGCTCTCCGCTGTGTCGGCGGATATGCTTGCAATGACCGGTACGCCGAGGGGGGCCAGCCTGTGTACGGCCTCTTCAAGAAGCCTGACTTCTTCTTCAATGCCTGGATTGGGCAGGCCCATCGCGTTTATCAGTCCATAACCCCAGTCGATTGCCGTCGGGTTCTTGTGGCCCCTGCGCGGGACCGGAGTGCAGGTCTTTGCCGTGACAGCGCCCGCTCCAGTCCGGGCGGCGCGCTCCAGAAGTGCGGGGGAAGTCCCCCAGATGCCTGAAGCCAGCACGAGGGGATTCGAGAGGCGAATCCCCGCGATCCGGCAGGAAAGGTCAACCGATCCCGAGGCGAGCGCGCACATCCCTGCGCACCGTTTCGCTTATCCTGCCTGCGCGCACCAGCACATCCAGGAGTTCGCTGAGCGTGAGCACGGCGTGGAGAGCCAGCCCATGCGAGGCAAGCTCCTGTCTTCCGCCCTGTTCCCTGTCCACCAGGACGACCACGTCCTTCACCTTCAGGCCGGCGTCCGTGAGAGGCGCCATGGCCTCCAGTTTGCTGCCTCCTGTCGTGATCAGGTCATCCAGCACTACGACTGTTTCTCCCGCGGTGTATGTACCTTCGATCAGGTTTTTCGTCCCGTGTTCCTTGACCTCCTTGCGCGGGTAGATGAGCGGTCTGCCGCAGGCCATGGCCACCGCTTGCCCGATGGGGAGCCCTCCATAGGGTATGGCGGCGATGCGGTCGTATGGGATGTCTTCCAGCAGCCGCGCCAGCGCTTGTGCCGCGAGCGCCATGAGCTTTGGACCACTCACCAGGAGACGGAGATCAATGTAGAGGGGAGAAAGA
>CAYTGX010000099.1:0-4559 GCA_964437385.1 uncultured Spirochaetaceae bacterium
TTCCGGGAATCGCAGATCTTCCGCATCGACCATTACCTGGGCAAAGAGACCGTGCAGAATATCCTGGCATTCCGCTTTGCCAATCCGCTGTTCGAGCCCATCTGGAACCGCCGCTATGTCGAGTATGTGACGATCTCCCACGCGGAACAGGTCGGCGTAGGGCATCGGGCCGGATACTACGAGCATGCGGGCGCCTTGCGGGACATGGTGCAAAACCACTTGATGCAGCTTCTTTGTCTTGTTGCCATGGAGCCAATGGTGTCCTTCGACGCCGACGAGATCCGTAACAAGAAAGTGGACGTGCTGCACGCCGTACGAGCCATCCGTCCGGATGCGGTGCCTGAATACGCCGTGCGAGGTCAGTATGGCGGAGGCAGCCTTCATGGCAAGAAGATGCGGGGTTACCGCCAGGAAGACGGCGTGTCGCCTCACTCGAAAACAGAAACATACGCAGCCTTGAAGCTGTTCATCGACAACTGGCGCTGGCAAGGAGTGCCGTTCTATCTCCGCACGGGCAAGCGTATCTGCCGGGAGTTTTCGGAAATTGAAATCCAATTTCGTTCAGTGCCGCATCGGTCATTCCCTCCGGAGTCCGGCCGGGACTGGTACCCGTCCCGCCTTTTTTTGTCAATCCAGCCCGAGGAAGGCATTGTGCTGGGCTTTCAGGCGAAATATCCCGGGTCGAAGATGCTGCTGCGGCCGGTCGAGATGCGGTTCAGCTATAAGGAGAGCTTTGAGGTGCCCTCGCCGGACGCCTACGAGACTTTGCTTTGGGACGTGATGAACAATGATCCCACCCTGTTCATGCGTGCGGACCAGGTCGAGGCGGCGTGGCAGATCCTCATGCCGGTGTTGGAGGCGTGGCAAAAGACCAGTCCCCGCAATTTCCCTAACTACGCTTCCGGCAGTTGGGGACCTGATGCCGCCCGTGCGCTGCTTGCGCGTGACGGACATGACTGGAGATCCACCGGATGAAATTACCCGTCAAGAAATGGGCGGAGACTTCTGTCGAGACGTGAAACCTTGTGCCTGCGGCCTGTTCCGGCAGCGCTGCTCTCCTCGATGTCGCCTTGCTCTCAGGGTGATGAGCTGGGTGTCATCGTCACCTTCTTGTCGCCGCCCATGAACAAAGACGCCGACGATTCCTTCATTGCCGATCATGGCGATCTCAGCGGTGAGCAGATCAATAGGGACTTGTCAATGGCTCCGGGGATGCAGGAGCAATGTGCGCTTCCGCACTGAACGGCTCGGCCTTCTGGCCTATTATTTATTGCCGTAAGCGTTGAAGCCTGAGTACGGTGCTCCGGCACGTTTCACTCGTGGCCGCTCCTGTGCGGGTGACGAGTGTGCCACCGTCCTCTGTACTTCAAATTGTAATGAAGCGTCGATCGTTGTCCTCGCTACACGCCACAGAACGCTCGTTGGATCGGGCGAGGAGGACCTGAAAGACTACCTGGTTGGTGCGGCGATCGTGACAGCACGTGGTGTCGTAGAACGGCTCGGGAAATACCGCCGATCTACCTGCCCCCGGGTTCAGTTGGGTTGCTTAGCGGTCTCACTTTTTCGCGAAAGGATTATCACCATGCTCTACAAAACCAGGACTCTCTCCGGCCATGCATTGCACAGCCTGGACGGGGAAATAGGGAAAGTCAAAGAGTTCTACTTCGACGATCAGCACTGGGCGGTTCGCTACCTGGTCGCCGACACAGGGAACTGGCTTGAAGGCAGGCAGGTGCTGATCTCCCCGTATGCGCTGGGTACCGTGAATGCGGAAAAGCAACAGATCGCAATCGATTTGACGAGAAAACAGATCGAGGACAGTCCATCCATGAGCAGCGATGAGCCTGTCTCGCGACAATTCGAGGTCACATACTACGCGTACTATGGATGGCCGGCGTATTGGACCGGCACCTATATGTGGGGGCCCTATCCCGACATAGTTCCTCGCCGCGAAAAAGCCAGAACATCCAATCCGAATGGAAAACCATGGAATTCGCATTTGCGGAGTACGTCCGCCGTGACCGGCTATAACATCCATGCTGCGGACGGCGAGATTGGCCATGTCGAGGATTTTGTGATCGACGACGAGACGTGGGCGATTCGATACCTGGTTGTCGATACTCGGAATTTGTTGCCGGGGAAAAAGGTTCTGATTTCGCCACGATGGATCAAGGGCGTGAGCTGGGACGTGTCGAAAGTATTTGTCGATCTTTCCAGAAGCGCCATAAAGCAGTCACCGGAATACTCGCACGAGTCCCTGCTCACTCGGGATTACGAGACCAGGCTGCATGGGCACTACAATCGCCGGGGATACTGGATCGATGAGCCGGTTGCGGGGGAGCAATCCCGCAGAAGCAGCCATGACAAAGGGCTTGCGCCGTGAGCAGAACGGACAAGCAAGCGTTTAAATTACTGGGGTAACGGAATCACGACAAAGGGGAAGACCATGCAGATCCAGGTGAATACCGACCATAACATTGCAGGTCACGAGGCGCTGGCCGCCCACGTCAGCAGCATCGTGGAGAGCGCCTTGAGCCATATACGCGAGCACGTCACGCGCGTGGAAGTCCATCTGAGCGATGAGAACAGCGATAAGAAAGGCGGGAAGGACGCAATGCTCTGCGTGATGGAAGCCCGCCTCGAAAAGCACCAGCCCACTGCGGTCACTCATCATGCCGCAACCGTTGAACAGGCCGTCGACGGCGCGGTGGACAGGCTCACCAGGCTGCTCGAGCACACCCTCGGCCGGCTGCATGATCAACAGAGTCACAGGACTGACCCGCCGCTGCCCGAAGAGAAGCTCCCGGCGGAGTAGGGGGGAACTACGGCGAGGTATCGGATGCTTCCCCCCAACAAGACCAAGCTCGTGTGCACGATCGGACCGGCATCCGAAACTGTAGAGATCATGCTGCAACTGCTGCATGCGGGCATGAACATAGCTCGCCTCAACTTCTCTCATGGCGATTTCGCCTGGCATGGAACGGCCATTGACAACCTTCGCCGTTCAGCTCGTTCGGCCGGCACACGTGTGACCATCATGGCCGACCTTCCGGGGCCGAAGATGAGGATAGGGCTCTTGTTTGAAGAACGGATCGAGTTGAAGCGAGGCGATAGGTTCACATTGACTACCAATGAAATCACCGGCGACCGGCAGCGTGTCTCCGTGAGCTTCCCGCGTCTGCCGGCGGTCGTCAAGCCGGGCAACGTGCTGTTCCTCAACGACGGTATCATTCAACTGGAGGTAGCCAGGGTTGAAGGCAAAGACGTCGAGTGCCTCGTTCGTGTCGGGGGCGAGCTGCGCTCGCGAAAGGGACTGAATCTGCCGGGAATCGATCTCGGCATCAGCGCGTTTACAGAACATGACCGCGACTGCCTGAAGTTCGCACTGGAAAACGGTGCCGATGCGGTCAGCCAGTCCTTCGTGGAGACGCCGGCCGATGTTGACGCGGTGCGGAAGGCGGCAGCAGAGCTGGGGTACAGCCCGTTTATCATTGCCAAGATCGAAAGGGCGGGGGCACTGGCCCATATCGACGAGATCCTGAAGGCCGCAGACGGAATAATGATTGCGCGCGGCGATCTCGGGGTGGAAACCCCGATGGAAAGGATTGCCATAGTCCAGAAGCAGCTGACCAGCAGGGCTAACTCCATCGGCAAACCTGTCATCACGGCCACGCAGATGCTGGAATCCATGGTGGACCACTACCGCCCCACGCGGGCCGAGGCAACCGATGTAGCCAATGCCGTCCTCGACGGTACCGATTGCGTAATGCTTTCCGAAGAATCGGCCATGGGGAAGTTCCCGCTCGAGGCGGTGCAGATGCTCGCCGCGATAGCGGCTGCGACCGAGCCGCATCGCGCCGAAGTCCGCCTCCCAGAGGTTCCTGCCTTCTCCGACCTTGAAACCGGCAATCATCTCGTTGACCTCGTCTCGCGTAGCGTGCAGCACACCGTGGCTCATCTCGCCGCGGCGGCAGTCGTTGTTCCTACGGTTACCGGCAACACTGCGCGGACAATCTCCCGATTCAAGCTGCCGGTATGGATCGTGGCCGTCAGCCCTGAAGAAGCGACCTGTCAAGGACTGCAGTTCTCTTATGGCGTATCTCCGGTTCACAGGAAGCAGGAGCATTCTTGCGACTGGAACGTATTTGCCCGGCAGTGGGTGCAGAGCGAAGGGTTGGCAGACGGGTTGCTGGTGCTGACCGAAGGCCCCTCCCCCAACAACCTGAAAGCAAACCATCGCATGGAAATCATCGATTTGCGCTGCCAGGCACCTGCGTCAAAGGGCCCCTGACCAAGGCATATCCGCCGATGTCGCCTTCGGGTCATCGCTACTTGATCGAAAGAGGACGACGGCGAGTATCTCGGGGACGATGAGCTTTCCGGTGCGCCGTTTTTTCACCGCTCTATTTCCCGCCTCTTGTTCAGAAATAGCTGGATGAGCGAGACGGGATGGACGAATGCCAGAGAAGTTTGCGATCATTCCTGTGGATCGTCTTCTTTTTCGTCCCGCCCTTCTTGTGCGCATCGAAACAGAGGAGAATCGAAATGGTGTATGGGAG
>CAYTGX010000099.1:4569-5058 GCA_964437385.1 uncultured Spirochaetaceae bacterium
CTGCTGTGGCCCAAAGTTTTGTGCAGACGCGGCTTGAAATCCTTTTGTTTTTTCTCATTATAATCGCTTTCCTACTGATTTTCTGCATCTATGTCGTGGTGCAGAAGCGTATCGTGCATCGCAAGCTCGCCCTGCACTCGCGTGAAATGCTTGAACACCTCCTGGTGAAGCTTGATTTAGACGACCACGAAACGGCTCTTCTCGGACGCCTTGCGCAGCACCTTGAAGCGGGAGAATCCGAGTATTCCGTCCTGATCAACCACCGCATATTTGACGCGTGTGCGCGAAAAATGCGCCAATCAGAGGACGTTCCCGAAATGCACCTCGATGCCCTGCGGCAGAAGATCGGTTTCCGGATTTCGCAGCCGGAGGAGGTGCCGGCGTCGAGCTCCGAGCTGCCGCAGGGCTCATCCGTTCTGCTTGTTCCAGGCTCAGGTGCACGGGTGCGCGGCGTGACCAGCCTTGCGACCTCCTCCGGATCGGGGAGGA
>CAYTGX010000099.1:5068-14943 GCA_964437385.1 uncultured Spirochaetaceae bacterium
CAGGGACCAGGCGTGATGCTCGTCAAGCTTGATCCAGGAGCTTCGCGCCTGACAAAGGGCATGCGCCTCATGCTCTATTTTCACAATTCGGCTGGTATCTATTCTTTCAACACGAAAATAACTGACTTCATGGATGATGCCGTGCACCTGGAGCACTCCTCGCAGATTATGCATCACCAGCGGCGGAGATTCTACAGACGGAAAGAATCCCTTCCCGTGTTCGTCACGGCCGCTTCGGCCGCGGCGGTCCCGCAAGAGTCCTCGCTTGTGGATCTTGGGGGCGGAGGGGCGAGCCTCGAGAATCCCGGGCGGATGTTGAAGAAAGGGGACTTCCTGGAGGTCTCCTTCTCTCCGGAGAAGGGGAAGGTTACCCTTGCGGCCCGTGTGCTCAGGCTCTCAAAAAACGGCAAAGTGATTAATGTAGAGTTCGTGTCTGTCTCCGAGGCGGAACGGAATCGGATCATGGGCTTCCTCTTTGCCCAGTCCGAACGACAAAGCCCTCGATTCCGCCATTAAGGTACTTTAATCACCCCATAACAGGCCCGGAACATCCGATGCGTACATTCTTTGTAGAGGTAATTGACATGAAACGAAAGGTATATTCATTTGCCGCCATCACGGCTGCGGCGGTCGTGGGAATCGCGCTGTTCCTTTTCACGCCGGTCTTCAGCTTTTCACAGGTGAAGTCTGCGGCCCCGGCACGGTCCACTCATGTGTCCGCGATTGCCCAGCTCGCGGCCCTCAAAACGAATCTCGAGCCTTTCCAGGCTGCGTTCCGGGCCGTGACACAGAAGGTGCTTCCTTCTGTCGTCGAGGTTGACGTGACTCAGACGACTACTCAGCAGGCTCCCCAGTCGAACTCTCCCTTCCCCTCACCGTTCGAGCAGTCGCCCGGAAACGGGGGAAGCAGGACATTCCGGCAGTCAGGGCTCGGTTCGGGAATTATCGTCCAGCATGCGGGCACGCAGTATTACGTCCTGACGAACAACCACGTGGTCCAGGGCGCCAGCGAAATAAGCGTGAAGCTGAATGACCAGCGGGTGTTCAAGGCGCATATCATCGGCACCGACCCGCGCAAGGATGTCGCTCTTATCGCCTACGACAGCAAGGATTCGATCCCGGTGGCGGAGCTGGGGGACTCGAACAGCCTCCAGGTGGGAGACATCGTGTTCGCAATCGGCAACCCGTTTGGCTTCGAATCCACGGTGACCATGGGCATCGTCAGCGCACTGGGTCGGCACGGGCCCCAGGGGGATATGGCAACATACACCGACTATATCCAGACGGACGCGGCCATCAACCAGGGGAACTCGGGTGGAGCGCTCGTGAACATCAACGGTGAGGTCATCGGGATGAATACGTGGATTGCGGCCCCTACCGGTGGCAACATCGGGCTGGGATTCGCAATTCCGATCAACAACGCCCAACAGCCCATCCAGGATTTCATTGCCAGGGGCAAGGTGGAATACGGATGGCTCGGCGCTCAGATTGCGGACGTCCAGGACAACGAGACGTATCCCGGGTTCGCTTCGGATCTGAAGCTCGGCGGCCTGAAGGGCGCCTTCATCATGGAGACCTACAAGGGTTCTCCCGCTGATCGGGCAGGGGTCCTCCCGGGCGACTTCGTCACCCGCGTGGACAACAGCGCAGTTGCCAACGCATCAGACCTGACACAAGTGGTCGGGAGTCTCGCGGCGGGCAAAACGTATACCTTCTCTGTCGTGCGATACGGAGAGAAGACTGCCGTTCCCGTAAAGATCGGCGTCCGCGATGACAAGGACCAGGTCGCGCAGGCGAAGAATCTGTGGCCGGGCATGACTGTGATAGACATCAATGACCAGGTGCGGCAGCAGGTCGACATCCCGCGCGGCACAAATGGCGTCGTCGTGGGCTACGTTCCGGACGAAAGCTCACCTGCTTCAATTGCGGGACTGAAAACGGGGGATGTCATCACCGCGGTCAATGGCCAGTCGGTCCGCAACATGATGGATTATTACAGGGCCCTGAATGGAAGCCCGAAAGGGAGCGCGATGTTCACCATTCAGCGCTCCGGCTCAGAGATCAGGATCGGGCTGGATCGATAATCAGGTTCCCCGCAGCGCGTGCGGTGAACGGCATTTCCGGGGATGGGGCATCGCCCTGTCCCCTTTTTTTGGGTCAGAGATACCCCGCTCGCCTGCGCTCCAGGAATTTTATGTGCGGTATCGCACGGAATTGCGGCGGGCCTCATGCCTATGATTCAGTCATAGGTCTCGTCCAAACAATATGAGGAGGAACTATGCGGAAAGGTTTTCTATACACGATTGGCGTCGGGGTCGCCATCGCGCTCGCTCTTGTCAGTTGCCAGACAACCAAGGCCTCCACGGCAGGGGACTCCATCCAGACCGAACAGACGGGCCTGGCGCCGAATGGAGACAAAGCGCACGCCACCATCGACTTTTCAGTCGCATTTGCCGGCAGCGCGGCGATCAAGAGCTGGAGCGTGGAAATGGTGACAGGCTCCGGAACGCAGAAGCGGTGGAGCGGCGACTTGAACAACCTTCCGACAATACTGACATGGGACGGCCTCGGTGATTCCGGTTCCCTTGCGCCTGAAGGAACGTATACTGCCAGGCTTACGGTAGTCCACGGCTCGGGATCTCCCGCTGCAACGACGGAGAGCAGCTCCTTCGTGCTGGACATCTCGCCGCCGACCGGCAGCTTGAGCTTCAATCCGCGGCAGTTTACACCCGACGCCCAGGGAGCGGTCACGCAGGTGACTGTCCAGATCACGGGAAGGTCAGCCGTGGCCAAGATGGACAGCTGGTCACTGGACATTCTGGCCCAGGATGGCAAGGCATTCCGCAGTTTCGACGGGAAGTGGCCGAATACGGTAGTTCAGTGGGACGGCAAGTCCGGCAGCGGCGCCCTGGTGTCGCCGTCGCGGGTTTATACTGCCCAGGCTACTCTGCGGGACGAGTTCGGCAACTCCGCCCTGGTCTCGTCGACAGTTGCCGTGGCTGCCTTGCCAGCCCAGCCAAAACCGGTCCAGCCGGAGGCGGCGCCTGGCACCGTTGCGGTCACCCCCGGATACGGGGGATTTTCTCCAAACGGCGACACGGTCATGGACGCCATCAGTCTCGCTTTGTCCTACGGCCCGCGCGAGTCGGTGGCCTCCTGGAAGCTGGAGATCCAGAACTCCAGCCAGCAGGTTCAGAAGACCTTCAGCGGGGATGGATCGAATCCGCCGGTGACCTTGAGCTGGGACGGCAAAAGCGACGCGGGAAGCCTCGCGGTGGAAGGGAAATACACGGCGCGACTCTCGGTTGACTATGGCAAAGCCTTCAAACCCGGCGTGGCCATGAGCGCCCCTTTTGTGCTGGATATCACTCCCCCGACTGGGTCTGTCACGCTTTCCGATCCGCTCTTTTCGCCGATCGAGGGATCTCCCACCATCACGCTGAGCGTGAATGCAAGCTCCCGCCTGGCGAGTATCGACAGCTGGAGGATGGAGATCTACGATCCTGAGAACCATCTCTTCCAGACATTCGAGGCGAAGTGGCCCGCCAAGAGCGCGGTCTGGGACGGAAAGGGCCTCAAGGGCGACTTTGTTCTGTCCGCGGAAGACTATCCCGTTGTCGTCAAGGTACGGGACGAGTTCGGCAACGTGGGCGCGCTGGCGTCGGTCGTCCCCGTTGATATTCTGGTGGAGAAGACCTCCACCGGGTTCCGCATCCTGAGCTCACGTATCTTCTTCAAGCCCTACACGGCCGACTACCAGGACGTGAGGCCGGATCTTGCACAGCAGAACATGAAGCGCCTTGCTGATATGGCCGCGAAGCTGAAGAAGTTCCCCGACTATAAGATCAAGCTCGTCGGCCATGCGGTCATGATCCACTGGGACAACAAGAGGCTTGGCGATATTGAGCAGCGGGACGTCCTGCTGCCGCTGTCGAAGGCCCGGGCTGAAGCGGTAAAGAACGCACTGGTTGGCGGGGGCCTGGACTCATCCGTGTTCACCACGGAGGGGGTCGGCGCCGCGGATCCGCTCGTGCTCGACAGCAATTTCGCGGACCACTGGCGGAACCGCAGGGTCGCGTTTTTCATCGAAAAGTAGAACGCGGTTTCCGCGTTGTGAAAGGTCAGCCTCTCCCGCCGAATTGGCGGGAGAGCGGCCTTCGAAATATATCGAAATGCCGCGATCCCTGCCAGGACGTCAGGAATGAGGTCCGCGGGTACGTTGGTCGGCATTCTTGCATGCGTGAGCCAGTGCGCTCTGCTCTCCCCGTCCTGTGGCCCAATGTCGCGGCAGTGCCCGTCGAGCGCTCCCCTGATAGAACAATCACGAGGAGTGTCGGACGCGGCGTCCTTATTCGGACAGTGCCGCCTGCGCCCGTAGCAGGTCATGGAGGGTTACGACGGAGGAGATATCTCCAGCCGAATCATCCCGTATCAGGACCATCCCCGATGCGCTTTCCATCAGCAGCGCCCCAGCCTCGCGCACGGTGGCGCGAGGCGTGCACAAGACCGGGGTTGTCAGCCGGGGGACCGTATGGGACGCGAGAGCGGACTTCAGCTCCTGGCGGCTTGCGATGCCTTTGATCTCGCCCTGTATGATGACGGGGAATCGCGCGTAGGGGTAGGATTCCAGGAAGGTCTGGATTGTGGCGCGCTCCAGGTTGGGGAGAATGACGGGGCGCATGCGCGCGATTTCTGACACGGAGAGCTTCTGCCAACTCTCGAGGTCACGCGGCGGCTTGATGCGGATGAGCTCATGACCATCTTGCAAAAGAAGAGCCTCGTAAAAGTTGTGGCGGCCGCCGAGGCGGGCTATTGCCTGGCTGACGATCGAACAGAACATGAGAGCGGGAACCATCGAAAACTGGTGAGTCATCTCGAAGACGATCAGCAGGGACGTGAGAGGGGCGCGCACGACCGCATTGAAGCATGCGCTCATGCCGACCGCCGCAAGGACGATCCTGTCTGCGGGCGTGAGCGGGACCCAGATGCCGGCGACCCCGGCGAGAAAGAAGCCGGTGAGTCCCCCGAGAAACAGCATTGGAGAGAATATTCCTCCGCAGCCGCCCCAGGAATAGGATGCAACAGTAGCTGCGAACTTGGCCGCTACCAGAACCCCGGCAGCCTGCCATAGCAGATTGTTCGTGAGGGCAAGAGACAAGTCGTTGTACCCAAGACCGAATACGCCGGTATGCCTCGTGAGGATGTAGACCGCGCACCCGAAGACCCAGGTGACAAGCGCTCCGCAGAGAGGCCGAAGCCAGGCGGGCAGTCGGCTGCGATCCCGCACGCGGGCACGCAGAGAGAGGGTCAACTGCTGGAAGGCTACGCCGATGAGGGATGCGACCGTCGCGACAATCGGCAGGATCACGTACATGAGCCACGTCACGCCTTCCACGGCGGTCAGGGAGAACGCCGGCTGCCGACCGAAGAATGCCTGTACGATCAGGGCGCCCATGACGGCTGCAAGAACCACGCTGCCAAGCACCCGGCTGCCGAACTCGTTGTTGAGCATCTCCTCCATCACGAATGTGATAGCTGCCAGCGGGGTGTTGAACGCGGCCGCAAGAGCAGCGGCGGCGCCTGTGGCGGCGGAGGCCCTGCGGCCGGACTTCGGAACCCCAATGGCCGCGGCGAGGCTCGACGCGACCCCTCCGCCCACGTACACTGACGGGCCTTCACGGCCAAGGCTCGTGCCTCCTCCCAGAGTAAGGACCCCACCGACGAACTTCACGATGACAGAGCGCAGCTTGACAAACCCCAAGTCTTTCCAGTAGGCGGCCTTCAGCTGGGGTACGCCGCTTCCGGAGGACTCGGGGCTGACCCGGGTCATGAGGATGCCCGCGATGATCGAGGTGCTGCTGATGACCCCGAGGCTGCCTAGCACAAAGACGAGAATGGATTCCGCTGCCAGTCGTTCGATCGTCACGCGAAAGAGGAGGTTGGTCAGCCACAGGAAAGCGACTGCCGATCCCGCGGCGGCCGCGGCGTAGAGGAGGGAGTTGAGTATCCCGCGCGTATTCTCCGGTATCCGTTTGAGAGAGGAGAGGGGAAATCCCATCCCATCCATTCAAGCAGATTCTCCGCCATCGTTGCAACACGCGGAGGGTGTCGCAGCGCTCGTGCGCGGCCTGACGCTCTGATCGACCGGTTATTGAGCCAGCATCAACTGATTGACGAGGCGTGTCGAATTCCTTCTACGAACAGACAATAAAAGTGTGGACATCAGGGCTCGCCACTCCATGTTAGCTTTGGTTGAGGAAGAAAGATCGATGAAATGGAGGAGGTTCAATTATGAAAGGTTTTGTCTTGACCACAGGGCTCGTTGCCCTGGTTATCGCTGCTCTCGTCGGCTGTCAAACGGCGAAGCTCGTGCCTGCAGCCGAAAGTGCGATTGCTGTGGAGTCATCAGGCTTCTTCCCGAACGGCGCGCCTGAACATTCGACGATCGACATTTCCCTGCTTTTTGGCAATGGGGAATCGATCAAGGATTGGCGACTGGAAATCGCCGGCCACGGCGTGACACCGATAGGTTGGAGTGGAGATGGACGCTACCTACCGGCCAGCCTGACCTGGGACGGAAAATACAAGGACGGCAGCGTGGCTCCTGAAGGCGCGTATATCGCGCGCCTTTTCATCGAGTATGCCAGAACGTATCAACCTGTCTCCCTGGAAAGCAAGAGCTTTGTTCTGGACGTGACTCCGCCATCGGGCACGATTGCCCTCGATCCGCCCCAGTTCACGCCTTCCGATCAAGGCGTGACCCAGCCGATGACGCTCAGCATTCAGGCGAAATCCGTGGTCGCCAAGCTGGATACATGGTCCCTGGGCGTCTACGACGAGGCGGGGGGTCTGTTCAGAAGCTTCAAGGGACAGTGGCCTTACGCGAGCGTGACATGGGACGGGATGTCTTCCACCGGAAGCCCGGTCATCCCGACAAGATCTTACAAAGCAGTCGCGACGGTGAGAGACGAATATGGCAACACCGGAGAGATCACGGCGAACGTCCCCGTCTCTGATATCCCGGTTGCCACGGGGAACGATGCCGTCAAGCCGAAATCCGCCGGATTCTGCCCAACTAGCGTGACAGCGGCGCGCACAATGGATTTGGCGCTCGCCTTCGGCAATAAGGAGCAGCTGAAATCGTGGAAGCTTTCAGTGTTTCACGCCGAACAGGGGGTCCAGCAGAGCTGGTCCGGTGACTCCAGGAAAATGCCTTCTGTAATTTCATGGGATGGATCGAACAACGCCGGGCAAATGGCACCTGAAGGAGCATATACGGCGATTCTCTCCATCGATTACGGGAAAAACTTCAAACCGGTCCTGACGAAGAGTCGCTCGTTCGTGCTTGATGTGACGCCTCCGGCCGTTGACATTTCTGCCAACCCGACAAAGCTGGCGCCGGACGGCAAGGGAGGAATTCAGCCCGTCGCCTTCACTGTCTATGCCAGCTCAAGCACAGCGGGCATCAAGGACTGGACCCTCTCAATCCTGGGGGGCGGGGGGAAACCGGTTGCAACCTTCAACTCGACCTGGCCGGCTGCTTCAGCCTCCTGGGACGGCGCAATCGCCGGCGGAGGGAACGCGAACCCCACCCAGCAATACTCGTATCTGGCGAAGGTGAGCGATGAGTTCGGGAACACGGGCACCGTGAGCGGGTCGCTGGCAACCGGGATGCTCCCTTCGGTCACCGGCAAGGTGGCTGTTGTTCCCCAAAGTGAAGGGTTCTCTCCCAACGGCGACCAGGTGCTGGACACAATTGCGCTCTCGCTGAGCTATGGTCAGCAGTCGGCGGTAAAGTCCTGGAAACTGGCAATTTCATCCGTGGGGCAGGAAGCGCAGAAGACTTACGGGGGCGACGCCTCGAACCTGCCGGCAAGCGTGACGTGGGACGGAAAGAACGACTCAGGCAGCCTGGCTCCGGAGGGCGCGTACGTGGCGACTCTCAGCCTGGACTATGGGACCGTTTTTGCGGCAGCGTCGGCAACCAGCGTTCCGTTCGTTCTCGATATCACCCTCCCCGCCGGATCCATCACGCTCTCCTCGCCGCTTTTCTCACCTATTGAAAGTTCCGACATCATTACCTTGTCTCTGCAGGTGACGTCTACGACTGCCAAAATGGACAGCTGGTCAATGGATATCTTTGATCCCGGAGGAAATCTGTTCAGGAGCTTCGACGGAAAGTGGCCTCTGAACCAGGCAGTGTGGGACGGCAAAGGACTGAATGGCGACATGGTCCAGTCCGCGGAGGACTACCAGGTCGTGGCAAAGGTTCGAGACCAGTTCGGGAATACTGGGACTGTAAAGGCGACGGTGCCCATCGATATCCTTGTGGAGAAGTTCGGGAACGGCTACAGGATACTCGCCTCCCGGATATTCTTCAAAGCGTACACGGCTGACTACAAGGACGTGCCGGAAAACCTTGCCCAACAGAATCTGACCCGCATGGATGCCCTGGCCCGGAAGCTGGACAAGTTCCCCGGATACGCAATAAGGATCGTCGGCCATGCGGTAATGATCAATTGGGACAACCCTGTCCGGGGCAAGGCGGAGCAGGAAGCCATCTTGATTCCGCTGTCCAAAGCGCGCGCGGAAGCTGTCAGGAAGGCGCTTGTGGACCGGGGGCTTGCGGATACCAGGTTCACTACCCAGGGGGTAGGCGCATCGGAGCAGCTTGTTCCCGACAGTGACTACAAGGACCGCTGGCAGAACCGCAGGGTCGCTCTTTTCCTTGAGAAGCAATGAAACGCTGATATTGATTCAGACTGGGCTCTCCGCGGCTAAGCCGCGGAGAGCATTATGATGGGGAAACGGAACGGGCGTCAGCTACTGCACCAGCCCATATCTGAGGGCGTAGCGAACGAGGTCGACCGTGGTCGTAAGGTTGAGCTTTGTCAGGACGCGAGATCGATAGGTGGCAACGGTCGGTGGGCTCAGGACAAGCTCCGAGGCGATTTTTTTCACCCCTTTTCCTGCCGCCAGGAGGCACAGCACTTGGTATTCCCGATCCGACAGGAGCTCGTGTGGTACTGTCTCTGTGTCAGGCTCAAGCTGGTACGCAAGCCGTTCAGCCAAAGAGGGCAGGAAGCGGCGCGGAGCTCATAGAGAAGGTCAAAGGGAAGCCGATTACACATTCTGCCCTGACCCGGCATATGTCGCCAGCAGCGGTCAAAAGAGCTCCGGGGAAGAAATACGTTGTTTCCGACGAGCACTTCGGCAAGGTGACTCGAATTGTGGAGGCGGCGAAGAGCGCCGCGGTGGGACCTCGCTACCCAGCCCAACTACTAAAAACGTAAACGGCTCGACGATAAGTGTCGGTTGAGAAGGGGCCGGAGGCGCGCACTTTCAGAACCTCCGCTGGCTGGATGCCCCACAGGCGTGCTTGTTGCCGCGTGTCTTTGCCGAGCTCGGCGTGGTTGATTCCTGCGCACGCGTCCTCCAAGCGACGGATTTACGGCAGACCGATTGAAAATTGCCTATGCGTGAGCGCGTTCCTTATCAGGTCGGTGCACTCGAAATCTGATGCCCAACGCTATCAGAAGAACACCAAATACGATTGCGTAGACACCTAATAGCCAAACCAGGCCCAAGATCCCGGCGCCGGGAAAAATCATCAAAAGGACGGCGAACACGATTGAGACGATGCCGGTGAGAATCCACAACACCTCTCTCTCGATCTCCTTGCGAAGGCGGACAGCCCCGACAATCTCCAAGATGCCAGTTGTGAGGCTCCATGCTGCGATGTAAAAGAGAAGACCGATTGCGGTGACGCCGGGCGCGAAAAAGGTAATGACCCCGATACCTATCCCCATAAGCCCCTCGAGCAGCAGCAGCCAGCGGTCATCACGGGCTTTCCAGCCTCCAATGGCTTTGACCAC
>CAYTGX010000100.1:0-14745 GCA_964437385.1 uncultured Spirochaetaceae bacterium
TCGGGCATTGACGTCAGCACCGGCCGCCAGAAGCACTTTGATTGCGTCAGGATTACTTGTGACTGCGAACATGAGCGCTGTCCGGCCGATCGTGTCCCGAGCGTTGACATCTGCCCCTTTACGAATAGCGTCTCGGATATCCTGTGTCGTTCCGGTTCTTACCAGCTCAAATAGACTGGCAACGGTTGCTTGCGCGGGGGGCGTAGTCATGTGTGCGTCGTATTCAGTGTGCGCGTTGTTTGGCTGCCAGGCTGCAAACGAATCATCTGCCATGATTTCGCTCATAAGCGCCTTTCTCTCTTCACTAGTGATCTTTCTGGAACCAAGATGGCTGAGATACCCATTTGGACTTGTTGATGACCTGGACAACGTATCTGTCAAGACAAAGTCAGCTATGACTATTTCTCCTGGCTCATAAGGTAAAGGATAAGCAGACTTGTACTCAGCCTTCGGCCCAATATACCCGGGTCTAGTTTCGGTGCTGATCAAAGTAGTTGTTGCAGTGTTACTTCCGATGATGACTGTAATAAACTTCCCGTTGTTGTCCCCGATATTCGAAGGTGCATAACCATCGGAGTAGTTTAGGACCCATTCTCGACCCATTTGGAGGCCGTCGGGATTGATAATCTCGGTTTTGATGACAACCAGACAGTCATTGGGAGAAGCTTTTGCCCGAATTGTCTCACAGCTGGAAAGGAAAACCAGCGCTATGATAAGAAACTGCGCAATTTGCAGAAGCCGCTTTTTCACTTCCTAATCCTCCAAGGTGAAGCTGAGGTGGACACCAAAGGTCAAGACAACGTCCTGACAATTGCCACCTGCCGTAGAATACACCCCACGCTACCGCTCAGGCCGTACCGCCTTCCAGCCCCAGGCTCCGTAAATACACCTCCGTTACGCCAACGTTCGCATGTCCGAGGGCCTTCTCCGTTGCGTAAATGTCCCGTGTTGACTCGTACACCCGGACCGCGAAGGCATGCCGCAAGTCGTGAACGGAGTACCGCGCCCGGATCCTGCCCTCGGCGTGCAGCTTTTTACAAAGGTACTCGAAGGCCTTTGATATCCTCGCCGTAGTGAAGCCCTCGAAGGGTGAGACAATTACTTATAATTTTCTTTAATGTATAGAATTAGACTGTAAACACAAAGATTCGTGTAAACAAATTCTCTCTAATTCCTTATTCCTTAATGACTTGGTTGTAAACATGTCGTCACAAGTGCCTTTCGCCGAGGTCGAGCCTAGAAGTATGGCCAACGATACTCTTAAGGATTCGAGGAAAGAACGGGCGAAAGTATCAAACTGGAATCGCTTTTCTGGAGTGTAGGACCTATGCCATGCGGGTTTCTTCTCGCGAGCTCAAGCAAGGCCGTGCGCACTTCAGGCAGAAGCGGCACCGCCCTCTCCTCTCCGGTCTTAGTCCCTTTGAGTTTGTCATGATAACTCCATGAGTTCCGCACGCGTACTCTATCCTGCATGGGCCTGCACACTGTTCTTCTCACGGGGGACATTGAATCCATTGCTGCGGAAACCGGCACGCAGCTCAACGTGGACGAAGTGTATGTTCAGCTTTTGCCCAGCCCAAGGCGACGCGCCCGCACTGTCAGATAAGAATTACGGTCTTCATCGAAGCAAGAAAGAAAGCGCATGACGAAGCATTGATTGACCCAACCTCTTGCAGGGCGGCGGGGCCGCTTTCGCATCAGCGGTGCCCATACCTTGCGTGCGCCGGGGTCAGAGTGTCACCTCAAGTGTGACCCGGAGTGTCACATTTTTATTTCCAAGCCCTTACATCTGCCAGTACGCCTCTACAAGCACCATTGACATAATTCTCTACCGGCGATAGATTTAATGCAAGTTGATGCAAGCGCCTGCAAAAACCTGTAAGCCTTCAGAAATAGCCTGAGCGGTCTTCCAAGCTGGAGCTACGAGTTCGACTCTCGTCGGGCGCTGTCGTCACCCATCAAAGCAAGAGACAAGGTCATGACCGACGGCAGCACGAATTGAGAGGATCGGACATCACCCCCACCAGTCCGTCCGCAGAGTGAGGGCGTATGGGACTTTTCCGCAGCATCCGAAGAAACCGCATTCTCCGGGAGGGTCTCCTCCCCGCCGACACGTGGACGTGGCTTGTCCAGGACCATCCCATCCTGGACGGGCTTTCCGAATCACAGCTTGCAAACCTCCGCGCCCTTTCCACGCTCTTCCTCCACGAGAAGACATTCGAAGGCGCGGATGGTCTGGAGCTCACGGACTCGATGTGCGAGGTGATCTCCGTGCAGGCCTGCCTGCCGATCCTTCAGCTCGGGCTGGAGAAATACGAGGACTGGAAAACCGTGGTGGTCGTACCGGATGTTTTCATCGAGGAACACACGGAGTTCGACAAGGCAGGGGTGGCCCACGAATGGGACGAGGACAACAGCGGTGAATCCTGGGACACCGGACCGGTTGTCCTGTCCTGGAAGGACGTGGAGGCATCGGGATGGGGGGACGGGTACAACGTCATCATCCACGAGGCGGCCCACAGGCTCGATCTGCTCGACGGGGAAGTGAACGGGAGACCCGCGCTGCACCAGGAGATGGATCCCCTCGAATGGCGGGAAGTCTTTTCAAAGGCCTTTCAGGATCTTCGGAAGCGTGCCGGCAGGAAAAAGCGCGGGCTCCGCATTGACGACTACGCGGTGCAGGACGATGCGGAGTTCTTCGCCGTTACCAGCGAGTACTTTTTCGAGCAGCCCGATGTCCTGCACGAAGAATACCCCGACGTCTACCGCCTGCTCGGCACCTACTATAGACAGGATCCACTGTCCCGGGGGAAGAGCGGCTGAGCATGGGCGGCCGGTGCGCGCGGACCTACTTTCCGCCCGGCTGGCCGAATCCCAGATACCTGCTCGCCATCCCCACAACGACAAGGGTCCACAGGACAAATACGACCGCCGTCGGCAGGCGGCTTTGAAACCGTTCCATCGATCTCCTGTAGACGATGGTCAGGATAAAGACACCTCCGCCGAGCCAGACCAGGAACGTGAGCCCCCAGCCCCAGCCAACCCATTCGCGAAACCACGCGGCGGCGTTGTACATCATGCCTGGTCCTCCACGACCGGCAGCCAGACCCTGAACCTCGATCCGATGCCCGGCTCGCTCTGAACCTCTATTCTCCCGCCGTACTCAGCGACCGTGCTGTGGCACACGGACAGGCTCAGTCCGACACCCCTTGCGCCTGCCTGGGCGGAGTTCAAAGCGGCCCATTCACCCTTTGTCGTGAAGAAAGGAGTGAAGAGCCGCGGAATGTTCTCAGGCGGAATACCGCAGCCGGTGTCTTCCACGTCGAGAAAGGCCGCGTGAGGCCCGGTGCCGGTGCGGATCGTCACCACCCGGACCGGCCTGTCCAGCAGCGCGTCCAGGGCGTTGGCCACCAGGCACGTGATGACGAATTCGACGCGCGAACGATGCGCGCGCACCGCCGGCTCACCCTGCAGCTCGAGAACGACAGTCGTCTTCGTCTCTTCGAACCGCCCTTCAAACAACGGCATCAACGCGTGGGTGAGCTCGTTGACGCGGCAGGTTGGCTCATCCGACTGCGAGGTGACGGTAAGTCCCTGCAGGCGATTGGTAATGTCCACAAGACGGTTTACTCCCTTCAACGCTTCCATGCCGTAACTCCGTAACGAGGCGGAGAGATCCCTGGATTCCAGGAGAATATCCAGGTATCCCTTGATGATCGCATTTATGTTGTTGAACTGATGGGCAATGCCACCCGCCAGCGTGCCCAGACTTTCAAGCCTCTGGGCCTGAATGATCTGCGCCTGCGCCTGCCTGCGCTCCGTGATGTCTTTCGAAATGCCGAACGTGCCGACAACGGCTCCCGTATCGTCCCGGAGGGGCATCTTCGTTGTGGAGACCCATATGACACGGCCGTCCGGCCACGTTTCCATTTCCTCCAAGTCGACAATGGGCTGGCCCGAACGGACAATAGCCTGCTCCACGTCGAAGGTCGCCCGGGCATGTTCCGCCGTGTAAAAATCGAAATCAGTCCGGCCGAATGCCTGCGCAGGATCACTCATGCCCAGCACAGCGGCAAGTGCCTTGTTGATCAGGACGAAGCGGCTGTCTGAATCCTTGAAATATATACGGTCGGGTATCGTGTCCATGAGGACGGCCATGAGGGCGCGCTCGCGCGCCCGTACTTCCGCGACCTTCTGCCGGGCGCTGAAGAGGATGGAGCCCTGGAGGAGGTTGCTCAACTGGACGCAGAAGGTCTCATAGATCGCATTGTCCCGCTGGCCCGGCTCGAACACGATGTACCCGATCTGGTCCTCCCGGAAATACGTCGCGGTTGCCACGAGAGTGTATCGGCGGTTCTGGGGCAGACAGCCCGACGGCACAAAACGCACACCGGGAGAAAAAAGGCGCCCGGCTTCCCCGGGGAACAATCGGATCCCGTCGACGCAGGCCAGGGCTATCTCGGCCCGATCAGGAATCACCCACGTGTCGGTTGGGTGATGCCGGACCTCGGAGCAGTAGCATGCAATGAAGCAGGTCCGCAGGTCGATGCGATGAAGCTCGTCGGCGAGGTCCGCCATGAGCTCTTCCATCGAGGCCACCGAAATGAGCCTCTCCATGACAAGCCTCAGTGATGAGAGCTGTCCCTGGAGCTCCGTCCACCCCTTACCCTGCTCGAGCCGCAGCATTTCCGATAACAGGACGCGTGCCTTCTGAATTCTTCTGTCGAGCAATTTCCCCTTGCCGGCAGGCCGCATGTCCGAAACCAGCTCTCCCTGCAGAATAGTCAGGAGGGATTGCCAGGGAGAAATGTCGATTCCGCGCGACAATTCATCCCTCAACGCGTCATTGAAATCGCTGAGAAACGCGTCGCCGCCCGCATGAGCTACGAGCAGAGTCAGGATCCGCCGCAGGGAAGGGTCCTCCAGCGCCACATCCAGCCGTGCAAGACGCGCAAGGCACTCCTCGACGACCATGCCCATGTCTCCGCTGCCTCTCGCCGCCCGCTTCACGTGCAAGGGCGGGCTGTCCAGCTCGACAACGCTCCGGGGGAGGCAGCCGCAGGACGTCCTGATGACGAGCCGCGTGGGAAGGATAATGGTCGGAGGCACGCTCTCCCCCCTGGCGAGCTTCGCGGCGGTCTCCCCCGCGGTCCAGCCCTGGTCATGCAGGCGCTGTTCAATCGTGGTAAGGGAGGGCACGGTGAATTGAGAGTTCTGGATATTGTCGAAACCGATCACGGCTATGTCGCGCGGAATCGAATATCCGCGCTGGACAAGGACCTGAGCCGCAGCGATGGCCATCTCGTCGTTTGCCGCAAGGAGTGCCTCGAACCCGGGGGCATGGTGCCGGTCAAGATAGGCCGTCATTGACGCGCGAGCACCCGGCTGCGTGAAGTCTCCCGGCAGCGACAGATCGGGATCCTCTTCCATGCCGTGAACCCGAAGCGCCTCCCGGTATGCCTCGAAGCGCAGCCTTGACTCCGGATTTCTCTCTGGACCGTTCAGAAATGCGATCCGCCGAAATCCGTGCGTCACGACGAGGTGCTCCACTGCTTCCAGTATGCCGTGCCTGTTGTCGATCACGATACTCGGTACACCTTCGACCTGGACGCCGATGCTGACGGCGGGGATTGCGCCGAAGCGCCGCATGTACACCCCCAGCTGCTCGGGAGACAGATAGATGCACTGTGTCCCCGTTGCCATGACAAGGGCGTCGATGCCCGCTTTCTCGATGTAGTCGAATATCACGTTGCGCTGGTATTCGTGCCCGAGGGGGGTGGCAAGGACTCTCCCCGAGAACACGATAAGATTCACGTCATTCACCCGGCTCCAGTCCGAGATTCCCGCAATGAGCATCCGCGAATAGCCTGAGACGAGCTGGTCGATCTGGAGTCCCAGCGTGATACGTCCGGTCATAAGGGGACGCCCTCCCCCTTTCATGGCGATTCTAGGCACATGCAGAAGCGCCGTCAAGCCGAGCAGGCTGTTCCGGAGCGAACCGCGTGCTGCCTATACCCCCGGATAGTAGGCGTACTCCACGACCTCCAGGTAGCTGACGACTTTCACGACTCCCGCCACCGTGCCTGCGACGCCGGCACATCGATCCATCGCAGCCGGAAACCGCACTGCCCCATGCAGGGCGACCACTCCCTTGTCGCACACGACATCCAGGGACACGACAGGAACGCGTTCTCGGTAGACTACGGCTATCAGAACGTCCTGGGCGATCCGCATGTCCCGCAGGACATCTCGCGCACGGACGCCGGCCTCTGCGTAGGCGGGTGAACAGAGGAGCGCCGACACCGAGTCGCAGACCTCCGCGGGAGATATTGCCGCAGTATTGACGACCAGGTCGTAGTCCGCCGGCGAATCCCAGACTGAGTTGAAAAAGTACCGGTGGTATCCGGCGCGGTCATGATCGCTCTGATGGATCATGCGCATTGCGTGCTGCTCGTCGATGCCCAGGCGTTCACAGAGCCGCGCCACTCGAATCTTTGAAGGGGCGATGATCCTCAGCTTCAGGGCACCCGGTATGCCCCGAAAAATTACGTTGGCTCCGCGCCCGACGATTATGCAGTCATTCTCTCCTGCAAACCGATACATTGCGGCCTTCATGAAGATGAAGTACCGCTCCTTCTCGAGAGTGAATTGTTCCCAGAAGCCGGGCTTTTTTTCGTCATCCTTCTCGAACTGGGATTCGGTCATGCCCGATTCCTTCAACAATAGTTCCAGTGAGTCCTTGTCGAGCTTGGAATAGCCGAGCCTGTCGGAAAGCGTGTCCGCAATCCTTGTTCCCAGGCTTCCCAGCTCCCTCGAGAGCGTGATGATTCCCATTTTGAATCCTCCTCTTTCGATCACTTCTGCATACATGAATGAAACAACCGGGGAGAGGGGCCGTTACGTGTGCAGAGCTATCGCTTTGTGCTCAGCGAAGGAGTACACTACAGTCACGTGAAAGGAGGAACGAATGCTCCAGAAGAAACCTCTTGCGGGTCGGAAAGTTGAAGTCACCTTCAGGATGCCGCCGCTGGACGACGTCGTAGAGCTCTATCTCTGCGCAGACTTCAATGGCTGGCAGATCAATGGCATTCCACTCACTCTGGAATCAGACGGCACGTGGGTGACCAGGGTAGTGCTGGAAGCGGGGAAATCGTATCGCTTCCGTTATCGTGACAGCCAGGGACGATGGCTGAACGACAGGGAGGCCGACGCGTACCTTCCGAACGACTTCGGAAGCGATGACTCTGTCCTGGATTTGACGACTGCAGGGCAGAAGCCTTCGAAACCGAAAGCAGCGAAGAAAACCGCCCCGCCAAAAGCCCGCACAGGCAAATCAAAGAAGACCGCGGGAGGCAGGCCGCCTAAAGCGAAGCACTAAGCGGTTCGCTCTTCCCCGCGGCGCCGGGGTGTACGATTCATCAGACTCTTGGTGTCTCTGTCGTCGAGTTTCGCTCCCGTTTTCAGCGAGGCAGTAACAACCTCAGGGTTATGGTTGAAACCTGCCGCGTTCATCACGGGCGTTCTCTGTTTGGGAGCACGTCAAATTTTCATTCGGCTAGTGGCCGGCATTTAGCAATTTCTTTTTTAGCCGTTTCGATAGGAATTACGCAATCGCCTCATACGTACCCTCTTTCTGTCTTCAGTTGCGCAAGGCGCGACGTTCAGCGGGCTCAGCCTGATCTTCCCCAGTCGGGGTTAATCAAACCTTTATTCGTCAAGTTTCTTGCAGTAGAGTACTTCTCCATTGGTTTTTGCTTTTTCCGCGGGAACAATAGTGAGGGGACCCCCATAGTTTACTCTGATGTAATATGTCTGGCCGGCCACGAAATCTGCAGTCGTCGGTGTGAGCTTATCCCCATGTACTCCCTTCGCAGGGTCCAGCGGCCAAAGCTTCAGGGGACCTGCGTCGGCGAAGTAGGAACTGTACCAACCCGGGGAGCAGACCGCGGCCGGACCGTCCTTCGTCAGGACCCAGACTGCGTCTCCGCCGCCGAAAAGGTGCGGCGTCATGTAAATATAAACAAGAGCTTTTCCTTCTGGAATGTTTGGTTCCTCAACAAAAGTTGGCTTCGGCTGCTCGTCCTTGCCGAAGAGGGGGTTGGCCAGTGCACCCGCGACTAATACCGACAGCAGGATAATTGTCAATCGCTTCATGAATACTCCTTTCTGCTTGGCGGACAGTTGATTGTATGGGCATTGGAATATAGTGCAAGCGCTGGACCCGAAACGACGTGCGTAGCCGCCCTGCGACGAATGCGCGGCTGGCTTGCCGTGTGTCTTTGCGCCCCGGCGAACAGCTCTTCATCGGTGAAGAACGACGTACGTCGCCCCGGGTCCCGCGAGAGTCGGAGAACGGGCCACCGATAGGCAGTGGCCCGTGGTGACGCGGGACCGCGTGGGCCTACACCCCGCTCAATCCCATGAACGTTGTATTTTTCATCTTCACCCACTTGAGTTTCTTCCTGGCGTCAGGGACCAGGATCTCCGTGCCCTGTTCCCCATCCTTCATGGCCAGAACGGGATAAGCCTCATCCACTTCGAACCCTTTCCCTTCCGATGCCTCATCCACAAACACTCGAAACCGTCTGAAATCCATTCTTGCCTCCTTAGGGCTTAGTCAACCACTCAACCCCGCGGTCGAGTGCACTACCGATGTCGTCTTGCCGACACCGCCTTTCCGATTCGCGACCTTTCTCCGTCCTCCCGTCACTCAATACTGTGCGTCATTGAGCTTCCAGTAGGCGCCGGTGCCTTCTATTTTTGCGTTATTTTTCGCGTAATCAAAAGCGGTCTTACCCCCAATAGTTTTCGCTTTTGGATCGGCGCCAGCCTTCAGGAGAGCGAGTATTACTTCAGGGTTTGTGTTGCTGTTAGCTGCGAACATCAACGGGGTTCTGCCATCCTCGACCCTTGCGTCAAGATTGGCTCCTGTATTCAGAAGTACAGTGACTACATCCGGGTTTTGGTTGTTAGTGGCAGCGAACATCAACGGCGTCACTCCGAACTTGGACCTCGCGTTAATATCAGCGCCTGCGGTCAGTAAGATGGCAACCACCATCGGGTTTTGGTTGTCACCCGCAGCGTACATTAGCGCGGTCGCGCCATTATGGTCTTTCGCGTCGAGGTTTGCCCCAGCCTTGAGGAGCGCGGTGATCACTTCAGGATTTTGGTTGCTGTTTGCCGCATATATCAGCGCGGTCCATTCTCCATCGGATTTCGCTTCTATGTCTGCCCCCGCCTTCAAAAGCATGTTAATCACAACGGGGTTTTGGCATTTCTAGGCGGCGACTATCAGCGCCGTCTCACCACTCATATTCCGAGCGTTCTCGTCCGCGCCTGCTGCTATGAGAGTCTTGATTACCTCGGGGTTCTGACTTTCCGCAGCGGCTATCATCAAAGGAGTCCAACCGTGCTTGTCGCGAGCGCTTACGTCCGAGCCGTTGCCAATAGCAGCTTGTACATCCTGCGGCGTCCCGGTTCTTACAAGCGCTAATAAGGAAACGGCTTGTACATCCTGAGGTGCTCTTACAGGTCCAGAAGAACTGGACTGAGCCTTGATCAGGTAAAGGACAAGACCCGTGTTCGAGCCCGCGTCCTGCGCCGCGGTGAATCGCCAGTGGCGGATCGCCTCCATGAAGGCTGAATCGACATCAGCGTAACCGGAGGACCGTGTCATGGACGCAACGGAGACGACGCCATCCGGCATGAGGACGAATGCAACCGTGACCGACAGCAATAAGCCTTGCGTGCTCACCCACTTTGGAATCTTCGGCGCTGCAACTGACACAAGCTCGCGCCCTTTGCTGGCGTCGGGTTGGTCCCACACGACCCTGTAGTCTCCAGAGGTGACCCCCTTATTGGTTTCATTACCAAATTGCTGAGTCGGTGGCCTCGGGTAGGTCACGCATCCGGACAAAGCTGTTATCAGGACAAAAACCACAAACACGAGCAGCTTTTTCATTCCCTTTCTCCTTTTCACATCGAAACGTGCTCTTTATCGGGCCGTGGGCGAACGGTCCCCAATCCCGCCGTGTTCCCTACACACCCTCGGTGAGCTCTTCCTCGGTGAGGGATTGCTTGACGTAGTAGCGGAGCGTGGTGGCTTCGCTCGCGTGGCCGAGCATACGGGATACACCTTTAACCTTGCCTGTGCGCTCTATCAGGTCCGTGGCCCGGGAGTGCCGCAGCACGTGGGCTGTCACTGAACGCCCTAAGACCCGCAGCGCCGCTCGGTCGATCTCTCTGGTGATGTACGTCCTCCGATAGGGATTCCCGCGGTCCGTAGTGAAGAGAAACTCGCCCCTTGGGAACTCGGCCAGAATTCGAGCGTACAGTCCCGCCGTGATCGTTGCCTGCCGTTCTTTGTTGCCCTTGCCGAATAGACGCAGCTTGACGTGTCCGTTAATCTTCACGTGATCGCGACGCAGCCCGACAATCTCGGAGACACGAGCCCCGCTCTGATAAAGAGTCTCAGCGATGAGACGGACGCGCAGGGGGAGTGCCTTAAACAGCCTGGCCCTTTCCTCCGGGCTGATCGTGGCAACGTCCGCTTGCTGGTGGCGCACGTTGCGAAGCTCGGAGAGAGCACCCTTCAAAAGGGTAAGCTCACGCGTGGTCATTCCCTGCCGCTGCGCCGCCTGTATGAATGCCGACTTGCCCGCAGCGATGGCCAGGTTGACCGATGCCGCGGGCCGCTTGCCTGTGATCTCCGCGATGTACTCAGCGAAGCCCGCAACGTTCTGAGGGTGAGCGCTCCTGGTAAAGCCCTGGATGTATGCGCGGTAGGTGGCCGTGGTGCCCTCAGAAGGACCGCGCACCGCTTCAAGGTCTATCGTGACGCGCTGTTTTCGTGCGACCCGTGCGCTCATTGCTATCCCCATATGTAGTCTAAAAAGTATTTTAGTATACTATTCTTCTGGCGATATGTCAACTGAATTGAAGAGAGGATTTTCGCCCTCGAATAGCCGCCCGTGTTCACGCAGAGCCACGCGCGCTCCTCCCTGCATCCAACTTTCAACCCTGCAAGGGTGTAAGGCTTGGCCCGATTCCTGGGAAGGCACGAGGGGCCTTCCGCATGTATGACAGGGATATGGCATTCTCGGATTCGTTGGTGCGCGCCGACCGCCTCCGGGCGGGTGCGAATGTCCTCTGGAATCTATCCTAAGCGCCGTTACCCCGCGCTTCGTCTTATCGCCATACTCTTTGCCGCCCTCAAGGCATCATAGCAGTGGCCGAGCTCAGTGTGACCGCCGCCTGCGCCAATGCCCTTCCGGTTATCACCGCGCCAGACTGCAGCATGACTGCAGTCTGGCTTAATATACTTCCTGCGAAGTGGGAGTTTGTTCCCAAGGTCGCTCCCGAGGTGACCTGCCAGAAGATGTTCTTTGCTTGCGCGCCGCCGCTCAGGATAACATTGATCCCGCTGCTTACGGTGAGCGTTCCGGAGATCTGGAAGATCCAGACGTCGTTTGGGCCGCCCGAGATGGTGATATTCCCGCTTATGGCAACGTTGGTCCCCCATGTATAAGTGCCGGTGACGAGGGTTTGTCCGTTAAGAATCCCAGCGCCCAGGTTGAGGTTAGCACCAACACCCGCCGGACGTCCCGCCGCGTCAGTGTAGGCGGTTTCCATGTCAAGTATGGCCGTTCCTAGGTTCACCGGTGTAGGAACCGCCATGTCGGCCGCGTACAATTTTCCAGACACCTGAGATGATGTCGCGAATACGTTGCTCCCATCCATGGTAATCGCAAGTCCGGCGATGAACGACTTTGCGGCCGGGCTCAACCCGACATCTCCCGTGATCGTGGAAGGCCCAGTGTTTGTTACCGCCGTTTTCGCCAGAATTTCGTAATTCCCGGCATTGCCAAGATTCACCTGAGCCGGACTGCCTGCGATCGTATAGGCTGCCATGGCGACCGTCGAATCCGTCCAGCCGGTCTTGTAGGCAATTGCTTTTATCATCAGGCTCGTCGCGACGCTGACGGGAGTTGAATATAGCGTCCCCGTCGTGCTGGTCGGTGTGCTGCTGTTCGTCGTGTAGCGGATGGATGCCCCTGGTGTCGTGGTACCAATGGTCACCGTCTGCGCATTCGAATAGCTGCCAGCCGCCGGACTGAACGTCGGCGCTGCAACCAGGTCTGCAGCTTGCTCCGCGGTCTTGAGCGCGGTAAGTAAGGATGTGTCCCCACAGCCCCACAGCGCCAACGCCATCGACGGGAGCATCACAGCAAGGGACAACAGCCGACTGTGTTTCTTCATTACTCTTCCGCCACCTGCTTGTTTGCTGTAAGTACCGCGGGATCTTTTGTGGTCACAAAGGCCGCCGCTCTTCGGTCATCCGCCCACGTAATGGCGTTCCTGTCCAGGATGAGGACGCTTTGCACCAGGCTCTGGTGCTGGACCTGCCCGCCGAGCATGTACTCCACGTCAACCCTTGCCTGCGTTTTGGTTTTTTCCTTCGTCTGCAAAATGGTTGGGAGGAACAGGCCAAAGAGATCCACAGACTTGGATTCCCCGGGCTCCAGCTCCGATGAGGCCGGGCAGTCCTTCGGGTCGGCCATGAAATCCTTGATCTGGAAGCCCACCCTGATGTTTCTAATTGACTGACCGGAGGTGTTGTGCGGCACTGACTCGCCAAGCGGATGTGTATCGTAGTACGTGTGAAATTCGGGATATACATCATCGAAGGACAGTTCTTTGATCTCCAGGGGAGCCGCGGCCTTCTGCAGGGGCTTTTCTGTTGGAGGCTGCTCGCTCAAAGTTTGGGCCTTCACAGGAGGCGGTTCCTGCACCTTCATCGGGGTCGTGGCGCTGGAAGGTGCCAAGTCACATGAGAGACCGATGGAAGCGCTGAGGCCGCGGTACAGGCAAAAGTAATAATGGTACGAAGCTTCCACGCTCACGTGCCAGGGGCCGGGCAGGAGAATCGCACCCGCTTCCCCGGAGATAAACGGGTTGCCGCCTCTGCTTACTCCCATGGGAATATTGATCCCGGGAGTCATCCGCAAGGACACTAGCGAAAGGGTTTGAGCAGGGGAAGAAGTGACCTTGGCGACGGCTGCAGTTGACTGCACTTGGGCGAACATCAGGGCCGGCAAGCCAAGAAGCAACAGTCCACGCATGAGCTTCTGAATTGGCGTACCTCTTTTCTGAATCTACTTATCGGTTCCTTCTTTCACTATATCACATTTGAGAATTCTCCCGCAATCGGCAATTTAGGAGAATGGAAATGCCCAAGCTGAGCGAATACCAGGCAATGACCGACGATCAGTTGCTCGAAGTTATGCTGACTGCTGGCGCCCAGGCACCCGTTGCGATGATGGTCCTGCAGGCCAGGCGCCAGGATGAAAGTGCCAAGAGGATTGAGAGACTCACGATTGCTGTCAACGCGTGGACCGTCGTCGTTGCCGGCCTTACGCTTGTAAGCACTGCTTTCGTCGTTCTGTCAGCGCTTCACGTTTTCGGGTAGAGTTAGCGCTCCATCGCAGAGCGCTTAATAATTGTCCGCTTATCTTATTCCCCAATCAGCTTCGACAAACCGCGACAACAGACCCACGAGCCAAAAGCTGATAGTTCCGGGTGCAGACGCTAAAGGTCCTGCGTTCGGAACGGCTTACTGCGCCCAACTAGCGAATCTGGCATCGGCCTTCAGAGCCTGCATAAGATCAGCCCTTTCCTGATCCGTGATCTGCCTGAAGCTGAAACTGCTGGACTGGCCGTTTCCTGGGGCTTTATTTATCGTGTGGACAAACACCAAATCCGCAATCGCGATACGGCCTGGTTCATATGGTAGCGGAACATGTACAGCATACGTAGGTTCTTCGCCGCGGAAACGCCCATTGATTTGCAGGGCAATTGATTCAAGCTCTACGCCCGGCTCCTTGACCACGACGACATTGAAATCCCATGAGTACTGACCGACCCATGAGTGTGGGTAATCTCGCGAAAAGTTGAAGTCTATCTCGTAGCCCCTTTGCAAATTGTCTGGGTTGATGAATTCCGTCTTCATGATGACTAGAGATTCGCTCGAACCAGCCTTTTCAGGAACGGAAGAACATCCTGAAATCATGAGCGCGGCAAGCATCAAAGCAACCAACCCAAAAACAGGTCTACTCATCTAAAACTCTCCTTTTTGATTAACTTTTGATTAACAGAAGATACTATTGCTGCATTTTAGGGCTGTCAAGGAATCTCGGAGTGCCTGCTCTTCCCCGCCCGTCTGGGACATGCTGCGCTCGAAGGTCTTCCTGCAGTGAGGGCAGCGATCCCAGACAAAAGAATCCGCCGAGTATTCCTTGAGCAACGGTGCGCGCCGCGGCCCGAGGAGCTCGGCCGACTTCATCTTCCCTTGACTGAGGAGGACCGCCTCATGATGGTCGCGAGTCCCGGTGCTCTTGTCGCTCATGCCCGGGAGCCGGTAGTACCAGAAGCCATTCGACCATTCAATCAGGGACGAGACACGCGCATGCCTTCCCATGAGAATGGGCGGCGAGGGATTCGGACCCCCGACCTTCTGGGTGTAAAGCGGATCACGCTTTTCCCGAACTTATCCCGTACGGTCCCGGATCTGCCTTTCTTCGATACAATGCCAGGAGTAGCAGTCCCGTTGCTATCCCGTCGAGGGAAGAATAGATTTGAAATAGATTTGAAATGCCGAAGGCTGCAGACCTTCTGGTAGGTAGCCAGAAGGTCTAAACCACCACCGCCTAAAGGCGGTGGGTTTGCGCTCGTCGGCTAAAGCCGACT
>CAYTGX010000101.1:0-14410 GCA_964437385.1 uncultured Spirochaetaceae bacterium
TTCGATCTGCAGAATGACCTGCGGCATCACTATTTCCGGCTCGGACGGGGCCGCCGCGGGGTTCGTTCCTGTCTGGGTCCGGGACTGGGCTGAAGCCCCCGCCGCCGCGGCCGCGCACAGGATGACGAAAAGCCAAATCCACCGGGTACGGTGGCGCAACATGCCCCGGCCTTTCATTGCGCTCCCCCTGCAAGGAGCCGCCCTTTTGCGGTCCATTCGGAATCCGGGAAAGCAGTCTCCAGCCTCTTCACAAGGGCTTTCACCTCATCCGGCTTGTTGGCAAGCTTCATCATCTCCGCCGCGCGATAGAGCGCGGAAGCTGCCGCCCTGGGATCCACTTTCGGTATCAGTGCCGTGGCAACGAACTGACGGGCCGCTTCGGCCAGGTCACCCTTTCTATAGAAGAACTCTCCCACGAGCGCCTGCGCCTGGGGGGCTCCCAGCGGATCGCCCTCCTTGATCACCGGCAGAAGCAGTCGATACCCGGCATCGGCTTTTTGAGCGCCGCTGAATATGTACAGGCGGGCGAGGTCGATTGTTGCCTGGCGCTTCCTGTCTCCCGTTTCCCGGTCGATTATCGCTGAAAGCTCCGCCTCTTTATCGCCCTGCCCCTGAGCGAGGTAGCGGACCTGTTCGGCCCGGATATCCGCCCGGTCAGCCCTTGCCTGGTCCGGATACTCGGTACTGAACCGGGAATACAGGTCCAGCGCTTTCGTATATTGCTGGGCGTGGGCGTATGCATCCGCAGTTTTTTCCAGGGCGGAGCCGCGGAAGGGACTGTCCGGATACATTGTTGAAAGCTTCTCCCACAGCAGCGCAGCCGCCATGTCTTCCCCGACGCTCTGGGCAGCCTGCCCTCCCCAGTACAACGCGGCGTCGACTTCCTTGCCTTTTGGATACCGCGTCCGGTAGTCGTCATACGCGGTGCGCGCCTCCGCCCACATCTTGTGGGTGAAGAAGGTATCTGCCCGCTGGTACACAGCCTCTTCCCGCAGCGGGCTGTCGGGGAACATGTCAGCCAGTCTCTTGTAGGCATCCGCAGCCTGGCGGGTCTGCCCCATGTCGGAGAGGACCCCGGCATAGTCGAAGAGCGCATCACCGGCCCACGGCGAGGCGGGCGTGGCGGAGGCAATCCTCTGCAATGCCTGTGCGGCTTCGTCGCGTTTCTTCAGATTGAGAAGGCTCTTCGCGTAGAGATACAGGCTTTTCTGCGCAAGCTCCCCCTGCGCTCCCCCATTTGCCAGCCGGGAAAACCAGCCGGCGGCGAGATCGAATTCTCCCGCGCTGAAATGAGACCAGCCGGCAAGGTAGACGGCTGAGGGGTAGAGCTCATGGGAAGGATATGAAGCGGCAAGCTGGTCAAAGACCTGGCCGGCCCTGCCGAAGTCGGACTGCCTCAGGTAGCTCCATCCGAGATAGTAGCGCGCGTACGGCACGATCACGGCGAGCCCCGCCTTCTGCGCGGCGTCGGGCTGGATCGAGGCAAGGTCCGCGGCCGCCCGTGCGTAGTCTTTTGCCGCGATCAGGGACAGGCCACGCAGATAAGAAACGACAATTGCGGCGTACGGATCCAGGGTATCGATTGCGGGGAAAAGCCGCCTGACGTTGTCCGCGGCGCTCACAATGGCGGCGTTCTGCTTCAGCACGAAAAGTATCTTCAGATAGTCCAGCCACGAGCGGAGGTCCTGGGGGTAGCGGCTGACGTAGTGGGCCAGGGCATCCGCTGCCGGCGCCGTCTTCCCCGCTCCTTTCAACAGCACGATGTGCAGTTTCTCCAGCTGCTGTCGGATCGACGGCTCCATGTCGGCGCCCATGAGGCCGTCCACCATCTGCGACGCCTCGTCGGGCCTGCCCAGGCGGAAGGTGCAATATGCCTGCAGGTACCCGGCCTCCGGGGCTCGCCTGGATCCGGGGAAAGATGCGCGGAATTGCGCGTAGTAACCCGAAGCCGTCTTGAAGTCGTCCCCCATGAGCGCGATATCCCCGAGCCGTATGACAGCCGCCCCGGTCCCTGGCTCTCCCAGCGCAAGAAAATCAGTCAGGATCCCACGCGCCCCGGCAGGGTCCTTGCGCCCGAGCATGATCTCCGCCATGTATAGCGGCACAACCTCGTTCACCGTGACGTCCCTGCGCGCATCCCACGCGCGCCGCAGGAACGCTTCCGCGGTGTCCAGGGAGCCGCGTCGGAAGCTTTCCGCACCCACCCTGGTCCAGAGCTCTGCCAGCAGCTTTGTGCGTTTTCCAAATCGGGCCTCGGCCGCCTGGCTCAGGTCCTGCATGCCCTGAAGGTCGTTCCGGCGTTGAGCGGCGTCGAACAGCCTGCCGTAGGAAACCAGCGCCACGTCGTCGGAGGCGCCGACGAGCTGCAGATACAGCGGCTGGGCCTCCGCCCAGCGTCCCGACTGCGACAGCGCTTCGGCGCGGAGAAGTAGGAACTCGTTTTTCCACGGATCGGGGAAACCCGATGGATCGGTCTTCTGCGTCAGATCGAGGAGATCAGGATAGGACTGCGTCTTCTGCAGGATCGAGCCGAGGAGCACGGACGAGTACGGCACAAGACGCGAGGCCGGGTACGCGGAAGTGAGTGTCCTCAGGGCCGCTATTGCATCCTCTTCATTTGAAAGTGCGACCAGGTCCAGGGACTTGTGCAGAAGCGCCTGGGGGGTGAGCTCAGGATCCGCCGGCCCGGAAAGAAAAACTTCAAGGCTCTCCACGCTCTGGGAGTAGCTTCCGATGGCGTACTGGCACAGGCCCTTCCAGAGAGGAATGTAGGAAAAATACCGTGTGGTTCGGTAGCGTCGTTCGATATCCGAAATAAGCTGCAGGGAATCGCGATACCTGTTCAGCCTGTAGAAGCAGGTGGCGCGCCTGTACTGCACGTCCGCAACGCGTTCGGAAAGAGGGTAAGCGGCAAGGAAGGCATCATACTCTTCCAGGGCAGCGCTGTAGTTCTTTCCCAGGTACCTGCTTTCCGCTTCAGAGAAAAGGTCACCCTCGACAGGGGCGGCGGAAAGGGGCTGTACAGCACCGGCAAGAAGGAGAACACAGAGAATCAGCGCCGTCATTGCGAGTCAATCATACTCTGTAGCGGCGATTTATTCAATTTGAGGAAGGGAGAACTCGCCCATGGAGTCCAGATGGACGAGGTGGACGTATTCCCTGCCGTACCGCCGCGTCAGGGACGCGAGGCTCGTTTCTGTATTTCTTTCCAGCACAACGACCTGGAAGCTGCCGTTCGTCTGGAAGTAGGGAAGGAGGACGATCACATGATGGTGCTGGCGAAGAGTGGGTGTTCCTTCCTGAGACGCCTCCAGAGACGCTGCATTCACCGACCCGAGGTAGATTGTGCCGGGGCGCTCGCGCGCAAGAAAATAGAGCAGGGCACGAAGGCGGGGAAGCGGGTAACCGGCTTCCGGGGTATAGGCCACGTGATCTGCGTCCCGCACGTCCAGGTCCACATCCGGCAGGACCTCGCCGGTACGCGCCTGGGCAATGCTCCGCGCAAGCCCGCGCGTCCAGTCCAATCCGAAGTACGGATCAAGCTCCTCCTCGTAACGAGCCGACCATCGGTTGCCCCGCATCGCGTCCCGCGACTTGAGCGACGCGATGTCCGTGTTCCTTCCCACCAGCGGCGCGTAGAATCCGTCCACGATCCACTTTGCAAAGCCGGAGCAGTTGAAGCCCCCGGCTCCGGCGGGTGCGCCGCTCGCGATGTACACCATGCGCCCGGCGCTGTTCATTGCGCCGTCATCCATGTCCCGCAGGCTCTTCAGTCGCGCGCGCACCGCCCGGGCCACCTGCGCCAGCCTCATGTCACCGGGGCCGCTGGAGGGCGAAAGCAGGAGGGACCAGTCTATGGAGTCTCCCGTGAGGTCCATGATCCGCGCGAGGGGCGCCGTGAGCAGGCGCTCGAATGCAACCGGAAGGACCACCTGGCTCAGGAAAGGCTCTCCGGCAAGAAAGACGTCCATGACCGTCCTGTCGCTGCTCGGATACAGGCGCAGAAAGCAGCCGGGGTCATTCTGGACGAACACCTTGGCATGAAGGAAGCTTCCATCCTTGAGACTTCTCTTGATGATGAAGGTCCCCGCCCCCGCCACGGGAAAGCTCCTGCCTTCCTGGTTGGCGAATACAAAGTAGAGCGCGCCCGACTGGGTGTCCACCTGGAAAGAGACCTGCCCTCCGCCGTTGGATTGATTGACGATCACGCGCGCGTGCCGGGCGGCATCGCCGATCGGAGCAAAGATCGTTTCACGGAGAAGGCTCCGCGCCTCCCAGTTCTCGGGCAGCACGGGGGACGTTCCGTCCGCGCGGACACCTGCATAGGAAGCGCCGGCAAAGGCGCACAGGGCCAGGAGGACGAACGCCGGAACAACCTTATGCCAGGAGAGTATCCTCATCTATCCGATCCTTCAGAATGCCCCTGCGCGCGCCGAGCATCTCGCGGTCAAGCGCGAACAGGGAGCTGATTTCAATCGTGTGAAGGGGCCGGCCGCTTCCGTCCCGGGGCACCTCGACGCCGCACGCCGTGAGCCACCGGGCCGCGCGCTCCACCTGGCCGCGCAGGCAGGTCTCCACGGAGTCCACCCCCTCGCGGTTCTTCAGGGGAGCAAACTCCTCCGCGCGGTCGGTCTCGAAAAACAGCGCCTTTCCCGCTGCGGGGATTGCGTCGAATACGAACATCTCCATCTTGACGGTGTCCCTCTCTACAATTTCGGTCCCTTCCGCGGTGGGATTGAGCATCCTCGCCTTCTTGCGCGCGATATGCCAGGGAAGCTGCAGCGTGGGATTCGCAAGAAACCCCACATCGAGTATGTGGATGGCGATCGAACCCTGGCAGTAGAGAAGTCTCCCGTCCGCACCGCGTGCGTTCATGCGGGCTTGATCGAGGTCCGAGTATTCGATGACGGCCTGCGTGCCGCCCGTGGTCACGATGATTCCGAGCTTCTCCTCCGGGTAGGCTTTCTCGATCACCTTGGAGGAGATCTGCGCCCCCTCGCGGCAGTGGAAACCCAGAAAAACGGGGTCCGGCACGCGGACGAGTGGATTGTCCACCTGCCAGTAGAAGAGCTGCTCCACCCCCTGCGCCTGCAGTGCCGCCAGGCAGCCGGAGCGCCTCAGGGCGTCCAGGACCCCGCCATGGCCGTCAGGATTGACCAGGAGCCCCCCATCGGGTCCCAGGAGCAGACCTCCCTCGGGTGACAGCGAAGGAAGGGAGCCCTGCATGAACAGGCGTACCGTCTCGCATCCGAGCCCGAACCATTCATGCTTTTCGAAGTATTCCTGCGTGGCGCGGTGATTCTGATGTCCCGTCATGATAAGCCACGGGATATCCACGCCGTACCTGCGTCTGGCGGCAAGAAGCTTCTCTGCGAACCAGGCAAACAGGGTCAACCGGCGCAGGGGCGTGACCGGGAACATTCCCTTGGGGCCGTCGAATCCCAGCCTCGAACCCTGTCCGCCTGCGACAGTGAGGAAGGCGGTGCGGCCCCGCCGGATGCGATCCTCCCCCAGCTCTGCCGCCTGATGGTCGGCGCTGCTCTGTGAAAGAGATACATACGGGGCCGGGACAAGGTCTGCAAATGCAGAGGGAGAGCCGGGAACCCCTTCGTCGCGGCGCGGTGCTCCGTCCATTTCTTCCTGCGCGAGCCTTTCGCGGAGCCGTCGAACAAGGGAAAGGTCCAGCCCGGCGAGGTCTTCGAGAAGCCGTTTTCTCATCTGCTCAGGGCGCGCCGACCAGTGAGCAAACAGGTGTTCCTGTCCCAGCGCGCCGAGCTTTTCCTTGATGTCCGATTCGAGCGGCGGGCTGGCGGAGTTTTCCGTCAACGGCCGCGCGGGTTTGTCCTTCCGCGAACTTGCGGAGTTCTCCGTCCGCGAACCTGCGGGTTTGTCCGTCCGCGAACTTGCGGAGTTTTCCTGCATGTCTTCACCCTCACCCAGGGAGTTGCCCCCGTGCGCGCGCCGCACAGTCATCAGGGCGTCGATCAAGTCCGTACGCATCTCTGAGAAACGCGCGGCCAGGTCAGGGTCAGCGGAGGCACCCAGTTCCTCCCACAACCTGCCCTTGGCGCCTTCTATCGTGAACTTCTTGTCGTACAGGAGGTGGCGGAATCTCAGCAGGAGGCGGATCTCGTTTCCGGTGTATTCACGCCGGCCCGAGAGGCCCTTTCTCGGGGAAAGCAGGGGCAGCTCGCTCTCCCAGTAGCGGATCACGTGCGGCTTCACTCCGAGGAACCGGGCCACCTCCCCGATGCTCCATGATTTCATCGCTCGTGCTTCCTGCTCTGCCGGAACTCTATTCCGACAGGCACCAGCGGCACACCCAGGTCCCTGCGGATGCAGTTTTCGAGGTACTGCGTATAGGACACCGGAAAACCCGACAAGCGATTGACGAATACGACAAACTTGACGGGGTTCGCGCTGATCTGCGTCATGAACCTGATCTTGTAGTTCTTCCCTCGCACGGGGAGGCGGTAGTGCGCGCTCCACGCCTCCAGCGCCTGGTTCAGGCGGCCGGTACCGACCCGGCGGTGCAACTGGTTCCACACTTCCAGCGCGGTGTCCAGCAGGGAACGCACGCCGTATCCGGTCAGCGCGGACACCGGGACGATGGGTGCAAATCCGAGCACGGGGAACTGGAACCGAACCTTGTCACTCACCTCTTCCAGGAGCCGCGGAGTGTTGTTCAGCAGGTCCCATTTGCTCAACACGATGACGACGCCCCGACCTTCTTTCACTGCCTGGCCCGCGATCTTCTTGTCCTGGTCCACCAGGCCTTCCGTGGCGTCGATCATCAGGAAGACCAGGTCCGCCCTCCCGATGCTCTCTATGGCCCTGTTGACCGAGTAATACTCCACCGGATCCTGCACCCGGCTCTTCCGGCGGATACCGGCGGTATCCAGGACCTGGAAAGTCTTCCCGCGGTGAAGAAAGCTTGCCTCCACGACGTCCCGGGTGGTGCCCGGTACGGCGGAAACAATCGAGCCGTCCTGCCCGGTGAGGCGATTGGCGAGGCTGGACTTGCCCGTATTGGGCTTTCCCAGGATGGCGATGCGCACGATCTCCTCTTCGGCCGCCCGGAGGGGCCGGGCGCGCGCCCCGGTACCTGATGACTTTCCCTGTGCAGAGAGCGGTTCTTCGAGCTGGGCTTCCAGCATCCCCGCCACGGTCTCCTTGAGACGGTCCAGCCCCCGGCCGTGGGCGGCTGAGACTCCTATGACATTGGGAAAGCCGTGGGCGTGGGCGTTCCAGACAAGCAGGTCGCGATCCGGAGTGTCGACCTTGTTCACCACGAGCAGGAGCTTGTCCGAGCAGGGGCGCAGCCTGCGGATGAACTCCTCATCCTCCGGAGTTGTCTCCACGGCGTCCAGCACCAGGAGGACGAGGTCTGCCTCACGCGCCGTCCTGAGGCTCCGCTCCGCCACGACTCCATCGATGCCCTCTGCGCCGCTCGTGTAGCCGCCCGTATCGACGAGAGTCATCCGCGCGCCGCCGAGCCTGCACTCGACCTCGATGGGGTCCCGCGTGACTCCCGGGTCTGAATAGGTTATGGCGCGTCTTCGGCCCAGGAGCACATTGAAGAGCGTGGACTTTCCGACGTTGGGTCTTCCGAGGATCGCTACCCGGGGAAAATGCGCAGGTTCGCGCCGGGGAGAATGCGCAGGTTCGCGCCGGGGCGGACTACCAGGAGGAGAAGGCAAGCCGATCCTCCATCCATCCCCGCACAGCGCTCTCTATCTCTGTCCCCGAGCCCATCGGCATGAGGCTCCGCACGAACGCCTCCGCCTCCATGATACCCACAGAGCGCACAATCCTCTTGATCAGGGGTATGCCAATGGGACCCATGGAGAAGCTGTCCAGCCCGAGGCCCAGCAGCACCACTGTTGCCATCGGGTCGCCTGCCAGCTCGCCGCACATGCCGACGGGGATTCCCCGCGCGTGGGCATTCTCTATTGTCATGCGGATAAGGCGCAGGACGCCGGGATGAAAGGGCTCATAGAGATAGGCCACTTTTTCATTTCCCCGGTCCACGGCGAGGGTGTACTGGATCAGGTCGTTCGTGCCGATGGAAAAAAACTCCGCGCGCGCAGCCAGGATATCGGAGGTGACCGCCGCAGAAGGCACTTCGATCATGATGCCGACGGGCACGTCCTCCCGAAAGGGAAGACCTTCGCGGACCAGCTCCGCCTTCACCTCAGAGAGGATCTCGCTGATCCGGTCCAGCTCGCCCGGCCCCGAGATGAGCGGGAACATGATGCGAAGGGAGCCATGGACCGAGGCGCGCAGGAGAGCGCGCAGCTGGGTGCGGAAAATCTCGGGCCTCGCGAGACAGAACCGGATTGCCCGCCACCCGAGAAGCGGGTTGCTGTCCCCCGCCTGCTTGAAGCCCGGCATCACCTTGTCCCCCCCCAGATCGAGGGTGCGGATGGTGACGCTTTTTCCCCCGAGAGCGGTGAGCACCGTCGTGTACGCGGCCAGCTGCTCCTCTTCTGAAGGGAACCGGTTGGGCTGGATGAAGAGGAACTCGGAGCGGAACAGCCCGATGCCGTCCGCCCCGTGCGTCAGTACGGCTTCAGCCTCCTCGGGGATCTCGATATTCGCCTCGATGGAAAGACGCTTCCCGTCCAGGGTCTCCGCTGGCAGATCCCGCTGTTCCTTGAGGAGGATGTACTTATGCTCCCAGACGCGCCTTCGCTCATCGTAATGATCCCGCGTCGCCTCATCCGGGTTGACGATGACGGTGCCGCGGTTGCCGTCCACGATGATCTCGTCCCCGCTGTGCACATTGCGGCTGATATCGGAGAGACCGAGCACGGCGGGAATCTCGCTTGCGCGCGCCAGGATGGCGGTATGGGACGTCTTGCCGCCGGCGTCCGCCGCAATTCCGAGCACCAGTTTCCTGTCCAGGCTGAGAGTGTCGGACGGCATGAGGTTGCGCGTCACCAGGATGGCAGGCTCCCGCATGTCGGAGAGCCGCGCCCGCTCGTGGTAGAGCAGGCGGGCCAGGATCCGGTTGCCCGCGTCATTCAGATCAATGGAGCGCTCGCGCAGGTACTGGCTGTCCGCCGCTGCCAGCTTGCCCGCCATCTCCTCCACGATCTGCAGAAGTGCCCATTCCACGTTCCTCCCGTTCTCTTCAAGGGAGCAGCGGACCCTTTTTTTCAGCTCGGGATCGTCGAACATCAGGAGCTGCGCTTCGAAGAGCGCCGCATCGCGGCCGGTGACCAGCCCCTTCACCTCGGCGGATGCCTTCTCCAGCGCAGTGAGAAACCTCCCATACTCGAAGTCGACCTGGGACGGGGCGATATCGTAGCGGGGAACGGAAACCTTGTCTTCCAGGAACAGGAAGGCTTTCCCCCGCGCGATGCCGGGAGAAGCGCTGATTCCCGTGAACTCCATCATGCGGCCATGAGTATAGCGGTATTCAATGGGGCTGTCAAATTGACCGATCATAAGAGGAAGAGATGGCAAGAAAAAAGGGCTCGCGCGACAAAGCCAAGGCTGCGCGTCATCGCGGCATCGGTTTTCTCTTCTGGCTGTGCCTTGCCGCCATAGTGGTCGCAGTGGGGTTCGCCGCACAGCCATCCCTGCGCGCCGCCTTTGCGCGGATTGCCGGCCGCGGGACCACGCCCTCCGCATCCCCCGCTCCCGCTGCTCCCCAGGTGACGATCGCGCCGCTGGAAAAGGAGCATCCTCGCGCAACGGAGAATCCGCCTGCTGCCCCGGAGCCTCCCGCGGCGCACGATGCAGCGGGTGCCGTGCAAAAGCAGTTGACGCCCGCGGTGCAGAAGCCTTCCGCGCGAAAGGCGCGGCTGTTCTTCGTGTCGGTGAACCCGAACGGCAGGCTGTTGTCAAAGAGCGTGATCCGCGCCGTGCAGGCGAGCGATTCACCCCTTCGGGACACTCTGGCGACCCTCCTCAAAGGACCCACCTCGTCGGAGCTCAATAGTGGCCTGCTGACCATGATTCCCATGGAAGCGAAGCTCCTGGGCGTGACGGTCCGGGGGGACACTGCGTACGTGGACTTCAGCGAGAGCTTTCGCTTCAATGCCCAGGGAACCGAAGCGCTGGACGCGCAGCTCAGGCAGGTCGTGTACGCGGCCACCGAGTTCCCGAACGTGAAGAAGGTTCAGATCCTCATAGAAGGGAAGAAGGTACGCTCCCTGGGAACAGAGGGCGTGCGCATCGACGATTCTCTTTCCCGCGCCTCATTCCAGTAGCAGTTTTCGCAGCAGCGCATCCAGATCCATCTCACGCCGACCCCTGCCGAGCCGAAGGAGAAAAAGAAACTCCCTGTTTCCCTTTCTGCCGCGCAGAGGGGACTCGATCCCGTCCTCCACTCCTGCCCCCTCCTCCCCCAGCCCCGCAACAAGGTCGGTGATGATAGTGCGGAGCGCACCCTGCCCCTGCACGACCCCCCTGAACTCCCGGGGCGGGTCGGCGTATTCGAACTGCGGCTTGACCAGAAATATCCCGCGCTTCTCTGCAGTGAGCCCCAGTATGAGAGATGCCGCCCGGCGTATCGAGCGGAAGGAAAGGTCGGCCACTGCACTGTCGGGCGGCGGATCCAGCTCCTCCGCGCGCACCGCCATGATGTTCGTGGATTCCATGACGCGCACCCGCGGGTCGGCGCGCAGCCGCCAGTCAAGCTGGTTTTCACCGACGTCGACGGCATATACAAGAGACGCGCCGCGGCGCAGCAGGCAGTCCGTGAATCCGCCGGTGGAACAGCCTGCATCGATCCATGTCCTTCCCCCGCATTCGATTCCCCACAGGTCAAGGCCCGCCGCGAGCTTCTCCCCGCCGCGGGACACGTAGGGCGCCTTCTCGCGGATGCTGATCTCCGCGTCAGGCGCGACAGGTGTCCCGGGTTTCATGACCTTTTCTCCCGCCACGAGGACGTCCCCGCGGAGGATCTCCGCAAAGAGCTCTTTCTCGCCGCGCGCCGGGTAGAGGGTTATGAGACGCTCGATGAGGCGGACCCTTCGGCGCGGCACTCCGCGCTTTTCTTCGTGCCGGCGCGGTACGGCGTACTCGCCGAACGGGTACTCCCGTACTCCGAGCTCTTTTTTGTTGCGGGGCTTCACGTCACACCGCGGAGAGCTGACGCACCCTTTCGATGCGAAGCGCTTTTCCGTTCGCGGGATCGATCTCGATCAGCACGCCCTGGATCTCTCCAAGTGAGTTCTGCACTTCCATCTTGAGCGGCATTTGAGTAAGGCTTCGAGCGATTGCGGTTTCCTTTTTCATTCCAATGACGCTGTCGATGGGGCCCGTCATCCCTATATCCGTGATGTACGCCGTGCCGCCGGAGAGGATCCGTTCGTCTGCCGTCTGCACGTGGGTGTGGGTGCCGATGACGGCGGACACCTCGCCGTTCAGGAACAGGCCGAGCGCCTCTTTCTCTTCGACCGCTTCCGCATGAAAATCGACGATCACCGCATTCACCTTGCTGCGGAACTGCTTCAAGAGCGCCTTGCCGACATGAAGGGGATCCCGCAAAGGAGAGAGGTTGACCCGTCCTTCGAGATTGATCACCAGGACGGCAGCATCCCGCACGTTCACGATGCAGTGGCCCTTGCCGGGAATGGCCCCGGCGCCCTGAATAATGGGATAATTCTCGGGCCGCAGCAGCGTGTCGTTCGTGGACAGGAGCGGCAGGATCTCCCGCTTCTGCCAGATGTGGTTTCCCGATGTGATGACGTGGACGCCGGACTTGAACATGCGCTCGGCGATGTCCGGCGTCAGGCCAAAGCCGTCTGCGGCGTTCTCCCCATTGGCGATGACAAGGTCCGCACCGAGCCGACGCACGAGATCCGGCAGCCCGATGAAAAGGGCCCTGCATCCCGGCTGTCCCACGACATCTCCCAGGATGAGGGCCTTGAAGGTGCGCGTCACTTTGCGCGCGCCCTAGCCCGCACCGCCTGAAGGGCGTAGCCCTTCAGCGGTATTCCGCGGAATTGGATGGCGAGGTGCGGAGTAGCGCTCTGGCCGCAGGGGGCGGACTTGGTCCGCCGAGAGCGTCCAGTCGGCCTTGCCATGGACGCTGTTCGCGCCGAACGCGTACTCGCGCATGGCCGAAAGGCCGATGCGGTACCCGTAGGGCGGCAGGCGCGCTTTGCGCGCCGAGAGCCCACGCGCCCGGCCCAACTGTCTTTTGCCTGCCATCGTCCTACACGCTCCTATCGGGCGTACTCGACGACACGCATTTCCCGGATAATAGTGACCTTGATCCTGCCGGGATATTTCAGCTCGCTCTCGATGCGCTTGGCGATATTCTTCGCGAGCTCCTTGGCAGCGTCATCACTGATCTTCTCGTTGTTCACGAGAATGCGCAGCTCACGCCCCGCCTGGATGGCATACGCCTTGTCTACTCCCTCGAAGTCCTCCGCGATGGACTCGAGATTTTCCAGGCGCTTGAGGTAGTTGTCCAGGGTCTCCTTGCGCGCGCCGGGCCGTGAGGCGGAGACTGCATCCGCGATCTGCACGATCACCGCTTCGACGCTTTCCGGCTCCACGTCGCCGTGGTGAGCCCCGATTGCGTTGAGGACGCGCGGGTCTTCACCGAGCCTGCGGGCGAGTTCCATGCCCACCTCGATGTGATTTCCGTCCCCGTTTGCCTCGACTCCCTTGCCAATGTCGTGCAGGAGCGCTGCGCGCTTGGCCAGATCCACATTGGCGCCGACCTCGGCGGCAATCATGCCGGCGATGAGGGCGACCTCCTTGGAATGGGCCAGGACGTTCTGCCCGTAGCTGGTGCGGAAGTGCAGGCGCCCCAATGTCCGGATTGCCTCCGCGCTCATCGTGTGGATACCCACCTCGAAGAGGACACGCTCCCCCTCCTCGTAGATGGTCTGGGTGATCTCCTTGGTGACTTTCTGGACGATCTCTTCGATCCGCGCCGGATGTATCCGCCCGTCCGATATCAGCCGGCTGAGCGCCGTCTTGGCGATTTCCCGCCGGATGGGATCGAAACAGGAGATGACCACCGCCTCCGGAGTGTCATCGATGATGATGTCGACACCCGTCAGTGTCTCCAGCGTCCGAATATTGCGTCCCTCGCGGCCGATGATGCGGCCCTTCATCTCATCGTTGGGCAGGCTCACCGTCGTCACCGTCACCTCGGAGGCGACGTCCGTTGCCAGCCTCTGGATCGTGGTGATGAGGATGTCGCGCGCCTTTTTGTCAGCCGCGAGCCTCGCTTCCTGTTCGATGAGATTGATCGTGACCTGCGCGTCATGGCGCGCCTCGTTCTCCAGGCTCTGTACGAGAAGCTTCTTCGCTTCCGCCCTGCTGAGACCGGAGACCCTCTCTAGCTCCGCGGCGACCCGCTCACCTTCAAGTTGCAGTGCCGCTTCCTTGTCCGCGGCTGACCTCTCCCGGTTGCTGACCGTTTTCTCTTGCTTCTCAAGAGATTCTACGCGCTTTTCTAGGTTTTCTTCCTTCTGAAGGAGGCGCCTTTCAACGCGCTGGAGCTCGATCCGGCGCTCCCGCGTCTCCTTTTCCAGCGTATTGCGCTCCCGCAACAACTGGTCCTTGCTCTCAAGTATCGCCTCTTTCTTCTTCGCTTCCGCCTCTCTCAGCGCCTCGCCCACGATCCGCGAGGCCTTTTGCTCGGACGATGAAAGCTGAAATCGTGCGTAAAACCATCGAATTAGCCAACCTAGAAATACACCGGCGAGAGGAAGAATGAAGTACAAAATTACCATTTCCTTCCTCCACCTGAACTGACTATACGGTTAAAGGTTAAGTGAGAATCAGTCCTTTGTCAAGGACGCCTTGTCGTTCTCCTGCAGGAGCACCCGTTCAGCGGCACACCGTTCCAGGGGGGTTGACGGTTTGCCGTATTTTTCACGGCCTCTTTTATAGCATATTGACTGTATCAATCAGCGAACGACGAGTTTCGAGAGTATTTGACTGACTACAATCTCGGTTTCGCCTGCAAACGAAAGCAACAGGTATGCTTCCTGGCCGCGGAAATTAGCAGGGAAGAATATCACTCTCTTCATATATTTCAGATCTTCAGGGTCGATTTTTCCCACCAGGAATGGAACGTCGGCGGAGTTCTTGTTGACCGCGAAAGCCTTCCGTGCGCTGAAAAGCGATTTGAAGACCGGCTCCCCGCTGCTGAAGGTAAGGATACGCACCGTCTTTTCGGTCAATCCGACGGTCAGGTCCAGCTCATACGTCTGGACCTTCCTGATGAAAACGCCGCCGCTGACGGCCGAAACCCGCCGGGACAGTTCCACGAGAGTCTTCATCTGCGTGGTGTGGGTGAAGGAGCGGGGATATGAGGAGAGGAACTCGTCGTAATCGAGCCCGTTCTTCTTGAGCCGTATGGGCGTAACGGTGTCCTGCTGCACGGGCTGCGCCGGTTCCGCACCCGCGTCCCGGTCCCGCAGGACGTCAC
>CAYTGX010000102.1:0-14146 GCA_964437385.1 uncultured Spirochaetaceae bacterium
AGTATCAGCGAAGCTCCCTGAACTCAATGAGAACTGGGCTTTTTCGACACCCTGCAAAGAGAAAGATCCCGTCCGCAGCTTGTTGCAGAAGCTCTCGATAGCGCTGCTCACCTAGGCGGAGCTTTTCTTCCGCTTCGTGGTGCTCAGTGATGTCGCGAGTGATGCCGAGAAGCCCTGTTACCTCCCCACGCGCGTCGATAAGAGGGACCTTCGTGGTCAGGATCCGTCTCAGCCCGTTCACCAGCGACTTGGACTCGTCCTTGTTGACCAAACTCTGAAGGGTCTCGATCACTGCCTGCTCGTCTGCAAGGAGCGCGTCAGCTACTGCCTTGGGATAGAAAATCACGGTCAGTCTTGCCGGGAAGCAGCGAGGGATCCGTTACTCCCATCAGCTCTGCGATGACCTTATTTGCAAAAACGAACCTGCTTTCCCTGTCTTTCAGGAAGATGCCGAACGTCAATCAGCGCGCGCAGCGTCATCTTCTCCTGTTTAAGACTGTTCTGGAGGTGTCTTATTAGCTTTCTCACTTTGCTACCTCCGCTCTGCAAGCCGTTAGGACGGCGACTCACTTTCTGTTATTGGATTAAGTCAATCGGAGAAAGGGCGAAGCAAGTCAAGCAGGAGTGCTTCTGAGAAGGTTACCTCTTTCTCGGCAATATTCCAAGGGCGAGCGGAGGAGAAGCATGGCGACAACGAACCAAGGCTCAGCGAGAGTATCAACCCTTGATCGGCAATTCGGACATCCATCTGGCGTTATGGGGTCGGTGATTGAGCACAAGCAGCTGCATCAAGCCGCGGTGGACAGGCTCCTACTCGCACAGGAAGACAACGTTCTCGAAATCGGCTTTGGTCCCGGAACCGCAGTCAAGTTGGCAGCCCGACATGCGGGTTTCGTCGCAGGAGTTGACCCCTCAATCGAAATGGTGTTGCAGGCGAAGCGCCGAAATAGGTCCGCAATCCGGGCGGGACGGGTTCAGTTGCAGCGCGCCTCTGCTTCAACGCTACCTTTCGCGAATGAAACGTTCAACGTTGTGCATGAAATCAACAGCTTCAACCACTGGGACAAGAAAGAAAGCGGACTAATGGAAGTCCTGCGCGTTCTCAAAACAGGCGGACGGCTGCTGATGGTGCTCAGGCAAGGACACAGTTCTTTGGAGTCGGACCTTGAAATGCTTCTTGGATCGCTCGCGCGCATTGGATTCAGTCAGATTGAAGCTGAGCGACATCAGTTCGGGCATGGCGGCGTCTTCGTGACAGCTCGCAAGCCCCGATCGTGCCTGACGGCGGCTTTGATAGGGAAAGGAGCTCAGTCCTCGATGACGCAGATCACCTGCCCAAGCAGATCTTGTAGCTCGTCGGCAAACGACCTGGCCGCCACGACCTGACTCATTCGCACGGCCAGCCCATGCAGTTTGTGGTGCGCGTTTCGGGGAATCTCGTAGTTGGTGCCCGGCTCCTCGGGACAGGATCGTTCCGTACTCACGTTCCCCCTCGTATGCCTCATTCCCTCCCCCGGCAATTCCCCCTTCCGTTCGCATTTCCTTCCATAAGAATAAGGGCGGGACTCATAATTGTCATAGAGTGACAGATCATTGCGCAGGCGTTGTATGTGCGCGGCCTGGAAGACCACGCCGCTGGACGGGGCATCTGAGATGCTGCCCCCGCGCGTTTTCCATTGACCATGCCTTAGACTACAATTAATTTAGGTATGCCTAAATAATTAGTTGGGAGGTCTTGAGTGCCGAGCGAAACTGAAGAGAACTATCTGAAAGAGACTTATGCCCTGCAGTTGGAGCACAGTCAGGTAACCACCTCCATGCTTGCTGATCGCACCGGCCATTCGCCCCCAACAGTGACCGGCATGCTCAAGAAGCTTGCCAGCCGAAAGCTGGTGAGCTACGAACCGTATCAGGGAGTCACACTGACCAGGTCCGGGAGGGCGGCCGCTTTGGAGGTGATACGACATCATCGGCTCCTTGAGACATATCTTACCCGTGCCCTCGGTATCCCCTGGGACAGAGTACATGAGGAAGCCGAGAAACTTGAACACGTGCTCTCGGAATATTTGGAAGGCTACATCGATGAGTACCTGGGCCATCCTGCAAACGACCCGCATGGTTCTCCCATACCCTCTCCCGACCTATCGATCAAAGAGCCTGATAGATTGCACTTGTCCGATCTGCCTGCGGGAGTCTGGGCACAGGTCGTCGAGGTCGGCGACCGGGAACCAGGTTTGCTTGCGCGTCTTGGAGAAATTCGCTTGGGCGTGAAGACAAAACTTCAGGTTCTCGAGGTGGAGCCCATCGATGGGCTCATCACCATCCTCGTTGCAGGAAAGAAGCACATTCTGGGGCAGACCGCGGCGAGTCAGATCATCGTGCGAGAGCTCAAAGGAGAACGAAATGTCTGAGTCTCACCCCAAACTTCAGGCGGCTGCCAGAGAAGCAATTGGTGGACAACGCAGGGGGCTGATGGCCGTCCTGCCTTTCCTTGGACCTGCCTTCATCGCTTCCATCGCTTACATAGATCCCGGCAACTTCGCCACAAACGTCCAGGGGGGAGCGCAGTTCGGCTATACCCTCCTGTGGGTGATCCTGATGGCCAATCTGATGGCGATGCTCCTTCAGAGCCTTTCCGCCAAGCTGGGCATCGCAACCGGGAGAAATCTTGCGGAAATGTGTCGTATTCGATTCCCCGCGTGGGTATGTTACGTCCTCTGGATTACGCAGGAGTTCACCGCAATGGCGACGGACCTTGCGGAGTTTCTCGGGGCGGCGATCGGGCTCAATCTACTGTTTCACATTCCTCTGTTACTAGCGGCAGCCCTGACCGGAGTACTCGTTTTCGCTATTCTGGCACTCACTCAGCGAGGGTTTCGCGGACTGGAGCTCTTTATCGGCGGCGCCGCGGGAGTGATCGCGCTGTGCTACGTAGTAGAGACCCTGCTGGCGAAGCCTGATTGGGGTCAGATTCTGTTTCATACTTTTGTACCAAGCCTGCCGGGAAGCGACGCGGTTCTTCTGTCGGTGGGCATCATTGGCGCCACTGTCATGCCTCACGTGATCTATTTGCACTCCAGTCTTACACAGAACCGCATCGTTTCTCATAGCGACCAGGACAAGCGCAGAATATTCCACTTTGAGACAATCGATGTCATCGTTGCAATGAGCGTGGCGGGTCTGGTGAACATGGCGATGCTTTTCATGGCTGCAAAGGTTTTCCACCTCACCGGTCACTCCGACGTAGCGGAAATCCAGACTGCCTATCAAACCCTCACTCCCCTTCTGGGAGGAGGAGCCGCAGCGGTGTTTCTGATCTCACTGATCGCCTCGGGAATTTCCAGCTCTCACGTCGGAACCATGGCGGGCCAGGTTGTCATGCAGGGGTTTGTCGGGTTTCGAGTCCCAGTCTGGATCCGTCGAGTCGCGACAATGATCCCTGCCCTGATCGCGATCGGCCTCGGGCTTGATCCCACACGGACTTTGGTGATAAGCCAAGTTGTCTTAAGCTTCACCTTGCCAATTCCCGTCATTACCTTGATCATGTTCACGAGGAATCGAACAATCATGGGATCCCTTGTGAATCGACGCCTTACCACGATTCTGGCAACCGTCTGTGCCGTGGTTATACTCTCTTTGAACATCGTGCTTTTGTACACGACCTTCGGCGGGCAGATCAGCTTTGGAGGGCAAACCGGTGGGTGAAAGGATATTTCGTTATATTCTCGTCCCCTTGGATGGGTCACGACTTGCCGAGTCAGCCCTTACGACCGCCGTGTGGTTTGCCACGAGAATGGACGCACGGATGACCCTTCTTCATATCATCGAGAAGAGCGCGCCCTCAGAGATCCATAGCGACAGGCATTTAGTGACATCGGCGGAGGCATTCACCTATCTCAATGATCTCTCCCGCCTACCCGCGTTGTCTGGGCTGCACGTGGAGACCCACGTGCACACGGTGGAGGTTGGCGATGTGGCGCGCAGCATAACCGAGCATTCCGCGGAGCTCGCCCCTGACCTCATTGTCATGTGCACCCACGGCAAAGGCGGCGCCCGAAGGCTTTTGTTTGGAGACATCGCACAGCAGGTCATTTCACTGGGAACAACTCCAGTTCTGATGGTGCGTCCTTCGAAGGAGACGCAAGTCGTCGGGGCAGCAGGAGGTTTTCGAACCATCCTCATTCCCATTAACGGTGATCCGGGCCACGAGAAGGGCCTTCCGATGGCAACGGAGATCGCACAGGCGTTCCACTGCCGGCTGCACCTTCTCATGGTGGTACCAGAGTTGCACAACTTAACCGGCTCAAAGGCCGCTGCCTCGCTCATTCTACCAGGAGCCACACGAATCAATCTTGAGATGGAGAATGAGAGCGCGCGGACGTACCTCGATCAGCGAGCCATAGAACTGAACCGGGAAGGAGTCCTGGCAGACTACGAGACCGCTCGCGGGGACCCGGTCCGCGCCATTATTGCCTCAGCCAGCCGGCTCTCGGCGGATCTGGTGGTGATGGGGACCCACGGTCGAGCAGGGGCAGATGCGTTTTGGGAGGGAAGCGTGGCCGCGCGTGTTGTGGCTCGCATTCAAGCACCGTTGATGCTGGTTCCCTTGAGCAAAAGCGATGATCGGGCGGCGCAGTAGCAAAAGAGTCTGCGTTCATCGAAAGGATCTCCTTGAGAGAAAGGCTCGTAGGCGATAGCGAATGACTACGGTGGTGGTCACTCCCCGCCACCCTACAAGCCAAAAACCGCCAAATGATTGTGCAGGAAAGCATAGCCGACGAACGCAGCGGAATCCAGAATCGCGTGGGCAACTATGAGCGGAGCCACGCGTTTGAAGCGGACGAAAAACATCGCAAAAACAATCCCCATGACCGCGTTGCCGATGAACCCGCCGAAACCCTGGTAAAGATGGTAGGAGCCGCGAAGCAGAGCGCTTGCTGCCACGGCCATCGGCACTCGCCATGACATTTCGCGCAATCGATTCATCAGATACCCGACTACGACCACCTCTTCCAGGAGCGCATTCTGGGCGGCAGAAAGCAAGAGAACCGGCACGGTCCACCAGACCGTGGGAAGCGCTTCTGGAATCACCGCGGTGTTGATGCCCATCGCCCTTGAGGCAATATAAAACGCAAGCCCTGGTATTCCAATTGTAGCGGCGAGCCCTACACCCCATCGGAGGTCGAAACCGACTTGACGGGTCCGAAAACCCATCGAATCCTGTCTTCCGCTCTGCTTCACGAGATGAAGCGCGAGAAAAGCTGGAACGACGCCGAAAAAAATCCCAACCAGTTGAAATGCCAGATCCAACCATGCGCGGCCAGACGCCTGTGAAGGGTTGAGAGTAGTCGCCTGCGCGGAAAGCGCCTTGTTTGCAGTAAGCTTTCCGACCAGGTCCACCATCGCGTAGACCGCGCTGTACCCCAGAGACACACCAAGAACCAGTAGTACCTCGGCGCGAATCGTCCGCCGTTGTTCTGCGCCCCGCGGGTCCTGTGAAAAGCCGTCCTTGATCTGTTTCATGACACAGCAAATATCGAGATAAACCAGCCGCATACCAAATAGTGTTCTCCAATGAGCGCTTCGATGGTACAGTGGTCCGATGACTCCTTCCTCCCGCAGACTCCTCGCGGCAGTCGTCATGCTTCTCGCGACCGTGCCGCTGCGCGCCGCTCCAGCCGGGCCGCTGGAGCGGGACTTCACCGGATGGAAACGTCTGGAGACCCCCCATTTCGTCTTCATCTTCGAGCCGCGCGACCAGGCGGCCGTGGACGAGCTGACCTCCTTTGCCGAGGACGTTTACCAGGACGTGACAGGCTTCGTCGGCTCCCGTCCCGCCCGCGTCTGGGTTGTTGTCGCAGGCCGGGTCGACCTGGCAAACGCGTATACCGACCCGATTCCACCGCACATCACGCTGTACCTGTCGCCGCCGCCCGAACCCCTGATCGGACTGGAAGCTTCCCAGTATCTCCGTCTCCTCCTGGTCCACGAGCTCACCCACCTCGTCAACTTCGAGTACGACAGGGGATTCTTCGCGTCTCTCTCTGCTGTCTTCGGGCCGGCGGTCAAGGGCACGGGCGCAGCCATCCTTCCGACCTGGTTTCTCGAAGGAATTGCCACACAGACGGAGACGTTCTTCACGGACGGCGGGCGCGGCCGAAACCCGTTTTTCGAGATGGAGTATCGTGCCTTCGCTCTCTGGCATCGCTTCTTTCCATTAAGCCAGGCCGCGTACAGCTCGGACTTCCCGCCGGCGGATCGGGACTGGATTGGAGGCTATCTCTTCTTTGGCTACCTGATCGACAAATATGGAAAGGACATCTACATAAGAATCCACGACGAATACGCGAAGTTTCCCCTGTTCGGGCCCTGGAAGGCAATCGAGCGGGCGACCGGCAGGCCGGCGGGTGCACTCTATCAGGACATGGTGAGTGAGCTTGAAGCCCGATATGCGTCCCCGTCCCCCATGGAAAAGGGACAGCATATGATGCCGGATCGGATCGGAGATTACTTTCTGCCGGTGGCCACTTCCCGCGGCTGGTACCTCTACCGCTCTACCCTCGACGAGGCTCCCGCGATCATCTCCTACGATCCTTCAACGAAGCGTGAGAGGAAGCTTCTGGCCGCACCGCTCACGGACAGCTCGTCCCTGACAGCTTCCGCTGACGGAGAAAGGATCGTCTTTTCGACTTTCGATGCAACACTGGGCAGAAGCGGCCAGATCGTTGTATCAGACCTTTTCGACTTTACGGTGAGCACGGGCAAGGTTCGGCGCCTCACCACGGGCGGCCACGTGTGGCAGCCGAGACTCTCCCCTGACGGATCACGCCTCCTCGCCGTTTCCGCCATCGGCCCATATTCCGGTCTGGTCGAGGTCGATCAGCATGACGGGTCGCTTCACCTTATTTTTTCAGGGAGAGACGCCATCGTCTCCACCCCGTCTTTTTCCTCAGATGGCTCACGTGTGGCGTTCGAGGTTGCTGTTCACGGCACCGCGAGCATCCGCGTTCTCCCGCTTCCGAGCCCGGAGCGCCCGCTCATTGCAAACGAACCACTGGCTGACTTCAATATCGACCTGGCCACCGTTGCCGTTGGTCCCACAAGGGCGGGCGCCTACTATCCGCGGTTCGAAGACAACGTGAACCTCCTTTTCTCCTCCGCAGCGAACGGAACACTGGCGCTTTATTCGACGGACATCGACTCGGGAGAATGCACGCTCATCTGCGAGGACCCCGTGGGTGCGTGGGCCGGTGAGCTGGTGGGGGACGAGGTCCTGTACGCCACCTATCGCGCAGGTGGGTACACCCTCATGATGAAGGAGCTCCAGCAGACGCAGAGCCTGCCGCCCGCGGTGACGCTTGCGCCGAAGCAAAGTGAGGCAGGCGCGGCTACGGGGAAAGCGGCCCCATATGTGGACTTTCCACGGTTTCTCGCGTGGACGCCCCTTCCGATCTATTACAGCACGATTGCTTCGGCAGAGATCGTAGCCGCCCCCGGTGCTGCCCTCTGGGGCATTTCGAATCTGGGAACAAGCTCTTATTTCGCTTCCACTTCGTTCCGAACCGACGCCCTTCAGCCGGCAGTGGAGCTTTCCCTTCAGACGACCATGGGCACCACGGGCTTGGCCTACACGCTCTCCGAGGGTTACACGAATCTTTCCCCGACCGATCACCGGGAAGAGCTCCGCCAGCGGGTCAGCCTGTCGTTTCCCCTTATCGCCTCTACGGAGCTTTCCACCACAACGGCGCTCACGATCACGACGGCGGTCAACGATACCCTGAGCGCGGCCAGTCCCCAGGTTTTTTCATTCCGCGACGGTTTTGGGGCCAGGCCCGGCAGCCCGAGCATCAGCTTTTCACATGATATCGACGCCGCCGCGGAAGTGGGCTACCTGCGCAGCGTGATCGGGAGCCCCATGGACCTGTTCCCGACGCGCGAAGTGGAAGCTTCGGCGAGCCTCTCCGCGTATCCGTCAGGCATCTCCGTCTCCGGGCCTGGCGTGGTTGCGAGCGGGTTGATTTCCGTCTCCATTCCATCGCCGGTCCCGCACCAGGTCATCAAGCTGGGAATCAAGACGAGCTACGTGGGCCTCAAAGAGACCTTCTATCAGATCACAAATCCGCGCGGCGCTTTCGACCTCCTGGCGCAGAGCCTCCCGGGACGGACACTCCTGTCCCTTGATTACCAGGTCCCGATAGCGCTGCTCGACGCGCCCCTGATCTACAACCTCGGGCTCGTCGGGATCGGCTGCGGCTTTCATCTCGAGATGGCTGCCGATTGGGCCGCCGCCTCCGCCGTCTTTCTGCCGGACCATTATCTGTACGCGGGGGCGGAGCTTGTGCTCAACGTCGCGGCCGGCGAGGCATCTTTTCCCATCGGCATGGGAGTGACTCTCCGCTTCGACCCACGATTCGCGACGCCTCCTGACTGGGCCACGGATCTCAGGCCTTACATATTCGTTTCCTCCGATAGTTTTAGCAGCGCCGCGCTCGGGGCCGTGTCCGTTCGGGAGCCGCTTCACTGATGGCAGGCTGATCAGTGCGCGCCGGTCTTCCAGCCTCCCCTGGTTTGTCCACTTACGCCCGAAACGGTAAATTGGTCACCAGGAAACTAATTGCATGGCGAGCTTGAAGCAGTTCAACCGCGCGTTCTTTCGCGACCTGTGGGGATTGGTGAAGCCATACTGGTCCCAGTCTGAAGAGCGCTGGAGCGCGCGCGGGCTCATCACCCTTGTGATCGCCTTGAACCTCCTGATGGTATACATTTCTTACCGCATCACGGAATGGTACAACACGTTCTGGAATGCCCTGCAGCAGTATGATGCTACGGGCGCTTGGCATCAGCTCCTCATATTTGCAGTCCTGGTCATCCCCTACATCATCGCCGCGGTCTATCAGACCTATTTCACCCAGATGCTGCAGATCCGCTGGAGGAGATGGCTCACCCGGCGCTACCTTGATGCCTGGCTGGCGAAGGGCACCTACTATCACATGCAGGTGCTCGGTGACGGCACCGACAACCCCGACCAGCGCATCAGCGAGGACCTGTCGAGCTTCAGCTCCCAAACGCTGAACCTCGCAACCGGGCTTCTCAGCTCGATCACGACCCTGGCGGCCTTTCTTGCGATGCTCTGGGGGCTCTCAAGCCAGGTCGCCATTCCCTGGCACGGCGGGAAGATCGTCATTCCTGGTTACCTGGTGTGGGTTGCCCTGATCTATGCCGTCATTGGAACGGTCCTGGTCGCGTCGGTCGGCCGCCCTCTCATCAAGTTTCAGTTCAACCAGGAGCGCTTCAACGCGGACTTCCGCTTCAGTCTGGTGCGCCTGCGTGAAAACAGCGAGTCGGTCGCTCTTTATGGAGGGGAGCCGCGGGAAAAGGAGCACTTCCTTGCCCGATTCGTCAACATCTTCGACAATTTCCGGCAGATCATGCGTAGGACTAGGAGGCTGAACTGGTGGGTCTCCGGCTATGGTCAGGCCGCTATCATCTTTCCGATACTCGTGAGCATGCCCGCCTACTTCGCCAAGGTCATCCAGATAGGCGCGATCATGCAGATCTCCAGCGCCTTCGGCCAGGTCCAGAGCGCGCTCTCCTACATCGTCAACAGCTATACGGATCTGGCCGCATGGCACGCGGTTGTCGACCGTCTGCGCTTCTTCCAGCAGGCCATGGACAAGGTGCGGGACATCCACAAGACCCACTACAAGATCGCCCGCCGTGGCGGACCGCGCCTGCGTGTCAGCGGCCTCGACGTGAGCCTGCCCGACGGCCGCGTGCTCCTGCGAAAGCTCGACCTGAAGTTGAGCCCCGGTGGACGTCTGCTGATCATGGGTCCCTCCGGCAGCGGCAAGAGTACCTTGATCCGGGCGCTGGCCGGCATCTGGCCATTCGGGGAGGGGGTGGTGGAGCTGCCGGAAGGCGACGCTGTGCTCTGCCTCCCGCAGAAGCCCTATTTTCCGCTGGGCAGCCTGCGGGATGTGCTGATCTATCCCTTCGGGGATCCTGCGATGGCCGATACGAAGATTCTTGCAGGCCTCGATCTGGCGGGCCTGTCCGCGCTGTCCGGTCGGCTGTCAGAAGCCCGGATGTGGAGCCAAGTGCTTTCATTGGGAGAGCAGCAGCGGCTCGCTTTTGCCCGCCTTTTCCTTCAGCGGCCCCGCTGGATCTTCATGGATGAAGCCACCTCGGCCATAGATGAGCCAGGGGAGGCGGCGCTCTACAGGACCTTGATCCGCGAGCTGCCGAATGCGGGAATCATCAGCGTCGGCCACCGCTCGAGCCTGATTGCCTTCCATGAGAGGCGCCTGGTCCTGGAAGGAGAAGCACGCTGGCGGGTGGAAGCGATCGACGATGCCGCAAACGGCAGGGTGGCCGTGTGACGCTGCTGCGCCGCTGGATTTGGATCCTCATCATACTGTCTGGGGCCTGTCTTCCCGCGCATGCCCAGGGAGGAGGAGCCTCTTCGGTTACCCAGATCGGAATCGACGAAAAGCTCGGGGGCACTGTCGCGTTGGACGCGACATTTGCGGGAGAAGACGGCTCCCCGGTTACTCTGCGTCAGCTCATTCACACTCCGACGATTCTTGCCCTTGTATACTACAATTGTCCGAACGTCTGCGACTATCTCCTCACGGGAGTTGCGGGAGTGTTGAAAGGCTTGCCGGCCGAGCCGGGCACGGACTTCAACGTCATCACCATAAGCATCGACGATCGCGAAACACCCGCTGACGCACGTCGGGCCAAGCGGATCGGGCTGGAATGCATCGAGAAGCCGTTTCCGCCGGAGTCCTGGAGATTCCTGACGGGTACGGTGCCGAACATTGCCGCGATTGCCGATTCAGTCGGTCTCCGCTTTGTCAGGCGAGATACCTATTTCGACCATCCAGTCGGGATCATCATTCTTTCACCGGCGGGAAAGATCGTGCGCTACATGAACGGCGCGGATTTTCTGCCCGCGGACCTGAAGCTGTCCCTTCTAGAGGCATCGGAAGGACGGGTCGGGCCGACCATCGCGCGCTTCCTGAGGATCTGCTTCAGTTATGACCCCACCAGTCACAAGCTCGTGTTCAACATGCTGCAGGTTGTTGCCACTGTTACTATCAGCGTGGCGGGGGCATTCATCGTCTATCTGGTATTGGCGGGACGAAAGAGACGACGGCAGGCACACGCGTCTCGGCACACGCCGGCTCCCGGGGCCTGACAGGGTCCGTATGGGGCGCCGCGCTGGCGGCCTAGTGTGTCGGCAGTCTGTGAGACGCTTCTTCCAGCCTCCGAAAGCCCTCGGTGCCTTTCAGCCTGTCGTTGGACTGCGCATAGTCAAGAGCGGTCTTTCCCAGCTTGTCTTTCGCCTTCGCATCCGCGCCGGCTTTCAAGAGCTCGGCGACAACCTCCGAGCTCTTGTTGTATCTGGCAGCGAGCAGCAGCGCGGTCTCATCGATATGGTCCTGAGCGTTGGGATCCGCGCCCGCCTTCAGGAGCGTGGAAACAATCTCCGGGTTTGGGTTGTAGCAGGCGGCGAGCATCAGCGGGGTATCGCCGTCAATGTCCGCATCCTTCACCTCTGCGCCGGCCCCAAGGAGCGTGGTAATCACTCCGGGATTCTGGTTGTGCGCGGCGGCCCACATCAGCACTGTCATTGACAGCGTGTCCCAAGCCTTCACGTCTGCGCCGGCCTTCAAGAGCATCGTGATCACGTCAGTATTCCGCTGTCCCGCGGCGTACATCAGAGCGGTATATCCGTCCCCGGTCTGAGCATCCACATCTGCGCCGGCCTTCACGAGCGTCGTGATCACCTCGGGGTTCGGATTGTAATCGGCGGCAGCCATCAGCGGGGTCCAGCCATCGTTGTCCCGCGTGTTCACGTCAGCACCCTTGCTGATGGCGGCTCGTACCTCTTGTGGCGTGCCCTTCCTTACAAGCTCGAAAAAGGCCGTGGTCTGCGCAGAAGTCGACCCTGCCGCTGCCATGATGAGGATCGCGACAAGGGCCTGTTTCATACCCGGCATTCCGAATGTCCCCCGACACTTCACCGCAGCTCCAGGTCGATCGTGGACCCCGGCTCTATTTTCGCGCCGGGAGCCGGCGTCTGGCGGACTACAAATCCGGCGCCGTGGATTGTGACATTGAGGTCCTTGCGAAGCAGAAGGGGCAGGAGAAGCTTCTTCGGCACACCGGTGAGATCGACCATTGTGTCCCCAATGGCTGCAGGCAGGGCTGGAGGTGGGGCTTCCTGCTCGGAGCTGGGGATGGCTGTTTTCGTCCCCGCCCGGGGGATGCCAACCTGGTCGACGATCCTGAGGGCCACTGAACGGAATATCGGCGCCGCTATCTGTCCGCCATAGTACTGCAGCCCTCGCGGGTTCTGGATGGCGACATACACAATGTAGCGTGGATCGTCGGTCGGGAATATTCCCATCACGGAGGCCACGAAGTTTTCGGCCGAGTAGGTGCCTGTTTTCCGGGAAGCCTCCTGGGCCGTGCCCGTCTTCGCGGAAATGCGCACGCCGTCGATCGCCGCCCGGTTGGCGGTTCCCGCCGGCAGGGTGGCAGTCTCCATCCAGCTGAGCATCGTGCGCGCTGTCCCGGAAGAAACGACCTGCCGAAGCGGCTCACGGTTGAGCTCTTTTATCACGATGCCATTCGGAGAGACAATCTTGCGGACCAGGTGGGGCCTCAGGAGAATCCCGCCGTTGGCAAGTACCGTGGCCGCGGCCAGCATCTGGACAGCTGACACCGCCACCTCCTGACCCATGGCAATGGTAGCCTTGGAGCGCGCAGACCACTGCGAAACAGGCTTGAAGAGCCCCGAGGTCTCGCCCTGGAGCGGGATGCCTGTTGGCTTTCCGAAGCCGAAAAGTGAGAGCATATTGAAGAAGCTCTCGTTGTCCGTCCTGTCCGAAGCGTAGGCCGCACCCACGTTGGATGAAAACTCTATGATCTGCTGAGGCGTGATGACGCCATACGGAGCGAGGTCATGGATTCGGATGACCTCCCTGCTAGAGAACTTTTTCTCATAAACGTCAGAGGCGTTAAACCGGTCCAGCGGCGTGATGACGCTCAGGTCCAGGAGCGAAGAAAGGCTGAAGATCTTGAACACGGATCCGGGCTCATATGCCTCGGTTACCGGTCGATTCTTAAGCGCATCCGGGTCGATCCGAGGTGAATCCTGCTGGAACTCGTTTGGATCGAAGTCAGGCAAAGCCGAGTACGCGAGGATCTCCCCTGTGCGCGCGTCCATAACGAGGATAGCCAGTGAATCGGGCTTCTGCGCCTGCATTGCATCGCGCGCTATCATGTCCGTGATGTACTGGATATCCAGGTCGATCGTGAGGACGACTTGGTCGCCAAAGGCCGGGTCCGTGTCCGTGCTGACCGGCGGAGGGGCAAGCGCGTCGTTGTACGTCCGCTCAATTCCGTCAAGGGCCACCCCGTCCGCGCCGAGGTATCCTACGACGTGGGATGCAAGGTGTCCTTGCGGATAGAAGCGGCCATAGTAGTCCTCGATTTTCACGCCGGAGAGCTTGCCGTCGGTCCTCAGCTTCTCCAGCGCCGCCGATTCTTCAGGTGTGATCCTCTGCTTGACAACGGCATAGCCATCATGGCTGCTCAGAATGTTGAGCACAGAGTCGGCAGGCATCCCCAAAGTGCCCGCGAGCTGCCTGACGGTCTCCTCCGGGCTCGTGACCGAAGGGGTCCAAACGGAGACCCTCTGGAGCCGGGTGGTGATGGCCATGATTCGGCCTTGCCGGTCGAGGATGCTTCCACGCTGCACTTTTGCCAGCGCGAGCCTCTCCCCACCTTGCCGGGACGGAACGATTATCGCAAGCCGTACGAGCTGCACGACAAGAATGAGGGCGATGAAGCCCAGAAACGACGCGAAGACAAACAAGCGCGTCCTCATAGGCACTCTGCCCTCTGTATCGACATTTGCAGCGCGGCGCATTACCGCCGCGCATGTGGCCGACTATCTGAGCTTCAGAAGCGCCCGGATATTGGTCACAAGATCGGACGGGGTGGCATCCGCATCCATGCCGACGCGGACCAAGCCTTTCTTGTCCACGATCCAAAAGGTAGCCGAGTGGCCCACGTCGTAGCCTCCGCCGAACTGCGCGCTAAGTCTGTCCGCCAGTGACAGGTCAGGCTTCGA
>CAYTGX010000103.1:0-13443 GCA_964437385.1 uncultured Spirochaetaceae bacterium
GCTTGACCCCGCCGCCGCAGGCAGTTCCCTTCGCGGTCCGTCAACAGGAAATGGCATCTCATCCCGGTCAGCCTCTTGACCCAGAGACAATGTCACGGATGAGACAAGGCGCTCCCCCGGTTCGCTCACCAGTCAGTGTTGTGAGACCCGCGTATTCGAGGAGGGGAGGCGGGCAGCAATCTTTCTCCCAGCCTGGCGCAGGCGAATTCCGACAGCCCGGCATGGAGCAGCGCGATGGTCTTCAGCCTTCAAGGGAGCTGCAGCAGCCTCGAAGACAGTTCAGAAGGCCTGTTGAGCCACGGCAGCCGGAGGACCCCGCCGGCGTCGTCACAACGCCGCGGCAGTATCCACGGCAGCCCCAGCAGCCGCAACAACCGGGCGGGGAGATCGGGACGCCTCGGGAGTATCCGCGTCAGCCGCGGGAGCTTCCACCCCAGCCCCAGCAGCCCTCGAGGCAGTTTCAGCAGCCGGTGGAGCAGCCCCAGCAACCTGCAGGGCAGGTCCGTCAACCTGGGCAGCCTTCGCGGCAGCCCGGCGGTCAGCAGCGTCCGACGCAAGGCGGTTCCCGGCAGAGAATACTGGATGACCAGGACGGCGGTCAGTAGCGGCCAGGTTCGCCTGTATCGACGAGAAAACGAACCTTAATGAAGCGAGGACAATCGAATACGATAATCCGAGCATCGCGGGGCCCATGGCCCTGGGCAGAGCTCATTACGGAGTCTTGCGGCTTTTGCTACGCTGATATGACCTGAATATTGGAGGCAAAGTCACAGAAACGAACGTAACGATGCAGGTTCGTTTCCCCGTGGGTCCTGTTCGGCCGCAGCGATCATGTCAAGCTTCACCTCCTGAGGGTTACGTCTCTCGTCCATTGTGTGCGCTACCGAACAGAATGCTATCTCCTGAGACGCTATATATAGTATAGCGAAGGAACGATTCCGCTCAGAATGTATGGGAGGCATGGAGGTCACCTCTGTGAACTTGCTTCTCAATAGCGTCTTCTAAGGCTTTGAATCGAGGCTGAGTATGAAAAAGGCCGTCTTGCTTTTGATGCTCTTGGCGATCCTCGTGGGATGCGAATTTTCAAGCGTCGACTATCAAGCGATCGAGTACAGGGTCACGGGTTCGACGGCAACAGCCGATCTCGTCTATCAGAACGGTAGGCTCGGGACTTCACTACAGAGTGGCGTCATAGTCCCTTGGTCTCTTTCATTTATGGGAAATCCCCGCTCCTCACTCTTTATCTCAGCGCAGAAGGATGATAATCCCGCGACCAATGTGACGGTGACGATCTATGCGAACGGCAACGTATTTGCCACGTCCACCGTTAGTGGCGCAAAAGTGACCGCCACGGCGGACGGGACACTCTGAGCCACCGGTAATCTTGCAGGGTAGTCAAGGAGCCGGGCGTAGAGCGTGAATCGATTGCCGCGCAGATTAATGGGCATTTCCGCGGCGAAGGACGCGAGTATCCAGTACGCCGCTGGTCGGCAAGGTGATGAACAGCGCGGCATACCTCGGCGTTTTCCAGATCCGTGTGGGCTCTGCCAGGTCGTAACGGAAAAGTACGTGCAGTTCCTCCGTCGTGACGACGTCGCGCTTGCGCGGGTTCTTGCCCAAGGGCTCCATCTCCGGGGATTGTCGCGGATCAGCTTCGCGCTCTTCGCTCCGCGGAGCATGATGCGCAGCTCACGGTCACGCGCTTGTCACTGCCGAGAGGCTGGTAACGAACGTGATAGACGATTGCGACTGATTTCGTTTTTTGTGCCCTCGACCACTTTTCAATTAACTTTTACTCCGGAAGAAATAAGCTCCTGGGCAATGCGCGATTCGAACGCGCGGCCTATGGCTCCGGAGGCCATCGCTCTATCCAACTGAGCTAATTGCCCAAAGACACGGAACGTGCAATCCTCGTCCCGCACCCGTGGATTCAACGATACTCGGAAGGTATTTATTTGTCAACCAAAGCGTTTCAGCGTGTGCTCTGGGTCGTGCTCGACGGCATGGGATATGAGCTTGCGCGCCGATGCGTTGCTGTCGGCAGGTTCCCTGCGCTGTCCCGCATACAGAGCCAGGGGCATCTCGGACCAGCCCGACCTGCGGTGCCTGTCTGCCAGACGCCTCCTGCCTTGCTGACGCTGTTCACAGGCGAGCAGCCGGCCCAGAGCGGCGTCTGGGGCTACTACATGCCTGACCCGAACAAGCGTGAAGCGTCGGTGAGCGGGTTCCATGTGAAGCCGCGAACGATCAGCACTCTCTGGGACGCACTCGAACAACGCGGCCAGGGATACTCGCTGATGAACGTCGCCTACCGGAACGATCCGGTCTGGTCATCGCGCGGTTCCCATCTCCAGTTCGGATATGACGGCTACAGACTATGGCAAAAGCCTGCCGTGTTCAGGGCCGAGCGGGGTGACCGCCGAGTCCAGTACCATGGAATCGAGCTCCTGATGAGACCCAGCACCGACGGAGTCGTGATCCTCAAGGGAAACAGCGTGCGGGCGCGGCTGGGCATCGGAGAAGGAAAGGTCGTCCAGTTCACTCAGGGATTGAAGGTCTTCGCTCATCTTCTGGATCGATCAGCCCTCGTGTTCCACCCGCTTAACGACGCGGTGATCAGGGGCTCGCTAGGGGGGACATCTGCAGGGGACGGATTCCTCGACACAAATGTATTTCGCGTAGTCCGCAGGTTGAACGAACGCCGCTCGGCCGACAGCATCCTCTCCGTTGCCGCCGAGATGATGCCCAGCGAGCTTTGCATGGCCCAGAAGGCAAAGCTCATGAGCACCGCCATCGCGAATGAGCGCTCCCGGCTTGTCGTAGGCTATTTCCCCCTCATCGATGAGCTCAATCATGCATACTTCGACTTGCTGGAGACCGAATGGCCGGCCGGCCGCGTCTCTGGGCTCTATTTTGCCTCTGTGGCCCTGGTGGACAGGCTGCTCGAGGAGGTCATGCAGGCAGCCGGCCAGGATACGCTGGTTGTTGTCTCATCGGATCACGGTGCGGGTTCGATTCGAAAACAGGTTCACCTCAACGAGCTGCTGGCGGCTGAGGGGCTTGTGAAGCGATCGGCAGATGCATACGACCTGCCGCGGTCCGCTGCTTTCTATCATCCTTCAGATTGCGGCCAGGTCATTGCACGAGCCAGCGCTGATCGCCCGGCCATCCTGTCAGCGCTTCGACGCGCGCTGGATCGGGCTCGCAGGGAGTTCGGCATAGACATCGGCATGCAGGCGGGAATCGGTGATGACCCCTATATCGCCTTTCTCTTTCCCCTCGGCGATGGATATTTCACGGGCCATCACCCGGGGCGCGGCAGACCCGCGCTGGACGGCGCGCGCCGGGGTGGGCATCACCTTTCCCCTTTTTCGCCAACACCCTGGATCCAGGCGATGCTGGGCCTTTGGAGCCCGCGCTCCACTGCGCTCTCGAAAGAACTGCCGGCCATTCCGGCTGACAACAAGGACGTGAAGAGCTTTCTTCTCGAAGTGATGGGGGAGATGTGAGCAGCACATGGAAACGATAATTCTCGCCTCGGGGTCTCCACGAAGACGGGAGCTCCTTGCAAAGGTCAAGCTTCCCACAAAGGTCATCCATCCCGGCATTCCGGAAGACTACTCGAAGCTCGAATCGGTTCCCGACCTGGTTGCGAGCCTGGCGCGCGCCAAGGTCGAGGCAATCCTTACCCTGTTCAAGACAGAGTCCCCCCGGTGGGTCCTCGGCCTGGATACCGTGGTGGAGGTGGATGGCAAGGTCCTCGGCAAGCCTGCAGGACCTGCAGAGGCGGAATCCATGCTCCGCCTGCTTTCCGGCAGGGTGCACAACGTCTTCACTGGTATTGCGCTCCTGGTGGAAAGGGGCACGCCGATCGAGCAGGAAGTCGTCCGCACAGAGGTGAAATTCAAGCAGATGGCGGAGTCGGAAATCCATTTCTACCTCGATTCAGGAGAATGGGTCGGCGCGGCGGGGGGGTACCGCATCCAGGAGCGCGGGGCATTCTTCGTCGAGTGGATCCGCGGCTCCTACAGCAACGTCGTAGGCTTGCCACTAGAGGCTTTTTATGGCATCTTGGTCAGGAACGAATACCAGTTTTGACCCTTTCTGTTTCAATCTCACCCGCCCGTTTTGGGCGGGTGTAAAAGCCGCAGGGTAAAGGGGAAGGAGGACTATTTTGGCTGTCGTGACCATGAAAAACCTGCTCGAGTCGGGGGTCCATTTCGGACACCAGACAAAGAGGTGGGATCCGCGGATGAAAAAATACATCTTCGCGGAGCGAAACGGAATACACATCATCGATCTGCAGAAGACGATCGTGGCCATCAAAGATGCCTACGAGGCGGTACGGAAGACCGTCCTGGCGGGCAAGTCCGTGCTCTTTGTCGGTACCAAGAAGCAGGCTCAGCAGACCGTGGAGCGTGAGGCCAAGCGCTGCGGCATGTTCCACGTGAACAACCGCTGGCTTGGCGGCATGCTGACCAATTTTTCCACCATCAAGAAGTCTCTTCTGCGGCTGAAGAAGCTGGAAAAGATGGAGGTTGACGGCACCTTCGAAAACCTGACAAAGAAGGAAATCGCCCGCTTGATGAAGGAGCGGACGAAGCTGGAGAAGAACCTCGGCGGCATCAAGGAAATGAAGGAGCTGCCCGGGATCGTATTCATCATCGACACCCGCAAGGAGTCCATCGCTGTCACCGAGGCCCGCAAGGTCAACGTGCCCATTGTGGCGGTCGTGGACACCAACTGCAACCCGGAGGGAATCACTTTCCCCATCCCCGGCAATGATGACGCCATCCGCGCCATTAACCTTTTCGCGCAGATCATCGCAAACGCGGTGATCGAAGCGGAGAACGAGGTGGGCCTGGAAGTCGTGGAGACGCTCCAGGAGGAGAAGGGAGAAGAGGAGTTCGCCGAGGCCATCGACAAGGGCGAGTTCGCCGCGCAGTCGAAGTACGACCAGGAAGAGGTGGAAAAGGTCGCCGTTGCCGCCGCCCTGGGCGCTGGTGCAGCGGAGGAAGCCGCCACCGGCTTCACGGACAAGGACTACTCCAACTACAATCCGGACGAGGTTGTGAAGAAGGAAGAGACCGCTTCCCCCGAAGAGCCCGAGATCGACGAAGAAAAGCTCTACAAGGAATAAGAGGGAAGAGGCATGGAGATCAAAGCAACGGAAGTGAAGAGGCTCCGGGAAAAAACCGGAGCGGGAATGATGGACTGCAAGAACGCCCTGCTCAAGGTGGAGGGGGATTTCGACAAGGCGGAGCGCCTGCTCAAGGAGCAGGGCCTGGCTGCCGCCGTGAAGAAGAGCGACAGGGTCACCAACAGCGGCAAGATCTTCTCGCGGATCCTCCCGGACAAGGGCATTCTGCTCGAGCTCACCTGCGAAACGGATTTCGTGGCCCGCAACAGCATGTTTCTGGAGCTCGGCGAAGCAATCATGAACAAGGTGGTGGCGCAGAAGCTGACAGCTCCCACGGAGGAGCTCCAGCTCATGGTCAAGGAGACCATCGGCAAGATCAAGGAGAACATGCAGCTTCGCCGCATCGTGGGCATGCCCGTCGCGCCCAATGAGGCCCTGGTGGAATATATCCACGACAACCGGATCGGGGTCATGCTCCGCGTCTCCCTTGGAGACCCCAAGGTGAAGGACTCTCCCCGGGTGAAGGAGATTCTGTTCGACTGCGCACTCCACGCGGCCGCCTTCGCCCCCCTGTTCCTCTCCCGGGACAAAGTCAGCCCGGCGTTTCTCAAGGAGCAGGAGGAGATCTTTGCCAAGCAGGCTGAAAACCTCGGAAAGCCGCCCAACGTTCTCCAGGGAATCATCAAGGGCAAAATGAACAAGATGCTCTCGGAAATCTGCCTGCTCGAACAGCCGTTCGTGAAGGACGACAAGCGCAAGGTGTCAAAGGTTCTGGAGGAGCTGTCGAAGGAAGCCGGCACGAAGATCGATATCGTCGAATACATTTACATGAAGCTGGGGGCCGAATAGGCCCCACGAGGGGGGGCCGAACAGGCCCCCCTGCGGGCAGCACACGGGGGGCGCGCGTGAGTCGGCAGCCCGAACCAATCCTGAAGGAGGTTCTGGTATGACGCGGGACAAGATCAGGAGCCAGGCGGAGGAACGGATGAAGAAAAGCATCCAGTCCCTGCTGGACGAGTTCAAGACACTGCGCGGGAGCCGGGCTTCGCAGTCGCTGTTCGAGAAGATTCGAGTCGAGTACTACGGAAACAAGGTCCCCCTGAACCAGGTGGCAACCATCTCGATCCCTGAAGCACGGCTGGTCATCATCCAGCCGTGGGACAGGTCCGTGCTGGCGGATATTGAAAAGGCCATCCAGAAATCCGAGCTTTCGGTCAACCCGAACAATGACGGAAAGGTCATCAGGATCAACATCCCGCCGCTTACAGAGGACCGACGCAAAGAGCTGGTCAAGCTCACCAAGACCACCGCAGAACAGTCACGCGTGTCGGTGCGCAACGTCCGCCGCGACGCCAATGAGGAAATAAAGAAAGCCAAGTCCGACTCCGAGCTGAGCGAGGATGACGCCAAGAAAGCGACGGACGAGATCCAGAAGCTGACCGACAAGCATATCGAAGAGATAAACAAGCTCCTCGAGGCGAAGGAAAAGGAAATCCTGGAGGTGTGAGCGCCCCGCCCATTCGCGGCCGAGTGCCACACGATCACCCCGAGCTTCCCACTCACGTGGGCATAATCATGGACGGCAATGGCAGGTGGGCCAAGGCGCGGGGGAAGCCCCGCACCGAGGGGCACGCGGAGGGAGCCAGGGCCGCCAAGCGTGTCGTGATCGCTGCGGTGGAGGCGGGTCTTGCCTACCTGAGCCTCTACATTTTCTCCACGGAAAACTGGAGCCGCGCAGAGGAGGAGGTATCCTACCTCATGTTTCTCGTGCGCTCCTACCTTCGAAAAGAGTATGACTTTTACCGCCAGAACGGGATTCGGATCGTGCACAGCGGAGACCTGGAGCGCCTGCAGCCCGATATCGCCCAGGAGATTCAGGACGTGACGAGGGACACGGCGCACTTCACCGGCCTCACGGTGAACCTTTCCATCAACTACGGGGGAAGAAACGAAATTATCCGCGCCTTCAACAAGATCCTTGCGGGAGGGACGCGGGAGCCTCTCACCGAAGAATCCTTCCGCGCCTACCTCGATCATCCGGAGCTGCCTGACCCTGACCTCATCATAAGGAGCGCACACGAGCAGCGGCTGTCCAACTTCCTTCTCTGGGAGTCGGCCTACGCGGAGCTGTATTTCAGCCCGAAGCCGTGGCCGGACTGGACCGGAGAGGATCTCAAGGAAGCGCTGGCGGAATACAGGCGGAGATCGCGTACGTTCGGGGTTGCCTTGTGAACTGGAAAATCTTTCGATCCCGCGTGCTGCTCGTTGGGATCGCATTCCCGCTGCTCGGGGTCATCATTCTGGTCATACCCCACGTGCACCACCTGGCGGTCAACCTGGCGGCGGTGGGGGTCTGCCTTCTGGGCGGGATGGAAATGGCCGCTCTCTTTCGCGCCCGGAACATCACGACGTCAAGCCTGCTCGCTCCCATCCTCGGGGCCAGCGTTCCCGCAGGGGTATTTCTGGAAGTGGTGGGCGTGCTTCCCCCGGGCTGGCTCGGCATCTGGGTTCCGGCAGCCCTGGGCGTCATCCTTGTTCGTGCCGTCCTCATTCGCAAAGACAGGAACCTGGCGGAAGTTCTCTCATATTCATCTTCTTCTTTTTTCACATTTCTCTATCCGGGATTTTTCCTCTCCTGGTTCGTGCGGTTGTCCAGCCTGCCGGAACCGTCCCTTTCCATTGTCTTTTTTCTCTGCCTTGTTTTCGGAAACGACATGGCAGCATATTTCGCCGGCAGCCTCTGGGGGGCGTCCACCCCGCTCAATCTTCCTGTCAGCCCGCAGAAGAGCGCGATAGGATTCGCAGGCGGTCTCTTCGGTTCCCTTGTCGTGGTCGGACTTTTTCTGCTGCTTACTCCGGGCTTTCCGAGATTCGGTCTCCCTCTGGACATCGTGCTCGGTCTCTCCACCGGAGTGACGGTGATTCTGGGAGACCTGCTGGAGAGCGGTCTGAAGAGGTCCGCGGGAGTGAAGGATTCAGGGATCGTCATCCCCGCGCGCGGCGGCATACTGGATTCGGTGGATTCGATGATCCTTACCGCGCCCCTTTTCTACTATTTTTTCACCCTGGTCAGCCGGTAGGGTGCGGGCGCCCGCCGTGTTATCCTGGTTATCCTGGATGAAGGGATCAATCGAATGATTTGGATTTTGGGGATTATCGGGCTCGGTCTCATGGTCTTCATCCATGAGCTTGGACATTTTGTCGCAGCAAAGATGAACGGCGTGGAAGTGGAAGTATTCTCCCTCGGCTGGGGACCCAGGTTGGTGGGATTCACGCATGGCGGGACTTCCTATCAGATTTCATGGTTCCCTATCGGCGGGTACTGCAAGATGAAAGGCGAGCTCGTGCCGGGGATCGCGGGCGGACGAGCAGGTGCAGGTGCCTCTGATGCAGCGGCCGAGGAACGTGTTCCTTCGGTCGAACCGGAGTCAGCGAAGGGCTCCTTCCTCGCAGCGTCACCGTGGCGGAGGATCGTGATTTCCGCTTTCGGGCCGCTCTTTAACCTCGTCTTCGCCTTGCTCATTTTCACGACGATCTGGTGGGTCGGCTTCGCGGTGTATTCCCCGGACAACCGGGTGGTGCTTGCAACCGACTACACCCTCGATTCCCTCTCTCGGACTTCGCCCGCCGTCGTCGCCGGGCTGAAAACAGGAGACCGTGTCACCGCCATCGACGGTGCGCCTGTAGAGAAGTTTCAGGATATCCTCGAGACAGTGGCTGTTGCGCCCGGTCGCACTTTCCGCTTCACGATCCAGCGCACCGCCGATGGCGCGGTGCAGACTCTTGTCCTGCCGATCACACCCGAGCTGGACAAGAATACCGGAGCTGGAAGAATCGGGGTGTACGCGTGGGTAGACCCGGTGGTGGACGCAGTCGAGCCGGGAAGCGCCGCCGCCATCGCCGGCCTGCACAAAGGCGACACGCTTCTGTCTGCTGACGGGCGGCCAATTCGAAACCACATGGATTTCTACCAGGCACTGGCGTCGAAGCCGGAGAAAGTGAATCTCACGTATGAGAGAGCAGGTGAACAAGCATCTGTTCCTCTCATACTCATGTACGACCAAAAGGGCCTTCCCAAACTCGGGCTGGGCTTTGCGTCCCTTGTCTTCCGCTCGCCGCACCTTGGTCTTGGCGGGGCGCTCGGCAAGAGCGTCGAAGAGACGTGGAGTACCGTGACCCTTACGGTGAAGGGAATAGGTCTGCTTTTCCGGGGCATCAACCTGCGGAACGCCGTCGCGGGGCCGCTGCGAATAATTGATTTCATCGGCAGCGCCGCTACCAGCGGATTCCAGGTAGGCTTCGGGGTCGGCGTGGTTGCCTTCTTTAGGATTCTCTCGTTTTTGAGCGTGGTGCTGTTCCTGATGAACCTTCTTCCTATACCCGCGATGGATGGCGGGCAGATCGTGTTGTTCATCGTGGAGATCGTGCGTGGCAGGGCAGTACGAGCCCGCCTGATCTGGAGGCTCCAGCTCATTGGCTTCTCGATCCTCATCATCCTGTTCATGGTGGTCACTTTCAACGACGTACTTTTCAAGATGGGACGGTAGGCATGACGTATCACACGCGGCACATTGCCTGTTTCTGCGAGAACTCCTTTGACGCTGAAATACCGGAATCGGCCGACCTTGCGGGTGACCCCGGTGTGCAGCAGCTCATTCTTGGCGGTGATTTCATGGCAGTGAGCTGCCCTTCGTGCGGCAAGAGATTGACCCCCGAGTTTCCCTTTCGCCTCACCGGCGTCATGAAGGTCGGGGAGATTTTTCTTGTCCCTGAAGCTGACCGCGCCGCGTTCACACGGGGCAGGCTCGACTACGATGTCGGGAAACCCGGAAGGATCGTGGTCGGGTTTCAAGAGCTCGCAGAGAAGGTGCTCATCTGCACGCGCGGGCTCGATGACCGGGTGATAGAGATAATGAAGTACTACCTCCTGACGGGATCTGCCGCCGGGGGCGACCAGGAACAGGACAAGGATATCTCTCTGGCCTACCGGGGCAAGGAGGGGGACACGCATCTCTTCCACATACTCGGGATCAAAGCGGGAGAGGTCGGCGTTGCCAGGCTTGCCGAGCATTTCTACCGGAAAATCGCTTCGGACGTGGAAAGCCGGGTCAGGGAAGAGCCCTTCCGCGATTTCTGCGAGCCGCCCTGGGTGTCCCTGCGGCGCGCCGCGGGAGGGGTGGGATGAGACTTCGCTTCGTCCTGCTCCTCGGGCTCTGCGGTGCGCTGGGTGCGGCGTGCCGGGGGTTTGCCACAGGAGCTGCCGAAGCCGACGTGCGCAGCCTTGTGAACACCGGCCACACCGGAGCGGTGCGGGGTCTCGAGTACGATGAAAAGCGCGGCCTGCTTTTCAGCGCAGGAGATGACGGTACTGTGCGGATATGGGACGCCGCGGCAGGCACTCCCGAGCGCAAGCTTCAAGTGACGCAGCTCGGTGCGGAGCTTATCGCCGTCAACTCTGCAGAGCCGGAAGTAGCTGTTGTGGTGACGGACGGCACGGGATCCTATTACCTCTCCGTGTGGGATTGGGAGAAGGAGCGGCAGCTCTTTCGTGTCCCCCTCAAAGAGGAGCCGCTCTTTCTTCGATTCTCCGCCCTCGGGACTTTTATCGAATACGCAGAATCTTCGTGGCAGAGTCTCAAGATCCTGCGCGCTGAAGACGGCACCGCTGTGCCTTTTCACCTGGAAGGATTCGGCATGGTGGGATTCGCGGAGATGTCGAGGTCGGAAAAAACCATCATGACGTACCAGGTTTCGGGCAGGATCGACTACTGGGACCTGGAAACTGGACGCCAGACCCTGGACCTCTCCACCGTGCCATACTTGTCACGGATCCGCATTTCGCGCGATCGTCGTTTCATGCTCGGGTCCAATGGAACCGAGCTCGTGCTCGTGGATACTGTCACGGGGGCGGTTCGAAGCCGCGTAACCCTTACCGGCGCGATTTCCTGTGACATCTCTCCTGACAGCGACGAAATTGCATGCGTCTCCGGTGCCGACGGCAACCTGGGCCGCTGGAGCCTCGAGGGTGACACGCTTGTGCCTCGTCCCAGCCAGCCTCCGCTGCCCGCTGCGCTCTCTCTTCTTTGCTATGGCGCCGATACCCTGTTCGTTGCGGATTCCGCCGGCGGTCTGCACTCGGTCACCCAGGATGGAGCGGACAGCCAGTTCGCGCGCAACGTGCTGGCCCGCACGGATGCAATAGATGCCGCGCCCGGTCTCATCGCGGTCGGTGCGCCGGACTGGATTCGCATCTTCAGCAGCGACCTCCTCGATGGCGCACCGGCTCCCACCTATGTTCGATCTCTCCTGGCTCACAACCCGTTTCATGCGCCTTCAGGCCTGGCTTTTCTGCCGACGCAGCAGCTGCTCACCTGGCGCGCAGACCGGTCGCCGCCGGAGCTTGGCCTGCTGGGAATCGCCGGCATGGACAAGGCGGAGAGCCAGGGAAGCTTCCAGGGCCTGCCAAACGGCTTTCTTGCCCCGTTGAATGCTCTCCGCATTTCCCCGGATTCATTTCTCGGGGTTGAAAGCGATGGAACCATCCGGCTGACTGAACCAGCTACCGGTGTTTCGCGCTTTGATCAACGCATCCCGGGGGTTTTCGCCGCGGTTGCCGCAACGCCGACCGAATTGATTGCGGGAAGGAACTCGGCTGCCGCCCCGGGCGGATCGCTTCTGAGAATAAATACCCGCACGCGTGAAACTGTCGCCATGAAGGACAGGAACGCATTCACGTATTCGCTTCTCCTTGATCAAGCCGGCGGCAACGGCACGCCGGTCCTCTACTCGGTGGGCATTGATTCCACCGGCGCCACCAACCTGGTCCAGCACAGCGGTCCGGGCTTCGAGCAGGAGACGCTTGTGGGCAGGGTCGCAGAGGAAGATCTGGATGTAAGCCTTGCCCTGGACCAATCGACCCATGTTCTGTATGCCACACTCGGTCACGACAGCATCCTGGCATGGGATGGCAGCCAGATGAAGGAAATAACGCTGCAGAATACTGCGCCGCGCAGGCTTGTTGCCCGTGCGGGCATGCTTTTTTCTCTCAACAGGGATTCGACCGTGAGCGTTCTGGACGGAGCAACCGGCGAGCGCCTGGCGGAAATCTCCCTCTTTGCAGATGGAGAATGGTGCGCGCTTTTCAAGGACGGCCGCTACGCCGCCTCCCTTGGCGGAGACGTGCATGTGAAAGTTTTTCAGAATGACCAGCCCGTCCAGGCGACGGAGGACTTCAGGCTGCACCTGGGGCAGTGAAGCGGGAGCCCCCGTGGCGCGAGGGCGCCGACGGGCGCGATTAGTACGGAGTACCGACGGGCACGATTAGTCGTGTGAGGGGTTGGCCTTTATCTTCTTGATTGCATCCGCAACGACGCGGCTTATCTCCGCGGCGTATTCGACATCGTTCACCGCACGGGCATAGACGGTTCCCATCAGCGATACACGGTAGGTCGGCTTCACGTTGTTCAGCGCATACGCGGCCATGTCCAGCACGCAGTCCTGGCATTTGCAGATGGTGGCTGCGACCGCCATCTGCGCTTCCAGCTCGCTCAACACCCTGCGCTCCGCTTCATTCACCAGGCTGTCGAAATCGTAGAGGTCTTTCAGTCCCATTTCAGAACCCTCACGGTATCATACTCATGACTCTGACCAGCTGTCCAGCAAGGGGTCGGACTATTGGTACTGCTGACCGCGCTCCAGGGGCTCGAACTTCGTGTATTGCTTGAGGAAAGTGAGCTGCAAATCATCGACCGGGCCGTTTCGCTGTTTTGCCACTGATATCTCGCGCACCGAGGATTTCAGATCCTCCGTGTGGATGAAGATCACCACGTCTGCGTCCTGCTCGATGGAGCCTGACTCGCGCAGGTCGGCGAGGGTCGGCTTCTTTCCCTCGGTTTCCCTGCGCACCTGCGAAAGGGCAATGACCGGAATATTGAGCTCACGGGCAAGACCCTTGAGAGAGCGCGAAACCTCGGCGATCTGCTCATGCCGGGGCAGATCCCTGTTTTCAGACCCGATGAGCGTAATGTAGTCCACGAAGACTACCTTGACGCCCTGGTTGCTTTTCATCCTGCGTGCCTGGGCGCGTAAATCGAGGAGCTTCAGGTCAGGGGAGTCGCTGATGAACAGGGGGGCTTCATAGAATCGCGAGCATGCATCCGTGATTCTGTTGAAATCCGCCGGGCTGAGCATGCCGGTGCGCATTCTCTGGGAATCCAGGCGGGCCTCCATGGAGAGCAGGCGCTGCATGATGGCCATGCTGGACATTTCAAGTGAAAAGAAGCCCACTGGAATTTTCTGCTTGA
>CAYTGX010000104.1:0-13045 GCA_964437385.1 uncultured Spirochaetaceae bacterium
GGCACCTCTTCTCTACATCGACGGCCAATGCATAGACAGCCTATGCCAATGTAGCTTTTCATCGCAGAGAGGTCAAGATCATGCTGGTTGAGGCCGATACAAGAGTATGACATCAGGAATCTCTCAGGGCGCCGCGGACATTTCACGTTCCCTGGATGCGCTGGCCGCCCTGCTGACGAGCTCCAACCAGCAGACGACGCAGATGGCAGAAAAACTGCTCAAAGTCGACGTGGCGCAGACCATCCAGGACTCCACGGTCGGCACGCAGATCGACGTCTCTGCCTGAGACGCATTCAGCTCCCGCGAACGACCAGCCCATGAAAGAGACACATCACTTCATCCACGCTGTGGGGAAGGACTTCTTCTTCAAGCTGATCCTCATCCTCCTCCTGTATTCCCTGGTGCCGCTCGCGGAGATTTTTCTCTTCATCTACCTGGGTGAGGTCATAGGCAACTACCTGGTTCTCATTATTGCGGCTGTGGCGGGCATGGGGGGGGCGCTGATCGCACTGAGCCAGACCCAGGCTGCGCGGGAGCGGCTCCGGGCCCAGTTGAAGGCAGGCAAGTACCCGGGCCGGGAGTTCGCGGACCTGGCCGCCATCATCGTGAGCGGCATTCTGCTCATCACCCCGGGCTTCATCACGGATCTCCTCGGCTACCTGTTGATGATACCCGCTCTTCGCGATGCCGTTCGGGGCGTCATAAGGAACAAGCTCGACAAGAGCTTCAAGGATATCTACGCGTATCTGCGCCTGTCTTCCTTGTGAGTGAGGCCGAAAGGCCGGCCCTACAGCCTGAAGACTTTATAACCCAGCAGCAGGATGAGATAGTACAGGTAAGGGAATACGGCAGCGACGCGCCACGGCTTGCGCCCGATGCCGGACAACACGCCGAGCCCCGCGGCGTGCAGGCGTTTCGACGTCTGCTTCTCACGGCCTGCAAAAACCTCGAAGCAGTTTCCCGACCAGAGCGAGATCCCCGGGTTCAGCTCCTTCTTGTGCCGGAGAATCCACTTGTCCTTGCCGGGGATGCCTGTGCCGACCATGAGCACGGAAGGCGCGGACTTTTTGATCGCCGTGACGATGTCTCCTTCCACCAGCTTCGGGAAGAATCCATAGAACCTGCCGACGACGCGGATCCCGTGGAATGAGCCGAGGAGGTTCTGCTCCGCCACCTCGAGCACCGCTTTGCGCGACCCGAGCATGTAGACGGAGCCCTTGGCTTTTTCAACGACGCTGAGAATCCGGATGATGTGCTCGAAGGAGTTGAAGAGGCTCAGCGTGCCCGTCTTGAGGAACCGCGCCCCCTGCACGACGGGCAGGGATACGGGCAGCACCAGCGCCGCGTCACGCAGGCATCTCATGAGCTCAGCGTCATGACGCGCCCGCAGCAGTCCCCGCACAGAGAGGAACACGATCTGGTTGTGCTGTCCGTTGTCCAGCAGCTCGTCGATCACCTTCCCGGAGATTTCGGGGTCTATGCTGTCGACGGGCACATCGAGAACTTTTATCCTTTTTACTCTTGTTGCGCCGGTATCCACGCGTCCCTCTCCTGAAGTATCGTTTTGACAGCACCGAGAGCATACACGGCCGCGGTCTCCACGCGGAGCACGCTGTCGCCGAGATACGCGGGGTGGAAGCCGGCGCCTTCCAGAAGCGCTGCCTCCTCCCCTGAAAGACCGCCCTCGGGGCCGATCAGAATTGCGACTGACCGCGGCGTCCCGGCAAGAAGCTTGTGCAGCGTTGCGCCGCCGCGCGGCTGCTCATGGAAGAACAGCGCCATGTCCCACTCTCCGGCGCTCTGAGCGACAGACACGAGGCGCCGCGGCTCCTCGATTTCCGGTAGCCGCGGCGCGCCGCTCTGCTGCAGCGCTTCCCGGGCGATTTTCCGCAGCCGCGGCACCCGGGCGTCTTTCTCATCCGGCCGTACCTGCGTGTGCTCGCTCAGGACAAGTACGATCCGCGCTACCCCTGCTTCCGTGGCCTGGCGGACAATGAGATCGATTTTCCGTCCCTTTGGCAAGCACTGCATCAGGGTGATCTGGACGCCCGGAGGGGACACGGGCGGGGCAGCCGCGGGTGCAAGCTCCACGTCGCACTCCGCGTGCCCCACCCGCAGGATCCGCATCAGAAAGCCGGTGCCGCCGGCGTCCACTGCGGCCAGCTCGTCCCCGGCTCTCTTTCGCAGCACGCGCACGAGGTAGCGGAAATCCTCACCGTCAAGGGAGATGCGGTTTTCGCCCCTGTACCAGCCGGGGAGAAGAAACTGCTTCAATCTCTAAATTTTCACCCCGATCAGGTGGCTTTCCAGCGCTTTCACCGCGGCCTGCAGTACGATATCAAAGTCCAGGTCGTACATCGGAGGGTTGTTGTTGGTCAGGTTCTCCTGGTTGCGCACAAGACGCCGCAGATACCGGTCATTCAGCGTGATGCCCTTGGCGTGCAGCCCGCCGATGAACTGGGTGACCTGGTCGTCCGTAGGCTTCGGATTTGCTTTTGCGAAGTCCTTGAGGCTGGTGCCGTTCAAGAGGTCATTCAGCGCCTTCTGCTCGGCATCCGTGAGGTCAGGCTCCTGGAACTTCTGGTCAGGCTCGATGCCCACCTTGTCGATGGTCACCCCTGAAGGCAGGTAGTAGCGTGAGGTGGTCAGGCGGAACCCGCCGTCCCCCAGCGCTTCCACTGTCTGCACCGAACCCTTCCCATAGGTCTTCTCTCCAAAGAGCGTGGCCCGGTGATAGTCCCGCAGGGCACCGGAGACGATCTCCGACGCGGAGGCGGACCACTTGTCCACCAGCACGATGACGGGGACCTTCGCTTCCACCATCATCCGGTTCTTTCGGGCGTTGTACATCAGGTTTTCACTGGCCACGCGCTCGCTCTTGCGCTGTACGATGAGCCCCTGGTCTATGAACAGGTTGGCCACATCCACCGCGGCCGTGAGGAGCCCTCCCGGATCTCCTCGGAGGTCGAGTATCATTGCCGTATACCCGGCGTCGATGAAGGAGCGAACGGCCGCACGGCATTTCTCAGCCGTTTGGGGCGTGAACTCTGCAATGCGCAGGTAGCCGATATTTCCCGGCATCATGGTGGACTTCACGGTGGGCACTTCGATGATGTCCCGCGTGATCGTGGTGTCGAACTCCACTGCATCTCCGCGCTTGAGGGTGACCGTGACGTTGGTCTTCGGCGTTCCACGCAGCTTGTCCACAATCGCCTCGAGGGCCATCGCCGCCACCGGATCCCCGTTCACCTTGATGATGATATCCCCCGCGGAGACACCGGCCTTGTAGGCAGGCGTCCCTTCTATGGCGGATTCGACCTGCGCGCCCACCTTCTCCACTTTCGAGATGACGAGACCCACGCCTCCGAATACACCCGTCGTGGTGTCAGAGATCTTGCGCCATTCACTTGCATTGTGGTATGCGGAGTTGGGATCCCCGAGCGCCTCGAACATGCCCTTCATTGCCCCTTCGTACAGGGCTTTGGGCTGTGCCTTGTCTGCATCCACATACGTGTCGCGGACATAGCGCATCATGTCGCCTAGTGTGCTGATATATGCCTGCGTCTCGTCCTCTGTGCTTCCTGCAAGAAGCCGGGGTGAAAAAGCGAAAAAGGCCAGCCCTGCAAGGAGGACCGCGGTCACAACGGTCCAGACGAGGCGTTCACGTGATCCGAAGAATTTCATTCACATCTCCCCAAGGGCATCATTCTAAGCGCCTGCCCCTGATTGTCAATGTATATAAACTCGCGCACGCAGGCTCTCGGCGTGCTACGCATCCCTGTACTCGTCGGCCCTCGCCTTCCAACTCCGCGGAGTACCGCGGAAGGGCTATGCTTGACCTCCATTTCCCTGCGTGGCTACACTTCGGCTGACTATGAAGGCCCGACGGGCATTGCTCCTTGCCGGCTCCCTGTGGGAGATCCCGCGATTCTTCCTCCTGATCTCACTTCTTGCGTTCCTGCTTCACGCGGTGAGCGGCACGGGGCGATGGCTGTACCCATGGCTCCTGCTCTGCGGCTCGGGCAATCTCCTTGCAGGCGCGGGCGGGATCATGCTCGCCCTCTTTCCTGAGAAGAACGGGGGATTGGTCGGGCTGCTTCGACTGGGTAAGGTCCTTGCCCTTTTCTCCTACCTGCTCCTCCTGTTTTCCGGCGCCATGCGTATTTCCGTAGGCCTGCAGGTGCTCTCCCTGGGCCCCGTTGCCGTGACCCTCGCCGTCGTGCTCTTCATCGTGTTCGTTCTTGATTTGCTCTTCCTGGCTGTTCTCCTCGGCTGGCGAGCGGCCGCTCGGCAGCAGGAGCTCCCTGCCGCGGCCGCACACCACGACGAGTACACCGAAACGGAGGCCCAGGATTAACACTAGCGGCAGGGCGGTCGTGCAATGGTGATCCTCCCCATTGGGAGCGGAAAAGGCGGTGTAGGGAAGTCGCTCCTGGCCACCAATCTCGCCATCGCGCTTGCGGAGACAGGGAGGAAGGTCGCGCTTGCCGACCTCGACCTGGGCGCCTCCAATGCCCATACCATGCTCGGTATCCGCACGGTACGCCGCGGCATCGGCACGTTCCTCTCGCTTCCTCGCATGAAGTTCGAGGAGATCGTGCTGCCCACTGAATACGACGGCTTGTCGTTCATTCCCGGTGATGCGGACGTCCCGGGCATCGCGAATCTCAAGCCGGCGCAGAGGAGACGTCTTGCCCGCTCTCTGGAGGCCCTGAAAGCTGATTACCTTGTCCTGGACCTGGGGCCCGGCGCCGGGGCGAATGCTCTCGATTTCTTCCTTCTGAGCGCGTCCGGCATCGTCGTCACCACTCCTGCCCTGACCGCCATTCTCAATGCATATCTTTTTCTCAAAAACGTCGTGTTCCGCCTCATGTATGCCACCGTGGAGAAGGGGTCCGGGGCGCTTGGCGTGCTGGAGGAAATGCGAAAGGACCCGGGCGGTCTGCAAAAAGCGTACGTTCCCCGCATAATGGAAAAAATCGGCGCGGAAGATCCGGTCAGCCACGCAAAGCTTGCAGCGGTCCTTGACCGGCTCAGGCCCCGTCTCGTGCTCAACATGCTGGAAGATCCAGCCGACGCGGACAAAATAGAAAAACTCCGCCGTTCGGTGCGGGAATATCTTGGCATCGAGCTTGCGCATCTCGGGGTCATCTACCGGGACGAGCTGCAGGCCGTTGCGCTGGGGTCCCGGATTCCCATTGTCCGCTACAAGCCCGGCTCAGTGCTGTCCCGTGCCGTGTACCGAATTGCGGACAAAATCGTGTCCGCACCGCCTGCCGAAGCCGGTGGTAAGCCGTGGCCTGCATCCCCGGAGGACGCGGCATCCGACGACTCGGGTTTTCAGGCTGTAGAGTCTGAGGCGGCATCGGATTTCCAGGCCATGCGGCGGGACCTGGAAGATCTCCTCCACTCCGGCGCGCTCACGACAGGAGACCTGGTCGAGGCGGTGCGTACCCAGCAGCTCGAGCTCGCAACCCTCCGCAGGGAGAACGCCATTTTGCGCGCCCGGCTTCTCCGTGCTGTTCGGGAAGGCGTCCAGGCCTGACATGCAGAGACACCGCCCCTTGTTGCCCGTCATGCTGGCTGCTCTTCTCCTGTCTTCGGGTCTTGTGCACGCTGCCGGCGTTCCCTCCATCACTTTTACCCCCGAGGTGTGGAAATTCGGGGCGATCACGCAAGGGGCGCGGGTCCAGATGACGGTTGTTGTCACCAACCGTTCCCGTACGCCGGCAACAGTGACCTTCGTATCCACCTGCTCCTGTCTCACCGTCGAGCCGCTCAACCGGGTGATTGCCGCGGGAGGCGAAGCGAGCTTTGCCCTTGGCTACGACTCCACGGATGATACGGGAAACACGGCCAAGGCCTACATTGTCCGCACCGATCTCCCTGGAGAGCAGCGGCTTTCCTATATCCTCCGCGGCACAGTGAGGGCCGAGCATCCTGCGTCAGCCCCTGCCGGTGCGTGGACCCGTCAGGATTCGAGCGAGAGCGCAGCCGCGCAGCCGCAGATTACCGCGGCATCGGGGCAGCCGCCGAATGCCGTGGCTGCAATTTCCTACTATTACACGCCCGGGTGCCGAAGCTGCGAGGAGTTCCTTTCCACGGAAGTGCCCCGGCTGGAAGAGAAGCTCGGGATCAAGATCGATATTCGGAGAAAGGACGTCCTGGACCCTGCGCTGTACGAGGAACTGTCGTCTTTTGCCGTGTCCCAGGGACAGGGCTTGCGGGCAATTCCCGCGCTTCGCATAGGCACGACGCTCCTCCAGGGGGACCAGGAAATCCGCGCGAAGCTCGCGGAAGTCCTGACTTCCTCTGTCCCCCCGGCGCCGGCTGCCGCCGCCGTCCCCGCGCCGCTTTCCGATCGGCTGGCAGTGTTGCCTGTGGTTGCGGCAGGGCTCCTGGACGGACTCAATCCCTGCGCATTCACGACCCTTATTTTCCTCCTGGCTTCCCTTGCCCTTGCCGGTCGAGGCAGGCGGGAAGTGCTCGTCATAGGCGCGATGTTCTCTCTTGCCGTGTTCCTCACCTATCTCGGCATTGGCTTCGGCTTGTTCGCCGCGCTGCGTGCCGCGAGCGCAGTGGCCGTCGTCTCGGTCCTCCTTCGCTGGGCGCTGGTGATCCTTCTTTTCGTTTTTGCAGGGATGAGCGTGTATGACTACGCCCTGATCCGCGGAGGCCGCCCCACCGAAATGCTGCTGCAGCTTCCTTCCGCGCTGAAGAGGCAGATCCATACCTCCATCCGCACACGGGTGCGTACGGCCGCCCTCGTGGGAAGCTCGCTCGTGCTGGGCTTTCTCGTGTCCGTCTTCGAGTTCGCCTGCACCGCCCAGGTGTATCTTCCCACTTTGGCATACCTGGCGCGCGTGCACCGGCAGTTCGATGCCGTCGGCCTGCTTGTGCTGTACAATCTCTGCTTTATCGCTCCGCTCCTCGTAGTGTTCGGCGGCAGCTACTATGGCGTGAGCTCCACCCGCATCACGACATTCTTCCAGGCGCACATGGGAAAGGTGAAGCTGGGCCTGGCGTTCGTATTCGCCGGGCTCGCGGTCTTTACCCTTGTCGGATGAGAACCCTTTGTTTATGCTGAGAACGAGCCTGGGCGGCGATCCCAGAACCAGGGCGGAATCCGGGAGTACAATCCGCCGAGTACGTCGGCGCCGGAGCCAGGCAAGAGTTCCCGCATGACGGTAAAAGGCAATCCTAATCTGGAGATCGACGAGCAGGGCATCGAGGTCCGCATCACGATTCTTCCGGATGAGAACGGCACGGAAATTTCGCTGGAGAGCATTCTTGCGATGCTGGCCGAGAAGAAGGTGCGGGCCGGCATCGACTCCGCAGCCATCGACAAGGCCCTCCGCACGCTCGCGCGGAAAAAAGCAGATCCCATCACCTTCATTGCCGCCGCAGGGACGCCCCCCCTGGCGCCGTCACCTGAGACAGTGCTTTTCGAGCCCCTGCCCATCCCTTCGCGGCTCGGAGGCATCGCGCGCAGGGCCGTGGAGACGGCGCCGGAGCCGCGCGGCTTCCGTCTCCGCGAGGAAAGGATCAAGACGGAGAAGAAGGTGCTCAAGAAGGGGGCCTTGCCGTTTCTCCGCGGCAGGGAAGAGGTCGAGATTGTCGTGGAGAAGAAGACCGTCCGTGAGGATGTCCAGATCGACCCTTCCGTAACGGACACGGGATTCGTCAGCCAGGGAAGCCTCGTTGCGCGCGTGCGGCCGGGAAAGCAGGGCAAAGAGGGCAAAAGCGTTTTCGGCCGGCTCGTTCCCGCGCCCCGCCCCGATCAACAGGGCTGGCTTTTCTGCGACGGCCTGACGCGTACGGGCGCGGAGGTAAGGGCCGCGGCCTCAGGCTTTCTGCGCAAGGGGGCGAACTGGTGCGACGTGGTGCCGTTCCGCGATCACTCCTTCGAGCTTGCCGCCTCGGCGGACCACCTTACCTGCCTGCTCTCATTCGTTCCCGGAGACGCCTCCGTGCCCGCCCCCGCGGTGGACGAGATCCTCGACTGTGCCCAGAAACTCGGCTTTGCCGAGAACTCCCTGATACCGCCGGCGCAGATCGAGGCGCTTCTCAGCGGCTCCATTTCCAGCGGAAAAGGGCTTTCTCAAAAATCGATCACGCCGACCGTCAATGGGCTGGCATCCGTCACTGTGACCCCGGACAAGCTCAAGGCGCTGCTCTATCTTCGCAAGGGCAGGGGGGGCGGCACGCCGCTCGGCTCCGCGGACGCGAGCGCCGCAATACGGAAAAGCGCGGTGAAGGGATTCGACCTCGACGCACTGAAAAAGGCCACGCGCACGTTCTTCGACGGCCCTGCCACCGAGCTCACTGACTATCTCCTTGTTCAGGGCCGGCCCCCGAAACCGGGCGGTGAGCCCAAGCTCGAATGGCGGGCCCTGTTCCTTCCCGCGGGGGAGGCGGACAGGATCAAGGCAGAAGCAATTGCCAATGCCGAGCATCTCAAGACCCTTGATTCGCTCACCGCGTTCCCTCTGGAGAAAGTGGAAGCGGTGGCCCGGGTGAAGCCGGATACGGAAGTGCTGAAAATCGTGCCTTCACTCGGGGCTGAGCCCGGCGTCGACGTGTTCGGCGCCGCGGTCCCTCCGCCCAAGGGCACCATGCCGGACGTCCGCCTCTACGGGGGGCTCGCACTGCGCAGGGACATGGTGATGACCACCGAGTCGGGCATCCTGGAAAAAGGGAGCGACGGAATGGCCATCCTCCTGCGGGTCCGCTCCCACAAGGACGCCGAGCTGCGGGTGGCAGTCTCCAAGGACCGCATGAAAGCCACGCTGTCTTTCTCCCCGCCGGAAGGCGACGGAGAACGGATCACCGTGGAGGAAGTGCGGGCACGGATCGGCCAGGCCGGTGTCAACAGCGGAATCAACGAGGAGCGCCTGCTTTCGGTGCTGGACAGCGTTGCCCGCTCCGAGCCGCTCACGGAAGTCCTGATCGCCGAAGGCAAAAAGCCGATGGTGGACGCGCAGAAGAGGATCGTTTTCCACGTCCACATCGCCACGGGCCAGGCTGTGTCCCTGCGCGCGGACGGCAGAGCGGATTTCCGGGCGCAGGACCGCATCACTCGGGTCAAGAGGGGAGTGCACCTTGCCACCGTGAAGATTCGCAATCCTGCGGTCGAAGATGGATGGGACGTGACGGGTACTCCGATAGCGCCGCCTCCGGAGGCGCTGGAGACGCTGAAGCCGGGCCGCGGGGTGCGGGAAGACGTGCAGACGGACGGCAGCATCCGCTTCACCTCTGAAAGCGACGGGGAGCTCATGCGGGACGGCAGCATCCTGGCTGTCATGGATGCGCACACCGTGCATGGCGACGTGGACATGTCCACGGGCAACGTGAACTTCCCTGGAATCGTCCATGTGACGGGCTCGATACGCTCCGGCTTCACCGTCGTTGCAGAGGGCGTCCTGGAAGTCGGGGAGGGCGTGGAGGGAGCCCTGCTCTCCTCGGGCGGCACCATCACAGTGGTGGAGGGCATCAAGGGAGAAGGCAAGGCGATCCTGCGCGCCAGGAAGGACATCGAGAGCGCCTTTGCGGAGCAGGCGGTTCTGCTGGCCATCGGTGATGTCCACCTGCGCGGCGCCTGCGTGCGCTGCCAGATCAAATGCAATGGAAGGCTTCTGCTGGATTCGGAAAAGGGCAGTCTCGTGGGGGGTGAAGTGCGCGCCAGCCGCGGGATCGTGGTCCAGAATATCGGCTCGCCCTGAGGCACGCACACCGTCGTCTCTTTCGGACAGGATTTCCTCGTGAGGGACCGGATCGAGCGGGAAGAACAGGAGATCCTCACCCTGACAAAGAAGATTGCCGACCTGGATGCTTTGATGCTTTCATTGCAGAAGAAGGTGCGCCAGACAGTCGGGGTAGGAGCGGGAGCCCAGGCGCCGTCCGTGCCCCCGCCGGGATCCCCCGGCACGGACGCGGGATCCCGGCGGGATGCAGAAACGCTGGCCCAGGCGCGCGCCCAGAAGCTGACTTGCATGAAAGTCATGGAGCAGCGCAAGCTCCGATTGATCGGGCTTCGGGACAAGTTCGACGAGCACGTGCCTTCGGAGGTCATGGTGCGCGGCACTCTCTTTCCCGGCGCTGTGCTGGAGTGCCACGGCCGGCGGTACGAGGTCAGGACAGAGAAGAAGATGATCACCCTGCGCTTTGATCCGGACCAGGGAAAGATCGTGGAGAAGTTGTAATTCAAGGAGGCCCGTAGCCCTTCCGCGGTACGCCGCGGAGTTGGATGGCGAGGGCCCTTCCGCGGTACGCCGCGGAGTTGCGAATACATGGATGTATTTAAGGAGGCCCCATGCTCGGCTACATCACGTTTCCATCGTGGATACGACCTGAAATCGTCCCGTTTCTCCCCATCCGCTGGTACGGTCTCATGTATCTGTGCGCCTTCGTGGTGACGTACCTTCTATTCACCTGGCAGGTGAAGGACAGGAAGATCGAGGTCAGCAGGGACACTGTCCTGGACATGTTCTTCTGGGCGATCGTCGGGCTGCTGGTGGGCGGGCGCGCATTCGCCGTGACCATCTATGATTCAACCGGGTACTACATGCAGCATCCGCTGCAGATCATACTGCCGTTCTCCGTCGTGGACGGGAGGATCAGGCTCACCGGTATCGCCGGCATGTCCTACCACGGCGGCGTCGTGGGCGTGACCATCGCCGTCATCGCCTATCTGAAGATAAAAAAGCTGGATGTCCTTCAGTGGACGGACATGCTCGTTGCAGGCATCCCGCTCGGATACACCTTCGGCCGGCTGGGGAACTTCATCAACGCCGAGCTCTATGGAAGGATCACGACGGCTCCCTGGGGTATGGTTTTCCCACACGCGGAGGGCTTTCCGGTGAGCGAGCCGTGGGTGAAGGACTTTGCCTCGACCGTCGGTCTTCCCTTTCCCTCGACGGGCTTGATGAATCTGCCGCGGCATCCCTCGCAGTTGTACGAGGCGTTTTTCGAGGGCTTCGTGTTGTGGCTGGTGCTCTGGTTCATTGTGCGCCGGCGCAGCCCGTACAAGGGCTTCACCACTGCCTGCTACATCATGGGATACGGCATCATCAGGTTCTTTATCGAGTATGCCAGGCAGCCGGACAAGGGAATCGGCCCCGGCGGGTTCGGATACCCCATCATCCTGGCGCCGCTGGACAACTACTACGCCCAGTTCAGTTTTTTCAACTTCACGACTGGACAGATCCTGAATGTGCTGATGATCGCAGCGGCTGTCATCATGATGGCCGTCTTCCGAGCCGGCGCGCAGCGGCAGGCAGACCTTCCTGAAATGCCTCATCCAACGGGGAGAAAGCTCCGCAAGAAGGTCAAGTAGGTTCTATGCATTGCTCAGATATGCGTCGTTCGCTATATTGATTGGGAATGGAACGAATCTACCTCGACAACAATGCCACGACCATACTCGATCCGCGCGTGAAGGAGGCCATGGAGCCGTTCTGGTGTCAGCTCTACGGCAATCCCAATTCCCTTCATACCTTCGGCACCGAGGTGCACCCGTACATGCGCCTGGCATTCGACAGGCTGTATGCCGGTATTCACGCGCGCGATGCCGACGATATCCTCATCACGGGGTGCGCCACTGAATCGAACAACACGGTCCTTCAATCCGTGTGGTACGACCTTATCCGCACGGGAAAACGATCGGAGATAGTCACGACGCAGGTCGAGCACCCTGCGGTGAGCAACACGTGCAGGTTCCTGGAGACCATGGGCGCAAAGGTGATCTACCTGCCGGTGAATGCCGCGGGCATCGTGGACGCACAGATCCTCAAAAGGCATATCCACCCCGACCGCACGGCGCTGGTCTCCATCATGTGGGCCAACAATGAGACGGGCCTGATTTTTCCAGTGAAGGAACTGGCAACACTGTGCAGGGAAAACGGCATCCTGTTCCACACGGACGCCGTGCAGGCAGTCGGGAAGGTCCCCGTGGACGTGCAGGACGCGCCGGTGGACTTCCTCAGCTTCAGCGGGCACAAGTTCCACGGACCCAAGGGTGTCGGGGCCCTCTACGTGCGGAAAGGCCTGAAGATCACGCCGCTCCTGCACGGCGGCGAGCAGATGGGCGGCAGGCGGGGGGGCACGGTCAACGTCGCGTTCCTGGTCGGCATGGGCCTGGCCATGGAGCTGGCTGTGGAGAGCCTTCCGCACGAGCAGACCGAGGTGCGCAGGCTGCGGGACCGGCTCGAGGATGCCCTCCTTTCCGTCGAAGGCGTCGCGGTCATCGGCAGCCGCGAGGACCGGACACCCAACACCATTCTCACCAGCGTGAAGGGCGTGGAAGGGGAGGCCATGATCTGGGACCTCAACCGACAGGGCGTTGCAGCCTCCACGGGAAGCGCCTGCGCATCGGAGTCCCTGGAGCCCAACCCCACCTTCGTCGCGATGTGCCTTGACAGCGAGCTCGCGCATACAGGCGTCCGCCTGTCCCTGTCCCGGTTCACGACAGGGGCGGAGATCGATGAGGCCATCGCGGCCATCCGCTCCAGCGTGGCGCGCCTGCGCACGATCTCACCGAGCGCGGTGAGCTGAAAAGAGGAACGCACAATGGCCAAGTCTGACCTTATCGGCGGCACGCTGTGGGAAAGCTATTCGGGAAAGGTGAACGACCGCATGCTGCATCCCCGGCATCTCGGAGAGATCACGGCCGCCGACGCCGCGAAACTCGGCGCGCGGCTCGTGGTTGCGGATTGGGGCGCCGAGGTCTGCGGGGACGCCATCCGCGCCTTCTGGGCTGTCCAGGACGGGAAGATCCTGGACGCGAAATTCAAGACATTCGGCTGCGGCACGGCCATCGCCTCCAGCGACATGATGTGCGAAATGATCATCGGCAAGACCGTGGACGAGGCGATGAAGATCACCAACATCGATGTCGAGCGGGCCTTGCGCGACGTGGATGACACTGCCTCGATTCCGCCGCAGAAGATGCACTGCAGCGTCATGGCATACGACGTCATTCGCAAGGCGGTGTCCGAGTACAAGGGAGTGGACATGGACTCCCTGGAGGAAGAGCAGATCGTCTGCC
>CAYTGX010000105.1:0-12991 GCA_964437385.1 uncultured Spirochaetaceae bacterium
ACCGGCGCGATTCACTGTTAAGTGTCAGATGGAACTGTAGGATGTTCCGTCGGATCGGAGCAGGGGATGCGCCGTTTTTCATTGTATCGACGCGGAAGAATCTGGTACGCGCAGCTTTACAACTCCAGAACTCGAAGGTACACCAGCGGGCGTCGACAGGAGAAAGCTCCAGGAACGAAGCCTCCCTGGTTGTCGCCGGATGGTTGTTCGACGGGATCCCCAAGCCCTGGAGCAACAAGCGCTACGCGGTGGGGGGACCCTCGAAGTTGACGCGGCAGAATCGAAAAACTTGAAGCCCAAGACGATCAACAATGTCCTGGCGGCCGGGACAGTGGCCCTGCGATGGGCTGCAGAGAACGAGCTCATCGGCTCGAATCCGGCTGCCGGCTTGGTAACGTTTTCAGGCACGGCAGGCCGGCACAATCCCGCGCCTCCATGAAAGCCGGTAGGTGTCCAAGCGAGTCTTTGATGAGCAATTCCCCATAGTGTGATGCGCGAAGCGTGTCAGCAGGCGGACCCGCCGCCGAGCAAATTTTGAACTTTTTCCGTGAGGATCTTGAGCTCGAACGGCTTTTCCAGGATCTCCAACGCGCCCTCCTTGAGAAGCTCGAGCGCCGAGTCGTCGACCGTGAAGCCAGTCGCTACCAAGACCTTGATGTCCGCGTCCGCCTCGAGAAACCGCGCAAGGCATTCCCGGCCCCCCATGTCGGGCATCACCATGTCCAGGATAACGAGGTCGAAATCCCCGTCTCGAGAGAAACGTGAGAGGGCGTCACGTCCGTTCGTAGCCGAGATAACAGCGTACCCGCACGCCTGCAGGGCACGGCAAACCACGTCGCGTACCTGCGGCTCATCGTCTACGACCAGGATCTTCCCCCGGCCCCGGACGAGTGTCGGCACAACGACCTGCTCCTGCTGCACCTCGACCCCACGAGCCGTCACTGGAAGAAAGATCTCGAAAGTCGAGCCTTTCCCCACCGTACTATGAACGTCAATGAATCCACGGTGGCTCGCCACTATTCCATAGACCACAGCGAGACCGAGACCCGTTCCGCTCCTCTCTCCCTTTGTTGTGACGAAGGGGATGAACAACTTCTCGAGGAGCTCTGGAGGCATCCCGATTCCCGTGTCGCGGACTTTCAACACGATGTATCTGCCCGGTCGTGCATTCAGGTACCGTCCTGCCTGCTCCTCCGAAAGCTCCGCGTTTATCGTCTCGATTGTAAGCGTTCCGCGTGCTACGCCATTGTCTCTTTGCATCATCGCATCACGGGCGTTCACGCAGAGGTTCACCAAGACCTGACTCATCTGATTCGGGTCGGCATCAACGGTCCACAACGAAGGAGAAAGGGCCAGTTCAACGGCGATTTCCGGGGGGAAGGTCCGATGAAAAATTTCGTATGTCCCTCGGGCCACCTCATTAAGAGAGATATTCAGCCGCGTTCCAGATGCCTGCCGGGTGAAAAACCGCAACTGCTGGGTCAGGCCCGCGCCTCGGTCAACCGCTACCTTGATCTGCATCAAGTCCTGGTGCATTTTTGTATTAAGGGGGGTGTCGAGGAGAAGCAATTGCATGTAGCCGCTGATCGCGGTGAGAAGGTTGTTGAAGTCGTGCGCGATCCCTCCGGCCAGCTGTCCAAGGGCGTCCATCTTCTGGCTTTGGAGGACTTGGGCCTGCAGTCGCTCGCGCTCGGTGATATCGACGAAAGACGACATGAGGCCGATGGCCCTGCCTTTTTCGTTTCTGACGAGCGAAGCAGACACCTCGACGCTGAACTCGGAGCCGTCCTTGCGACGCGCAACGAGCTCCCCTCGCCATCCGCCTGTGCGGGAAAGGAGCTGCATGAGGCCGCGAGCCTTCTCGCCAACCCAGATGTCACCGATGTGAACGCCGAGCGCTTCCTTCGCGGACGCATAGCCCCACATCTCGAGAAATGAGGAGTTCAACCATGTCATCTTCCCGTCAAGGTCGGCCAGGATGATCCCGTTGATCGAGGTGTTGATTGCGTGGTTCTTGACAAGAAGCTCCTGGCTCTGGCTTTCGAGCGCGGTTGAGAGGGCGCGGCGCAGCTGTTCCTGATCTGTGAGAATTTGCACCTCCCGGGCTCTCATGAACCCATCAAGGAGCGCTTCGGTAAACACGTCCACGGCGTCGAGAGCCCCGGCGAGTGATTCCCGATCGCGGTCGAGTTCCCCTCTGATGAAGCGCCGGATCTGGGTGCCTAACTTTAGGATCGTTTTTTCGCCGAGTCCCTCGCGGGCGAGCTTTTCGCCCAGTCCGAACGGATCAGTGGTCTCGTCGTTTTCGATGAATTGGAGGAAAAACTTCCCGAGTTCTTTTCCGAGATCCACCAGACGCTGCGGGTGCAGGGAATACCGGTTCTCGAACGCCGTCTCGCGCAGCTTCGAGTCGAGAGCATCAGCAAGCTTCTTTTCCTTCTGCCTGAGGAGATCAGCAGACTTACTCATCTTTCGAGAATGGCACCTCGGACGATTACTTCGTCGGCTTTCTGGGTTTCCTCGGCAACTACTGCCTTCATGCCGATCCACTCTTCGAGAGGCAGGAACCCCGGCTCCCTCACTTTCCACGGCTGTATAAGTTGCTTGAGGGTATCCAAGCTCCGAAATGTCATGGGTTGGCCGAGCTTTTCGTATATATTGAAGGTCTCCTGAAGTGTGGGTGATATGCTGGCGCCCTCGAAACAGGCGTCGCAGAGGAAGAGCCGGGAGCCCGGGGCTGTCCAATCGTAGAGGACCTTCATTGCATGGCCGACATCATCGTTGCTGAGGAAAAACGCGATACCGTTGAAGCCGATCACGATCCTTCGATTATTTCCGAAAAGTTGTGAGGTGACCGCCGCGCCTAGCAGATTCTCGGGTTTTCCTGCGTTGCACTTCACGTAACGGGCATCGCGGTTGTCCTTCAGTATTTCCTGCCCATAGGCGACGGTCACCGCGTCGATGTCGGAATAGATGACCTTCGTACCCGCGGGTGTGATCTGGTGAATGTGATCGTTCGTCGGCAATCCTGAGGCGAAATCCATGAATTGCATGTACCCGTCCGCTGCCAGTCTTCGCACCGCTTCGCCTAGAAACCAGCGCATAAGCCGGGCAAGTTTCGGGAAGAAGGGTATCTGCTTGAGGACTTCTTGTGCTGCCTGCCTGTCCACCTCGAAATTATGGTTCCCGCCCAGCACGAAATCATAGATTCGGCCCGGGTTGGGCTTGCTTGCATCGGCAATAGATACGTACGAAGGCTCGTCTGCCATTTTCGGGACTCCTTCTTCAGGCATTTGATGACAAGGCCACGTGGACAAATGCTTACCTATTATTATTGAGAGAACGCCTCCAAAACGCAAGTGCTTTTGTGGGTGTTGGAACGCATAGCCTTTTTCGTGGGAACGTCACGATCCCACAAGCGAGAAAAGCGATGGCGCTGACCCAGCGGCCATGACTCAGGGGCAGCGTCGGGCGACCTACGCACAGATGTAATCCCAAGTGAAGACATGCGTGGAGGGCGCGCGCTATAGTGTCCACAACCTGCGGCACGCCTTCGCAACGGTAGCGATCAAGGCGGGCTGGCCGGCCGGGAAAGTGGCAGCGCAGCTCGGACACAGCTCGACGGCGATCACCCTTGACATGTAGCTGGAGGACGCACCCGTTACCTTCTCCTTTGCCCAGTGATGCGACTAACGACCTTCCCGCAACATGTGGTGAAGGAACTTAGGGAAGGAGCGCGAAGACCCAGGCCTCTTTTAGAGGCCGGGGCTCAAATCCGCCGCCTCAGGCGGTGGATGCTTTAATGTAAAATGAAAAGTGCAGTCGCCGGATGGTTGTTCGACGGGATCCCCAAACCCTGGAGCCGCGGTGGGGGAGACTCTCGAAGTCAACACCATTTTGACCGGGACTAGAAGCGCAGCCCTGAATGGCGCGGATGCTGAGAGGATTGTCTCAGCGCTGAAAGACCGACAGCTGATCGAGACAGTAGTGGTGAAGGGCAGTCAGGGCTCCGAGGACCTGATCGCTTTCCTGGACCGATTCTGGACCTTCGATTCTTCGCCCTACGTCCGTGAGAAACTTGCTCATGGACACCGGATTGGCCGCCGCCACTGTTACGATATGTCGATGTGGACGAGGATGCACTGGAGACCCTTTTTCGCGGGGCAAAAGCTGGGTGACCTTTCCAAAGCGGACCTGAAAGGCTTTTCCCTGTGGTTGGCAGAAACAAAGAATTTGAAGCCCAAGACCATCAACAACGTCAGGGCGGCCGGCACGGTCGCCCTGCGATGGGCTGCCGAAAACGAGCTGATCGGCTCCAATCCTGCTGCCGGCCCTGCAATAGCGGGATTCTGAATGAAAAATGCCTGATATGAAAAAGAAGTACACGTTGAACACAAAATATCAAGCAAATGCCGGTAATTACTCCTACTTTGCGCTGTCTGTCGACAGAGATTTGAAACGATTACACTAAGACCGTTCCGTGGTATACTTGAAAAGGAAAGGAAAGCTCGGGAGCCCATGGAAATGATCGCTGCCAGGATACTGCAGCTTAACGGCGACATGACGCGCGACTCTCCTATGATGGACGTAGTTCGACGAATCCATGCCTTATGTAGCTCGCGCGAGCTTCCCTATTGCGTGATTGGAGGCATGGCTGTAATTCGCAATGGCTATGCACGTACAACCATCGATGTGGACGTCCTGACTCTCAAGAAGAGTTGGCTTAAGGCGCTGCCTATTGAGGGAGAAATCGCCAGCGAGGGGATTGATAATTGCCTGGACAAGCAGACAGGAATCCGGATTGACATTTTTTTCGCCGATGAAGATTGGGGGATGGTCATCCCCATGCCGGATCCTCGAAAAGTTGCCGAGTTCGACGAGTCCCTCGGAGCAAACTTCATTAGCCTGCACGCGTTGGTTCAATTGAAAACCGCAGTCTACCTCGATAAGCTGCGAGAGCATGGCCCGGCCACTGCGGCAAAAGATCTCGCTGACGTCCAGGCATTGATAAAGAACAATCTCGTCAAGTTTTCGAAGGAAATGTTCGAGGGCTACGATCCTGCAGTAGGAAGGCTGTGCTTGAAAGCCTTTAACGAAGTGGTGCGGGAAACGAGAAGTACGAAGAAGAAGCGCAGGGACCTGGAATTATAGTTGGCCGACATCGCAGCTAAAGCATGGCCCCCCTTTGGATAGACGACAACCAACGGATCGTCCTGTGTGGCGAGGGCTCTTCGATGGCTGGTCATGTACTGCCAGGCGATCGGCGCGGGAGAGGTGCTACCCGCGCGGGATCGAAAAGGGGGGTTCGATTTCCACGCCCCAGGGGGTGATCGGATTTCGCCCCCCCGTGGTCGTGCTGTAGGATTTGACGCTCGGGCAAACGGATTGTTAAGTGTAAGATTAAAGGTGTAGGACTTTTCGTCTGTTTGGCGCTGCTCAAAATCACTAGAAAAACAAGGCTGAAACAAGCACTTTGGCCTGCAGGAGAATAGCGCGGCCGTCCAGGAGCTGGTGCTGTCGGGCCGTCTGATCGCTATAGTATCTTCATGCCGCGGCCTTGACCGCTGGGTCTACTTTGGCGACCTTAACGTGAGAAAGAAAATTGGTCTCTGGAGGGAAGTTATGAGCCATTATTGGTGGACCGTTCTTCTTGTAGCACTTTTGGTCGTTATCATCGTGGTCGCAGTCTGACAGCAGGGAGGCCCCCGAAGCGACAGACCGCGGAAAAAAGGAACAGAACACCACATAGTTACCGAAGCTCAGGGGCCTCCCCTTGCGGTCTATGTCATGGCAGCGAAGAGGAATGACGTGACTCAGTTGCTGCCCTGGTATAGATGCAATAACTTCCTGCAGGTTGCCGGAGCTCACGACCAGATTTGAGCGATCAGCGCTTATATGTTTTCATCGTTCACCCCTCCGCCCATGCAGGTTTCCGCACAAGTTCGCTGCAAATGTGTATGAGCGCCCAGGAGCAGCTGTCTCGCTGCCTCATAGGCCCGCGTGGAAGTCGCCGTGCAGCACCGTGAGATCCTCGGGCAACTTCTCCCTGAAGCCGTTCATGACTCAGAGGACGCAGCGCCCACCTTTTGTGACACCGCCGGCCTGGTGAGTAATCAGTGAACCCAAAAGATGTAGCACAACGCGGACTTTGGAAATACTCATTTTGTTCACAGAGCTACAGGAAGACTTGGAACTACATGTAAGGACACAAGCCGATATGGTGGCGGCTCCCACTCACACCCAGGAGGTCACAGGTTCAAATCCTGCCGCTGCTATACAGGCGCCCTTCCAAGGGTATTCCGGAAGTCATATGGTAAGCGGCGCACTCCAACAAGGTGCGCCGTTTTCGTCAGAAACATCCATCCCGTGATGCCGCTGGATATGAAATTTCCCGCGATGGTGTGATTGGGCCGAACAGCACCCTTCAACAAACTGGTACTCTACAACAGAAGGCCTGTTTTAGCGGCGAGGGGACTCGAACCCTTGACACTGCGGATATGAGCCGCATGCTCTACCATCTGAGCTACGCCGCCGTGGAATCTTTCGCAGGGACTATAGCGGCGGGGTGTGTGTTTGTCAATCAGCGCAGCCGCTCCTGGCGGCACTTGGGCGGCCCGCGAGACTCACTTGACCCCTCACCGGCCTGAAAGTAGAATGCGAAAAATGGCGCCGCTCTCCGATCCGACGAAATGCAGCCGTGCGGACGCTTTCACCTGGAGGGATCGCCGTGGAGCATGAGTGCAGCCTGACGGTCCGGTCGTACGAATGCGATGGGTACGGTCACGTCAATAACGCCAACTATCTGCACTACCTGGAGTTTGCCCGCCATGCATACCTCAGGGACAATGGCATCTCTCTCTCAGCGCTGCGTGAATCCGGCTATGGGCTCGTTGTTGCCCGCATTGCCGTCGACTTCCGCCGGCCCGCCACGACGGATGATCTTCTTATCATCCTGACCCGTGCTCTGCGCAAGACAAGGATCGGCGGAGTTCTCGCACAGCGCATCGTGCGGGACGCGGAAACCGTGGCAGAGGCGGAAGTGACCTGGGTCTGCGTTGACGCGCGCGGCAAGCTCGCACGTCTCCCTTCGGCCTTCGACCGCGAGGGCCTGTCTCCGTGAAGGTCCCGGCCCGGCTGTCCACGCTTTTCGTCAGCGCCGTGTCCCAGTCGATGTCGGTGGACCTCATGGAAAAAGTCGCGCGGACGGTCATCCCGGACTATGACGTGCACGAGCGCTCAGGGTTTCCCTCGAATATTCCCATGCCGCGGGCAGACGCGGCGCGGCACATCCTGAAAGACTTCACGCGCGAAGGCTATTTCCTCAAGCTCATCGAAGCGCTGATAGACGTCACATCCTGCGGCGACATGGGCAGGGATGTACGGATACCCATTCTGTCCCGAATCGTTTCCGAGGTGGAGAGCCAGGGCTACAGCTACAGCAGGGAAAAAGGGGTCTTCATCGAGGGCGGTGCGGCCGCTCATACAATGGAGTGGGGAACACTGCGCGAGGGGCGGTCATACGAGTTCGCCCTGCTCCGCGTCGACCTCGCGGGCCCCTGTCCGTTCCTCGCCTCTGCCCAGGAGTCCGGGGGTGATATGATCAGAAGGGTGGAAATGCTGGAGTCAGTCTACACGGCACCCGGCAGCCTGACGGTATCACCGGCTCCGCCCGAGCGCGCAAAGACATGAATCAGGCTGTCCCCGTCTCCGACGGCTGGTTGGATATCGCGGCGGGCAAGGAGCACAGGTTCGCCTTTCTCTTCGTGGAGGTGGACGACGCGGAAGAGCTGAAGAAGAGGTACGAGCCGGAAAACCTGGTCAACGCCATGGAGACTTTTCGCGGATTCATCGAGAGGATCGTCCAGCAGCACGGCGGACGACTCTGGATGTGGGGACGATTCGGCGGGCTCGCTCTCTTTCCCCTCGCCAACTCCACAAGCGCCGCTCCCGTATGCGGGTTGAGAATACTCCTGTCGCGCGTGTTCTATGACATTGACGAGTCGCTGCTGCCCGGGTCCTTGTCTTTCCACATGGCCTTGTCCATCGGCACTACTGTCTATCAGAAAGGGGACACGGGAAGGATCGTCTCCGACGGAGTGAACTCGATTTTTCACCTCGGCCGCGTCTACACTCAGCCGGGGCCGTTCCTCATGACGGCGGAAGCATGCGAGCTTGCCCCTCCGGTGTTCCGTGCTCACCTGGTTCCCGCGGGATCCTTCGAAGGCAGACGCATCGTACGCATGCTGCAGCCCTTGCACTCCCGGGCCGTACGCGCAGGCACTTCCTCATGGGAGACCTGAGGACGCTTCTGAGAGTCCAGCAGAGGTTTCTGCTGCTCGTCGTCCTGTGTGTCGTGTTCACTGCGGTGGCGAGCTTTTTTTTCGTACGGTCCCTCCTGACACCGGACACAGGTCTCGTCGGATATTACCCGGAGGTCGAAGCACAGGGAGATGTTCTTCTTTATTCTCCCAGCGCCCCTTTTTCCCCGGCAATGGCGGGCGGCCTCCTTCCGGGGAGGGACGCGATCGTTTCTGTGAATGGCGTGCCCGTTGCCGGCAGTCGTGACCTCGTACGTGCTCTCTCGACCATCACGCGCTTCGAGCCCGTTCCGGTTGTCGTACGTAGAGACGGGGCTGCCACGTTGACCATACGCGTGGATCCTGTCTTTACCCCGACGAGGGTCGAGTGGGCTTTTGTTCTCATCTTTTGCCTGGCGCTTGTGACTGCTGCTTTCACGCTTTCATGGCGCCTCCCGCAGGAGCCGGGCACCCCGGCGCTCGTGCTGTCCGCTCTCTTCACTCTCGTCTTCACATGCCTGAAACCGTTTGCCTATGAAAGCATTGCGGCAAATCTTCTCTTCAATCTGGGGAATATCGGTTCCTGGCTTCTCGTCGTATTTGCCATGCACTTTCCGTGGGAACGCGGAACCCGGGGGTTTCACGCGGGATTTGTCTGTCTCCTGCTCGGCTTCTATGCTGCGTTCAGCACCCTGAGGGTCAGCCTGTACTCGCGGTGGATGGCAAGCGGTCTGGAATCGATGCTCGCCGGCTACAAGCTGGTCGGACAGATCGGTAATATCTCGGACGGGATCGCATATGGGGTCCTCGCTGTGCTGCTTGTGACTGCGTACAAAAGGGCCGCCGCTCCCCGGGACAGGGCGATGCTTCAATGGCTTATCGCCGGAATGCTTCTCTCGCTTCCTCCCTATTTCTTTTTCGATCAGCTTCCGCTGATCATTGGGGGCGCAGCGGTCCGTGTCGGCCTTGGCTCGATTGCCCAGCTCTTCCTGTCCATTCTCCCTGTATTCCTTTTGATCGGACTTACGCGCTATCGGGCTTTCAATTTCCGATTTTTCATGACTCGATATGCCCTTTACGGAACGCTCTTTCTCCTGATGATCGCGCTGTTCGCCATTCTTTACCTGCCACTGAAAACCGCTCTGGAAAAAGGGTATACCGTCGGGTCGCCCCTGCCTGAGCTTTTCGCAGCAGGTACGATCCTGATCATGCTGGCGCTCCTTCGGATCCCGCTCGAACGCCTGTTGTCACGATGGACGACGGGCGTTCCTGACAGCTTTGCAGGCGCAGGCTCCGCGCGTGCCCTGTCTTCCGCCTCATTTCACCAGCCGGTGGACGGGCAGACGCCGCAGGCCCGGAGACTCACGGAGGCGCGCGCACTCATGCGCGGATTGGTCGGCGCACTGCGGGAACCTGTCCGGAGACTGGCGATGCAGCTCCCGCAGAATCGCGAACAGGCGGAGGCTGCAGCGCAGGTCACAGACCTTTTGTCGAACCTCGATTCGTTTGCCGGCTCCGCGTCCAGTATCTGCGGCTCATCGACGGCGGACTCGGTTGTCCGCAGGGCCATCCAGCGGACGCGTGGTCGTTTTGCAGCAGTGGAATTCCAGGTCGTAGGAAGCTGTGCGGCACTCCTGTCCTGCCATGCCGAAGAGCTCGCCCGGGCTTTGAGTTGCATCCTCGAAAATGCTGCTGAGGCGCAGGAACAAAGCGCGCGCCCGGTCATCGTCGGCGTGCGGTCTGATTCCGAACGGGTGTACATGGATGTAACGGATTGCGGCACGGGAATCGATGGGAGGACGAAAAAACGGCTGTTCAGCCCGTTTTTCACGACAAAGCCCGGCCATCATGGCATCGGGCTGTATTTTGCGCGACTCATCGTGGAGAGAAATGAGGGGACGATGGAAGTGGGACCGAGTGAGACGGGCGGCACCCGTGTGCTGCTGGCTTTCCCGCGTGAAGCTGTCGGGAGCGCGAGGGAGGCGCCGTGAAGGAGAGCATCGAGATCTGGACAGATGGAGGATGCCAGGGCAATCCGGGTCCCGGCGGATGGGCCTATGTGATCCATTCAGCGCAGGGCATAGGGGAGAAGATGGGATTCGAAGCGCTGACCACCAACAACCGGATGGAGCTGACCGCTGTACGCGAAGCCTTGCAAGAGCTCTCCATGAATTCCAAGTGGGAGGGGCTCCCTGTCACTCTCAGCACCGATTCCCAATACGTGCAAAAAGGGATCACCCAGTGGATCCATGCGTGGGCGCGCAATGGGTGGAAGACGAGCGCGAAAAAGCCGGTGAAAAACCTGGAGCTCTGGTCCGTGCTGTGGGAGCTCTCCAGGACCCTTCAGCTTCATTGGGTCTGGGTGAAGGGACACGCGGGCAACGAGATGAACGAACGCTGCGATTTTCTCGTCCAGCAGGCGATTGCGCAGGGGCTCAAGCGGCAGGACTGAATCCCCCGTTTAACAGGGCAGGGGAGAAGACATGCTCGCGGTTGTCTCGAGCCATGCGCCACTAGGCATGGAAGGAGAGCTCGTTTCCGTGGAAGTGGACATCCGCAGGGGCCTGCCGGGGATTGACGTCGTCGGCTTGCCGGACGGTGCGGTGCGGGAGTCCAAGGAGCGGGTTCGGGTGGCCATCCGTAACAGCGGTTTTTCGTTCCCGCTGGAGCGGATCCTGATCTCACTCGCACCCGCGGGGGTGCGCAAGGAAGGGGCCTCGTTCGATCTGCCCATCGCGCTCGGGATCCTGGCGGCATCGGGGCAGATCCGCCCGGAGGGTGTCGGGCACGCCATGGTGCTCGGAGAGCTCAACCTGGGGGGCGGCGTCAGGCCTGTCCACGGTGTTCTCTCCGCGGTGGGGACGGGGCTGGCAGCAGGGCTTTCCACTTTCCTGGTGCCCAGAGAAAACCTGAGGGAAGCACGCGCACTCGGCAAGGGGACAGTGGCCGGGATCGGTTCGCTGAGGGAAGCCGCTCGTGCGCTTTCCCACCCGGAGGATGAGAGTCAGGGCGACACACTGGATCTCGGGGAGCCCTCACCGGGGTCCCCCGCAGCGGGCTGGCATGAGGGCGGAGACCTCGCCGATATTCGAGGCCATGCCCCGCTTAAGAGGGCGCTGGAAGTGGCTGCGGCGGGAAGGCACCACCTTCTGCTCTTCGGGCCTCCGGGGAGCGGTAAAACCATGGCCGCGCGCCGGCTTCCGTCCCTCCTGCCGGAGCTGGACAGGGAGGAGGCGCTGGCAGTTACACGTATCCATTCCATTGCCGGGGTGCTGCCTTCGGATGCGGGACTCGTGCACCGGCCCCCTTTCCGCATGCCGCACCATTCCGCTTCAAGTGAGGGAATCATCGGAGGGGGAAGGCTGCTCAAACCGGGGGAAGCCTCTCTTGCCCATCGTGGTGTTCTGTTCCTGGACGAGGCACCGGAGTTTGGAATGCGCCTTCTCCAGAGTCTCAGGGAGCCTGTCGAGGATGGCTGGATTTCCATTGCCCGAGCCGGCTCCACGGTCCGCTATCCTGCCTGTCTCCAGCTTGTACTCGCGTTCAATCCCTGTCCGTGCGGAAACCTCGGCAGGGAAAGTCATGTCTGCATCTGCAGCCTTACCGAGGTGCACCGGTACTGGCGCCGCGTGGGAGGTGCACTTCTGGACAGGATCGACCTTCGGGTCCCCCTCTCCCCGGTTTCCGCCCGGGACATGTGCACGCCGCGCGAGCCAGGGGAGGACATGAAGGCGCGCGCGCGCGTTCGTTCAGCAGTCTTCCGACAGAGGTCACGCTACGCAGGTCTTTCATTCAGCTGGAATGCCAGAATCCCAGTCGGCAGCATCGACAGATTCTGCGGGCTGGACTCCCGGGGGCGGGACGTGCTTCTCCGTGCAGCCGAGTCATTTGGCATCTCCTCGCGCGCCTTTCATTCGATTCTCCGCACCGCCCGCACGATTGCCGACCTTGCAGGGGAGGAACGGATCGAGGAAACACACGTACAGGAAGCAGTGCAATACAGGCGCTACGGCGACGGTGACTTCTTTTGGGCAAAAGGCCGGGTGTAGCGGCGGCTTCCTTGCCGGCGGTGAAATCCATCTGATCTTCCCTCCTCAGCCTGGCCGGAAAGCTGCGCCAAGACTGCATCATAAAAATCGCCTTATGTGCGCCGCCGCACTGAAATGTCCGGGGGTCTGTGTCAATCTGCCATTCATGCAGTGGGCTCAAGCGGCGTCGGAGCCCCGACGCCCCCGGTAGAGCATAGTGAAGCAGTGAACAGCGGTATCTGGGCGGATCGAGAAAAAGGACACAGACAATGAGAGTCAAAAACCTTAACGGGGCAATGCGCAGCCTGGTCAGCACCAACGGCGGGCTTTCTCACTGGGAGCGCGTCAGCCGTCAGAATGCCTGGATGTGCTTTGTGAAGGGCTGCATAAAGAGGCCCTCTGTTGTCGGGCTTGTACAGAAAGACACCCTGTTGGACAAAACCTGGTATCTCGTTCCCTTGTGCGACAACTGCAATCAAAAGCAAGGACAAGACTTGGACATCTGGGACGCTCCTCTGCTTATTGTATGCGATCAGTCCGCTCCGGCCCGCAGGAACGCGAACTCTATCCTGACACTTGCGTAGCACTCACAAACCCAGTTCCTGAAGCGGGGGACTAGGTTTCTTCTCATCAAAGCGTGCTAACGAACAGACCTCCCCAGGTACT
>CAYTGX010000106.1:0-10004 GCA_964437385.1 uncultured Spirochaetaceae bacterium
TAGTGGAGGACGCCGGCCGCGGCTGGCGGCGGGTGGTTCCCTCGCCCATGCCCAGGGAGATCGTGGAGCTGGACTCCATCAAGGCGGTGCTGAAAGACGGCATCGTCGTCATCACGGTGGGCGGCGGCGGGATCCCGGTCGTGGACATCGGGCAGGGCGAATACAGGGGCACGGCCGCGGTGATCGACAAGGACTTCGCGAGCAGCCTGCTCGCGCGGGAGATCGAGGCGGACCTGTTCCTCATCGCAACCGCCGTGGAAAAGGTTGCGGTCAACTTCGGCACGCCCGAGCAGAAGTGGATCGACAGGATGACCCTGGCGGAGGCAAAACGCTGGCTTGCGGAGGGCACGCATTTTGCCCGGGGCTCGATGGCTCCCAAGATCCAGGCGGTGGTCTGGTACCTTGAAGCAGGCGGCACGAGCGCGCTGATCACCAATCCGGAGAACATCGGCCGTGCGCTGCGCGGTGAGACTGGAACATGGATAACGCCGTAGGCCTTCCGCGGTACACCGCGGAGTTGGATGCCGAGGGCGGGCGAGGCCAGGGATGGCCGAGAGCGAGCTCGTAGCCCCGAGGAAGGAGACGACAATGCCCAGAAAAGAGCTGAGCGGGGTTCAGTACGAAGCCAGGCGCCGCAAGGAGCAGCTTGCGTTTCTGGTCGTGAAGTTCCTCCGGGCCAGCGCCCTGTTTATCCCCATCGACGCGGAGTTCCGCCGTCTCGTGAAAGAGGGCAACCTTGCCGGCGGCGGCCTGTTCGTGAGGGTGCGCAACCTGGCGGAGAATCTCTTCGAGCTGAAGGAGATGGCGCATTTTCTTTTCAGAAACGACCCGCGTGCGTCCAACGGGGTGAAAGGGGCCTCGAAGACCGGCTCCCGCACGACGCACGAGCTGCTGGCCGGAATGAAGAACAGCATCGAGAGCCGGGCAATCGACTCCTACATCGGCACGGGATACCACCTGCTCCTCATCCTCCAGGAATCCCTCTACCAGACCGAGCTCTACGCCCCGGAGCTCGAGAGGGAAAAGAGGGAGATCAGCCGCATCCTGGAGCTGGCCCGGACAGCGGGGAACGCCTTCACCGCAGAGGAGCGCGCCGAGCTGGAGCGCCTGCAGGGCTTGAGCGAGGCGAGCGTCAAGTTCGCCGCTGAATCAGAGGACCTTGCCCTGCGGGTGGCAGAGCGCTGCGAGGCTCTCTTTGCGGGAACGACCGAGGTTATCCGTCATTTCATGGCCAGCGCCAGGGACAGCGAGGTTCTCGTCCAGAACCTCCTGCAGAACTGCAGCCTGCTGGAGCAGGTCTATGGGGAGGGGGCTGCGGAACGGATCTTCTCCGAGCTGTGCAAGGGAAAGGGCTACACGGGCAGGACCGGCCTGGAGCGCGCGCTGAACTTTGCGCGGGCCAGGTGCGGGAACATCACCGCGCTGAAGGAAGCAGGAGCCTCTTGATCAGCAGCGTCGCGTAGCTTCCCCGGGAGAGAAAAAAGCGAAGAGTCGTTTTTTTCCGGCCCGGATACAGGTCGTCTTCTTCCGGGGGGGAAATCGAAAGATCTTCCGGAATCACGATCGCGGCGCGCTCCACGCCGCCCACCTTGATCCGATGCATCTGCCGCACCCTCAGGTCGGCAAGACGTATGTCTTCCCCATCCAGCACCTCTTCCACGATCCGCCTGATCCGCTCGTCCGTGACAACGCTATCATGACCAGGCACGGGGATGAGTGTCCCCTGCAGCTCCGCGCGCAGGCCGGGGGCAAGGCTGTCATAGAACTCGTACACGCCGAACGGCGAGCGGAGGGAGCGAAGGGAGAATCCCTTTTCCGCAGCGGCCTGGCGCAGCCAGCGGGCAAGCACCTCGTTGAAGAGGAATGACTGGTACGCGTTGAGCACAAAGACCAGGAATCGCCTGTCGATCATTTCGAGGGCCTGGTGGTACGCCCGATGATTGCCGGCAAGATAGGCAAGGATCCTGCCGTATTCCCCGAATCCCATGCCCGCGCATTTCCCCCACGCGCCCCAGTTTTCAGTCACGCACTTTTTGAGCGTGCGCGTCTTCTGGTCGTCGTGCCTGGACGGGGTGAAATAGAGACGAAGTGCGGCCTCCCGCCTGCCCAGGAAGATCTCCTTGCCCATGAAGCCGGCGCCGTGGCGCGCGGACCCGAAGCGCTGCGAGTCGAAATAGTTGGCAAAACCGTCACGCGCCGCCCGCTCCCCGTTCACCGTGATCCGTTCCGCCTCGTCTTCGGTGAGATCACGGAGCGTGATAATGAAATTGTTGCCGCTGATGTCGCGCGCCGTCACGGGGCCGTCGGACCAGCCGGCGAACTGCAGGGAGAAGTTCTTGTCCCTGAGGGGCCGCGGGCTGCCGCGCAGACCGCGCACGGAAATCATCTGTTCGGTGCTGCCGTGCCGGTCCTTCATCCCGCCCACGCTGATGTCTGCCGCGGCCACGCCGAGCCGTCGCGCAAGCAGGTCGATCAGGTCGAACGTGTCCCACGAGGTTTTAGAAAGCTGGAAGACCGCATAGCCGGACGGGCGCTCGGAAAGAACGAGGCTCGATTGTTCCTGGACAATGAAGTCAGCGGGGGTCGCCTTGACCTTCACGGCACGCCGCCGATTCTCTCAATCGGCGAACTCTCTTTTCAGGTACGCGAGGCTCATTCTCAGGGACTGGAACGGGTCCTCGTCTTCCCAGTCGGAATCCTGCTCCACGATGTACCAGCGGCAGCCGGCGCGCTTTGCGGCGGACATGATTTTCCCGAAGTCGAGATTTCCCTGGCCGATTTCCTCGAACATCGACACGCCCTTGGCGTCCACCCCGTAGTCCTTGAGATGCAGGAGGGAAGCGCGGCCCTTCAACCGGGCAAGCCATTCGGCGGGCTCGCCGCCGCCGGCTTGTACCCAGTACGTGTCGAGCTCTATATGCACGGCGTCCGGGTCGGTTTCCGCCAGGATCATGTCCATGACGGTCCTGCCGTTGAGCTTGTGAAACTCCAGGTTGTGATTGTGATATCCGAACGTGATGCCCGCTTTTTTCAGAAGCTTCCCGGTCCGGTTGAGGGCCTTGCAGAGGCGGCGGACGCCCTCTACCGTGGAAAAGTCCTGGTTGCGGGGATAGGGGTAAGTTGTGGACGTACAGCCAAGGACGCCGAGTCGCTCCACGACTCCTTCAGGATCGGTCAACAGTTCTTCCGAGTCCTCATGCGTGGAGCAGCAGGTCAGGCCCTCCCCGTCCAGGACGCGCGCAAGCTCGTGGGGAGGCAGCGGGCCGAGGCTGCTCATCTCCACTGCCCTGAAACCGATGGACCGTACTTTTTTCAGCGTTTCGGCCAGGTCGTGCGCGTCGTTGCAGTAATCGCGGAATGAGTACATCTGGGCGGCGATTCTTTCCTTTTTCATGCCGGGGAGCCTACCATGTATGGCCGCGCACCATCAAGCATATTGACGCATCGCCGAACATCGCAGTGTGCACGGCCCTGATTGGCGGAAACTTCCTTCCGAGGTTGCCTATGGTGGCCGGCCATGTTAATCTAGTAGAAAGGAGTACACCATGGAGTTCCTCGAAGACCTGCCGCAGGAGATACTCTCCTGGCAGCTGAAGGGGTCGGGTCTAGACAACATAGGCACAAAAGGACGCCCGGATACGGTTCCCTTCCCTCGGTACTCGGAAGACAACCTCGTTGCGCGCATAGACGCGGTGGGACTCTGTTTTTCCGACGTCAAGCTCATCTCGGCGGGCAGCACCCATCCCCGGATCGAAGGCCGCGATTTGTCGAAGAACCCCACCGTGCCCGGCCACGAGGTGACGATGACCATCGTCGGCGTGGGAGACAAGTGGAAAGGGAAGTTCAAGCTGGGCAGCCGCTTCATCATCCAGGCTGATATCTACTACAAGGGCAAAGGCGTTGCGTTCGGTTACATGATCCCCGGCGGGCTCTCCCAGTACGTCGTGATAGGGACCGAGATACTCGAGGGTGACGAGGGCTGCTACCTCCTGCCCGTCAAGGAAGAAACCGGCTATGCCGAGGCGGCGCTGGTGGAGCCATGGACCTGCGTCATTGCCTCCTACCAGATACGCGCGCGTACGGCGGTCAAGGAAAACGGGCATCTTCTTCTTGCCGGTTTTGCCCAGGGCCAGGTTCCCCTGGACCTGCATGGTCTTGAAGCCTCGCGGATAGCCCATATCTCCCATTTCGGGCTTACCGCGGAGAATCTCCGCGCGGCAGAGGATCTTGCACAGAAGACTGGCGCCGTGATTGCTCCCTCCGCGCAGCCGACTGCGGGCCGGCCCATGCCCACTGACATTGTCTGCGCGGGAACTCCGGACCGCGCATCTTTTTCCCGGCTGGTGAACGATATCGATCCGGACGGCGTCCTGGGCGTGCACAGCAGCGCGCCGGATGTCGAGCTTCCGGTGGACGTGGGAAAGGTCCACTACCGCAAGCTGGAGCTGGTCGGCTCCACGGACGGCATGGTGGGGGCCAGTTATCGGTCAAACAACCGGGAAAGCATCAAGCCCGGGGGCCGCACCTGGTTCGTCGGCGGCGCCGGACCCATGGGCCAGATGCACGTGATCAAGGCAGTCATGGACGAGCAGGGTCCTTCGGAGATACTTGTGACGGACCTTTCCGATGAGCGCCTGGAATCGCTCAAGCACCTGGTCTCCCTTCTTTGCAAGGGCCGCAACTGCAACGTGTCCCTCACATTCGAAAACCCCAAGGACCTGCCTGCGGAGGAGCTGGACACCTTCCTGAACCAGAAATATCCCGGCGGGTTCGACGACGTGGTCGTGCTCGTCCCCGTCTCCGTCATCATCAGCCAGGCGTCGCACTACCTTGCTCCGGACGGCGTTCTCAATATCTTTGCCGGAGTGAAGCTCGGCACGATCACGGACCTCCCGATAGGGGCAATCGTGCGGAAGCACATGCGCGTGATCGGCTCCTCGGGCTCTCCGCTTGCCGCCATGAAGGATACCCTTGCGCTCACCCAGTCAGGAAGGCTTTCCACCTCCTATTCCCTTGCCGCAATCGGAGACATGGGCTCTGCGGCAAAAGGGCTGAAAGCGCTCATGGACAACACGTACACGGGCAAAGTGGTCATTTTTCCGTTCGCACATGGGATAGGGCTGAAATCGATTCGGGAGCTTGCCAAGGATCTCCCGGAGCTCACGTCCCTGCTCCTGGACGGGCAGTACTGGACCCGGAACGCGGAAACGGCATTCCGCAAGAGCCGGCATTTCGCCTGACGCAGGTCGGGCAGCAACGATCGAAGCACGGTACGCCGTGCATTTCAGAGAAGCACGGTACGCCGTGCATTTCAGGGAAGCACGGTACGCCGTGCATCCAACACGGAGGGGCATCCAATGGCAAACGTGAAAGGCTTGAAAACCGCGGCGCCGGTGAACCGGCTGCAGGGAAGCCTGCCGAAGATCGGAATCCGGCCCACGATCGACGGCCGCAGAAAAGGCGTGCGGGAATCCCTGGAGGCGCAGACACGGGCAATGGCCGCGTCCGTTGCGGGCATGCTCGCAACGACCCTGCGTCATCCCTGCGGGCTCCCGGTGGAATGCGTGGTGGCTGACACGTGCATCGGGGGAGTGGCGGAGGCGGCGCGGGCAGCGGAGAAGTTCGCTCAGGCGGGAGTCGGCGTGTCCATCACGGTCACCCCGAGCTGGTGTTACGGGGCGGAGACCATGGACATGGACCCGTTCGTGCCCAAGGCAGTCTGGGGCTTCAACGGGACAGAGCGTCCCGGCGCAGTCTACCTGGCCTCGGTCCTGGCCGCCTACGCGCAGAAAGGCCTGCCCGCATTCGGCATCTACGGCCGCGACGTGCAGGATGCCGGGGACACGAAGATCCCAGCCGATGTGCAGGAGAAGCTGCTGCGCTTTGCGCGGGCCGGTCTTGCCTGCGCCAGCCTTCGCGGCTCCTCCTACCTGGCCATGGGCGGCATGTCCATGGGCATTGCCGGTTCCATCGTGGACCCGCGCTTCCTGGAGAGCTGGCTCGGCATGCGGTACGAGATGGTCGACATGTCGGAGTTCAGCCGCAGGATAAACGAGAAGATCTACGATCCGGATGAGTTCACCCGCGCCCTGGCCTGGGTGAAGCAGAATTGCACCGAAGGTCCTGACCGCAATGCGGCAAAGCTCCAGCTCCCGCGGGCCCGCAAGGACGCAGACTGGGAGTACGTGGTGAAGATGACCATGATCGCCCGGGACCTCATGATCGGAAATCCGCACCTGGCCGAGCTGGGCTTCGAGGAAGAGGCGCTGGGTCACAACGCAATCGCCTCCGGTTTCCAGGGCCAGAGGCAGTGGACAGACCAGCTTCCCAACGGCGACTTCATGGAGACCGTGCTCAACACCTCCTTCGACTGGAACGGGATCCGCGAGGCCTTTGTCTGCGCCACGGAGAACGACTACCTGAACGGCATCTCGATGCTCCTGGGTCACCAGCTTACCGGCACAGCCCAGATATTCTCCGACGTGCGCACATTCTGGAGTCCGGATGCAGTGAAGAGAGTCACCGGGAAAAAGCTCCAGGGTCCCGCGGAGCTGGGTGTCATTCATCTCATCAACTCAGGCTCCACGACGCTGGACGGCTCGGGCCGGATGTCCCGGGGCGGCATGCCCGCGATGAAGCCGTACTGGGAAGTGACCGTGGAAGAAGCGGCGGCGTGTCTCGATGCCACGCATTTCTGCCCTGCCAACCTCGAGTATTTCCGTGGCGGCGGGTTCTCCACGGAGTTTGAAACCCGCGGCGGCATGCCCGTCACAATGTCCCGGCTCAACCTCGTGGCCGGCCTGGGCCCGGTGCTGCAGATTGCCGAAGGCTCCACCGTTGAGCTTCCTTCGGACATGAGCCGCACCCTGATGGACCGCACCGATCCTGCATGGCCCACCACCTGGTTTGCCCCCCGGGTGAACGGGAAAGGTGCTTTCCGGGACGTGTACACGGTGATGAACAACTGGGGCGCCAATCACGGCGCCATCAGCTGCGGCCATGTCGGCGCGGATCTCCTGGCGCTGGCAGCCATGCTGCGCATCCCCGTGGCCATGCACAATGTACCGGAAGAGCAGGTGTTCCGCCCGAAGCATTGGTCCGCGTTCGGCGACGCGGGATCCGAGGGAGCCGATTACCGCGCCTGCGCCTCGCTGGGACCCTTGTACGGGAAGTAGGCGCGGAGCCGCGCGGCCAGCCGCGTGCACCGCTCCGTGGTCCCGACGTTTTTCACGGCGATGGCCAGGGCCCGCCTGCTTCCCACGATCACGGCGAGCTTCCGTGCCCGGGTCACCGCCGTGTAAAGAAGGGCCCGCTTGAGGAGCACGTAGTGCTGCGTATGCAGCACAATGACCACGGCCGGAAACTCGCTCCCCTGCGACTTGTGGATCGAGCAGGCGTAGGCAAGGCTGAGCTGATCGAGGTCCGCCGCTTCATACAGCACGCTGCGCTCGTCATAGCTCACCGTGGCGGTGCGGGCAGACTCGTTCACCTCCGTGACGGCGCCCACGTCCCCGTTGAAGACTCCCTGCGCGTAGTTGTTGCGCATCTGGATGACCCGGTCTCCGGCCCGCAGCTCGATCCCTCCGCGGCCCAGTGATGGTCCTCCCGGGTTCAGAAGCGCCTGCAGCTCCTTGTTCAGGTTCGCCGCCCCAAGGACCCCCTTGCGCATGGGCGTGAGCACCTGGATGTCCTGGCGCGGATCGAGCCCGAAACGCCGGGGGATCCGCGTGGTCACCAGGTCCCGCACGACCGCGACAATGGCATCCGGCTCATCTCTTTCGATGAAGAAGAAATCCCTTTCGTCACCGGCTGCCGCCTGCGGCATGTGTCCCGCGTTGATGCGGTGCGCATTCACGACGATGGAGCTCTCTCCTGCCTGGCGGAAGATCTCCGTGAGCCGCGTCACCGGAACTGCGCCAGATGAGATGAGGTCCGCCAGCACGTTGCCCGGGCCCACGGAGGGAAGCTGATCGCTGTCTCCGACCATGATGAGACGCGAGGCGGGCGGGACCGCTGCCACGAGCCGGGAGAAAAGCACGATGTCCACCATGGAGGCCTCGTCGAGGATCAGGGCGTCGCAGGCAAGCGGCGCATTCTCATCCCGGGTGAACCCGCCGGTTTTCGGGCTCCACTCCAGCAGGCGGTGGATTGTTCGTGACTCCCTGCCGGTGGCTTCTGCCATGCGCTTGGCCGCGCGGCCGGTGGGCGCGCAGAGCGCAACGCGCAGTCCGCGCCGCGAAAGAATCCGGACGATCGTGGTGATGAGTGTGGTCTTTCCCGTTCCCGGGCCGCCGGTGATGACGAGGACCTTGTCCGCACGCACGGCCCGCACCGCCTCCTGCTGCAGGCGTGAGAGCGTGATGCCCTCCGCGTCCTTTGTATCAGCACTGCTGTCTCCATCCAGGGAGAACGAGCCTGCGGTAGACGCAATCAGCGCCAGGCGCCGCGCGGTTTCCTCTTCCGCCTTTGCCAGGAGGGGTGACGCAATGAGCGGGCCGGCCTCCGCGTCCGCCTCCAGGGCCACTGCCTGCCGGGCGGCAAGCATGTCGATGGCCGCCGCACACCTGTCAGGCGCCACGCTGAGAAGAGAAGCGGTCTCCTCCGCCAGCGCCTTCCGCGGGGCCCACGTGTGTCCCTCATCTGCCCTCTGCTCCAGCACGAAAAGGATGCCTGCCTCGGCCCTGCGCGGGGACTGCGGATCCACTCCGAGGCTGGCGGCAATTGCATCCGCGGTCCGAAACCCGATGCCCTGCACATCAGCGGCGAGCTGCCACGGGTCACGACTGATCACACCGCGCGGATCCCTGCCGTAGTGCCTGTAGATCCGAGCTGCCAGCGCGGTGCTCACCCCGCATGACTGGAGGAAGACCATCACATCCCTGATCTCCCGCTGCTTCTGCCACGCCTGCACGATCTGCTCCGCGCGCTTCGGGCCTATTCCCTGCACCTCGCGGAGCTTTGCCGGCTCTCTGTCGATCACCTCGAGGGTGGTCAGACCGAACTTCCCCACAAGGCGCGAGGCAATCTCTGCCCCGATTCCGGGCACGAGCCCGGAGCCGAGGTAGCGCTCGATGCCCACCAGCGTGGCAGGGGACACGGCGGTGAAAGACCGGACCTGGAACTGCCGGCCGAACCTCGGGTGCGTGGTCCACTGACCGGCCAGACGCAGGCTCTCCCCGACGCGCACGCCGGCAAGGTTGCCGACCGCGGACACTTCCATCCCGGTCTCCAGGGCCACGACTACGACGCTGAATGCGTCATCCTCGCTTGCAAAGCGGACCTTCTTGAGCGTTCCTTCTATAATGATGGGCGGGGGATCCGTGTGATCGTGTGGCCGGTCGATGTTCCGATGCTATCGGGCAGGGTATGCAAAGTCAAGCAAATCGGGTACACACATCGGCATGGAACGCGCGGCGGGCCTGCGGGGAAGACTCCTGGCTATCGACCAGGCACTGACCAGGCTGCTGACCCTGCCGCGGCAGCGCAGGGTTCTCCTGTTTTTCGCGCTCGGCCTGGCGCACTCCGGAGACGGCCCTGTCTGGGTGGGGCTCGCGTCAGCCGCGTGGCTGCTGGGAGACTCCCGGTGGAAGGCCCGGGCCGTCGTGGCTTTTGCCGGCCTGGTGCTGGCGGAAATTATGGTCATCATCGTGAAGATGCTCTTCCGCCGGCAGCGTCCACCCGGCGGCTCCGGCATGATCTACCGAAAGGCCGACCCGTATTCTTTTCCCTCGGGACACGCGGCCCGGGCCACCATGCTCTGCATCATCGCCGGGCAGCTCGGACCGCTGCCCGTTTTCATCGTGATTCTCCTCTGGAGCCCGTTCATGGTCCTGTCCCGCGTGGGCATCGGCATCCATTATGTTTTCGATGTGATTGCCGGGATCTTTCTCGGCTGGGTGCTGACCGTGCTCCTGCTGCAATTCGCCCCTGCCCTCATTGCGCGCTTCTAGCGCGCCGGGAGCCCACGCTCGGGCGCGACTGTCTTTTGCGTGCCATCGCCCTAC
>CAYTGX010000106.1:10104-12959 GCA_964437385.1 uncultured Spirochaetaceae bacterium
GCGCGCCGGGAGCCCACGCTCGGGCGCGACTGTCTTTTGCGTGCCATCGCCCTACACGCTCCTATCCGGGGCGCGGGGAGGCACCGTAGCGCGCACATCCGCGGTGCGGTAAGATACCTGCGTTAGAGAGCAGCATGGACCTCACACCCCATACATTGCAGAACGCCGGACTGCAGGACCCCCGCGGACGCGGTGTCACGTGGATCGTCATGCTGGTCCTTTCGTGCGTGCTCCATGCGGAGAGCGTCGTCGAATGCGCAGTCCGTTTCCCGGTGAACGTCCTGCCGTATCCGTGGCTGGTCCAGTTTGCCGGTGTCGCGGCGGCGTCATTCCTGCTCGGGCTGGCCGGATTTTTCGTGGAGCGCCGCGCCGTCCGCATCGGGCTTTTCTCCGTTCGGGCATTCGTAATCGCATTGTTCATCGCGCCTTTTTCCGAGTACAACGCCACCAAGCTGGCGCTGCTCTACGCGTTTTTCCTTGAAACTGGTTTCGAGCTCGATCCTCCTGCCGGCGTCGTGCTCTCCGCACTCGCGTCCCTTTTCATGGTCGGGCTGGCGCAGAGCGGCCTGCGCGCGCATCCCCCGCCGCTCCTGGAGAACCCCATCGATTTCGTCTTCCAGTATCTTCTGGACGCCGTGCTCTTTGTCGTCGGCCTCCTGATCCGCGTGCAGGAGCGGAGGCATTCCCTCCTGGCGGACAAGGCCAGGCGCCTGGAAGATTCGATCAAGAAGCTTACGGACGCGAATACCGGGTTTCAGCAGTACATCCGCATCGCCGAGGAAAACTCCAAGACCGACGAGCGCAATCGCATCATCAGGGAGCTGCACGATTCCCTGGGCTATACGTTCACGACGATCATCATGCTGAGCGAGTCGGGCATCGAACGGGGACAGCGGGGAGGCTTTGAAGCCCTGCCCAATCTCTTCCAGACCATCCGGGACAACGCGAAGAACGGTCTCACCGATATCAGGGTCGCGCTGCGCCTGCTCAAGGCCCGAAGGGACAGAACATCGGACCTCAACGCCCTGCTCCGTTTGACAAAAGCATTCGAAAAGGCTACCAACGTGCGCGTGAGCTGCAGTCTCGGCAATGCCCCCTTCTGGTTCGGGAGCTCCGTGGACAGCATTGTATTTCGGATCATTCAGGAGGGGATGGTCAATGCATTTCGTCATGGCAATGCAACGGAGATCGGCATCTCCCTCTGGGTGTCGGAAAACCGCTTCCTCGTTTCCCTCCGGGACAACGGAAAGGGGAGCTCGGAAATCGTGGAGGGAATCGGGGTCACCAGCATGAGGGAAGAGGTGGCCGCCATCGGGGGAAGCATCACCTTCGATGCCTCTTCCTCGGGCTTTGCCCTGTCTGCATCTGTGCCCATGGGCACCCCGCAGAACGTCGGGGAAGGCGCGGAGAGCCGCCAATGATAGATATCCTCCTTGCGGACGACCAGGTGCTTTTCGTGAACAGCCTGAAGGACGTGATCCAGATGAAGGCTCCTGACCTGCGCGTGGCAGGAGTCGTGTACTCGGGGGAGGAGGCCATCCAGTTTGTCCGGCGGCATCCGCGCCTTGACGTGGCCATCCTCGACGTACGCATGCAGCCCATCGACGGCCTGGAGGCCGTCAAGGTGATTCACAAAGAGTTCCCGGACGTGAAGATCATCATGCTGACGACTTTTGCGGACGACGGCTACCTTCGCGGCGCGCTGGAGCACGGCGCCTCGGGGTATGTCCTGAAGGACATGCTGCCGCAGACTTTCATCAATGCCATCCGCATCGTCATGGAGGGACAGAAATACCTCTCTCCTCAAGTCATAGACTCGATGGTCAGGAGGAAGCAGGGAGAGAAGCCTTCCTGGTTCGCAGAGCTTACCGACAAGGAGCGGCGCGTGCTGGAGCTCCTCAGCTTCGGGTGGAACAACGACGAGATCGCCTCTGAAGCCAACCTCGGGAAGCAGACGGTGAGAAATTACGTGCACGATATCTATGCCAAGATGGGCGTGCGTGACCGCATGCAGGCCATGCGGGTGTGCATTGAGGCCCGGCTCTTCGAATAGAGTACACCGGTACTGTCCTTTAGTTATCTGCGTAACTTGGAAAACCGGATGGGTCGTGTAAAATCGGCGCAGGTCCAGAGTCTGTGATTCTGAGCCACGTCAGAAGGAGGCAGGAATGAGCACGGGAATTTCACGAACGCTCGTGGTGATCCTTATCGGGCTTTTCTGCATTGCCGGGCTTTCCGCGCAATCAACGGTCGACCCGAAATCCCTCAAGGGAGAGATCAGCCACTGGGTCTGGGGCGACTATGAAATGAAGGGCGCCTCGGATTTCACCCTCACGTACCCCAACATCAAAGTCAACTATGTCACGATTGCGACTTCGGACTACATGAAGAAGCTGCAGACCACCGCGGCGGCAGGCGGGGAAATGCCGGATGTCGCGAACCTCGAGATGACCCCCCGCGGCACGCTGGTCAACCTGGATATCTGGGAGAATCTCGACAAGGCCCCCTATAATGCAAACCGCAAGGATCTGGTTCCCTGGTCCATTCCGCTCATCACGAATGCCAAGGGTGAGCTCGTGTCCATCCAGATTGACAACTGCGTCGGCGGATTCACCTACAACCGCCCCCTGGCCAAACAGTATTTCGGAACGGATGACCCGGCAAAGCTGGAGAAGATATTCACGAGCTGGGACGTGTACGTCCAGAAGGGCAAAGAGGTCGCGGACAAGAGCAACGGCAAGATAGTGCTCTTCAGCGGCGCCAGTGATGCATTCTGGGCATTCTACGGGATGAACACCAAGGAGCCGTTCGTAAAGAACGGCAAGCTGAACATGGATACCTCCGTGTGGGCGGCC
>CAYTGX010000107.1:0-12934 GCA_964437385.1 uncultured Spirochaetaceae bacterium
CCGGACTGGGCCTTCTTCTGCCAGAGGGGAAGCGCCCGTGCCCGCGCGGTGCGGCCGTTCCTGCTCAATTCCACCTGCCGAACTCGGCGATCCTCGCCTTCCGTAACACGCGCAAGACCCTGGCGGGCCAGCAGCCTGAGATTTCGCGTCAACGTGATTCTGTCAATGGCTATCGCTCCTGCCAGAGCGGAAATCGGCACAGGACCTGCCGTGGCGCATGCAATGAGGAGGGTGAACTGGGTCGGCTCCAACCCACTGGGCCTCAGAACCTTTGCATAGTATTGCGTTACCACCCGGGCGGCGCGCCGGAGACTCCCGGACATGCAGCTGTCTGCCACAACTGCACATTGCGTTCGAACGGATCGATGCATTTCATTTTTCACAAATAGGAGTGTATACACGTGATTGTGAGAAAGCACGCTGACTGGGCGCGGCCGAAGTGTGGCATGGGGAGAGGGCGAGCCTTCGTTCAATCCGCTCTTTGCAAAGCCTTTCGTCCGACACTTATTTGTTGACCGGCGTGATGTTCATACTTATGATTGATGACTAATGGTCAGATGAAAGGAAATATCTTGCGTCCAGTCATGCGAGAAGCGAGCGAGGAGGACCTCGAGTCTGTATTGCGTGTCTACCGCGAGTCCGGGATAGACTCGGGCCAGAACCTGAGCGCGGCCGAAAGCGCGGCAATACTGAAAAGAATTGAACAATATCCGAACTACAAGGTATTTGCTGCCGAGATAGACGGTCAAATAGTAGGGACATTCGCTCTTCTGATAGTGGACAACCTTTCGCACAAGGGCACCCGGTCCGGGCTGGTTGAGGCTGTAGGGGTGCTGCCATCGTTCCAAGGCAAGGGGATAGGCAAGGAAATGATGCAGTTTGCCATGAATCGTTGCAGAGACCATGGATGCTACAAGATGATGCTGTCAAGCAATGAAACACGAACAAACGCACATAAGTTCTACGAATCCCTGGGTTTTACTCGCCACGGATTCAGCTACCGAGTTGAGCCATAGTGCCCAAGACCGCTGAGAGAAGCATACCTGGGGACCAGAGGGGGCTGTCGGTGCTGAAAAAGATCGTTCTGTTGCTGATGCTTTCATTTCGTAGCGTTGGGGTCCATGCCGACGATTTTGTCCAGACTTTCAACACCTATTACCGCGACACAGTCAAGCTGTCCCAGCAAAATGGCCAGTGGGTGCTGGAGGATCTCAACACGGTAAACACCCGGTCCGCCGAAATAAAGATTCTCGACATTAAGAACTACTATATTAAGTTTGTTCTCGTGTTCAACCCGGACATTGACAGTGACGGCGGTCCTGTAGAATACAGCTTTGCCACGTACCCTCGGGACGGGAGAAGCGACATGGTGGCTGTTTCCACTTGGGGGTATTTTGGTTTCTACGAACCCGTTCCGGGCGAACGGAAGGAGATCACCGCGGACGTTCTGCCCAGCGGTGTCTTCTTGAAGTTTTTCGATGAAAACTACCTTGCTCAGTACTTGGACGACATGCCCGTGGACAGCAAAGGAATGGTGAACCGGCAGTCTGAAGTGGAGGGTCCAGATGTTTTTCATTACCTGCTGACGATCCCCCAGATCGGGACGAAGACACTCTTGTCAATTGACGGTGAGATCTCCAGCAGCTATCCGCAAACCGCGAACGACCTGCTAGCCGCTGTCAGATTCCATCACATCGAATTGTCCTGGGATAAGAAGCAGGGCGTCTTCAAAATCACCAGGCTCTACTGAAGGAGCACATCCGCGAAGAGGTGGTTCAACTCGGCTTTATGTTCCTGGAGGCATACCTGTGAAAGCTGTCCTGTACACAAAATACGGTTCCCCCGATGTCCTTCATCTCAAGGAAGTGGAAAAACCTTCTCCCAAGGACGACGAAGTGCTGGTGAAGGTCCACGCGATATCTCTCAATGCCGCTGACTGGCGTCTCCTGAGAGCTAAGCCGTTCCTGATCCGATTGATGGGATTTGGGTTCTTCGGGCCAAAGAAGCGAATTCTCGGAGCTGACATAGCGGGGCGAGTCGAAGGGGTCGGGAAAAATGTAAAGCAGCTTAAGCCCGGTGACGATGTGTTTGGGGACATAACGGGACACGGCAGCGGAGGCTTTGCCGAGTACGCATGTGCGCGTGAAGATGCATTTGTGAAAAAGCCGGCACATATGACATTCGAGCAGGCAGCGGCCGTGCCCATGGCAGCCGTCACCGCGCTGCAGGGTCTTCGCAACAAGGGAAAGATTCAGCCAGGGCAGAGAGTCCTGATAAATGGTGCGTCTGGTGGCGTGGGTATGTTTGCCGTTCAGATTGCAAAATCATTCGGGGCTGAAGTTACGGCAGTATGCAGCGCAGGCAAGATGGAGTTGGTCCGCTCGATTGGCGCAGATCATGTCATTGATTACGCTCAAGCAGATTTCACAAAGAACGGGCAGAAGTATGACCTGATTCTTGCAGCCAACGGGTATCATCCCATCTCTGCATATAAGCGCTCGTTGAGTCCAAATGGGGCTTACATCATGAGCGGCGGTTCCGGGGCGCAAATGTTCCAAGCCTTGTTCCTTGGGCCGATGATTTCAGAAAAGAAGGGCAGAAAGCTGGGCGGCATGAGTACAAGAGCATCCCAGAAGGATTTGTCATTCTTGAAAGGTCTTCTTGAAGAAGGAAAGATAGTGCCGGTAATTGATAGGCGGTATCCGCTGGCTGAGACCGCAGAAGCTCTTCGGTATCTTGAAAATGGTCACGCAAAAGGAAAAGTGATCGTAACGGTCATCCATGACTGACACACTCTCGATGGCCGGCAAGGTCGTCCTGATTACAGGCGGCACCGGGGGAATCGGCAAGGCCACCGCGATCGGGCTGGCCAGGATCGGCGCCCGGGTTGGCATCACGGGGCGCGACCTTGCGCGCGCCGAACGGTCCGCCGCAGAGATCCGTGCTGCTTCGGGAAACACGGCTGTTGACGCGTTTGCCGCCGATATGAGCTCCCAGGCGGAAGTACGCCGGCTCGCCGTCGCAATCCTCGACTCCTACCCGCGGCTGCACGTGCTGGTCAACAACGTCGGCGGTTTCTGGGCGCACCGACGCGTGACCGCCGACGGCGTGGAGCGGACGTTCGCCCTCAACCACCTGGCGCCGTTCCTGCTCACCAACCTGCTTCTGGATCGCCTGAAGGCCAGCGCTCCCGCACGGGTCGTCACTGTCTCCTCAGGCGCGCAGGGGATGGGCCGGATCGAGTTCGACGACCTGCAAGGCGCTCGCAGCTACTCCGGACAGCGCGCCTACAGTCAGTCCAAGCTCGCAAACGTGATGTTCACCAATGAACTGGCGCGCCGGCTCGAAGGAACGGGCGTCACGGCCACCTCGCTGCACCCTGGAGTCGTGCGTACCAACTTCGGGGCTGAAGACCAGGCCTGGTATTTCGCACTCATCAGCCGCGTGGCCCTCCTGCTGCTGAAGACCCCGGAGCAGGGCGCGCAGACTTCGATCTATCTGGCTTCTTCACCCGACATGGACGGCATCACCGGCAAGTTCTTTGCCAACCGCACGCCAAAGACTCCCAACAAGGTCGCCTATGACACAGACATGACAGCCAGGCTCTGGCAGGTCAGCGCCGAGCTGGTCCGCATGACACCGTCGAGCCCGTGACCTGTCGGCCTTTGGACAACTCCACGAACGACAGTTTTGCCGCGCCATATGTACGGTAGCGAGCATACGGGACGCTTGCCATTGGTTACTGTGTTGCAATGGTTCAGAACTCACATGCATTGCTGATTAATTTGTCCGCATTGAAGTCAATTGAGGTCAGCTATGTCGCTTAAAGGTATGAACTCTGAGATGGGCGCCGGCGGCAGGGCGCAACGCAAGTCCATTTTCATGTCCGACAGGGTCATTATCCTGCTTGTCGCCGCGGTCCTGTTGGTCGCTCTCGGGGCGACGGTGGCATTCTTGATTTTCGGTCAAATCAGGCAAACGGCGGCGGCTCAAAACCACGCCGCCACTGTTGTAAGCGCTGCCGACAATTTGTTGTCCGCGCTGAAGGATGCCGAAACCGGTCAGCGCGGTTATTTGCTGACAAGCGCCGAGTCTTTCCTCGAGCCGTACCTTGAGGTTCGCGGCGGCATCGAAGGGCAGATGGAAAATTTGCGGGGGCTGACCGTCTCCGTGGACGCCCGCAAACACCTGGCTGCTCTTGTTCCCCTCATCGACGCCGAGCTGGCTGACTTGTCGACCATCATCGAGCTGCATCGCAATCACCATGTCGCGGCGGCCCTTGCACTCGTTGTCGGCGGAGAGGGAAAAAGGATCATGGATTCGATCCGCTCGGAGATGAGCGGGTTTACCGCGATAGAAAAGAATCTGCTTGCAGAGCGTGAGGCGGAGTTCCGGTCGAGCATCCGCTCTTTGTTCGCCATCCTCATCTTCGCCAATCTTTTCGTCATCCTCTTTGCCATGTTGTTCTTTTCCTCCGTTTCCCGGCGAACGCGTCTCAGCCTCACCAAGCTCGCACGGCGGGAAACGCAGCATCTGATCCATATCCAAACGTCGCAAAACAATCTGTTGCGGATGGCAAACGTGACCTTGCGCGAAAGCGAGGAAAAGCTTGCGATCACCCTCAACTCCATAGGCGATGCCGTGATCGCCACCGACGTTGAAGCGCGGGTGACGCTGCTTAATCCGGTTGCTGAAAGGCTTACCGGCTGGACGCTCGCGGAGGCCCTCGGCAGGCCGGTATCCGATGTCTTCACCATCATCAACAAGGAAAGCCGCCTGCCTTCTACCATCCCGGTATTGGAAACGGTGGCACGCGGCACGGTTCAGGGACTGGCCAACCACACCGTCCTGATCTCCCGTGACGGCACCGAGTGCGACATCGCGGACAGCTGCGCTCCGATCCACGCCAGTGACGGCCAGGTAATTGGGGCCGTGCTTGTGTTCCGTAATGTTTCCGCGGAATACGCCGCTCAGCAGGCCATGCGCGACAGTGCGGCCCTCGTCCAGACAATCCTCAACACCGTGGTGGATGGCATCATTACCCTTCGTGCCAGCAGCGGCGCCATCGAGTCGGTGAACCGGGCGGCAGAGCATATGTTCGGCTACACGGCGGCAGAGCTTGGCGGGCAGAACTTCACGCAGCTCATTCCCGAGCTCAACCAGGATCAGAAGAGCGGCTCGCTTGAGTACTACGGGGCGAGCGACGAGGCACGGGCAATCGGCGCCGGACGCGAGGTCACAGGCAGGCGCAAGGATGGCAGCAGCTTCCCGCTCGAGATAGCGGTCAGCGAAATGAGCCTCGGAGGCCAGCGCTATTTTACCGGCGTTCTTCGTGACATAAGCGCGCGGAAGCTGGCTGAGGAGGCGCTGCTGAAAGCCGGAGCCCTTCAGAACGCGATCTTTAAAAGCGCAAATTTCTCGAGCATCGCCACGGACGCAAAGGGCGTCATCCAGATATTCAACGTGGGCGCGGAACGCATGCTGGGCTATACCGCCGCGGAGGTGATGGACAAGGTCACCCCGGCCGACATTTCCGATCCCGAAGAGGTGATTGCCCGGGCTGGTGCCTTGAGCCAGGAGCTGGGCACTCCCATAGCGCCCGGCTTCGAGGCCCTGGTTTTCAAGGACTCGCGCGGTATTGAGGACATTTACGCCCTTACCTACATCCGCAAGGATGGCAGCCGTCTCCCCGCGGTCGTTTCGGTCACCGCCTTGCGGGACGCCCAGGGGGCAATTATCGGCTATCTGCTCATTGGCACTGATAACACCGCGCGCATGAAGGTTGACGCCGAGCGGGCATTGCTCGACAGGGTCCTGAAAGAAAAAAATGTCGAGCTTGAAGGCGCCAAAGTCCTTGCCGAAAAGGCGAACCTCGCCAAGTCCGATTTCCTTTCCAGCATGAGCCATGAGCTGCGCACGCCGCTCAGCGCGATCCTCGGTTTCGCCCAACTGGTGGAGTCGGGCACTCCACCGCCGACCCCTGCGCAGAAGCGGAGCATCGACCAGATTCTCAAAGCCGGATGGTACCTCCTGGAGCTCATCAACGAGGTGCTCGACCTTGCCCTTGTCGAATCAGGCCGGCTGTCCATTTCGCCGGAAGCGATTTCACTGTCCGAAATCATGCATGAGTGCGAGGCCATGATAGAGCCCCAGGCGAAGAAGCGCGGCATCAAGGTGGCCTTCAGCCATTTTGAGATATCCCTCTTCGTCCAGGCGGATCGGGTGCGCGTCAAGCAGGTCCTGATCAACCTTCTTTCCAATGCAATCAAATACAACAGGAAGGGCGGAACGGTGACCGTTGGGAGCATCATCAACCCTTCCGGGTCGATCCGCATCAGTATCCGTGACACAGGACACGGGCTTGCTCCCGACCAGATTTCACAGCTCTTCCAGCCCTTCAACCGCCTCGGCCAGGAGATGGATACTGAAGGCACCGGCATAGGCCTGGTTGTCAGCAAGCGGCTCATCGAACTGATGGGGGGCGTGATAGGCGCGGAAAGCATAGTCGGGGAGGGAAGCGTCTTCTGGTTCGAGCTGAATCTGACAACCGAACCGACATCCGTCAAGGTCGATGACAGCCGGGAACGAGTGCGGAGCAAGGTTGAACACGGAGCGCCAAAGCGCACTTTGCTGTACGTCGAGGACAATCCGGCCAACCTGATGCTGGTGGAGGACCTCATTGCGCGACGGAGCGATATCCGCCTTATCAGCGCATCGGATGGCAACCGGGGCGTCGAGGCAGCACTGGCTTTCCTGCCGGACGTGATCCTGATGGACATCAACCTGCCGGGCATAAGCGGCATTGAGGCCCTTACGATGCTCTCGGAAGACATCTCCACCGCGCATATTCCGATTATCGCACTGAGCGCCAACGCGAGACCTCATGACGTACAAAAGGGGCTGGAGGCTGGGTTCTTCGGCTACCTCACCAAGCCCATCAAGATCGACGAATTCATGGATTCGCTTGACCTGGCCCTCAAGATCGCGAAGGTGCCCGCATGACCATCACTACCCAGGACATTCTGAATGCGAGCATCCTCATCGTCGACGACCAGGAGTCGAACGTCAGGCTTCTCGAGCAGCTGCTCGCGGATACAGGCTACACACATGTTTCCTCGACGATGGATCCCCAGGAAGTCTGCGCGCTGCACAGAACAAACCGCTACGACTTGATCCTCCTGGACCTGCAGATGCCCGGCATGGACGGCTTCCAGGTGATGGAAGGCTTGAAGACCAACGATGGGGACGGATACCTGCCGGTGCTGGTGATCACCGCCCAGCCCGGCCACAAGCTGAAGGCCCTGCGGGCCGGAGCAAAGGACTTCATCAGCAAGCCTTTCGACCTTGTCGAGGTGAGGACGCGCATCCACAACATGTTGGAGGTGCGCCTCTTGTATAAAAAGCTCGAGAGCTACAGCAAGGAGCTGGAGGCCACAGTGCTGGAACGGACGGCCGAACTGCGTGAAAGCGAAGCCCGCTATCGCAGTCTGACGGAGCTCGCCTCCGACTGGTACTGGGAGCAGGACGAGAACATGAACTTCACCAAGGTTTCGGGCCCGGTCCTCGAGATGCTCGGAATCCGCGTCGACTCCCTGTCCGGAAATGGGGGGGGCAGCAATGACGACGGCTGGAACAAGGACGAAAGGTCCGCGCTCCAGGCGAGCATTGCGGCCCGGGAGCCTTTCCTCGATTTCGTGTTCAGCCGCGTCAATGCCGATGGCTCAGAGCAAAGGTTTCAGGTGAGTGGAGAGCCGATGTTCAACCGATCCAGCCGCTTTATCGGCTATCGCGGAATCGGCGTGGAGCTGACCGAGAAAAATGGACACATGTGGACAGGGCATGAGCCAGGCAAATAGTCCCGAGCAGAACCATCTCCTTGCCGCCCTGCCCAAGAGGGAATTCGCGAGCTTCTCAGCGTACCTGGAGCTGGTCCCGATGCCGCTGGGCAAGATGCTGTACGTTCCTGGCGAGCAATTGGAGCATGCGTATTTTCCCACCACCTCGATTGTCTCGCTGCACTACAATACCGAGTCTGGAGCAACGGCCGAAATTGCGGGTGTCGGCAACGAGGGCATGGTAGGCGTTCCCCTGTACATGGGAGGCAGCAGCACACCGAGCTCGGCGGTGGTGCAGACCGCCGGCGCCGCGTTCAGGCTGGAGCGCGGCAGGCTCCTTCAGGAGTTCAACCGTGGAGGCACCATGCAGAGGCTGCTGCTTCGCTACATGCAGGCGCTCATGACGCACACAGCCCAAACGGCGGTATGCAACCGGCACCATACGGTGGAGCAGCAACTGTGCCGCTGGCTGCTTCTCACACTGGACCGGCTTCCGACGAACCAGCTCGTCATGACCCAGGAGTTGGTGGCGAACATGCTCGGCGTGCGCCGTGAAGGCATCACCGAGGCTGCGGGAAATCTGCAGCGTTTCGGCTTCGTCAGTTACCGCCGCGGGCATCTCGCAGTACTGGACCGCCGCGGCCTCGAAAAGCACGCCTGCGAGTGCTACGACGTTGTCAGGACGGAAATGAAAAGGCTGTTTGCCGACATGCAGCAGAGACAGACAATTCCCATTGCAGGATAGCTCCCGAAGGTAGGCACGGGGGGAGTGGCAGGACTGACCTGGTAATTGAAAAGCTTGCCCCCGTTGCAGTTCCCTCCTAAATTAGCATGTGCAGAAGGAGGGAGAGGACGTGAGCTCAACCAGGCAACAGGCACGGGTCGCCGGATTCCTGTATCTGCTTCTCGCACTCAGCGCCCCGATCGGCCTTGTCTATGTCCCTGCCAGGGTGATCGTATCTGGAAACGCGACCGCGACGGCTGACAACATCAGGGCATCCGAGTGGCTTCTCCGCACCGGCATCGCGAGCGAGCTGATCCACCAGGTCATTGGCATTTTCCTGGTCCTGGCCCTCTACCGCCTTTTCGAGGCGATCAACAAGACCCACGCCCGGCAGTTGGTGATCCTGGGGGCGTTGGTCTCCGTTCCGATCGTGTTCGTCAATGTGCTCAACGAGATTGCCGCTCTGGCCCTCGTGAGCGGCGCCGATTTCCTCTCCGTGTTCCAGAAGCCCCAGCTGGACAGCCTGGCGTACCTGTTCCTCCACCTGCACAGCCAGGGCGTCAGCGTGGTCTCAGTCTTCTGGGGGCTCTGGCTGTTCCCCTTCGGGATGCTGGTCATCCGCTCCGGTTTCATTCCACGCGTCTTCGGCTTCCTGCTGATGGTGGCGGGGGCCGCCTACCTGGCCAGCTCTTTCGCAACCTTGGTCCTGCCGCGGGTCGCGCCGATGGTTTTGCAGGTCACCTCGCCACTCACGGTCGCGGAACTGCCAATTGTGTTCTGGCTCTTGATCTGGGGCGCAAGGCCGCGGCCGACTGGCGCCGTCCCTGCCTAGAGGATTGCTATCGCACACGGAGTGTTTCCTGTGAAAGAGCTTCCCGTGATCAGCTGGATCGAATCCGGGAAGCCTTTGTCTGCCCCATGGCGGTCCGAGAGCGGCGTCCTTCCACCTGGACGTGTAGTGATAGCGGATGACGGCCTCAGCGCAGATGCCGCCTACCGTCTTGCGCGAGCGGGCACTGCGATGCTGTGGCGCGGTGATTTCAACAACGCCCGCCAGCTGCTGCAGGCTGTTTCGCGTCGTCTGGAGCGCACGCCACGCCGCGCGGCACGCAAATCCGCCACAATGATACCGTCGCTCACCGATGCGTTTCACCTGCACCGGCAGAACCAGGCGCAGCGTGCACGCGTATTGGGCATGCTTCTAGTGCCCCTGGACAGCAATTACCGCGTGCCCTTGATGCGTGCACCGGATGTGCAGGAAGCCTGTTTCGAGGCATATGGTCCCGGCGATAAGGCCTTCGTCATGTCGCTTCGTGAGCTGCTGGGCCTGATCGGCGCTCATGAATGGCGCAAAAAGGGAGTGCCGATTCCGGCGCTGGGTGATCGTGTCCACCCGTACTACGGTGTCTTTTCTCCAATTCGCGGCGAGTATGTTGCGCTGGTGGCCGAAGCGCCGCTGCCATCTCTGAGGCTTGCGTTCGATATCGGGACAGGCACCGGCGTGCTGGCGGCGGTATTGGCGCGCCGTGGCGTAGTACGTATTATAGCAACTGATCAGGATGCGCGAGCGCTGCTGTGCGCACGTGAAAACATTGCTCGGCTCGGGATGAGCGGGCAAGTCGACGTTGTATGTGCCGATCTGTTTCCAGAAGGCCGTGCGCCGCTGATTGTCTGCAATCCTCCCTGGGTACCGGCGCAGCCAAGCTCTTCGCTGGAGCATGCGGTGTACGACCCGGAAAGCCGCATGCTGCTGGGATTTATCAACGGACTGACTGCGCATCTGGAACCAGGCGGGGAGGGTTGGCTGATTCTTTCCGATATCGCGGAACGCCTTGGGCTGCGCACAAGAGATGAGGTGCTGAAGGCTATCAATCTGGCAGGGCTGAAGGTTGCAGGCAGGCTGGATGTGCGTCCACACCACCCAAAGACGCGTGATGGTACCGACCCGCTGCACGCAGCCCGTGCGTCGGAGATCACCTCGCTCTGGCGGCTGACGGCACGAGGAGTACAGGTTTAGAGATGAAACAACGACACACAAACGAACTGGACATACCCCCTCAGGCCCTGTCGGACATCTCGGCCGTGGAAATCGCCAGAATATGGGCGGCTGGTGGCAACCAGGTTGTCACATTTCGGGCAGAAACCTGGAGCGATCCAGGAACCTGGGGTGTCATGCTGGTCGATTTTGTAAAGCATATTGCTGACGCCTATGCACAATTGGGAATAGGCACGAAGAGCGACATCCTGGGCACGATAAAACTTGCATTTGACGCCGAATGGAAGTCACCGACAGACCACCAATCTGGAAAAACGAAATGATGCTATTTACCGTCTTGCTGATATCTGCCTCGGTAATCTGGATAGCATTTGAGATCTGGCTTATGGTCCGTGACCGAATCCGGGGCAAAGGCAAGACCATCAATGACCGGGGCACTCGCTACTACAACTTCATCGCCATTGCCGCAGGCATAACCGTTGCCTCGATTCTGAATGGGAATTCGAGGTTCTTCTTCCCCGGCGGCAGGGGCTACGCGGGCTTCTGGATCGGGCTCAGCATCATGGTAGTGGGATTTGGCCTGCGCATATGGGCTGTTGCTGCTTTAGGAGCATCCTTTCGCACAACGGTAGAGACGCATTCGAACCAGCAGGTGGTAAGAAGTGGGCCTTACAAACTGGTGAGGCACCCTTCTTACAGCGGCTTGATGATCATGTGCATCGGATACGGCATAGCCCTGATGAACTGGTTATCGCTTCTGGTCGCGGTTGCGCTTCCGCTGGTCGCTTTGCTTTACCGAATCCACGTTGAAGAAGAGGCTCTTGCCGCATCGATTGGATCTGAATACAAAAACTATCAAAGTCAGACAAAGAAGCTGATTCCCTGGGTGTGGTAAAGTTGAGCCTTGTCAGGTCAGGCCGCCGTGCGGTATAGATCCTTCTACCGGGTTGTGCTTTCAGTTCTGATTGGGACGCTCTTTCTTCTGGAGTCTTGTGCGTCTATTGATGTGGCCCAGCCTCGAATGAAACAATCCCAGGGACCGCTTGTCCTGACCGACGGTAATGGTCGGGTGATGGACCGGCCATTTGGATATGTACCAAGGTCGGCGCGATTTGTGCTCCTGGAGACTGGTGAAACGAACTTGTACTATGTAGACATAGACGACGCGCGGCATGCGTAACCCCGCGTGCGACAATCCGCAGCAGCGGATCGGCAGGAAACTTTCAAGCTTGCACCAGGATCAAGAACATGGGAGTCTATTGCTTCGTCATGAGACCCCTCAGGATTACAAAGCCGAACAGCACCTTCCAGGTAATTCAGGCCCTGAAGGAAAACCGGAGCAAGCGCAGCGAGCTGGGCGAGGTGTTTGTTGAGGGCGTAGCGGCAATCAAGGGTGCCGTGCGCGCGGGAAAGTCCATCACGCGCATTGTCTACCACAACCATGAGACGCTGTCGGATTGGTCGAAGCAGCTGCTCAAGGCGCACGAACACGCTCAACTGATCTCGCTGGAAAAGACGTTATTCGATATGCTTTCAGACAGGAACGAGCCATCAGAGCTGCTCGTGACAATCGCCAGGGAGACCGTGGAGCTCGAGCAGGTGACCCTGCCTGAAAAACCCCTTGTCGTAGTTCTTGACAGGCCGGGCAATCGCGGAAACCTGGGCTCCATCATCAGGTCCGCAAATGCATTTGGAACCGACCTTATCATCACGAGCGGACACGGCGTCGATCCATTCGACCCGGCCGTAATCCGTGCGTCCACAGGCGGCATCTTCTTTACAAAGGTGTGCCACGTGGAATCAGTTGAAAAACTCAGCCGCTGGATAGGGACAGCCAGGACGGAGCACGCAGGGCTTGCAGTCATAGGAACGGATTCAGAATCCGACGTTTCCTTGGCGAAGTCCTCCTTGGTCCAGAGGCCTGTCGTGCTGCTGATCGGAAACGAGGCCAGGGGATTGAGCGTTCGGCTGAAAAGCATGGCAGACAAGATGATAAGGATCCCGATGAGCGGCGAGGTTGATTCGCTGAATGTCGCCTGCGCCGCAAGCATCATATTGTACGAAGTGTACAAGGCATCCCGCAGGTAGGATAAGGAGGTCTCACATGTTCTATGGAAAATGGCGCCGCGCCTCCCGATGTTTTGCTCTCCGCGACTTTTGTTATTGCGCTATAGGTCTCCAGGGAACTCAAACCAGGCACAAGGAGCAAGTATGAGGCGGGAAGGCAACAGGGTGCACCCCGAGATGAAGATGTCGGTGGAACGCCGGGCCATCGCGGACCCCCAGAAAGCCTGATAGATGCGGGTATGCTTTGTTTCTGTCCCTTATGACATGGGCAAATACAATGTGGGCCATGGACAGGGCCCTGGGAGCCTGATG
>CAYTGX010000108.1:0-12864 GCA_964437385.1 uncultured Spirochaetaceae bacterium
TCTTCGACGAGCCCACGCACGGCATCGACGTGGGATCAAAGCAGGAGATCTACCAGGTCATGGTGGATCTGCTCAAGCAGGGCAAGGCCATCATCATGGTCTCCTCCGACATGCCGGAGGTGATCTCCATGAGCGACAGAGTCATCATCATGAAGAACGGAGAGAAAATGGCGGAGCTCTCCAAGGATGAAGTGTCGGAGGAGAACATCCTGACGTACTCGATAGGAGACAAGGCAATATGAGCCAGGCAGCCGAACGGACGCCGGTGGCGAAAGCATCGCTTTTCAAGCGGCACGAGAACATGACACCGCTGTCGATATTCGTCGGATTCATCATCGTCATCGTCCTGACGCAGCTGATCACGCAGGGCACCTCCCGGTTCCCGACCTTCATCAGCCCGGTGAACATTCTGAACATCCTGCAGCAGGTCGGTGTCTCGGGGATCATTGCCGTCGGGATGACGCTCGTGATGATCTCCGGTGGAATCGATCTCTCCGTGGGCATGCTGGCATCACTGGTCTCCATCGTCACCGCCACGGGCATATCGAAGTGGCACTTCGGGGTCGTGGGGTCCATTGCCGCCGGTGTCATGGCAGCGGTCGTGCTGGAGACGCTGATGGGCTTCATCATATCACGGACAAAAGTGGAGCCGTTCATCATCACCCTGGGCGGCATGATCACATTCCAGGGGATCGCGCTCCTGCTCAGCAATTCACGCGAGGTGATTCTGAACGGCGAGCTTGACTTTTTCAAGGCGAACCTCATCGAAGGGGCCAAGGACCCGGCCACGGGGCTCAACCTGATCATTCCCCCGTACGCCGTGATTTTCTTCCTGATCGTGCTGCTTGCCGGATTGCTCCTGACGTACACGAAGTACGGCCGAAGAATCTATGCCGTGGGGACCAATCCCTACGCGGCCTACCTCGCCGGCATCAACGTCAGGAACATGAGGCTCTCCGTCTATGTGATCATGGGCTTTCTGGTTGGAGCCGGCGCGGTCATGCTTCTTTCGCGCGTCAACACCGGCATCATTACCCTCGGCCAGGGACTGGAAATAGACACAATCGCCATGGTCGTCATCGGCGGCACGGCATTGCGGGGCGGCAAGGGCAACATCGTGGGAACACTGATCGGGGTTTTTTTCATGGGTTCGATAGGCAACGCCATGAACATGCTCCGCCTGCCCTCGGAAGTGCAGTTCGTCGCGAAGGGTCTTGTCGTGATAATCGCTGTTTCCGCGGGTGACGTTTCCTCGCGGGTGTCCGAGCTCATGACACGGAGAAAGGAGCAGGCACTTGCACGGAAGACCATTGCGGCACAAAGGAGGTGAAGAGCGGGTTGCAGGTCAGGTATGAAGAATTGGATGGAAAATAGTCCGCACATACACACTGAAAGGAGAAGAGGAATGAAACGATTGGCATTGGTGTTCGTCTGTTTTGCACTCATCGGCACGATGGGCTTTGCCGCTGGCAAACAGAAGGTCATCGGCTATTACATGGACAACTCCGATGACTACTACAAAGCAGGCTTCCAGGTCTTCAAGGCTCTGGCGACACGGGAGGGCTGGCAGGTACTGGACGTTGTCGGACAGGGAACGGCACCCGAGCAGATCGCTGCCGTCGAGAACTTCATTACACAGAAGGTGGATGCCCTCGTTGTCGTGCAGAACTCACCGGAGACCACGGCAGAGTGCCTGAAAAAGGCAAAGGCCGCGGGAATTCCGGAGTTTCACCTCACCCACAATCCCCCGAACAACCCCGGACTTGGCGGCTTTGCGGGATTCGACTGGGTCTACGACGGCGAGCTCGCCGCCGCCTCGGCAATCAAAAAGAACGTCAAGCGGCTCATCATGATCGAAGGCAAGCTCGGCCAGGGCACCGCTGCGGGCCAGACCCAGGGCTTCCTCCAAGGATACAAGAAGGGCGGAAAAGATATCGGGAACCTTCTCGATGCAGTCGGGGTGAAGGGCGCGGGCGGAAAAGATCTGAAAGTCGTGTTCTGGGGTTCCGGCGGCTGGTTTGCCGATCCTGCCAAGAAAGTCATGCAGGATGCCATTACGAGCCTCGGGCCTGATGGGTTCGACGGAGCGTACGTCCAGAACGACGAGATGATGACCGGCGCTCTGCAGGCAATGCAGGAAGCAGGGCTCGACACGAGCAAGTACTGGCTTGGCGCGAGCAACGGCAAGGAAAAGTCGTGGAAGTGGGTTGCCACCGGACAGACGACCATGGATGTCAACCAGTGCCCCACCCTCGAAGCTGACATTGCCTACCAGCAGATCAAGGCGAACTTTGCCGGAAAGCCCTACAAGAAGGCAGTGTTCGTCAACTTCCTGCCCTTCGAGAAGTCCAACCTGGATATGAAGAAGATGATCCCCTGGATTCTCGATGACTACATGGCGAAGAGGGATGCCAAGGCATTCAAGTACGACATCAGCGACCCTGTCTTCAGGGCGAATCCGAGCTACCAGTAGAGAATGCGGCCGCGGCGCAACGGGCGCCCGACCGTCGTGATGCATGAAAGGAAAGGCCGTGCGAATCGGCCTTTCCTTTTGGGACGCGCGGTGTACACTATGTCAATCTTCAGGCAGCTTCGTGCCGCAGGACAGGTCAAAGATGAACACATTCTCACAGCCGGTCGAACCTGATCTGAAAGAGATGCTCGATGTGCTCTTCCGCCGGAAAAGCCCTCAACGGGTGCACCACATCGAGCTGTTCCTGGACAGAGAGATCAAGGAAGCCGTGTGCGCGCGGTTCGCCCTTGCCTGCGCCCTGGACAAGTCCGACCCCCTGTTCGAGACGAAACGGGATGTGACGCTGCAGGCGTTCCTTGGCTACGACATGTTCCGTGTCGGTGTGACCGGCAAGTCGATCTTTCCCACCTCGACCATATCCGCCCCTGATACCACGGCCCTCCCCGAGCAGGAAAGGGCGGCGCGTGACTGGCAGGAGGAGCATACGGGACCCATCAAGGGCTGGAAGGACTTTGATGCGTACCACTGGCCCACGGTGGCGGACGTCGATTTCTCCTCCCTCGAATGGCTCGAGCGAAATCTGCCGCCAAACATGGGATGCTACGAGCTCACCGCCCATATCTTCGAGATCCTCTCATTCCTGCTGGGCTATGAAACGCTCTGCTACATGGTGGTCGACGAGCCGACGCTTATCGATGCCATTCTGCAGAAGGTCGGGGTTTTCTACGTGGATTTCACAAAGGCTCTCGCAGACTTCTCGACCGTGGCGGTGATCTGGGGCTCGGATGACCTCGGATTCCGGTCAGGGACCATGATGTCCCCGGACTTTCTGCGGGGGAAAATCCTTCCGTGGCACGCGCGCTGCGCGGAGATTGCCCGGTCGAAGGGCAAGCCGTATCTCCTTCATTCGTGCGGCAAGCTGGACGAGATCATGGACGATCTGATCGACGGGGTGGGCATTACCGGAAAGCACTCATTTGAGGACACCATCCTTCCCGTCACCGAAGCGAAGAGGGCGTATGGCGGCAGGATTGCAATTCTCGGCGGGATCGACATGGATTTCCTGTGCAGATCCGATGAGGCATCCATCCGGCGGAGAGTACGGGAGACCCTCGAAGTCTGCACGAAAGACGGGGGCTACTGTCTGGGCACGGGTAATACGGTGGCAAATTACGTTCCGCTCGAGAACTACCTCGCGATGATAGACGAGGGACGCAGGTACCAGGCCTGACTACCAGGGCTCTGCAAAAACAGTGAGGTGCGGCTGATTCAGCAAAAAGAATGGAGTTATTTGCAGTAATGGATGGACGGCTTATTTCCTTTCTCATATTATCTTCTTGACTTTCGATTGTTTTGATTTACACTACGCGAACCGGGATCCAATAACGTAATCAGGCGTGAATTCCAAATGCTGTATCGCAAATAACGTTGGGGCGGGAAGGTAACGTCTTCGAAACCTTCTGATGAAGGGTGTTGCGAACCGAGCGGACGGGAGGAAAGTGAATGCCTGAGGATCTGATTCTTGATATGAACGGCATATGGAAGTCATATCCCGGAGTCAGCGTATTTGAAGGATTCGACTTTGATCTGCGCAAAGGCGAGATTCACTGCATCTGCGGGGAAAATGGCGCCGGCAAATCGACGCTGATCAAGATACTTTCCGGAGCCCACTCTCCGGACAGGGGAACACTCTACTTCGAAGGAGAAAAAGTCGAAAACCTGAGCCCTCATTCAGCCATGCAGATGGGCATTCAAACTATTTACCAGGAGCACAACCTGTTTCCGCTCCTCAACGTGGTGGAAAATCTCTTTGCCGGCTCTGAAATCACCGCTGGTCTGATGATCAACACGGTCACGATGATCGCGAAAGCCCGGGAGATCCTTGAATACCTGCACTCGGACCTGTCACCTTTCGATGTCGTGGGGAAGCTCAGCAGCAGTGCCCGCAAAATAGTGGAGATTGCCAAGGCGCTGATTCACGAAGCAAAGGTGATCATCTTCGACGAGCCGACGGCGGCCTTCAGCCAGGTGGAAATCGATCACTTGTTCGGGATAATCAGGAAGCTGGCCCAGAACGGCACGAGCATCATTTACATCTCTCACCATCTGGAAGAAGTGTTCCGCCTGGCGGACAGGGTGACGGTGATTCGTGACGGGAAGAAGGTCAACACCTATGCCATCGCGGACCTGACGGAGCAGAAGCTCATCCGCGACATGGTGGGAAGGGACGTCTCCCTGTTCTACCAGCGGTCCCGGCTGCCGATCGGAGACGAGATCGTCTTCGAGACGAGGCATCTCACCGGCAACGGCGTGCGCGATGTTTCTTTCTCGGTGCGGCGCGGTGAGATCCTGGGCATCGCCGGCATGGACGGCTCTGGACGAACGGAGCTTGCCGAGCTGCTTTTTGGTGTGAAGAGAGCGGTTTCCGGTGAGATTCTCATCAGGGGCAAAAAAGTAAGGATGAAGACCCCTTTGTCGGCAATACGCCACAAGATGTGTTTTATCACTGAAGACCGGCAGAGTATGGGCCTTTTTCTCCGACACACCCTGGTACGGAACATCCCCATTGTAAGCTATACACGGACCCGGTCACCCTTCGCCCTGCCCGCGGACGACATGAAGATATCCGAGCAGTACGTCGGAGAGCTGCATATCAGGACGCCGAGCCTCTTTCAGCTGGTCATGCAGCTTTCAGGAGGCAATCAGCAGAAAGTGGTGCTGGCAAAGTGGTTTGCCAGCAGGGGTGAGTTCTTCATATTCGACGAACCGACACGGGGCATCGATGTCGGGGCCAAAGAGGAAATATACCGGATCATGATCGAGCTGCTGAAACAGGAAAAATCGATCATCATGATTTCTTCCGACATGCCCGAGCTCGTGGCCATGAGCGATCGGATCATCGTGATGCGCAACGGGACGGCGTCCGCAGAACTCGAGAAGGACGACATAAACCAGGAAGCCGTGCTGAAGCATGCCATAGGAGTTGCATCATGAACCTGCGGAACTCTTCGCGGCGCGAAAATGGGCCGATATTCTTCGCCCTGCTGGCCACGATCGTCGTCGTCATCCTCGTCGAGCTGATCTTCGTCAGGGGCTTCAATATTTCCAAGGTGGCATTCATAAAGCCCAGAAATATCGCCAACGTGCTGATGCAGGTTTCCACCACCGGCATCCTTGCCATCAGCATGACCTTCGTCATGGTCTCCGGCGGGATCGATCTGTCGATCGGCCAGATGATGTGTTTCATCGGAACCGGCATGGCGTTCATGATGAGAATCGCGGCCCTCAATGAATGGGTGGTCGTGGTGCTCGGCGTTTTCGTCGCAATGCTTTTCCAGGTCCTGATGGGCTTTATCATCTCACGGACCAAATTGGAGCCTTTCATCGTCTCCCTCGGATTCATGAGCATCTACAAGGGTTTCACGTACCTGATCACGAACGGCAGTGAAATCACCATCGTGGGCAGGTTTTCCTTTCTCGGCGGCACATACCTCAACCTGACGGATACATTCAGAATAGGAATGCCGGTGTTCGTGCTGATCCTCCTGGAAATCATCATGTGGCTTGTACTGAAATATACGAAGTTCGGGAGATCGGTCTACGCAGTCGGGGGAAACGAAAATGCCGCATATCTTGCCGGCATCAACGTGAAGAGGTTCAAGCTTCTTGTGTACGGGCTGAATGGCGTGTTCGTGGCCATCGCGACCATGGTCCTTCTGTCGCGATTGGGCACGGGCAACCCGCTCATCGGGGACGGCAAGGAAATCGATGTCATTGCGGCCGTTGTCGTGGGCGGCACTGCTCTCAGCGGAGGGAAGGGCAACGTCTGGGGAACCCTCATTGGAGTGCTTCTCCTGGGTTGCATTTCAAACGCCCTCAATATCCTGGGGGTCAATCCATACTGGCAGTATGTCATGACGGGAGCCATTATCATTCTCGCCGTCCTGCTCAGCTATTTCAGCAGCCTGAGCTCTTCCTCGGTGAAGGCTGGCTCCAGGAAGGGAGATTCCGGCGAAATCAAGAGTGCGCTCGCGCAATGATGCCAGGCATCCTAAGGCAATATTCCGTGCAGGAAGGGAGGTTATGGAAAGGTTGCGCATCGTTCCCTGGCATGTAAAAAGTTGCGGTTTCGGGGCAACAAACATCTTGTGGAAGGAGAGCGACAAATGAAGAGACTGGTGACAGTACTGATGGTGCTCGCAATGCTGTTCGGGATCGTCACGGCAGCCACGGCGGCGGATGCAGTGAAGGGAAAGACGATCGGCTTCGTCAATGCCGGTCCAGACGACTACTATGCGCAGTTCGGCAAGACTCTCGTGGCCATTGCGAAGTCCTACGGCATGAATGTCGTGGAAGTCAACTCGAACTACAAACCCGAGAAGGAACTGGCGAATGTGCAGGATCTCATTGCAAAAGGCGTCGACGCCATTGCCGTGATCACTGCGGGAGCCGCGGGAAGCGCAAAATCGGTGGAAGCGGCCAACCACGCGAAGGTGCCGATCTTTTTCATCGCCGGTAAACCCGATGTGCCTGCGGGCGGGGCGTTCCAGGGCCACGTGACGGACAACTTCGTCATCATGGGCTACAAGATCGGCCAGTGGGTTGCCAAGAATTACCCGAAGGCAATCTGCGCGGAAATCCCCGGCTTCCTCGGTCAGGGTCCTGCGGAAGGGGAGATCGTCGGATTCCAGCTCGCACTCGATGAAGCGAACATGGGAAAAGCGATCATGCTGAAGAGCGCGGATTGGCAGAGAACAAAGGCAATACCAGTGACGGAGGACCTTCTTGCCTCCGGGAAGCCGTTTGATGTCATGTTTGCCGCAAATGAAGAGACGGCCGGCGGCGTCATCCAGGTATTCAAAGAGCAGAATGTAAAAGGGAAGATCATCGTTTCGAACAATGGCAAGGAAGATGCCTGGCAGTGGATGAAAGACGGCTTGATGTCTGCCACGGTTCCGAATCCTCCTTCACTGAATGCCGACCTCTGCATCCAGCAGATCGTGCGCTATCTGCAGGGTCAGAAAATCGTGGCCGATCTTCAGATCACCCCCTGGGATGTCCTCACCAAGGCCAACGTGGACAAGGCCATACCCTGGGACACGGCAGCATACATGAAGGGCCGCGCCGCGAACAAGTTCGAATGGCACCTGGACTACTATGAGAAGCAGTATCTTGCCAACACGAAGATGTTCGATGATTTTGATGCGAAGCTGAAGGCCTACATGGCAAGTCACTAAGCAGGAAGCGGATAGTGACATGAAAGTGCGTGGGCTTGCTGTCTCAGCAGGCCCACGATAATTCAACAATTCGCCAACAGTGAAAACAGCGCGGGGCACACGCACAACAGGAGGGAAGTATGGAAATAGGTGTGTTTCTATTGATCGAAGCCTTCCAGGGTGTGGAACGGCAGCTCCAGTGCGCGAAGGAAATGGGTTTCCGGCATGCTGACATCACCGACACAAACTCCGGCGGAAGCATGCTGGGATCAGCGGGATTCTCACCGACGGTCAGCCTGGACGAGAATCCGTTCGAAGTGAAGAGACTGTTCGAGAAATACGACATGACCCCCACGACGGTGTGTGCCCATGCCGCATTGCTCGAACCGAGCAATCCCGGGATATACGGAACCGCGGAGATCATGAAGGCCATTCATTTTGCCGCGGCAATCGGCATCAAGGATGTCGTCACGACCGACACGGACCCCCATTCCGAGTGGGCCAAAAACCTCACGTACGAGCAAAGGATATTCGTGTGCGCTGAGAAACTCCATACACCGGTCAAGATGGCGGCGGACTATGGTGTGCGGATTCTTCTGGAGCCGCATGGTCCGGTGACTGATTCCATCCAGGGCCTGAAGGACCTGTTCAGCATGCTGGGAAACCCGGACTCTCTCGGGGTCAACCTCGATACGGGAAACTCCTGGCTCGGCGGGACGGACCCGGTCGAGATGGCAAAAGTCTTCAAGAAGAAGATTCACCACATACACTGGAAGGATCTGGGGCCCGAGTGGGTGCCCCTGAGAGGCACCCAATTCGGATGCGGCTTCTCCACGATCGCCGTCGGGGATGGCGTCATCGATATCAAGGGTGTCTGTGACGTGTTGAAGGATGCGGGCATTGAATCTTCCACGCTGGAGATCGTCGGGTCGGCTGAAATACTGAAGAAGAGCACGACCTATTTGAGAGCATGCGGTCTGAAATAATCCAGGCGTGACGAAATGATCCCCTTTGGCGAGCATTTCGGCATACGCCAACAGTTCAAGGAGGCGGAGAGTTGACTGCGCAAATGCAAACGCGTGGGCGTGTGGAGAAAGCTCTCGCGGACGGGAAAGGCGTCCTTCGGCTCGAGCCGGCATGGGTTGCCAGGGATTTTCTTCCCCCCGGCCGCAGGCTGGGCCTGAAGGAGTCGGAGTACGACGTGGGGGAGCGCGGCGCCATCTGCGAGCGCTGGCTGGCCTCCACCACAAAGGCGGACAACCGGATAAGCCCACCGGACGAGGGGTTGAGCTACCTGGCCCTGGACGGCGTGCGTCTGACGCTGAGGGACGCGGTGGAGGCTGCCGGAGACCTTGTCATGGGCGCTGACTACGCGAAGACCCACAAGGGGCTGGGACGGCTGGCCAAGATCTTCGATTTTGCCGCGCGCATCCCCTATCACATCCACCAGCGCCAGGAGGACGTGGCAAAGCTCGGCCGCACTTCCAAGGAAGAGGCCTACTACTTCCCGGACGGCGTGGACATGGGTCCCCACCCCGAGACCTTCTTCGGCGTGCATCCCTCGATCGTGGAGCGCAAGCAGTTCGACCTTCTTCTGCCCTACCTGGTGGAGTGGAAAGACGACCTGATTCTCCGCTTCGCGCGGGCATACCTGCAGTGCCCCGACGAGGGGTTTCATCTGCCTGCCGGAGGCCTCCATGCGCCGGGCACCGCGCTCACGATTGAGCTGCAGCAGGACTCCGACGTATTTGCAATGCTCCAGGCGCTGAACGCCGGCAAGATCATCTCCAAGGATCTGCTGTTCAAGGACGTGCATCCGGATGACCGCAGGCGCATCGGCGAGCGTGCCATTCTCAACCAGATCGACTGGGTGCTGAGCGGCGACCCATTCTTCTACGAGAACCGGCACACCTCGCCCCAGCCGGTCAAGGGGGCAAAGCAGCCGGGGTCGGACGAATACTGGGTCTATTACAACACGCAGAAGTTCAGCGGAAAGAAGCTCGTGGTAAAGCCAGGCGCAAAGTGCACGAGCGTGGACAACGGCGTCTACAACATCCTGGTGTGGCGCGGGGCCGGGCTCTTCGACGGCCACCCCATTGCCGCGGGTGATTTCACGCGTGACGAGCTGCTGGTGTCCCATGCCAGGGCCACTCAGCCGTGCACGGTGGAAAACACCGGCCGTGAAGAGCTCGTGCTCATCAAGTTCTTCGGGCCGGACGTCAATCGCGATGTGCCGATGATTCCCCGGTATGGAAACTGGCCGGGGCCGGGCAAATAACGCTTTCCAAAGGAGACGCATATGGGTAAGAAAAAGATTTCCGTTGGCACGTGGGCTTACATCTGGGGCGGTTACGCGGACAAGCCCATCCCGTTCCCCGCGGTGGTGAAGAAGCTCAAGGAGTTGAAATTCGACGGCATCGAGTTCGGCGCTTTTGCCCCGCACCTGGAACCCGACACGAAGGAGAAGAGGGCAGAAATCAAGAAGATGCTGGACGACGCCGGCCTGGGCATTTCCGGCGTGGCCGCCCCGTTCCCGTCACCCATCACGACCAGCAAAAAGGATTATCTGGACGTCGTGAGGGGACACATCGAAATGTGCATCCAGATGGGCATCCCCAAGCTCCGCACCGAGACAAAGGATCCCCCCACCGGCATCCCGGGCGGCCTGGACTACGAAACGGCTTTCGCGACAACCGCCGAGCGGTGGCATGAATCCGCCGACCTGTGCGCAAAGAGCGGCATCAAGTTTGTGTGGGAGTTCGAGCCGGGTTTTCTGTTCAACAAACCCAGCGAGGTGATACGGATGGTGTACAAGGCCGATCATCCCAATTTCACCGTCATGTTCGACACCTGCCACGCCTACATGTGCGGGGTCGTCGGCGCGCGGCAGATGGGAAAGAAAGAAACGCTGCCCGGCGGGGTCGTGCAATTCGCCCACATGCTTACCGGCAAGATCGGGGCCGTCCACTTCATCGATTCCGATGGCACGCTGCACAACAATGAGACGAGCACCCATGCCCCCTTCGGCAAGGGAAAGCTCGACTTCGATTCGATCACGAAGGCGATCCTGGACGCCGGCTACACGGACGAATGGTGGCCCATCGACCTGTGCTTCTGGTCCAATGCCCTCGAGGAGACCGCCCCGACAAAGGCATTCATGGACAAGCTCGTGGCCAAGTACGGCCAGACATAGTCTTTCACCGGCCTGGCTGCCCGGCGGGAACGGCGTGTTCGGGGCGGCCAGGCCTATTCACGATAAGGAGGCGCCTTCAATGCTTGAGAAAATGAAAGCCCAGGTATTCTACGAAAGCGAAAAGATGGAGTTGGAGGAAAGACCTGTCCCGCGCATTTCCGACATCGACGTGCTCGTGCGCGTCAAGAACTGCGGGGTGTGCGGGTCGGACATCTCCTACTACTACGGCTACAGCCCCGTGGGCACGGCCAGCGGAAAGGGCCCCATCGTTCTGGGCCACGAGTTCACCGGTGAGGTCGTCGAGGTCGGGGCGGTTGCAAAGTCGATGAACCTGTTCAAGCCCGGTGACCGCGTGGTGGTGAATCCCGTGCAGCACTGCAATGCCTGCTACGCCTGTGCGTCGGGACATACGAACCTCTGCGCAAACCTGTACGTTCCCGGCGTGTCGGCGGACGGCGGGCTTGCCGAGTACTGCCTGTCCCGGTACACGGGACTGTTCAAGCTGCCGGACAGCGTGAGCTATGCCTCCGGCGCGTTCACCGAGCCGTTTGCCTGCGCCGTGTACGGCGTCAAGAAGCTCTCCATCGAGCCGGGGCAGTTCGTGGCCATCTTCGGGCCCGGTGCAATGGGGCTGATGATGGTGCAGCTGTGCAAATCAGTGGGCGCGGGCAAGATCGCCTTCATCGGCACCCGTGACTACCGCCTGGACGTGGGGAAGAAGTGGGGAGCCGACTACCTGTTCAACACCAAAGACACGAAGTCAAAGTACTACGTCAAGGATCTCAAGAAGGCAATCGCGGACGTGACCCACGGGGCGCTGGCAGACAGGGCAATCGTGCCCACCAGCTCCAATGAGGCGTTCGAGCAGGCCATCGACATCACCGGCAATGCGGCCATCCTCGTGCACTTCGGTCTGCCGAACACCGGTGACGTCATCAAGGTACCCGCGCTCTCCACGCATACCATGGACAAGGAAATACGGTTTTCATGGCTGGCGCCGGGAGTGTGGCCCACGGCCATCCACGCAATCGCGGAAGGGCTGGTCAAGGTCGACTCACTCATCACCAGCACCGTGTCACTCCCGAACGCCGGCACCGCCATTCGCGCGCTGAAAGAGCGCGAGGGAGACCCGGTGAAAGTGCAGGTAACCCCATGATCACGTACGGCATCAACACCTTTCTGTGGGCATCACCCTTCACAACCCGGCACCTTTCCTTCCTGGACAAGGCGAAAGCCCTGGGCTACGACCTGATGGAAATCCCGATCGAGGGGGAAGGGGACATCGACTACGCCAAGGCGGCGGAAGCCTACACGCGCGCCGGCTTGAAGTGCTCCCTCTGCGCCGTCATGGGCGCGGGCCGCGATCCTTCGCACGAAGACGAGGCAATCCAGAAAGGCGGCGTGGCATATCTGAAGCACTGCATCGACGCTGCCGTCACTCTCCACGCAACCGCGCTCGTGGGCCCGCTGTACGCGGCGGTCGGCCGTACCTGGCAGGCCACCCCGGACCAGCGCAGGCGAGACCTGGACCGCTGCGCGAAGAACCTGCAGATCGTGGCCCGCTACGCGGAAGACAAGGGCGTCACCCTTGCCCTGGAGCCGCTGAACAGGTTCGAGACGAGCTTCATCAACCTCACCGAGCAGGCGCTTGAGCTGGTCAAGATGATCGGCAGCCCGCGGGTCAAGCTCATGATGGACACATTCCACGCGAACATCGAGGAGAAGAGCCTCGGCAAGGCCATCGAGGCCGCGGGCGCGCTCATCGTACATATCCACGCCAATGAAAACGACAGGGGCACCCCGGGCACGGGGCATGTGGCGTGGAAAGAGGTGGCGGCTGCGCTGAAGAAGGTGAAGTTCGACGGCGCCATGGTCATCGAATCCTTCTCCACCGAGGTGAAGGAGATCGCGCGGGCCGCCGCGGTCTGGCGCCCCCTGGCTCCCAGCGCGGACATTCTTGCCAAAGACGGGCTGGCGTTCCT
>CAYTGX010000109.1:0-12495 GCA_964437385.1 uncultured Spirochaetaceae bacterium
GGAACACGATGATGGCGGGCACGCCGACCTGGCGGGCGAGGAGGATGTGCTCACGGGTCTGCGGCATGACCGAGTCTGGCGCTGAGACGACGAGTATCGCGCCGTCCATCTGGGCGGCCCCGGTGATCATGTTCTTGATGTAGTCCGCATGCCCCGGGCAGTCGATGTGGGCATAGTGGCGCTTTTCCGACTGGTACTCCACGTGCCGGGTATTGATCGTGATCCCCCTCGCCTTCTCTTCGGGGGCGTTGTCGATGTCCTCATACTTCATCAGCTTGTCGCCGTACTTCTTTGCGCAGTACATGGTGATCGCAGCCGTGAGCGTGGTCTTGCCGTGGTCGATGTGACCGATGGTGCCCACATTGATATGAGGCTTCGACCGGACAAATTTCTCCTTCGCCATAAAACTCCTCCTCCTGCAGTTTCCTGACGCGCTCAGATTCCCTCTACACGGTACGGCGTACCCGCCGAACGGGTACTCCCGTATCCCGTGCATTTCTTCTCCGCGCGGTACCCTATGGTTCCGCGCTTTTGCTCCGCTCCAGCCCGCCGCCGTTATCTCTTCCGGCCGCGGGTCTTGGTCACAAGCTCTTCCTGAATCGATCGAGGGGTGTCCTGGTAGTGGGAGAATTGCATGGTGTGTGACGCCCGCCCCTTTGTCATGGAACGCAGCGTCGTCACGTACCCGAACATGGAACGCAAGGGTACGAGCGCTTTCACCACCTTACTCCCAGGCCGATCTTCGATTCCCTCTACGTGGCCCATTCGTGCGCCGAAGTCCGAAATGACGTCCCCGAGGTGCTCCTCGGGAGTCGCGCACTCCACGGCCATGATCGGTTCAAGGATAGTCGGTTTGGCTTTAGCACAGCCCGACTTATATGCCATCGATGCCGCCACTTTGAAGGCCATTTCGCTGGAGTCCACATCATGGTAGGACCCGTCCAGCAGCGATGCGCGGAAGTCCACCATCGGGTAGCCTCCCAGCACCCCGTTTTCCATGGCTTCCTTGATGCCCTTTTCCACCGCGGGCACATATTCCCGCGGCACGCGGCCGCCGATGACCTTGTTCTCGAATATGAACCCCGTCCCTGCGGGAAGAGGCTCGAAGCTCATGATCACATGCCCGTATGCCCCGTGGCCGCCCGTCTGCTTGACGAACTTGCCTTCAGCCTCGGCGCTGCCACGGATGGTTTCACGGTACGCGACCTCGGGGGTTCCGACGTTGGCCCCGACGTTGAACTCGCGGAACATCCGCTCGACAAGGACCTCCAGGTGCAGCTCACCCATACCCCAGATGATCGTCTGGCCCGTTTCCTTGTCGAAACGCACCTTGAAAGTGGGGTCCTCCTCCGAGAGCTTGTGCAGGGCCGAGGAGAGCTTCTCCTCGTCTTCCCTGGTCTTCGGCTCGATGGAGACGGACACAACCGGGTCGGGAAACACCATGGATTCCAGGATGACCTGCCGCTCTTCGTCGCAGAGAGTGTCACCCGTGGTGGTCTTTTTCAGTCCCACCGCCGCCGCGATATCACCCGGATAAACGGCCTTGATCTCTTCCCGTTCGTTCGCGTGCATCCTCAATATCCGCGTCACCCGCTCCCGCCTGTCAGCGGTCGAATTGTAGATATACGATCCGGCGGTCAGCGTTCCCGAGTACACACGAATGAAGGTCAGCTTCCCCACGAAGGGGTCCGTCATGATCTTGAATGCAAGGGCCGCAAAGGGCTCATCATCCCTGGGAAAGCGCTGGATGTAGTCCCCCGTGCTGGGAACTGTTCCCGTTGTCGCAGGAACATCCGCCGGCGAGGGAAGGTAGTCCACCACCGCGTCAAGAAGAGGCTGAATGCCCTTGTTCTTGAATGCGCTTCCGCACACGACAGGAAAGATCCTGCCTTGCACCGTTGCTGTCCGGATGGCCTTCCGGATGGCTTCTTCGCCTATTTCCTTGCCGTCGACGTAGTCCGCCATCATTGCGTCGTCCGTCTCTGCAAGCTTCTCCACCATGATGGCCCGCGCTGCCTGCGCGGCTTTCATGACCTTGGCGGGGATCTCCACGTCACGGAACTGTGCTCCGAGAACGTCTTCGTCCCAGATCAATCCACGCATCCGGACCAGGTCCACCAGCCCTGCAAAATCTCCCTCGGTTCCGATGGGAACCTGGATGGCGACCGCGTTTGCTCCGAGCTTCGCGTGCATTTCCTGCACGACCTCCTCGAAACGCGCTCCGGTCCGGTCCATCTTGTTGATGAACGCCACACGGGGGACGTTGTACCGGTTGGCCTGCTTCCAGACCGTCTCGCTCTGAGGCTCGACGCCTTCGACGGCCGAAAAAACCCCGATTGCTCCGTCCAAAACTCTCAAAGAACGTTCCACTTCGACAGTAAAGTCGACGTGTCCCGGCGTGTCGATGATATTGATCGAAACGCCGCGCCATTCACAGAAGGTTGCGGCCGCCGTGATGGTGATGCCGCGCTCCTTCTCCAGATCCATCCAGTCCATCTTGGCTTCGCCATCATGGACTTCACCGATCTTGTGTGTCCTGCCGGTATAGTACAAAACCCGTTCTGTCGTTGTCGTCTTACCGGCGTCAATATGGGCCATTATCCCAATATTGCGTATCAACGACAGGGGATACCGCGATTCCATAAGATGAGCGCGCTTGCCGCTCTACCAGCGGTAGTGGGCAAAAGCCTTATTCGCCTCCGCCATCTTATGGGTATCTTCCTTCTTCTTGATCGCAGAGCCCGTGTTGTTGAAGGCGTCAACAAGCTCCGCCGCGAGCTTTTCCGCCATCGACCTTCCGTGCCGGCTGCGCGAATACCCGATAATCCAGCGCATGGCGAGCGCGTCCCTGCGCTCTTCCCGGATTTCTACCGGGACCTGGAGGGTCGCCCCTCCCACCCTGCGCGACTTCACTTCCACGACAGGCTTGACGTTTTCCAGTGCCTTCTGAAAGACCTCCACCGGATCCTTGCCTGACACCTTCTGGGCAATGATGTCCAGCGCCGAGTAGACGCTGCCGTAGGAGATGCTCTTCTTGCCCTGCTCCATCATACGCGCGACGAACTTTCCGATCACCGCGTTCTTGTACTTCGGATCCAGGAGGATCCTCTTTTTCCGAATCAACTGCCCTCTCGGCATTGCTCTTCCTTTTCCCTATGCCTTCGGTCTCTTGGTGCCGTACTTGGACCGGGCCTTCTTGCGATCCTCAACGCCAAGGGTATCCTTGGCTCCGCGAATGATATGGTAGCGGACGCCGGGAAGGTCTTTCACCTTTCCTCCGCGGATGAGCACAACGGAGTGCTCCTGAAGGTTATGGCCGATACCCGGGATGTACGCCGTGACGTCGATCCCGTTGGTCAACCTCACGCGGGCAACCTTGCGGAGAGCCGAGTTGGGCTTCTTCGGGGTTACGGTCATGACACGCGTGCATACTCCCCTCTTCTGAGGGCAGTTCTGGAGGGCCGGGGACTTCGTCTTCTTGCGGACCGCTTTGCGTCCCATCCTCACCAGTTGGTTGATCGTCGGCATAAACCTTCCTGCTACCTTTCTCAAGCCTTGGGCGTATCTCTTCCTAGTTCTTAGACACGCGGATTCGAACGTTACTATTCTGCAAAAAAAAAGTCAACCCCTCTTGGCCGATATCCGGGGCTTTGAGATCGTTCCTGGTACCCTTCACCCGTCCCTTGCGCCGGAGGTTTCGTCCGGCGTTCCGAATGCCGCGAGGCCGCTGCGCTCTGCACGCTCGCGGAAGACTCGGATCCCCTCCCAGAACAGGCCTACTCTATCACCGGCGGGCGCATGTGTCCAGAGGCTGCCGCGCCCGCCGTGGTCCCAGGCAAAGCTAATCTACCGCCAGCACGCTTTCCGCCGACGGCATCTGGGCCTTTTCCGCCTCCAGCATTGCCTTCAGCTCCCGCTCCTTGCGCTTCTCCTCGATGATCCGGTTTATGGAGATGTCGAGGTCTTCCCAGTTCTCGTCGTACAGCTTGATCTCCCGGTACTTCCGCATGCCGGTCCCCGCGGGAATCAAGTGGCCGATGATGACGTTCTCCTTCAGACCGCGCAGGTGATCCACGCTCCCCGAGATGGAGGCGTTGGTCAGGACGCGCGTGGTTTCCTGGAAGGAGGCGGCCGACAGCCACGAGTCGATGTTCAATGACACGCGGGTGATGCCCAGCAGGATGGGCCGCGCAACCGAGGGTTGACCGCCCTCACGCAGCGTCTTCCTGTTTTCCTCGTGGAACTTGAACCTGTCCACCTGCTGACCGTAGATGAACGGCGTGTCTCCCACGTCCACGATTTCCACCTTCTTCATCATCTGGCGGATAATGACGCCAATGTGCTTGTCATTGATGCGCACGCCCTGCAGGCGGTAGACCTCCTGGATCTCGTTCAGCAGGTAACTGTGCAGCTCGGTTTCCCCGAGGATCTGCAGGATGTCGTGCGGGTCCTTCGGTCCGTCGCAGAGCATGTCCCCCGCGCTCACCTCGTCCGCCTCGCGGACCAGGAGGTGTTTCCCCATCGGCACCAGGTGCTTGAACTCTCGGTCAAACGGGTCGGTGACCACGATGACGCGCTTGCCCTTCACGATGCCCTTGAAGGACACCCTTCCGCTGACCTTGGCGAGAACCGAGGGGTTCTTCGGCTTCCGCGCCTCGAACAATTCCCCGACACGGGGCAGACCGCCCGTGATGTCGCTGGTCTTGACGCTTTCCCGCAGCAGTTTTGCGATGATCCTGCCCGCCTTGACCTCTTCCCCCTCATCCACGTTCAGATAGGCGCTTCCCGGGAGGAAATAGGCGGCAAGCTCGGTCCCCTTTGCATCCTCGATGGTAATCCGCGGCTGGAGGGTCTCGAGGGTGTACTCGGTGATTTTCTTCTCGATCTTGCCCGTGTCCTCGTTGACCTCCTCCTTCAGCGTGGTGCCCAGCACGATATCGTGGAACTTCAGCACGCCGGCGAATTCCGCGATGATGGGCTCGCTGAACGGATCGAAGAACGCGATGGTCTCATCCGCGGGGACCATGTCGTTCTCCTTGGACACGACTTCCGCGCCGTTCCTGATGTCGATGTACTGCGGCTGCGCGATCAGGAGCAGCCGGTCGGGAAGAAGCTTCACGTAGCAGATCTCAGAGGAAGTGAGTGTTTCCCCCTTCCTCTGGATGACCGGCTCGGGCCCGTGCTTGAGCATCCGCTGGCCGTCCTTGACCAGGACCTTGTCGCCTTTCTGCAGCTCGTAACTCTGCAGGATACGGCGCACGGTGATCGAGCCCTTGCGGGTGAAGAGCATGTTGCCGTTTTCGATCTTCACCATGTTGCCCTTGATCTTCTCCACGAACACGGGGTACTTGAGGAAGATCCTGTTTTCCTCGCTGATCTTCGTCGCCGCCCCGCCGATGTGGAATGTTCTCATCGTGAGCTGGGTGCCGGGCTGCCCGATGGACTGCGCGGCAATGATCCCGACCGCCTCGCCGATCTCGATCGGCTTGTAGGTGGCCAGGTTGCGCCCGTAGCAGAAACCGCACACACCGTACTTCGAGTCGCAGGTAAGCACGGAGCGGATGCGCACGCCCTCGATCCCCGCCTCTTCTATTGCGACGGAAATCTCGTCGGTGATTTCCTCGTTCACATCGACGATCAGCTCGCCGGTGATCGGGTGCTTCACTTTTTCCAGGGAGAAGCGGCCGGAGATCCGGTCATGCAGGTGCTCGACGATGTCCTCGCCATCCTTGATGGCCTTTCTCTCGATGCCGTTGATCGTCCCGCAGTCCTCTTCCGAAATGACCACGTCCTGCGCGATGTCCACGAGCCGGCGCGTGAGATACCCGGCATCCGCGGTCTTGAGCGCCGTGTCGGCAAGACCTTTCCTTGCGCCGTTGGTGGAGATGAAGAACTCGATGACCGAAAGCCCTTCCTTGAAGTTCGACCTGATGGGCAGCTCGATGATATCGCCGGAAGGCTTTGCCATGAGTCCGCGCATCCCCGCGAGCTGGCGGATCTGGCTCCTGCTTCCGCGGGCGCCGGAATTGGCCATCATGTAGACGGGGTTGAAGCCTTCGTGGTCCTTCTTCAGCTCGTCCATCAGCTCATTGGTGATCAGCTCGTTTGTGGAGCTCCACACCTCGATGACGCGGTTGTAGCGTTCCTCGTTGGTGATGTGCCCCTGGAGATACTGGCGCTGGATCTCGTCCACCTGGGAGTTGGCTTCCTTGATCAGGGCCTTCTTCGCGCCCGGGATGACAATGTCGTCCATGCCGATTGTTGCCCCGAAAAGCGTGGCGTACTTGAACCCGAGGTCCTTCACCGCATCCAGCATTTTGACGGTAACGGCAGGGCCTTTCTCCTTGTAGCACAAGGCGATGAGGTTCAGGAGCTCCTTCTCACCCATGGGGTAGTTGAGGAACCCGAGGTTCTGCGGAATGTTGTCGTTCATGATGATACGCCCGGGGGTGGTCTCCACCCAGGCACCGTTCATCTTGACCTTGACGTGGGCCTGGTAGTCCACGCCCTTGGCGTCCACCGCCAGGATGCATTCGTCCGGCGAGGAAAAGTGCTTTCCCTCACCTTTGGCCCCTGCCCGCTCCCGTGTGAGGTAGTTGATCCCGAGCACCATGTCCTGGGTGGGAACCGCGATGGGGTGTCCGCTGGCCGGGTTGAGAAGGTTCTTGGAGGAGAGGAGCAGCGTCCAGCATTCGGTCTGTGCCTCCGGTGTCAGCGGGACGTGTACCGCCATCTGGTCTCCATCGAAGTCTGCGTTGAACGCGTGACAGACCAGCGGATGCAGTTTGATGGCCTTCCCCTCGACTAGAATCGGCTCGAATGCCTGGATCCCGAGCCTGTGCAGGGTGGGGGCGCGGTTGAGCATGATCGGGTGCTCCTGCACGACCTCTTCGAGCACCGCCCAGACCTCGGGGCTTTCCTGCTCCACCAGGGTCTTTGCCTTCTTGATGTTGTAGACGACGTCCTTCTGCACGAGCTTGCGCATGATGAACGGCTTGAAGAGCTCGAGGGCCATCTTGGAGGGCAGGCCGCACTGGTGCAGCTTCAGCTCGGGGCCGACGACGATGACCGACCTTCCCGAGTAGTCCACGCGCTTTCCCAGCAGGTTCTGGCGGAAGCGTCCCTGCTTTCCCTTGAGCATGTCCGAAAGGGACTTGAGGGGCCTGTTTGCCGCGCCTTTCACGACGCGCTTCTTCTTCGAGTTGTCGAAAAGGGCGTCCACTGCCTCCTGGAGCATCCTTTTCTCGTTCCTGATGATGATGTCAGGCGCGTTCAGCGCCAGAAGTCTCTTGAGCCTGTTGTTGCGGTTGATGACCCTGCGGTACAGGTCGTTGAGGTCCGATGTGGCGAACCGGCCGCCGTCCAGCTGGACCATGGGGCGCAGCTCGGGTGGAATCACCGGGATGACCTCGAGGATCATCCACTCGGGCTTGTTGGTCGATGCCCGGAACTTCTCGATCAGCTCGATGCGCTTCAAGAGGCGCTTGTCCGCCTTTGCGCCCTTGTCGATCATTTTCCGGCGCAGCTCTTCGGCCAGCGTGTCGCTGTCCACGGACTCCAGAAGGGTGCGGATGGCCTCGGCGCCCATGCCGGCAGTGAAGGACATGCCGTAGCGCTCGCGCGCCTCCAGGTACTCCTCCTCCGTGAGGATCTGCATCCTCTTGAGCTCCGTGTCGCCCGGGTCGATCACAATGTACTTTTCATAGAAGAGAATGGACCGGAGCGCCGCGATCTGGAGATCGAGGAACAGCCCGATGCGGGACGGCACCGAGCGGTAGTACCAGATATGCGCCACGGGGGCAGCAAGCTCGATGTGGCCCATGCGCTCGCGGCGGACCTTGAAGTGGGTGACTTCCACGCCGCAACGGTCGCAGATCACTCCCTTGTACCTGATGGACTTGAACTTTCCGCAGTAGCACTCCCATTCCTTGGTCGTGCCGAAGATGCGCTCGCAGAAAAGTCCGTCCTTTTCAGGCCGCAAGGTGCGGTAGTTGATGGTCTCCGGCTTCTTTACCTCGCCGTATGACCATGCCCGGACCTGGTCCGGAGACGCAAGCTTGATATTTATGTGATCGAAATCCTGGAGATTTCTCATTCGTGCCTCCGTGCTCAGAACCTAGAACCGGCTCATCTGGCGGTCGATGAGCTCCTCGTCGCGCTCGGTAAGGGCGATCTGCTTGTTTTTCACGTCAAAGATGCTCACGTCCAGCGCCAGGCCGCGCATCTCCTGGACCAGGACGTTGAATGATTCGGGAATATCAGGGGCGGTGGAAATCTCGCCCTTCACAATGCTCTCGTAGATCTTCGCGCGGCCCATCATGTCGTCGCTCTTGATCGTCAGGAGCTCCTGCAGCGTATTGGAGGCGCCATAGGCCTCCAGCGCCCAGACTTCCATCTCTCCGAGCCTCTGGCCGCCGAACTGGGCTTTTCCGCCCAGGGGCTGCTGCGTGACCAGGGAGTAGGGTCCCGTGGAACGGGCGTGCATCTTGTCGTCCACGAGGTGATGCAGCTTCAGGATGTAGATCGTTCCCACGGTGATCTGGTTCTCGAACGGCTCGCCGGTATGCCCGTCGCAGAGTGTGACCTTCGACGAGGTGGGGAGATTGGCTTCCTTGAGCTTGGCCTCGATCATCTCGTTTGATGCGGACTGGAACACCGGCGTTGAGTACCACTCATCCAGCGCGGTTGCCGCCCAGCCCAGCTCGGTCTCCATGATCTGGCCGAGGTTCATACGGGATGGCACGCCCAGCGGATTGAGCACGATCTCGATCGGGGTGCCGTCTTCCATGTACGGCATCTCTTCCATCGGCAGCACCCGGGCCACGACGCCCTTGTTGCCGTGGCGCCCGGCCATCTTGTCCCCCTCCTGCAGCTTTCTCTTGGCCGCGATGAGGACCTTGACGACCTCTTCGACACCGGGGTCCAGCTCGTCTCCGTCGGTACGCTTCAGCCGCTGCACGTCGATGACCGTTCCCTCCACACCATGCGGCACACGCAGTGAAGTGTCACGCACCTCTTTCGCCTTCTCACCGAATATCGAGTTCAGAAGTTTGAACTCGGGGGTGGAATCTGTTTCGCTCTTGGGTGTGACCTTGCCCACGAGTATGGAGCCCGCCTTGACGCTGGCGCCGACCCGGATGATCCCCTCCTCGTCCAGCTGCTCGAACGCGTGCTCGTTCGTGTTGGGAATGTCCCGTGTGATCTTCTCCGGTCCGAGCTTGGTCTCCCGCACGTCCACGGAAAACTCCTTGATGTGGATCGAGCTGAACGCATCGTCCTGGACCACTTTCTCCGACACGAGGATCGCGTCCTCGTAGTTGTAGCCGTTCCAGGGCATGAAGGCGCACAGAAGATTGCGTCCCAGCGCAAGCTCTCCCTGGAATGTGGCAGGGCCGTCCGCGATGACGTCACCGGCCGCCACGCGCTGGCCGAGCTGGACAATGGGCTTCTGCGTATAGCAGGTGTCCTGGTTGGTGCGCTGGTACTTCAGGAGGACGTAGACGTCCTCTTCCCTCTTGGCCTCATCCGGCTTGATCCTGATTTCCAGGGAAGTGACATAGCTCACCACACCCGACCGGCGGCTGATGAGCACCACGCCCGAATCGTACGCGGTCCTTCCCTCCATGCCGGTGCCCACGCGCGGCGGCTCGGGGGAGATCAACGGTACTGCCTGGCGCTGCATGTTGGATCCCATGAGGGCGCGGTTGGCGTCGTCGTGCTCGAGGAACGGGATGAGAGAGGCGGATACCGAAATGATCTGCTTCGGGGAGACGTCCATGTACTGGATGTCCTCCGGCGGACGGGTGATATAGTCCCCGCCTTTGCGCACCGAAACCTGCTTCTCCTGGAACTCGCCCTTGGGAGAAAGAGGCGCATTGGCCTGCGCGATGTAATAACGTTCCTCGTCCATGGCGGAGAGGTACTCGATTTCGTTTGTGACCTTGCCGGTCTTCACCTTGCGATAGGGGGTCTCCAGGAAGCCGTATTCGTTGACCCGCGTGTAGTTGGCCAGGGAGACGATAAGGCCGATGTTCGGACCTTCAGGGGTTTCGATCGGGCACATCCGGCCGTAGTGCGTGTAATGGACGTCGCGCACCTCGAAACCAGCCCTGTCGCGTGAAAGACCGCCGGGGCCGAGGGCGTTGAGCCTCCGCTTGTGTGTAAGCTCGGCCAGCGGGTTGACCTGGTCCATGAACTGCGAAAGCTGGCTGGAGCCGAAAAACTCCTTGATCGTGGCCACGATGGGCTTGATGGAGATCAGGTCCTGGGGCTTGATCGTGTCCGCTTCCTTGAGGGACATGCGCTCCTTTGCAATGCGCTCCATGCGGGTGAAAGCCACCTTCAGCTGGTTGGTCAGGAGTTCCCCGACCGACCGCACGCGCCTGTTGCCCAGGTGATCTATGTCGTCCACGTTCATCTCGCCGATGTACACGCGGATCAGCCACGTCATGGTGTTGATGATGTCTTCTTTGATGAGCGTGTGCGTCTTGACCTGCTCTTTATAGTCGAACTTCTTGTTCAGCTTGTAGCGGCCCACCCGGCCCAGGTCGTAGCGCCGGCTGGAAAAGAACATCGAGTGCAGGTCCTTTTCCGCGTTTTCAATGGTGATGGGCTCTCCTGGCTTTATGATCGAATACACGCGCAGGATTGCGTCGTCCTTGGAGATCTCGTCCTGCTCGGCTGTTTCCTTCGTGAACTTCATCTCCTCCCGCTCGAAGCAGTTGAGGATGATCGGTGAGTGCAGCGAGCTCTCGTGCGCAAAGTCGATGAGGTGGATTTCCTTTACCCCCGCGTGAACCAGCTCCTCCACGTCGTGCGGGTGCACCTTGTCTCCCGCGCGGTAGAGCTTCTTCTCGTGCGCGCCCTCCTTCACCACGACGCCGCGCGCGAAGTTCCGCCCGACCAGCTTCTCCTTGTCGTCCCGCGTGTCGGTGACCTTCACCTTCTCCACGTGATAGAAGAGCTCGATGATGGACTCCCGCGTTTCGTAGCCGAGCGCGCGGAGGAAGATGGTGGCCAGGATCCTCTTCTTCCGGTCGATCTTTGCGTAGATCAGCTCTTTCTTCTGGTCGATCTCGAACTCCAGCCACGAACCCCGGTAGGGGATGATGCGGGAGGAGTACACGCCCTTCTCATGGGAAAAAATGACGCCGGGGGACCGGTGGATCTGGCTGACCACGACGCGCTCGGCGCCGTTTACCACGAACGTTCCCTTGTCCGTCATGATGGGGATGTCCCCCATGTAGATTTCCTTCTGACGGATCTCGCCGGTGTTGAGGAATATCAGATTGATCTTCGCCTTCAGCGGTATGGCGTACGTCAGCCCCTTCTGCTTGCAGTCCTGCTCGCCGAACTTGATGTTCTCTTCGTCCAGCGTGAATCCGCAGTATTCCAGCAGCATGTCCCCGTTGGGGCTCTCGATGGGGAATGTGGACTGGAAGACCTCTTCCAACCCCTGCTTCAGCGGCGGCTCGCCCTTCAGCAGGGTCTTCCGTTGAAGGAATCTCTCGTAGGAGGAAAGCTGGATGTCGACGAGATTGGGGATCTCCATGACATCGTCGAATCCCCTTCCAAAAAGTATCCGCTTGATCTTCTTGGTTTTGTCAAGAATCATTCAGTCCCCCTCCAGCGCGTACACGCGTGCGAGAACGCGTACTCGCGCACTATTGCCCATGCAGGCGCAGCGAGCGCCCGTCATTAAAACGCAGCGTATTCGACGTGCATGTACTCGAACGCGTACCCGCATGCCCGCGCACGCGCGCAAAACAAACCGACCACCGGGGACGCATTTCCCCGGTGGTTCGGTCACGAGTCGACAACTCCGCGGCCGCGTGCCGCTGTATCCTGCACGGTACTCCGTGCAGTGAGGCGGGCTTTCGGGCCGCAATGGTGCGCGGGCAAATCCCGCTGCCTTCCCGGCGCGTGCTGCGCCGCTGTGTGCGCGTGCGTTATTGAATCTCAACAACCCCGCCAGCCGCTTCGAGCTGCTGCTTGATCTTCGCGGCCTCTTCCTTGGAGATGTTCTCCTTGAGGGTCTTGCCGCCCGCCTCCACCAGGTCCTTGGCCTCTTTCAGGCCCAGCCCGGTAATTGCCCGCACTTCCTTGATGACAGGAATCTTCTTGGTGTCATCATAGCTCTTCAGGATGACGGTGAACTCCGTCTGCTCCTCTGCCGCGGGCGCTGCCGCAGCAGCGGGTCCCGCTGCCATGGCCATGGGTGCGGCCGCCGTCACGCCGAACTTTTCCTCCATTGCCTTGACGAGCTCGGAGACTTCGAGGACCGTCATCGAGGAAATCGAATCGAGAATCTGCTCTTTCGTCATTGCTGCCATTTATCTTCCTCCTTGTGTGGATTTTTTCGAGCGAACCAGCTGGCTGAGCATGAGAAGACTGGTGTCGCTAATTTGCTTCCTTTCCCTTCGGCGAACTTGCCGAGTTGTCCTTCGGCGAACTTGCCGAGTTGTCCTTCGGCGAACTTGCCGAGTTGTCCTTCGG
>CAYTGX010000110.1:0-12626 GCA_964437385.1 uncultured Spirochaetaceae bacterium
TTCTCAGAGACGGAAAAGCGGTCTTACACTGCGAAGGACGTGAGGTTCACGGTGAAGGACGACGCGCTATACGCGATCTGCCTCGGATTGCCAGAGGCGGAGGTCCTGATCGAAACGGCACGGAAGAACCTCTATCCTGGTGAGATCAAATCGATAAGAATGCTTGGTGTCGACAGGGATCTCGCTTGGGCAATGAATGGCCAGTACCTCAGAATCGCTGTACCGATTGAGAAGCCGTGCGCGCACGCGTGCGTCTTCAAAATCGAGAGAAAACGCCCCTTCTGATTCTCGAAGACGGAGCGAATCCGACGCCTCAAAAGGAGCGGCAGTTCAGATGAGAATAACTAACGAGCGTAAGCTCGGGAGCGACACGGCTTTTAATGTCGTGGGCGTAGCGGTTCTCGTGGCATTTATGATCTCGTCTCTCTACCCGTTTCTCTGGGCGATTCTAAACTCCTTCCGCACGAATGACGAGATGATCCTGCATCCCTTGCGATTGCCCCTGAAGCTGGATTTCGGCGTGTTCGTGGAGGCATGGCACAGAACTGACTTCAACCATGCGTTTCTCAACAGCGTCGTCAACTCCGCCTCGGCTGTAGGGCTGGTGCTCCTGACTGGATCCCTCGCGGCGTATCCCCTAGCACGGATGCGATTCTTCGGAAACGGTTTCATTGTGAAATTCCTTATGGTGTCGATCATCATAAGCGGCCAGCTTATCTTGATCCCGCTCTTCTACGTGATGAAGGGGCTGGGCGTCTACAACTCACTTCTGTCCACGATTCTCGCGAATACTGCCATGGCGCTCCCAATCTGCATCTACCTCTTCTACGGATTTTTCCGCGAGATTCCCCGCGAAATAGAAGAGTCCACGATGATCGATGGCTGTAATCGATGGACGTTCTATTTCCGCTTCATCATCCCTTTGTCCAAGCCGATATTGTCAACCGTCGCTATTTTCGTCGCTCTCTGGTCGTGGAACGAGTACCTCTTCGCGTTGACATTTCTGAAAGAACAGACGATCAGGACAATTCCGCTGCAGCTCCAGACCTTTTTCGGGCGATGGTCGACGGAATACGGCTTGCTCTTCGCGGCTCTTTCCATCTCTATTGTGCCGATACTCGCCATTTATATCGCCATGCAAAAGGCCTTTATCAAGGGTCTGACCGCGGGGGCCGTAAAAATATGACACCGGCAGCAAAAAGAAGAACAGATACAAGGGGAGGTGTCATGATGAGTGGCAGACGAGCATCGCACCTTGCGCAGGCGTATCTCTTTATACTGCCCGCCGCGGTCATTCTGGTCATGTTTCTCTATTATCCCGTCGTGAAGAGCATCCAGTACTCGTTCTTCAGCTTCAAGAACTTCGCGCCGTACGGTTTCATCGGCCTGCGGAACTTCCACGATGCCTTCATCGACGCAGTTTTCTGGAACTCCATTTTTCTCACCTTCAAGTGGGTCCTTATGAATGCGGCCCTGCCGACGCTTGTTGGGCTCATCTTGGCCTTCCTCCTGGAATTCTTCGGAGGGACCCGCTGGTTTGCGGGAGCCGGGCGCACGATACTTTTCATGCCTATGATGATGTCAATGGTAGCGGTTGGGCTTCTGTGGACGCTGATCTATAACACCAACTTCGGCCTCCTGAACGCTCTGCTCCACGCGGTCGGCGTGCGGGGAAATTTCATCGCCTTCGGCAACCTAGGCACGGCTCTCTACATGACCTACATACCGGTCGTGTGGCAGAGCTCCGGCTTTTCGATGGTGGTCTTCTCGGCCGCCATTCAGGGAATCTCAAAAGAAATGACAGAGGCGGCGATGCTCGAGGGCGCGAACAGGGCAAATCAGTTAAGATACATCCTGATCCCTAGCATTATTAGAACCGTCACTATGATCGTCATTGTCAACATGATCGCAGGCTTTAAAGCTTTCGATCTCCTGTATGTGCTCACCCGGGGAGGACCCGGTATTTCTACGGAAATCACGGCCGTCTACGCATACAAGCAGGCGTTCTTCGCCTTCAAGTTCGAATACGCGTCCGCGATGATGGTGTGCCTTTTTGTTTGCGTCATCGTGTTCGTGTTCATTTTCACCTTCCTGTCTGCCAAAATAGAAAGGAAGCTGGGGTCATAGAAGATGCATCCCTTCATGGTCAGCGCCAGCTCCGAGGTGCGATTGCAATAGCGGGCACCCATGGTGGTCACTTAAAGGCGCAAGACAACACCAATTGTCTTGGGTCAGCTTGTAGTCACTCCGAGGAAGGCTCTCGAAGTGCCCTTGTGTAGTGCTGCTACTCCACCGCCTTGATCACTGGCCCGCCCCTGATATCTGGCGCGCTGGATCTTGCTGTTTTGCAGGGCGTCCAATCTGTGCTACGGTCCCGCAAGGGTTCATAAACCAAGTGGGTCCGCATTGGGTAGAGGCGGAGTAGCAACGAACTAGATCAGGATCAGGAATGTACGATATTGAAACGAAAGGCAAAAGGCATGCCAGCGCGGAGATCGCTTCTTCGTCTGGCGCCCGGGGGATGATCATCGGCATCTCGAGAGGGACGGGCAAAGAGCAAATTTGCCGCAGCGCGCTTGAATTCATCGGGTGTCAGGCTCGCGACGTCTTGTGGGCTATAGAAAATGACTCTTGTTGTCTGCAATCTAGTAGCCGACGTCGAGCGCGCGACCAACTGTTTCGTGTAAAGCTTCAGGCGAGTCAGCTTGGGTTTCAACACGGCCAGTTCATCCATCTGTGTACCTCCCTCAATTGGTGGAATCCCCGAATAACTGGGGATCAAAGTCGGTGCCCTGACGTGAGAAGCGGAAGACCCTCTGCCCCCGCTCATCCACCGCAGCCTCTGTGGGCAGCCGATCGAGGTTGTTGACCAGGATGTTCTTGACGCTTGCATAACAGGGAGTGGCGAACCGAAGGGTCCGCTCGCAAGCCCGCGAGAGCCGCTGAGCTGAATAGCTACTCCCCTTCTTTCATTGCCTCTGCATATCGAGCACATTCCGTTCAGAATGGGGTTCCGCCCCCAGAGTGTCTACGCCCAGCTCACGAAGCTTATCAAGGAGCGGCCGTCCGGAAGAGACGAAGATGTCACACATTCTCCAAACGGCCTTGTTGCTCTCCAGCCGGCAGCAAAAGGCAATAGACATTTCTGATGAATTATAGGAGGCATCAACGTGAAGAGGGCGATGCTTGTAGAACCACAGAAGATTTTGATACAGTCGGGGAAGACAAGGCGCTTTCGGAAATCCGCAAAGCGCTCAAGAAAGGTGATGAGGGGTGTGCGCGAAAGAGTAGCTCATGGCCAGCGCATCAGCCGCCGCCATTGCCGTGAAGCAAGCAACCGGGCGCATCCCACTCCCTTCCGATGGATTTATCTTACAATCCATCTCACAGTGAGTTGAGAACGCGCCAGTTTTCTGGTAGCGATCTGGCGCAACTCCTCTTGCTCCGGGCTATGCGCCGGTTCGTCGCGTGGCGGTTTGTAGCCGCCCAAAGCTCTATGTTCGCTATTGTACATGGCAGATGGACTTAGCACAAGTGCACTGTAGCTTCGTGTTTCTTTCTGTGGCGTGAAGAAGCGGGACATGGCAAGGCCGCCAGTGACAATTCCAGTCACATTGGTCCAGCGTTCTTGGCATGCGGCCGCAGTGAACTGAAGGCTATTTTTTTCAAGCCGTATTGAAGAGACCGCTACGCACATACAAGAAAAACATGAGAAAAACATCGATAAATTCTTGAACCGTCGGCTCTCCGGGATCGCCCTCTGGGACTACAACGAGCTTCCACTGACGGGCCCTAGAGCCCGGTCCGTATCGACGTGCTGAACATCCAACAGCCGGTCCGCCTCCGCCACGGCGGCAACGGCATCTGTTGCCGTCCCGTCCGCTCCCAGTTCCTTCCAGAGGAAGGGAACGCTTTTTAGAGCTTGACCGCCGACCATAATTCTCATCGAGCGGAGGGACCTTTCGCTGCGGACTGCGTGTATCAGGTCCTCCGCTGCGCCGAGGTTCTCCACAAGTGTAACGGAAAGCACTAAGAGATTCGCGGCCTGATCGAGGAGAGCGCTTTTCGCATGGCGGATGGAGAGATTCCCCCGCATATAGTAGACGTCCCATCCGTCCATATCGAAAAAATCGGAAATCATTCGTGCGCCGATGACATGATTCTCGCCGTACACAGCGAAGATCGCGCACCTCAGTCCGCGTTTCGGACGAGCGGCGGACACGATCTGTTCATGGAGTCGGGATATCAGCAGCTGGGTCGACTCCGTGAAATAGTGCTCCTCAGCTACACTCATGCCGCCTGCCGCCCACAGCCTCCCGATTTCGTACAGGCTCGCGCTGAACACGTCCATATAGATCTTCCTGATGTCCGACTCGCTCTCCAGCGCATTGCTCACGATGCGGAAGGCCGCATCCCTTTCTCCCCTTTTCAATACCTCGAAGTACTCTCTGGCCAGGCAGCCAACTCGCCGGCCTCGACTTCCGTGTCCACACGGCCCAAGAGAAAATCCAGTGACGCGCCGAAGTAGTCGGCGATTTCTCCCAGGGTCTTTTCGTCGGGAAAGCGCAGTTTCTGCGCGTAATTGGCAATTGTCGTCTGGGCAAGCCCCAGGGTGTCTGCAAGGTCCTGCTGTCGCAGTCCTCTCTTCTTCCTCAATTCACGGAACCGGGACGCGAAATCAGCCATGGTGAATCCTCAGTTCAATATCTGCCGTGTACTTTAGCCCGCGGGTCAGCTCCTCAACGCAGGGCTTCAAGTGCGGCCCCGATCATTGCGGCTCCTTCCTCAGAGTATCGTCCACTCGCCCGGGCGAGGATCTCTCCCGAGGGTCTCACCACGAAGACGGCGATACTTTTTGTCGTTTCCAGGCCCAGATCCTGCATGAACGCCTTCACGTCGACGTAGAGCGTGATTGTCGAGGCGCGCGTGGACGGATCATGGATCCCCGATCGCATCCCGTTGTCGATGATGAACCGCATCAGCAGGTACCCGCGGGAAATGGTCGGCAGCTCGTAGACCCCGAGAGACGGGGCGCTCTCCCTCATCTTCTGCACGAAGGGGTGCCAACTGTCGACATCGTCCTGCTGGTGCATCTCAAAGGGAACGAACACGATGCTGGCCGGGCCCGCAAAATCTGCCGGCAGGCTGATGGCGCGGCCGTTGAGGTCGGTGCTGGTCACCGCGGGGAAGCGTCTTTCCGGCCCGGTCTGCCCCTGCACTCCGAATGCCGAGAGCGCGAATGCAATCAAGGCTGCTTCGTGTTTCATGCTCGTCTCCTTCATCAGAACTCCACGCGGATTTGAATCTCCGCCGTGAGTGAGTTGTTCCCGGTGAACCAGGTGAAGGCCTTCCCGTCGCCTCCTCCGGACCAGCTCAGGTTGAATGTGAAAGGTGCGACCCCTGGCACGTCGACGGTCGCGGATAGGCGGCATAAGAAGGACGCATCGGACATGTCGATGAACCCGGCCAATGTCGCGCTGAGGCCGTCTATGAAAAGGTGAGTACGGGTAAGCGAACCGTAGGCGTAGTATTTGCCCGCGTAGAACGGCAGTTCGCCCGACGCTGCAAGGACGGAATAGGATGCAGTGTCCGACGTGCCTGCGGAGTTGTAGAACAACTCGCCGGCCATGTTCCAGTAGCTCAGCTCCCCAAGGGTTTTCTGGAACCCGAAAGATGAGGACCAGGTGAACGAATAGCTTCCGCCCGGCAGTCCCGTGGCAAACTCTCCGTAGACATCGAACCCGAGGATCCGGCTTGAGAAATCAAAGCCCGCCCGGTCCTGAATCGAGTTGCCCGCGTACCCGGTGAGCGCGAGCTCGACACCCGAGACAGTGAGGTCCCACCGCGCGGCGAGGTTCGTCGTCTTGATCGGATCGTTGACTGCAAGCCCACCACCTGCTCCCGTGGGCGTCACCGTCCCCGACATGTCAGCAAAGAGGAACACATTGCTGACGCCGAGAGGCATCGTGACCCGGATGCCCGGCTTTCCGACGCGGAGATCAAGGGGGGAGAGGGGATTTACCTTCTGAAGGTTGACGAAGTCGACGGGAGTCCAGATGACGGAGGGCCCCCAGGCCAGGAGTTGATTTCCTATGCGGAAGAAGACCTTCCGGGAGATGTCAAAGCTGGTGTAAAACTCAGCCAGAGCATAGCTGGCGCCGAACAGGTCGCCCGCGGACTGGGAGAGCACCGGACCGGCGGGGCCAACCGGTTCTCCGGGTATCGTGCCGCCAGCCCCCTGGTAGAGGTTCTTGGAAAAGTTGTACGCGATGTACAGCGCGCCGTAGTCGGGGACGCTCACCTTGACGAAGGCCTTCCCCGAGAAGCTTCCGTCCACTCCATATCCCGAGAAATCCGTTGTCGTCGTTCCCGAGGTGTCATAGAGAAGGTTTCCGCCGAACTGGGTTTCCAACTTGGCCTTCTGCTCCGCCTGCGTGCTCTGCTGCACGGTCTGATCAAAGGTTGAGGTGTCGAACACATCCTGCGCGGAGGCGGCCGTGGAGGCGTACCCCATCATCAGAAGCGCGAGACATCTGAACCTGTGGAGGCCGGCTCGTGTATTCATCGTGACTTCTCCTCCAGGTACGCCTTCGTGAAGGTATAATCCGGTATCTGGGAGGTGGCGATGTTTTCGTTGGTCAGGAAAGTCTGCTGCCCGGTTTCCAGGTTGTTCACGGCGAGGAGCTTGGTGAAAAGGGACTTCCCGTTTCCCAGGCTCTTGTACTCGATGAAGTAGTAGGTCGCCAGCAGGGTTTCGGAGACCGAGAAGTTCTCCACTTTCACGGGAAGGCCGTCGCTCTTTCGCACGTACCATTTCTGCACGGGGTAGGAGACGTCAGGCACCTTCGCATCCAGCCGGACCACGCTGCACTCCCACTTGGAGACCTGCGCCGTGCCCGCAGAGGAAGCGGTGTACTGCTCCAGGACCTTTTGCCGGCCGAACAGGTCCGTGCGGGCATCCGTGGACCCGATGTTGTCCTTTCGGTTCTTGTAGACGAACTCCCGAGTGGAGGGCAGGTAGAAGTACAAGTCGTCGCCCCTGCGCAAGTAGCCTTTCCCCTTTTCGCTGTCCGGGTACTGGAAGACGATCGTGTACATGTCCGAGCTGTCCCTTCGGAAGGTCTGCACCCGCAGCACGCGGTCGGTCTCTCCCTGCTTCTTCTGCACGATGGTGAACATGGAAGTCACGTCCAGCCCCTCGGTGTTCAGCTGGGCCTCCCATCCCCGGGCGATCCGCTCGGCCGCGGGATCGGCCGGGGGGGCCGCGGAGAACAAAAGCGCGGCGGCTGCCGTCAGGAAAAGCACGACCATCGTCTGTCGAATGACTTTCATCATTATGACTCCTTCTTCAGAACACTCGCGTGAGCGCGTCCACCGGCCTGATCTTCCCGCCGTGGCGCGCGGGGAAGAACGAGAAAAGCGCCGAGAACGCGGCGATGAGAAGCACGACGCCGGCTACGTCCTGCACCCGGGGGATGAGGACAACGTGGCCCTTGTCCAGGAAGAGCGCGATTGCCCCGGTTGCCGGCAGCGGCACCAGCGTGACAAGGATCACGGCGACGGCGAGCGCGGCCGCCACACCGACGAGGCTGAAGAGCAGGGCGAGCAGGACGTTCTCGATCATGAACAACGCGGTAATCCCGCCCGAGCCAACGCCGATGGTGCGCATCGTGCCGATCTCCCGCAGGCGCTCGTTGATGGTCATCCGGAGGTTGATGAAGATCGACACCGCGATGATGAAGAGCATGATGAGCGCGACCACCGCGCCGACGGCGTTCACGGCGGAGGAGATGATCTTCACGATGCCCACTGCCTCGTCGATCGTGGAGAGAGTGAGCCGGTTGGAATCCGCCCCGGAGGTGTCCACCTTGTAGGTCGGGGAGGCCGAGCTGACGGCATCTATCGCCGCTGAGGCGTCAGCGGGCTTGTTCACCTCGAAGCCGCGCCGCACGAGCTCCGCCGACAGCAGGCCGCGCTTCAGGTTCATGTCCCGGGTGTCGGGAAAGTACAGGTACAGCGTGGACGCGGTGTCCTTCTCCCCCAGGTCGAGGTTCTGGGTGAAGGGGAACTGGCACAGGACCAGGCCCTGCGCGAAGAAGTTTACCGATTCGTAGATGGCCTTCACTTTCAGCGTGCCTGTGTTGAACGCCCCGAAACGGGTGCGCGCGGCCACGACGATCTCATCGTCCAGGTTGAGGCTGAAGTACTCCGCGACGTCTTTCGGCAGGATCACGCCGTTGGAGGCGGAGGCGAATTCGTCCCAGCCGCCCTTGACGAACTGCAGCTGCCCCTTGAGGCCGGCGTCCAGCGTGGTGTCCACGCCCGTGAAGTCCAGGCGCTTGGAGATCCCCTTGTAGTACAGCGCGGAGCGCACCACGTACCGGGGGATCGTCTTCACCGTGCCCCCGAACACCTGGCGGACCGCGGCGGTGATCTCGGGGTAGCGGCGGACGCCGAGGTACACGCGGCCGGCGGCCGTGTATGAGCCCGAGATCGTTATGTGGCCCGCCGTGGATCGTACGAGGTTGGTTGTGATGTTCCTGATGGCACCCTGGGAAAATGAAAACAGCAGCACCAGGATGAAGGTGACCACCGCGTAGTTAATGCCGAGCGTGAAGGACCTTCTTTTCTGGCGGAACACATTTTTCAAGGCGATGGAGAAATAGAACCACATTGCCGTGCTCCTATCTGTCGTTCATCGCCGCAAGCGGCGTGATGCGCGTGGCCAGGCGTATGGGGAGGATCGTGGCGGTGAATGACACCGCCGCCACTACCACGAGCGCCGTCACGAACGGCCAAGGGCTCAGCACCATGGGAAGCGGGCCCCCGCCGACGAGGTACTGCGAGATTGTGTCCGGTAGCGGCAGTCCCGAACCGCGGGTCCCTAGTACGAGCATCAGCCCGACGGCCATGCCGACAAGGCAGGCGGAGAGATTCAGGATCAGGGTCTCCGCGAGGAAGATTCGGCGGATGAAGCTTTTTTCGCTGCCAAGGGCCCGCATGGTGCCGATCTCCGCCGTGCGCTCGATGATGCTGATGATGAGGGTGTTCATCAGGATGAAGGCCACCACCAGGAAGATCAGGCCCGTGGCAAACCAGATGAAGGCCTCCAGGGCGGATGCGACACGCGCGAAAAACCCCGAGGCCTCGTCCCAGGGTGACGTCTTGACCTCCAGGCCCTGGGCGGCCAGCCGCGCGCGCACAACATCCGAGGTGCGGTGGTCTTTCAGCACTACGGCGACCATGGTGTAGCCCGATATGGATTCCGACGTCAGTTTTGATGTGTCGATCGGCGCGCCCGCCGGGCCTGCCAGCGCGAAGATGCTGTCCTCGCTCTGCTGCGCAGCAGCCAGGCCCTTCTCCAGCGCCGCGGGAAGGGAGCCCGCGGCCACGCCGGTGAAGTTGTACACCTGGGAGTAGGAGGCCATGTCCATGAAATTGATGTAGTTGAAGACGTTCTCGTAGTAGAGTGGCTTGAAGATCCCCCGGAGCGTGGTGGGGTACGCGTTCACCCCCCCGCCGGAGCTCAGCGCCAGGACAGTGACGTCCTGCCCGACTTTCAGACGTACGCCGTAGCGCTTCTCGTAGTGGTCGTTCTGGTACTGGCTGATGAGGATGCCGGGGCCGCTGGAGAGGAAATCGCCTTCCACCATCTTCACGTTGGCAAAGGTCTTCGCGTACTCAGCCGGGGGAACGGCGTAGAAAATGAACGGCACGTCCACCTTCGATCCCTTGAGGTCCAGGGAGAGCAGGGAGTAGTTCTGGGCGTAAGGAACGATCGTGTCTACTTCGGGCTGCGCCAAGAGGAAGGCCTTCAGCCTGTCCAGGTTCGGAACGACCGGCAACGGTGTGTTGAATGCGAACGGCGAGGGGATCTCGCGGGACTTCGCGGCGTACACGATGAAGTCCCCGGTGAAGTTGTGGATGATCGAGCTCCGCGACGCGATTCCGGCAGACCGGGTGAGAGTTGTACCGAACACAAGCAGGAGGGTTCCGAAGGCCACCAGAAGAGCAATGAGGATCATGCGGCTTTTCCGCCGGGCCAGTGACCGAAGCGCGATCTTCACTGTAATCATCGACTACTCCCGGGACTCGACGCCGGCGACGAGCCCGTCGTGCAGATTCACCACGCGCCGCGCGTGCTCCATGATGTGAGCGTCATGAGTTGAGAAGATCAGCGTAGTCTTTTCCACTTCGTTGATCGACTTCATCAGCTCGATTATTTTATGTCCTGTGGCGCTGTCCAGGTTAGCCGTCGGCTCGTCGGCGAGGATGATGAGCGGGTTGGTTACCAGCGCCCGGGCGATGGCCACGCGCTGCCGCTGGCCGCCGGAAAGCTCGTTGGGCTTGTTCTTCAGCCGGTCGGATAGCTGGACCTCCTCCACGAACCGCATGACAGTCTTTTCCCTCTCCCTCCGTGAGAGGTTTCGCCTGAGCAGGAGGGGGAACTCGATATTCTCAAACACGTTCAGCACGGGGATAAGGTTGAAGGACTGGAAAATGAAACCGATCTTCACCCTGCGGTAACGCGTGAGCTCCGTGTCATTGAGGTGCTCCACCTCCGTTCCGTCGATCAGCACTTTCCCGTCCGAGGGGTTGTCTATGCAGCCCATCATGTTGAGAATCGTGCTCTTGCCGGAACCCGAAGGCCCGGCAATCGCCACGAACTCTCCCTTTTCGATTGCAAGGGAAACGCCTCGAAGGGCATCCACCCTGGTGTCACCCAGCATGTAGAACTTCCTGACATCTACTAATTCTACTGCTCTCATCTCACAACCCTTCTATTCACCATGACTATTAGATCGCAATAGGCGATATTACCACATAGCGCAAGGAGGATTCTCATGGCTGATCAAAGCGGACAACGGCATCGTTCACGTGATTGACAGCGTCATTCTCCCAAAGTAGACTGCCTACGGACTTTCGGGGGCGCCGCTACCAGGCGCCCCTCTTGGTCGAAATGAAGGTGGACGCACAAAATGTGGCCCATTCAAAACCGGGCATCCCTCCTGTACGCCAGAGCCCCGAAACCGGTTCACAATGATTGCCCGCCAGGAAGGCATTAGATTCTATTATCCTTGCGGCTCCTGTTTTTTGTTGTAGTGAAGAAGGAACGGCGTGGGGAGCCAGGGGGGCAATGTGCACCTGCTTGACGGGAAAAGCATTTTCGATACCTTTTCTTCCGGTGCCCAACACGTCATAGACAACCAGGAGGACCTGAACCGTATCAACGTATTCCCGGTGCCCGATGGAGACACGGGCACGAACCTGGCTGCCACGCTTTCTCATATCATGGGCAGCACGCTCGTCTCGGATTCCGCGGGTGAGACCGTCGGTTCGATGTCCGACGCAGCAATCGTCGGCGCACGCGGGAACTCCGGGGCCATTTTTGCTCAATTTCTCAGCGGACTGAGTGAGAGCGTCAATTCCGCGGCGAAGATTTCGATGGAAAGCTTCGCGCAGGCCGTTATGAACGCCAGGAACCGTGCCTACGCTGCGATCAGCAACCCCCAGGAGGGGACAATTCTCTCCGTGATCAGCGAGTGGTCGCGCTCCCTCATTGAGAACGCCCGGGGCTCGCGCACCTTCCTGGAGCTCTTCGACAGGACGCTGCCTGCGGTGGAGCAATCGTTGCGTCGGACTCCCGAGCAGCTGCCTGTCCTGAAGAGATCAGGTGTCGTTGATGCAGGAGCGCAGGGGTTCTACCATTTCGTGCGCGGCGCCCGCGATTTCCTGCTGACGGGGAAGAAGCCGCGGATCGAGGCTCAGGGGATTGTCAGTTTCGACTCTGCTCACAACGCACCGGCTTCAGAGGAAAGCATCAGCCACCGCTACTGCATGGAGGTCATGTTGAGGCTTGACCGGGGAAGCCCCGCGCAGGTGAAGACGGAAGCGGAGCCCCTGGGCGACAGCCTTATCGTGGTCAACGCCGGGAACAAAGTGCGCGTCCATATCCATACCGACAGGCCCGCCGACCTCGTCGCTCTGCTCCGTACACGCGGGGGCATTCTCCAGCAGAAAGCCGACGACATGCGCGAGCAGTTACAGACCGTGCATCGACGGAAACACACCGTCGCCATCCTCACCGACTCGGCGTGCGACCTGCCGCAGGAGGTCCTTGATGAACACCAGATTCACGTTGTGCCGCTGCGCATCCTTGCAGGCGGCACCGAGTACATCGACCGGGTGACGATCACGTCGGCCCAATTGGCTCGCATGCAGAGAACCGTCCGGCCCTACCCGTCAACGTCGCAACCGCCCGCGGCCGATCTTCACAACGCCTATGCGTGGCTTTCCCGCCACTATGAGTCGGTAGTTGCGATTCACCTGTCGGGAAAAATGAGCGGGACATACGAGGCAAGCAGACGTGAGGCGGAAAAGATCCCGGGAAAACGGATCACCGTGATAGACTCTCGCCATCTTTCCGGATCGCTTGGTCTCCTGGTTCTGCGAGCAGCCGAGGCGCTCGCTTCGGGGGCTGACCACGCTGCCCTGGTCCATCTGATCGAGGCCTCAATTCCCAAGGCAAAGATTCTAGTAAGCGTGAGGACGCTTGATTTCATGGTGAAGGGAGGGAGGGTGAGCCCGCTCAAGGGGATCCTTGCGAAACTCATGAATCTCAAACC
>CAYTGX010000111.1:0-3707 GCA_964437385.1 uncultured Spirochaetaceae bacterium
AGATTATGAAGCAGATCAGCCTTCGGAACACACAGGTCGCGCTCGTCCTCGTAGTAGTGCTCGTACTGCTCGGGAGCACGTCCGCGTGTGCACCGTAGGCTTATCAATCGAATCAGATAGGCCCCTCTCGGTGAACACCACCGAGGGGGGCTTTTTTTTCGGGCAAAGGAGGCCCCATGAAGTTCAACGGTGCATCTCTCCTGATCGAGCTCCTGAAGAGACAGGGCATCGAATCCGTTGCCGGCATCCCAGGCGGCGCAAACCTTCCGCTCTACGACGCGCTCGGGCGGAGCGGTCTCCGCCACGTCCTGGTACGGCATGAGCAGGCAGGCGGCTTCATGGCGCAGGGAATTGCGCGGTCCACGGGCAAGGCCGCCGTGTGTTTTGCCACGTCCGGACCGGGCGCGGTCAACCTGCTCACCGCAATCGCGGACGCCAAGCTCGATTCCATACCTGTCGTGGCGGTCACCGGACAGGTTGCCACGGCCCTGATCGGCACGGATGCATTTCAGGAAGTGGACACCTATGGAATGAGCATACCGGTCACCAAGCACAACTTCCTTGTCCGGACCGTCGCGGAGCTCCTCGAAGTGGTCCCTGAAGCCTTCCGGCTCGCGCTGTCCGGCCGACAGGGCCCGGTCCTGATCGACCTGCCAAAGGACGTTCAACAGGCAGCCATCGAGCTGGACGGCCTGCCGGCGCCTGGAGCGGCTGATCCCGCGCCGGAGCCGGATGGCGCGGCCCTCGCGCACATGGCGCGCATGATCGCCGCGGCGGAGCGGCCGCTCCTGTATGTCGGCGGCGGCGTTGTGGCATCCGGGGCAGAAGAGGGGGTGCGCGCCCTTTCGGCCCGGTGCGGCATTCCCGTGGTCACTACCCTGATGGGTCTCGGCGTCATGGAGCCGGAGAATCCGCTCGGTCTCGGCATGCTGGGTATGCACGGAAGCAGGGCCACGAACTTTGCCGTGGACCGCACCGATCTCCTCATCGCCCTCGGGGTGCGCTTCGATGACCGGGCAACCGGATCCGTGGCTTCATTTGCCCCTCATGCGCGGGTGATTCACATGGACATCGACGAGGCGGAGTTCGGGAAGATCCGCAGCCCGGACATCTCCTCAGCGTGCGATCTGGGCCAGGGTCTCAAGCGTCTGAACAGGCTGGTGGCGCCGGCCGAGCGCCGGGAGTGGAATGCGGAGATCCAGGGGCTGCGCGAGGCGCATTCCCTTCCGATCGAGAAGGATCCCGCGCATCCAGCCCGGCTGATCACCGAAATCGCCGACGCGGCCCCCCGTGACTGCATCGTCACCGTAGATGTCGGCCAGCACCAGATGTGGGCGGCCCAGTGGTGGCCGGTGCGGAGGTCCAGGAGCTTTCTCACGTCCGGCGGCCTGGGCACCATGGGATTCTCGGTCCCTGCCGCCATGGGGGCGGCCATCGCCAATCCGGGGAAAACGGTCGTGGTCCTCACCGGGGACGGCTCGATGCTCATGAACATCCAGGAGCTGGCGACCATCGCGGAGAACGGATTCGACGTCCGTATCTGCGTTTTGAACAACGGCCATCTCGGCCTTGTCCGCCAGCAGCAGGAGCTGTTCTACGGCAAGCGCTATGTGGCCTCGCGATTCGAGGCGCGGCCGGACTTCGCGGCGATTGCCCGCGGCTTCGGCATCCGCGCGTGCACGATCGGGCTGGACCGCGGCGAGGGCACCCTTGCGCGCGCTCTCGCCGCAAAGGGACCCGTGCTCCTGGATATTGCCCTTCCGGAAACGGAGAATGTCTATCCCATGGTTCCTCCCGGCAAGAGCAACGTCGAGGCCATCTGGGCCCAGGAGAAGAACGCATGAACGCCCTGCCGAATACGATCGTGAAGCTTTCGGTGCGCAATCACCCGGGAGCGATGTCCCATATCACCGGCCTGTTTTCCCGCCGCGGCTTCAACCTGGAGGGGATACTCTGCGCCCCGGTGGGCGGCGGGGAAGACAGCGCAATGTACCTGCTCGTGCGCAACGACGAGAGGCTGGAGCAGATCGTGAAACAGCTTCGCAAGCTCTACGACGTGAAGTCAGTGATGGTCCAGGACGACCTGGATCATACGGTGTTCAACCGCATCGAAAAGCTCCTGGAAGACGCGCGGCTCTGACCTAGGGCAAGGAGTGAGCCGTCATCCATGGCGGCTCACCCTTTCTCGAAGACACCTTCCTGATGTCGAATGAATTTGATAGTATTCCGTGCACGAATTCAGACAAAAGAGCAGAATGAATTCTCCCTGCGCAGGAGGTTCTGTAATTGCTTTCAATTCAGACAATTAACCGTGGCAGGCGGGTGCGCGTAATGGCATCATATTTGCATTGACACTTGGTGGGGGAAACAATGATAACTCGGCAGGAAGTTTTGTACGAGCTGGACAAAGTCCTCGAGAAACCGGAAGGGACTCTCACGGGCAGCGAGCGTCTGGACGATCTGCCGGAGTGGGACTCACTGGCCATTCTTGCGTATATTGCTTTGGTTGAGAAAAAAACGAGTGTCGTCCTGGACAGCCTGCTCCTGGCGCGGGCACGGACCGTCAATGATCTTGTCCTTCTTGTTGTTCCGGACCCGGCCGCCCGCGAGTGAGGCCCCGGCAGCGGCGGCAGTCGAATGAACCGCGCATTCATCTCCGCCATCGAATATTACCTGCCGGAAAAGGTGCTCACGAACGAAGATCTTTCGAGGGATTTTCCCGAGTGGAGCCCTGACAAGATACTCTCGAAGACGGGGATTGCCCGCCGTCACATTGCGGCCCCGGAGGAGACCTCCGTTGACATGGCCGTCAAAGCGGCGGAGAAGATGTTCGCCAGGGGGAAAGTGAAGCGCGAGCAGGTGGACTTCGTGATCCTCTGCACACAGAGCGCCGACTATTACCTGCCCACCTCCGCCTGCATCCTGCAGGACCGCCTGGGAATCCCGACGCGGGCAGGCAGCTTCGACATGAATCTCGGATGCTCGGGATTCATCTATGGCCTGGCTCTGGCAAAGGGGCTCATCGAATCCGGAAGCGCCAGGGAGATCCTTCTCATCACCGCGGATACATACAGCAAGCTCCTGCGCCCCGAGGACAGGAGCGTACGGAGCATATTCAGCGACGCAGCGGCGGCAACTCTCATCAGCGCCGAGCCGGAGGCAGGGGAGGGGAATCAATCCATCGGCCCGTTCAGCTTCGGCACCGACGGCTCGGGCGCGGAAAGCCTCATCGCGCGTACAGGGGGATTTCGCAATCCCCCCTCCGGCCAGGAGAGGCCTTTTCTGGAAATGGACGGGCCGGGAGTTTTTGCATTCGGGTTGAGACGGGTGCCTGAGGCGATCATGGACCTGCTCCAGAAATGCGAGCTCAGCCTTTCCTGCGTGGACCTGTTCATTTTCCACCAGGCGAGCATGTTCATGCTGGAGACCCTGCGCGAACGGCTGCAGATCGCCCCCGAGCGCTTCTTCGTCAATATCGCCCTCCATGGCAACACGGTTTCCAGCACGATTCCCATCGCGCTCTGTGATGCGCACGCGCAGGGTCTGGCGAGGCCCGCGCGCACGCTCTTTCTCGTCGGGTTCGGTGTCGGACTGTCGTGGGCCGCGGCCCGGGTGACGCTGCCCGCCCCGCTTTTGTAGGACACCGGGCAGAGCCGCGGAATCTGCGGGGTACCGCAATGCGGAATCTGCGGGGTACCGCAATGCGG
>CAYTGX010000111.1:3807-12535 GCA_964437385.1 uncultured Spirochaetaceae bacterium
GCGGAATCTGCGGGGTACCGCAATGCGGAATCTGCGGGGTACCGCAATGCGGTGGACGAGCAAAGCAGAGACGAATATTATACTGGTCTAGGGAATGTACATGAAAAGACTCGTGTGCGTCATCGCCCTGATGCTCCTGGCGGCATTCGCATTTGCGGAAGATTTCTTCGACCTGGTGTCGCAGAGCACGCCGGACCTCATCCTGGAGGCTCTCCGCACCGGCGCGAAGCTCAACGACCAGGATAAATACGGCAGGACCCCGCTGATGTTCGCTGCCCGGTTCAACCCGAATGCCGAGGTGATCAGCGCGCTGTTGAAAGCCGGAGCGAAAATCGATGAAAAGGACAAAGGGGATCGGACCCCGCTCATGTTCGCGGCCGCCGGCAATGAAAACCCCGACGTGATCGATGAGCTGCTGAAATCCGGAGCCAGGGTCGACGCCAAGGATGAGGACGGAATGACGCCTCTCATGAACGCCGCCTCCTCCAATGGGAATCCGGACGTCATCAGCGAGTTGTTGAAAGCCGGAGCTCGGATCGATGACAGGGACAAGAACGGCAGAACTTCCCTCATGCTCGCTGCCAGGGACAATGTGAAGCCGCAGATCGTGGAGATCCTTTTGAAGTCAGGGGCCCGGACCGGTGAGCGTGACAGGGACGGCGTGACCCCGCTCATGTTCGCCGCGGTCCACAACAGCAATCCCGATGTGGTTCTGTTCCTGCTGAATGCCGGCGCACGGACGGACGTCAAGGACGCAAGCGGAAGAACGCCCCTCATGGATGCCGCCTATCACACCCAGAGTCTGGACGTGATCGCGGCGTTCCTGAAATCAGGGGCGAAGATCGACGATCGTGACCGGTACAACATGACCCCGCTCATGTTTGCCGCGGGCTTCAACGGGAGCCTCGGCATGCTGAATGCCCTGCTGGAAGCGGGTGCTGACGTCAACGACAAGGACCTGGACAGTCACACCGCATTGATGTGGGCCGCATACAACAACCCGAACCCCGAGGTGCTTGCGGCGCTGATACGGGAGGGAGCAGCGGTGGAGGATAAGGACGCGAAAGGTCAAACCTCCCTGATGTGGGCCTGTCTGAACAATCCGAGCCCCGATATAGTGAAGTTCCTGCTGAAGGCGGGGGCAAACATTGAAGACAGGGCGCTGAATGGCTTCACGCCGTTGATGTTCGCCGCAAAAAACGCGAACCCCGAAGTGCTGAAGCTGGTCCTCGCATCCGGAGCGAGCCGGGAGGACCGGGACGCGAACGGCGGAACCGCGCTGATGTCCGCTGCCTATGACAACTCCAATCCCAAGGTGATACGGGCGCTGTTGAGCGCGGGGGAAAGCATCGACGCACGGGATTCCAATGGCGGAACGGCCCTCATGTCCGCCGCGTACAACAACCTGAACCCGGAGGTGCTGTCACTGCTGCTGGAAGCGGGGGCGCAGATCAACACGCAGGACAATGACGGGATGACCCCCCTGATGTGGGCGGCAAAACACAACACGAACCCGGATGTGATCGCCACGCTCCTGAGAGCCGGCGCGAACGGAAAGCTGACGAGCAAGGAAGGCAGGACCGCCGGCGCCTACGCCGACGAGAATGAAAAGCTCAAGGGCACCGCGCAATACTGGGACCTGAACAACGCGCGATTCTGACGGCGTACCTTCAGACCTTGCGCGTGCCGCCTGACCGCCCCTCTTCCACTTTGCACTGCAGCTTCGCCGTCATGCGCACGATGCCTTCTGACTTGCGTGCAATGTCGGCGGCGGCCTCCGTGCTTGACTGGATGTGCGTGTTGATAAGCGTCACGGACCTGGCAATCTCTTCCGCGGCAGCCTGCTGTTCCTCCAGAGCGCGATCAATCGTGCAGGCGGTTTCCATGACGCCCTTGGATTCGCGGTCCACCAGCGAATTGGTCTCCATCTGACGGGACATCAGGTCCTTGAACTCCACGATGAAGCTGCCGATCCGTGAAACTCCGGCCACGACTTCCTGCATCACCGACACCACTCCGTCGATCTGCTCCCGGCCTCCCTGAATCTCTTTTTCGTTTCCCTTGATGATCACATCGATCCGTTTCACGCTTTCGGCTGTCTGCTCCGCCAGTTTGGAGACCTCGGATGCCACAACGGCGAACCCCCGACCGGCTTCCCCTGCCCGGGCCGCCTCGATTGAGGCGTTGAGGGCGAGCAGGTTCGTCTGGTCGGAGACACCCCTGATCATATCGATGATTGCGTACATGTCCTCTGAACGGGAGACAATCTGGGACATTCGGCCGCTGATAGCGCTCAGGGACTCTTCTCCCTGCCGTGCCCGGCCAAGGATCCCCTCTGCCATGTCTGCCGCACCCGCCGTTTCCCTGCTCATGGCGGTGATGCCGGAGGAGAGCAGCGCGATGCGCTTCACCAGCTCGCCCATCCTCTTATTTTGATCAGCCGAGCTGGCGGCGATGCTCTCCATGCCGCCGGATATCTCTTCGACCGTGTGGGCGACCTGCTGTGCCGACGCTGCCTCCGACTGTCTGCAAGGACAATGTTCATGATGATGAGCCCGCCGAGAAGGACAACGGCAATGAGAAGAAAATAGAAGAGGAGCATTACCCGCGCGCGGACGCCAATGCCCGCGGTCTCGTAGCGCTTCATTATACGCGCATTGATTCCTGCCCGCATTTTTCCCGCCTTTTGTCTGCCGTATTTCCTTCAACTATAGCCGTTCGGATTCAATTATCAATGCCGGCTTCGGGCAGTTGAACAGATGATGCAGACGCAGTTTCGACCTCTTGACAGAACTATGTGACTATTAATACTAATATAGTCACATAAGTCAAGAGGAAGGACAATGCCAAAAGCCTGGAGCGAGCGGGAAAAGGATATTGTAAGGAAGACTTTGCAAACTGAAGGAAAGAGGCTTTTCGAAAAGTTCGGCCTTCAAAAAACAACCATCGACGACATCATCAGGGCTGCCCGCATTTCAAAGGGAGCCTTCTATCTCTTCTACGCATCCAAAGAGATGCTCTACCAGGAGATATCAGAGGCAATCCAGGCAGAAAACCGCAGGAAGATCTATGACAAGGTCTTCGAGCCGGCGGCCAGCCGGAAAGATGGATTCAAGGCGGCCTTGAGACTCGCGCTGGATCTTTTGACCTCCACTCCCCTGTACCGGCAATTGAGCACCGCGGAATATGAATACCTGATGAGGAAGCTCCCGGAGGAAATGAAGAGCGAGAGCATGATGAGCTACATCGATGAGTTCGTCGGCAATTTCAACACGTGGATCGAAGAAGGCTGGATGCGCAAGGTCGACCCGCTGGGCTTGAAAGGCCTCTTTCTCTCGCTGTTCTACCTGGTCATCCACCGCGAAGACTTCGATGTGCCGGGCTTCAACGCGGCAAAGGAGCTGTGGATCGACATGATCTCCGAATACCTGATTGCCGATTGAACGAGGTGGATGTCATGACCGTCTGCTGCTTTTTTGACCAGGGCTCGCGCACCCCGCTCTTTGATGACGTGATGAGCGAGGTGGGCGCACTGGCTGCGGAAAAGGGATACGCCCTGGAGTCGATTGCGCTGGACCGGAACGAGGTATATGCCTGCACGGGATGCCTGCGATGCTGGACCGAGCAGACGAGGGAATGCGTCAGCCGGGATCTGCTGGGAGATTTGACCAGGCACAAGAAAAACTGCGGCGCGGTGATGTACGTGACCCCGGTCACATTCGGAGGCATGATCTCAACGGTGAAGACTGCGTGGGACAAGGACGATCACCTTTTCGCGAACAGGAATCGCATGAAGCTCGTCATCGGGTACGGGGAGGAGGTGGGCGATGAAGAAAAGAGCACCTTTCTGGATACCATCGTCCGGCACCGCGGCGCCGCTGACATCGTGCATCCTCACAGCAAAGAAGACATCAAGGTCTTTGTGACCAGGTCCGCGGGGGATACCCGCGCCGCCTGCCGCGAGATCCGGAGGGCCTTGTGAAAAGAATATGCTTCATAAATGGAAGCTTGAGAGGAAAAGCCGCCTCGTCCCTCAAGTTCCTGCACGGCGTCGACAAGCTCCTGGGCGACAAGGAGTTCGAAAAGCCGATCATAACGGTCCGGGCGCTGATGCCCGGCGGTTATCCCGAAGAGATACTGAAGATCATCGGAAGCGCGCATGCCCTGGTAATCGCATTTCCTCTTTTCAGCTACAGTCTTCCCGGGGCACTGATGAGGCTGCTCGAAGATTACAATGCGTACGCGAAACAGAACGGCAGCAGGGGCGTGGCCACCAGGGTGTACGCGATCGTGAACTGCGCTTTTGCCGCGCCGGAAATAAACGCTGAAGCGATCCGGGTCATGAGGAACTTCTGCAGAAACGCGGGCCTTGAATGGAGGTTCGCTCTTTCAATCGGGTGCGGGCCTGTTGTTGTCCTTGCCAGCGGCATACCGTTTCTGAGAATGCGAATCCGGAGGGGGTTTCGGGAAATAACAGATGATATCCGGCAGGATCGGAGAGACCTCCGCGAAACGTTCATGGTGAAGCCTTTCATCTCGAAGAGAATTCTGCTTGCAATTCGAGACCGGATGGAAAGAAAGGCCCAATTGCGCTTTGAAAAAGAGACGAAGCTATACTAAAGGGGGCAAAGATGGGGATGAGAGGTGAGTGGATCAGCTACGGGGAAGGATCGGGCTACTTTGCGAAGCCCGAAAGGGCGACGCCGCCCCTGCCCGGCGTACTGGTCATCCAGGAAATCGGAGGCGTCAACGGGCAGATTGAGGACGTGACGCGCCGCATCGCCGCGGCGGGCTATGCGGCACTGGCGCCTGACTTGTATGCCGTGGAGGGCAAGCGGCCGGGGGCGCTGACAAAGGAGAGGATCGCTGAGTCATTCGGTTTCGCGGCCAGGCTTCCTCCCGGGACCATGTTCGATCCTGCCACCAGGGAAGTGGAGCTGGCCAAGCTCGGTGAGGCCGAGAGGAAACGGATAGGTGAGACATTCGGCCAGATGTACTCATTCGCCGCGCCGGGAAAGACGGGACCTCTCATGGGCCCGCTCATGCGTGCATTTCGCTACCTCCGCGAGGAATGCGTCGAGACCCGGGGGCAGAAGATAGCCTGCGTGGGCTTCTGCATGGGCGGCGGCCTTTCGGCCCTCCTGGCATGTGAGGAGCCTGAGCTTTCCGGTGCGGCAGTGTTCTACGGCATGGCACCGCCCGCGGAGAAAATTGCCGCTATCGCCTGTCCCGTCCTTGCCTTCTACGGCGCCAGGGATCAGCGAGTCAATGCGGGCATACCCGGCTTCCAGGAAGCGATGCGCGTGGCAGGCAAGTCCTTCGAGCACCACATTTACGAAGGGGCGGGCCACGCTTTCTTCAACGACGACGCGCCTTCGTACGACGTGAAGGCTGCCCGCGATGCCTATGCGCGGCTGCTTGCCTTCTTCTCGAGAATGCTCTCCGGCTGAGGGGGAAGCATGGATTCGCCGCAGCCACAGCAGGAACGGTTCCGCGAATGCCTCGTCATGGCCAAGCCCGCAGGACCGCGCTGCAACATGCGCTGCGCGTATTGCTACTACATCGGCAAGGAGGCGGTCCTGCCGAACGGCCCGGGCCGCCTGCCCACCGATTTGCTTGAACGCTTCATCGACCAGAGGCTCCAATCTTCCCGCGAGGCTGTCGTACACTTTGAATGGCACGGGGGAGAATCGACGCTCCTGGGTCTGGACTATTTCCGCTCGATAGTCCGGATGCAGCGCGCGCATCTGCCGCCGGGGCGCACGGTCTCCAACGGCCTGCAAACGAACGGATATCTTCTGAACGGGGCCTGGGCCGATTTCCTGGCAGCAGAAGGATTTTCGGTTGGTCTGAGCCTTGACGGGCCCGAGGACCAGCACGATGCGTTCAGGAGAAGCGTCGACGGTGGGCCCACGCAGGCGCGGGTGGCGCGGGCCTATGCGCTCCTCAAGGAAAGGGGCGTTTTCGTCAACCTGCTGTGCGTGCTTCATGCCTGCAACGCCAACGAGCCGGACGTGGTCTATGACTATTTCCGAGGCCTTGGGGCAACGCACTTTCAATTTCTTCCGCTTGTTGCGGGACGCACGGACGCCGCTGTGCGCGCCGATACCACCGCGCCCACCGATACCACCGCGGCGGAGCCTGACGCAATCGGGGAATTCCTTTGCCGGGTATTCGACCGCTGGATTCACGAGGACGTAGGCCGGGTTGTAATCCAGAACATCGACGAGGCGTTGCGTCCGATCTATGGGCTTCCGCATGCCCTTTGCATCCATCGCGAAACCTGCGGGGATGTCGCGGTGCTCGAGCGCGACGGTGCCTTCTATGCATGCGACCATTTCGTCGATGCGGGGCACCTGATCGGGAGCCTGCACGAGCGGAGCCTGGGGGACCTGGCCGCCGACCCGCGCATGATCGACTTCGGCAATGCGAAACGCGATACGCTGCCGCGCGTCTGCCATGGGTGTGACGTCCTCTCGTGGTGCAACGGCGGATGCCCCAAGGATCGTGCGCCCGCGGTCTGCGGTGAAGCCGGCGGCGTGAACAGGCTTTGCGCTGCCTACCAAAAGTTCTTCCGCTATTGCAGGCCTGAGCTGACGAGATTGGCGGCGCACATGCACGCAGGACGCCCGCTGCGGGAGTTCACCGTCTTGACAAGAACGGGCTATCGATAACATGTTATACACATGAAACGTACAAATCTTGTGCTTGACGAAGCTTTGCTGAAAGAAGCGACCCGTCTTGCCGGGGGAAAGACATATTCAGGAACCGTGAACCTGGCACTGCATGATTTCGTGCGCAGGGCACGCGCCAGACGAATTCTGGACCTCGCGGGATCAGGACTCTGGAATGGCGACCTCGCGGAGATGCGCGCGGATCCGCCCCGTGCACACGCAAGGAAGAGATGATCCTCGTCGATACATCGATCTGGATCGAGATCTTCCGGACCAAAGGCTCGCTGCGGATCGAAGGCGTCCTGGAGTTTGAAGAAATAGTCACCTGCCTGCCCGTGATCCAGGAAGTGCTCCGGGGATTCAGGGAAGAGCGGGCGTATCGTACCGCACGGGATGCCATGACCGCACTGCCGATCGTCGAGTCTCCTATGGAGGAATCGCTCTTCATCGAGGCTGCCGGTCTCTACCGCGCGGCCCGCCGACAGGGCCTGACTGTAAGGTCCTCCGTGGACTGCCTCATCGCAGCCTGCGCCTTGCGCCACGACATGCCGGTGCTCCACAAGGATCGAGACTACGATCTCCTCGGCAGGATTTCTCCCTTGATTGTGAAAACGATCTGAGGGCTCCCCCCCGCGTTCGCGCGAGCGTTCAATCGTCTAGTCCTGATTGCGCCCGCTGCGCAGAGAATTGCTGGGCCGAGGTCCGGGCCGATCTGCTCATGCTGACTCATGGGCCTGATACTTGCGAAAGAGCTGAAATCCATGTTGCGGAAACCTCTTTTGCAATATACTCACTCGACGTTCAGCGGAGTTGCATAGCGAAAGTCGAACATAGGCTGTGAGGGTGTTGTGCCTTTCAAGGGGACGCCATACAGTTTGCGTTGCAGGCCAGTGAGCGGCCGCACCCCATAATAGCGTCGTGATGCGACGCGTGTCTCAGCAAGAGGTAGAAACCATGGGCATGAACCCTCTCCGGACAAATGCAGGAATCGCTATCGACGGCGGCGGCATCAAAGGGCTGATCATCGCGAGGGCACTGATGACTCTTGAAGCTGAGCTCGGCAGCAAGCCGCTGATTAACCACCCGCAGATCAGGATACTGGCCGGCACTTCAACCGGAGCAATCCTTGCGGGGGCGCTTGCCATGGGCATGGATGCCGGCGCGATCGCGCAATTCTACCAGGATGTCGGCCAACAGGTGTTCCCTCGTTTGACACCCGCCTGGTTTCCCCGTGCCCTCAAAGGCGCTACTGAGATCTTGCTTGCCATTATTCGGCATTCCTTGTATTCCAACAGGGAGCTGATTCGGGTCCTTAAGGAAGCGATTAACAAACAGACCGGCGACCCTGATTTCACCCTCGCGGACTTGAACAAGCGGATAGGCCGCGACAAAGCACTGATTCTGACGGTCGTTGACATCACCGAACGGCGCACGCACTTTCTCAAATCCTACAGTTCTGCTGACGGGCAGTGGAAACTGTGGGAGGCAATATTGGCTTCCTCCTCCGCGCCGCCTGCGCTTCCTGTCTGGTCGCGAGATGAAGCCAAAAGACGGACGTACTACACCGATGGCGGAGTCGGCAGCTACGGCAACCCGGCGTATATTGTTGCCCAGGAAGCGACCACGTTTCGCGGCTATCAGTCATCGGAGGTCAGCGTTCTGAGTTTTGGCACGGGATGGCTGAATGCTGACAACTTTGAACACGAGTACCGTGCGCCGACCAGCTGGCACGGTCTGGACTGGGCCGCCAATGCACCGAATCTGTTCTCTGCTGATACTATCCGTTCGCAGTCGCTAGACATCCTCGAGGATCCGGGAACACGCGCCATCGACTTTCGTCGCTTCCAGTTTGAGCTGAAAGAAGACATTCCCGCGGAGGCGTATGGAGACGACGCGACGTATGCATTCATGAAACAGCTGGGAGACGAGCTTGGCAAGCGCATTGCCAACAACCAATTCGCCTCGGACAGCAGTCCCCAATACGATCCGGAAGGGTTGTATGCGCACCGGGCGAAATATCGCGCCGCCAGGCGCTCGGCAAAGCAACATTGAGT
>CAYTGX010000112.1:0-12524 GCA_964437385.1 uncultured Spirochaetaceae bacterium
GCAGCAGTAGGGAAGATGAGGGTGGAGTGGGCGGAATCCAGAATGCCAGTCCTCATGGCCCTGCGAGAGAAGCACGGAAAATCGCAAAGCCTGAAGGGAATGCGCGTGGCGGGATGCCTTCATGTCACCAAGGAAACCGCGGTGCTGGTGAAGACGCTCGTCGTTGCCGGGGCTGAAGTGTCCTGGTCGGGATGCAATCCACTTTCCACCCAGGACGACGTGGCAGCAGCCCTGGCCGCAGATGGCATCTCGGTGTACGCCTGGCACGGGCAGTCGCGGGAGGACTTCTACTGGGCAATCGACAAGACACTGGAGTTCAAGCCCACGCTGACTCTGGACGATGGCGCGGACCTCATTTTCCGGGTCCACAGCGCCCGCACGGACCTGGCCCCCGGCATTCTTGGCGGGACTGAAGAGACGACAACCGGCGTGCATCGGCTGCGCGCAATGGGAGAGGCGGGGAAGCTCCTCTACCCGGTCATCGCGGTCAACGACGCAGAGACGAAATGGGATTTTGACAACGTCTACGGCACCGGACAGTCCTCAATCGACGGGATCCTTCGGGCCACCTCCCTTCTGCTTGCAGGCAAGACGTTCGTCGTGGCCGGCTACGGGCATTGCGGCCGTGGTGTTGCCTCGCGCGCCAGGGGCATGGGCTGTCGCGTCGTTGTCACGGAAGTGGACCCGATCTGCTCACTTCGTGCCATGATGGAAGGATTCGACGTGATGCCCATGGACGAGGCTGCGCGGATCGGAGACGTATTCATCACCGCCACCGGCGTCAAGGACATCATCATCAAGCGCCATTTCAAGCTCCTCAAGGACGGCGCGGTGGTGTGCAACACTGGTCACTATGATTGTGAAATCAACATCCCCGACCTTGCGTCCCTCGCCAAGTCGGTGCGGGAGATCCGCCCGAATAATGAGGAATACACGATGCAGGACGGGCGCAGGATCTATCTGCTTGCAAAGGGGAGGCTCGTCAACCTCGCCGCCGCTGAGGGTCACCCCTCCGAGGTCATGGACATGTCGTTTGCCAACCAGTTCATGTCCCTCGTCCGCCTGGCCTGTGAAGGCAAGAAGATGGAGAAAAAGGTCTACGCCATCGACCGCGCACAGGACCAGGAAATCGCTACCGTGAAGCTCGCCACCATGGGCAGGAAAATCGACACGCTGACTCCAGCGCAGGTTGCCTATCTCACGGATTTTGCGAGCGGGACGTGACGTCGTATACCGTCTGCCGCACCTGCGGCAGGTACGTGACAACAGCGGCCGCCGTCAACCGCGCCTACTGTTCGGATGAATGCACGCGCATGTACGGCACCTGCTCCAACTGCGGAAAGGCCTTTCTCCGCGGCAAGGGATTCGACGAAGAGTTCTGCACCCGCGCATGCACGGTGAAGTACCAGATACTGAGAAAATACGGCCCGCAGCCGGTGACAGTCGTGACGGAGGTATAACGGATATGAAGCTGATCTTCCTCGGACCCCCGGGCGCCGGCAAGGGGACTCTTGCCGGCATTATAAGCAAGGAGTATTCGATTCCGCAGATCTCCACCGGTGACATCTTCAGGGATGCCATCAAGCGCGAAACGGAACTGGGCAGGAAGGTAAAGGAAATCGTCGGTCGGGGTGACCTCGTACCGGATGAGCTCACCGTGAGCCTTGTCCGGGAACGGCTGGCCCAGCCGGACGCGCAGAAGGGCTACATCCTGGACGGGTTTCCCCGCACCATCCCTCAGGCGGAGGCGCTGGGATCGTTTCAAAAACTGGACGCGGTGGTGGATTTTGCCATCGACGATGCTCTTGTGATCGAGAGGCTCTCTGGACGGGAAATCTGCAAAAACTGCGGCGCCATCTACCACGTGAAAAACATGCCTTCGAAGGTGAAAGGCGTCTGCGACAAATGCGGCGGTCCGACCTACACGCGGCCTGACGATTCTCTGGAATCCATCAAGAACAGGCTCGAAGTGTACAGGCAACAGACGGAGCCTCTCATTGCATATTATGGAAAGAAAAACCTGATCCGCAAGATCGACTCCTCGAAGTCACCCGAGGACACGCACATTCAGATCCGCAAGGCGCTGAGCAAAATCGTCTAACGCGTACTGCCTGAAGGCGTAGCCCTGCCGCGCCAAATGACGCGCCAGCGCGTCGGGCGCGGCGTTTGATGGCGAGGTCGGCCGAGGCCATGGATGGCCGAGAGGCCGACGCGGCATACGGGAGTACCCGTTCGGCGCGAACGCCGTCCGCAGGGCGGCAGGCGCGCAACTCCGCCAACTCCGCCAACTCCGCCAACTCTGCCAACTCTGCCAGGAGCAGAAGGGAGCCCACGCGCGGGTCCGACTGTCCTGTGCTTGCCATCGCACTACACGAGCTTGGACTGGACGACACGGCGCCTCACTGTTATTTGGTCTTGGCCGGCGGAGCAGCGGACGGAGTCCCGGGCTTTCCGGCGGCTGACGGGGCGGGCGGAGTGGAAGTCGTGCCGGCCGGCGCAGGAGGCGTGGCAGCCGCCTCCGGGAACAGCTTGCGATCCTTCAGCGCAGATTCCACCTTGTCCCGCTCCAGCAAAGCCGGCGAGTCCAGAAGAGCCTTGATAGCCACTGGATCTTTGAACCCGGCGTCAAGAGCTTTCGAAAGCGCGTCCAGTCCCCGCTGCGGGTCTTCGATCACGGTGAGCAGCAGCCGCGTTTCCCCGAACCAGGCGTCAGCCTGTTTTGCATCAAGGGCGATGATCCTGTCGAAAGCCTCCAGCTCGCGGGAGTATTTTTGCAGGCGCTCCGCGCCCGCGGCAGACATGTACCATCCCTGCACGTCGTCGGCTTTCTTCTGCAAGTAACGGGAGACCATTTCCCCCGACCCCGCGGCGTCATCCATGGCAAGGAGAATGGAGGCCGCAGCAAATAGAGCGTCCGTATCCTCCGGGGAATTGGCCAGCAGCTTCCGCAGCCGCGCGAGCGCTTCGTCCTTGCGGTCCAGTTTCCATAGAACAATCCCGCTGTTGTAAAGAGCATCAGAATCCGCGGGGGACAGGTTGAGCACCGCGTCGTATTGTTCCAGCGCGTCTCCGTCTTTGCCCGCGAGGTGGTAGTCCCATGCGAGGGTGGAAAGAAGAAGGGTGTTCTTCGGATCACTCAGAAGAAGCCGTTTCAGTATCACCGCTGCATCGTCGTAGCGCTTCATTTTCCCATACGCCAGTGCAAGATTGAAATCTGCTTTGACCAGGCTGGCATCAAGACGGAGCGCATTCTCGAATGCGGACGCTGCCTTGTCGTACTGGCCCAGATCAGCGTATGCGTTGCCGATGTTGTAGTAGTCTCCGGCGACGTTGCGGCTGCGATTATCAGTCACGCAGCCTGAAATGAGCAGCACCGCCGCCAGAAGGATGAACGTACGACGAAATGTCCGCGTCATGGCCCGACTATAAAACGAAAGCAATTGACAAGTCCATGGACGCGCTATACGATGCAATAAAGTATCAGAACGAGATATAAGACTAAAAATGGCGCAGAACCCTGTGGAGCGGAAAGCGGCCGGGACCTTGGGCAGAGAAGGGAAAATCACAGTCCTCCTGCTGCTCAAGAATTTCTATGACGATGAGATTTTCAATCTCCTGGTCAAAGAGTTCTATAACTCCGACAACGGGATCAGTGAAGCGGCCATACGTTCCTCTGGCGCCCTGGGGAACGAGATCGCGATTCCCAATCTCTATGAGATCGTCCAGCGCGGCAAAAAGTCGCAGCGCATCATCGCCATCCAGTCCCTGACGGCCATTCGGGCGCCCTCGTCCACGGGAATGCTCATCAAGTACTTCAATCATTTCCCCGAAGAGGACGTGCGCGCTGAAATCCTGCGCGCCATCAATACGATTTCGCCGACCGCTCAGTTGGTGCAGGAGCTCAACAATTCGGTCTATGTGGACCCGAAGCAGAGCGAAGCAGTCAAATGCATCGCGGTCGAGGCGCTGGTTGAAGCGGAGCGGTACCCCTTCCTGAAAGAGACCCTCCCCCGCGCCGCCCCGGCGGTGCAGCAGGCAGCATTCGTGAAGATGCTGCAGACGGGCAGCCAGATTGTTCTGGACTTCAGCTCGGAGGCCTTCGATCCCTCGGTGATGGGCAGCTACCTGTGCCTGTACACGCTGAAGGCAAGAAATCCCCAGGCCAACTACGTACTGGAGGAGCTGCAAAAGGGGGACAGGCAGACTATCCTCGCCTTCCTTCACTCCCTGTCCGAATTCCAGGGCCGGCTCCGATTCCCTGCACGGGTGTTCCGGCTGCTGCTGATCACCCCCTACGTCGATGTGGAGACCGAAGCCGCCATCGGCGACTTTCTCAAGAAGATCGTTCTGGAGGTGAAGGGTGCCGTTCCGCAGCTTGTAAGCGAGTTCTCAGTCATCACCTCCGCGCACCTGGACACGGTCTTTGCCAAGATCCGCAAGAACTACATTTCACTCAAAGGCATCCAGAAGAAAGAAGACCTTATCTCCACCGTGCTCGCCACGCTTCTGGAAAAATACGCCACCCCTTCGGTGCTGGCGGACGTGCAGGCATTTTTCAAGGAGGATGGATACACAGGAAGGACCCCCCCGGTTGCCCAGATGCGGTCTCTGCTCGCAACTGCCCCGAAAGAGGACCAGAACCGCCTGGACGCATGCATTCCGCTCTTCGCACTGAAAGAGAAGAAGGACAAGCAGGCGGTTCTCGCGCTGGTTTCCCGTGTAGACCTCAACCGCCCGTTTTTCCTGCGAAGACTGAACAGGCTCATCCGCGTGGCCGGTGCTCTGGAAATCAAGACGACATCGAAGAAGATCCAGGAGATCCTCGATTTCGCGCGCGCGGAGCGCATCCAGTTCATCGAAGAAACGAGCATCGTCACCCTGTGCCAGCTTCTTACACGCTCGATCATCGAGCTGTCACGGGAGTACTTCAAAGAGCCGACCAAGAATCTCAGGTCGCTGAACGGCTACATTCGGGGTGCGCGATTCATCCCTGCGAAAATACTCATCGCGCCCCTGATTCACATCGCCCAGGTGCCCGCGCTCAACCCCCAATCCCGCGCGCTGGTGGTGGAAACCCTGGAGCATATGGAAAAGCAGGAAAGGGATGGTTCTGGACTCTCGGGGCTGAAGAAGGTATTGCCGCCGCTGCTGAAGGTGCTCGACATGAAGGATGTCTCGGAGGAGCTGAAGCTCCGCATCGGCGATATCCTTGCCAGGAACGGAGATTCCACTGTCGGCCACCAGGCGCTCGATCTTACCGTTCACCAGACCGCGGTCGGCAGACGGGTGGCGGTGCGAATGCTCAAGTCCCTCGTCGTACGCGGGGAGGGCGCAGCGGTTGAGAACGTGACCAACCGACTCTATCAGCTGCTGGAGGACTCCGACAGGAGCGTGAAGGTGGAGGCCCTCATTGCGCTGCTCTCAATGACGGATGACTATGCGGCGCAAATCGTGGGTGATTACATAAAGGCCGGCGATGTGGAGATGATCGCGGATATCCTGGGCGGAATTACGAAGCCGCCTTCGAGGGAAACGTTCTCCCTCCTGCTGGACATGATCCGCCTGGACAGCCTTCCGGTGCAGCAGGCCTTGCGCGCTTTCCTGCCCGAGCTGAGCCAGGGCAGCTACGCGGAGGAGCTGCGCCAAGGACTGCTCTCCGCGCTGAGCGTTGTTCCCCGGGACACGATGACGGTGGCCGAGCCTGCTCCAGCGCCGGAAATCCTGCTGGAGCCCCAGAACGCGAGCATGCTTGGGGCCAAGCTGGAGTTCAAGTTCAAGAGGGAAAACACCCAGATTCTCACGGTGTTCTTCATCGATATCTATGGATCGACCGAGATATCCTCGAAAGTGGAAATGTCTTTGTACCTTAAAATGATCAAGACCTTCGAGGACATAGTAATTTCGACGATCACGGCTAATCGGGGCACCATTGTCAAGAAAATGGGGGACGGGATACTGGCGCACTTCAGGCTTGCCCTGAACGCCACTGTTGCGGCGCTCACTATTCAGAAAAAGATAAGCGAATACAGCTCCATGCGTGTGGCAGAAGAGAAATTCCAGGCGCGCATCGGCCTGAACACCGGCCCAGTGATCAAGAAGGACAAGGACATTTTCGGTGAAACTGTGAATGTGGCCGCGCGTATGCAGGGCGCCGCAACCCCTGGGGAGGCGCTCCTGACCGATGAAACCTTCAAGGAAATCCACGAGTTCGTCCGCTGCACGCAGCTCGGGAGGATCCAGGTCAAGGGCATCAAGGAAGGGGTTGTCGCCTATAAGCCCGAAGAGGTCGTCGTGGACATCGAAAAGATCCTGCAGACGAGCCCCGGGGATCCTGGGGAGAAAGGTACTCTGCGAGATGCATCACTGGAGAAGCTGAAGGAATCCATGTTCGTGCCCAATTTCCAGCTTCCCGGCAACAAGGATGCCTCGGGAGAGGCCGCGGCTCTTCTGAAGGACGTTTTCTCCGAGTTCTCCCGATACATCGAGGAAACCGCAAACGACTACCACGACGAATACAATTTCAAGAAGTACCTCCAGGAGAACTGGAACAAGCTCATGGAGAGCATCTAACCCGTGCCGCCCGAAGGCGTAGACAGGGAATGCCGCCAGGAGCGGCCGCGATGGCGAGGTCGGCCGAGGCCCTTCCGCGGTACTCCGCGGAGTTGGATGGCCGAGAGGCCGACGCGGCTATCCGTAGGGAGGCAGGCGCGCAACTCCGCCAGGAGCGGAAGGCGCGCCGGGAGCCCACGCGTGGGCCCGACTGTCTTTTGCTTGCCATCGCCCTATAACCACTTAGCCGCATCCCCATTTGACCTTTTAAGCGCAGAATGATATAGTGCGCGAAATCCCCTTTAAACGGGAAGGAGGTATATTGGCCGAGAAGGATCTCAGAATAAATGAGGGCATTCGGGTCCGCGAGGTGCGGTTGATAGACGCGGACGGGAATCAGAAGGGAATCGTGCCGACCTTCGAAGCGCTGCAGATGGCCCGTGAAGCCGGGGTCGACCTTGTGGAGATCGCTCCGCAGGCGCAGCCGCCGGTGTGCAAGATCCTCGATTACGGGAAATACAAGTTCGAGCTCGAGAAGAAAACCCGCGAGGCGAGGAAGCACCAGAAGCAGATCCGGATCAAAGAGATCCGCATGCAGCCGAAGATCGACGGGCACGATCTTGATTTCAAGACCCGGCACGTCCGGGAGTTTCTCGACGAGGGCAACAAGGTCAAGGTCACGGTCCGCTTCCGGGGCCGCGAGCTGGCCCACACGGAGCTCGGCAAGGACGTCCTCGACAAGATTCTCGAGATGCTCGGCGACTCTTTCATTGTGGAAAAGCCCGCCCAGATGGAAGGGCGGACGATGTCGATACTCCTGAACCCAAAAGGAAGCAAGGCCAAGAAAGGATAGACGATGCCGAAGATGAAGACCAAGAAGGCCGCGGCCAAGCGGTACCACGTGACGGGCACAGGCAAGATCCGCTACAAGAAGCAGGGCCTTCGCCATATCCTCACAAAGAAGAACGCCAAGAGAAAGAGGAGACTGCGCCTCCCTGCCATACTCAGCCACGTCGAGGAAAAGAGGGTGAAGCAGCTCATGCCCTATGCGGGCAAGTACTAGGCGCGTGGACGCGCCTGATCAACGGAAGAAGGAGATTCTGATCCATGCCGAGGTCTAAAAACGGGACGCGGAGGCGTGATCGCCGACACAAGATAATGAGGCTCGCCAAGGGATACTGGGGCGGGCGAAGCAGGCTTTTCAAGACCGCCAAAGAAGCGGTCATGAAAGCCCTGGCCTCCTCGTACCGCGACAGGCGGCGCAAGAAGGGCGAGTTCCGCAGACTGTGGATTACCCGCATTTCCGCGGCCGTCCGTCCGGAGGGCATCACCTACTCCCAGTTCATCCATGGGTTGATCCTGGCCGAAGTGCAGCTCAACCGCAAAGCCCTTTCGAACATGGCCATCGAGGATGCCACGGCTTTCAAGGCCGTCATCGCCAGGGCCAAAGAAGCGCTGGCAGCCGACGCATCGTCGGCGGCGAAGTCTGTGCCTGCAGGGGCCGCGGCAAAATGATCACTCTCGAGCAGATCAGGTTGCTGGACAGCAAGATCACTCGAGCCATAGAACTCATCCGGGTCCTCAAAGACGAAAACGGCACGCTCCGCAAAGGCCTGGAGTCCGCCCAGAAGCGGATGAAGGAGCTGGAGACGCTTGTCGACGGGTTCAAGACGGACCAGCGGGAGATCGAGACCGTGATCGTCCGCACCCTGCGCAACCTGGACGACCTTGAAGAAAGTGCCACAGCCGGGAAGAAGGGCGACCGCGCCGCGGCGGGCCCTTCTCCTGACGCCGCGCCTCCGTCACGGGCTGCTGAGCCGGACTCCGCCCCTCTCTCTTCTGCCCCCGCCAGCCCCGCCACGAAGGAAGAGTTGGACATCTTCTGAACCCACCGGATCATGGAGAAACGTCAGCTCAGAATCGACGTCCTGGGAACCTCTTTTGTCATCCAATCCGATGAGAGCCCCGAGAATCTCGCACGGCTTTCCTCGTACGTGAAGGCAAAGATAGAAGAAGTAAAAAGCCGATACAGCTTTGCGGATCCCCTCACCGTGGCCGTGCTTGCGGCGCTCAATATTGCAGATGAAATGTTCAAATCACGCGACGGAAGGGACCCGACGGGCCCCGCGGAGGAAATCTCCAATGCCGCGGAGCGGCTGATCAGCCGTATCGACGACCAGCTCCTGGAACACACCCCCTACGATGAGGACCCGACCCGCACGTAAGCTGTACAGAGCCTACGGGCTCCCGGCGTTTCGGCCCTTCGGGTTTCCAACGCCTGCCGCCCTCCGCGCGCCTTCGGCGCGCTACGCACCGTACCTGCAGCCTTCCACGCCGACGATCCTGGATGCCACGCGGTTGGCGAGGCGTGCGCTTCGAATGGGATCGGCGCCTGCGAGGCGCGCGAACAGAAAGCCCGCCGCAAAGGCGTCTCCCGCACCCGTGGTGTCGACGACATACGCCGGCACTCCCGGCACCAGCTCGCATTTTCCGTCCCACCCCACAAGACATCCTTTGTCCCCCGCTTTCATCACGACCAGCGGGGCGAGCGCGGAAGCCTCCGAAACGCAGTCCTCATCACAGGCTGATCCCATGAGGATGGCCAGCTCCTCCCTGTTGCCGAACAGGATGTCCACGTTGCCTGGTATCCAGGAGCGGAACTGGTCGCCGAAACGGCGGACGGCGAAAGGATCGGCAAGGTCGAAAGCGATCGAGATCCCCCGACCTTTCTCCCGGGCAAAAGAGGCCGCCTTCTCCGCGGCCCGGCGCTGGTTGTCGGTGTCCCAGAGGTAGCCGGTCAGATACAGCATCCTCGACTCTGCCAGCCGCGCAAGGTCGAGATCGGCGGGCTCGAAGTCCCGGCAGGCACCGAGGTAGGTATTCATCGTACGCTCACCGTCCGGGGTCACCAGGATGACCGACGTGCCGGTTGGTGTCCCCTTCCTCACCAGAACGGCGCTGACTCCTTCCGCTTCCATCCGCGCCGCGAAGTCGTTCCCCGTGGCATCATTGCCTATTGCACCGTTGAAAACAGGGGGGGACGGGTCAGCCGATGAAGGGTCTCGCGCGCCCAGGACGGACGCCGCGAGCTCACGACCGGCAGGTTCGCCTAGCCACGCGATTCCCCTCGTCGTGTTCGCCGCGCTTCCGCCCGGCGTGGTGCGAAAAGAGCCTATCTCTTTCAGAAGGGCCAGTACCTCTGCATATTCCACCAGGTGCATGGTTCCGGGCTGCTTCCCGAAGCGGGACAAAAACCCGTAGTCAACGTGCGCGATTATGTCCATGAGGGGGTTCTCGACACCGTACAACGAATACACCAGGGCTCCTCCTCACCTGCTGTGAATTGACACAGGCATTGGCAAGACGTATAGTCCGTTATACTAAGGAAGCGGCACTTCGATGTCCATCGTCACCAGCCAACAGCTCATACAGTACTACGAGAGATACCGGGAAACCGAAGTCACGTTCAACAAGCAGGTGATCACTGCCACCGGTCTCATGCCGCGCAACATGTACATCAGGGTGATGGATCGCGAGCTGCCCTGCACCGTGTTCTCCAGTTCCATGGCCAGCGCGCGGGTCATCGCCAACGTGAAGGCGCACTTCTTCCTGGACCTCAAGCGCCCGAATACCCGCCTGGCCCTCCGCTGGTCATTCAAGCAGCCGGACAAGGCGGAGCCGATGACCTTCTTCGTGCCGTGCCGTTCCACGGGATTCACCCACTTCAATGTGCAGAATCCCGGCGTGCAGATGATGACACTCGTGTTTACGCAGAAGCCGCCAAACGATCTGATAGAGATCCTGGGCGGTCTCCTGGAGGCGAACTGGAACTCTCAGCAGCGAAGGGAGGAGAGGATACCCATTACGCCGGAAAACATAAAAAAACTCGGGATGGAGTCCCGTGACGCCACCCTGCTCGTCGGGGAAACCTCGCGTCCCTGCCTGCTCAAGGACCTGTCCTTTATCGGAGCCGAGGTCCTCGCATCCGGGCTGACCGAAGCCGATTCCGGAAGACCGGTGGGCCTGAATATCGCAAAAGGGGAGCAGGCGACGGACATGACGCTGCAGGGAACCATCACCCGCGTGGAGGAAGTGGGCGGAAGAAGAGACATCAAAGCGGTGGCAATCGAGTATGCATCGGATACGCCGATAAGCTACAGGCTCCTGATAAACTCATTTATCACCTCGCGCAAGGCGACCAAGGATGGGGAGCCAGGTCCCGCGCCCGCGCGGCCAATCGAACCAAAAATAGAGCCCAAAGAGGAAGGCTCCGCCTCCCCGCCGGACAACCCGCAGATGGAGCAGTTCCTGCCCAGCCCTCCCCATCCGAAACGCGCGCCGGGCCCGGAAGGGGACTCCTCGCCGAATGGATAACGCAGCAAGGCTCGCGAACGTCCGCTACGTCTCCATCGCCCAGACGACCCAGAGACAAATCGGCGACTTCACGCTGGACCCGAAAATCCTCCTCCCAATCGAGATGCCCGCCGGAGCGGCGACCCTCAAGGCCGGAGAGCTGAGCTGGGAGGCCATTGTCGCGGGCACGCTCAAGGTGCTGGCGTGGGACACGGCGAATGTGTACGCGGACTACTACCGGCGGTTCGTGCTCGCCGTGAAGCCGGATATCAGGGACGAGTTCACGCATATCGGAATCCTGAAGGCGCGCAACGGCGAATCGGAGATTGCCATAGAGATATTCCGCGCCCTGGAGGGCCTCTTTCCCGACGATGCGGTCACCCACATGAACCTGGCGCTGACCTACGAGGAGCGCGCGCGGCAGCTGGAAAAGCTCGAAGAGGAAGCAAAGGCGGACGAGTACGTCGCTCTGGCCTTTGAGGCGTACAAGGCCGCCCTTGCCGCAGACCCGTCACAGCCGGCCATTCACTACAACATGGCCAACTTCTACCTGCACCAGCGCTCGTTCGAAAAAGCCCGTGAGCACCTCGAGGTGTTCGCGAAGACCGGGTCGGACGCGACCCGCATCATGGAGGCGCGCCGGCTCATCCGTGAAATAGACGAGCAGGGACTCATGGACGGGCTTTTCCAGAAAGCATTCGACAGCATTCGCCTGGGAAAGGAAGTCGAAGGAATCACCCACATCGAGAAGTTCCTTTCTTCCCGGCCCACCGTACCCAATGCCTGGTTTCTGCTCGGCTGGGCGTATCGGAGACTCGGGCGCTATGCAGAAGGCAAGGAAGCCTTCCTGAAGGCGCTCTCCCTGGGCCTGCCGCATGCCGACCTCCTGAACGAGCTGGCAATCTGCCTGATGGAGCTCGGGGAGCTGGTGGAAAGCCAGAAGAGGCTTCGCGAAGCCCTTGCGCTTGAGCCCGAGAATACAAAGGTAATCTCCAACATGGGCATTGTCTCGCTCAAGTCGGGAAACAGGGAAGAGGCTCTCGGGTTCTTCCGCGCCGTGCTCGAGATCGAGCCGCAGGACCGCATTGCCGCCCGTTACATAGAAAATATTTCGAAAGATTCCTGAAAAAAATCCTAAACCTTAAACTTCCGTATGACGAAAAAAGGACTGAGGGTAACTCCGGTCAAGCCCCGGGGCTCATCCCCTTCTTCCTCTACTCTGTGTATCGGCGCGCTTGGAAGGCCGATCAAGGGAAATCGGAGAAGGAAATGAGCGCAAAATCCGCCTGACCGCGCGGGTGCGGACCACCGCTCTCACGGAAGGCACTCGCTTCCGCTCGCGGGGTCCGTAAACTGCGCAAGGTACCGCGCAGGTACGGCGGCGCGGGGACGGAGAGCCTGACTCACCGTGCCGGTGGCACGGATACGCCGTGGCATGCCACGGAAAAAACCCCATGTCGTGCAGGAGGCACGACCCTACACACACGCCCCGGGCATGGATGCCCGAGGGTAATCTTCAGGGAGGAAGGTATGATCATCAATCACAACATGAGCGCGATTTTCGCCAATCGGCAGCTCAAAATCAACGATCTGCAACTGAACAAGAGCATGGAAAAGCTCTC
>CAYTGX010000113.1:0-12433 GCA_964437385.1 uncultured Spirochaetaceae bacterium
TGGGCGATACTGGATTTGAACCAGTGACTTCTACCGTGTGAAGGTAGCACTCTGGGCCGCTGAGTTAATCGCCCAAGAAATCCTCTGGTAAAGTATATCGGCGCTGGGTCAGCTGTCAATCAGGAACACCTGCCCGGCCTCGTCCCCGATGTCCATGCGAACCACCCAAAGCGCCAAAACGGCTATATGAAAATCAACGTATGAGTTACAAGAAAGTAGACAAACCTGGCCCAATGTGGCGCATGCTGGAATATTAGACTTTAATTAATTTGCCTGTAAGCAATTATAAGTAGGGCGCCAGAAGCATTGTTGGTACCAAAATTGCATTGAAGATAGCAGCGAATACATTATGCAGGAGAGACCGGAATTGCTTCGCCAAGCGGAAAGCCGACATACCCAAGGTACTCAAGTTGCCATCAGGTTTCAAGGGGAGATGGTCAGGAAGTCACTTCACCTCCTTATCGCCCTCGTTCCTGTACTGGCATCGATCAATCTCAATGCAACCGCCGCCCTTCTGGCTATGGGAACCATATTCTACTCCCTGGCTGAAGCTTCACGCCGCCAGGGAAACCCCGTGCTCGTGGTAAGCGACCTGACGCTGCTCGCTGCACGTGAAAAGGACATGAACGGCTTTGTGCTGGGACCTGTCACCCTCGGTCTGGGCGCCCTGCTCTCCCTGCTTTTGTATCCCCTTCCCGCTGCCTCCATCGCAATCTTTGCCCTCGCCTTCGGGGACGGCTTTGCGGGCCTGGTCGGCACGGCGGTAAGGGGACCGCGGATTCCGTTCCTGAACGGCAAGACCGTGGCCGGAAGCCTTGCGTGCTTCGTGGCGGTCTTCGTCGTCACCTTCGGCATCACCTCCAGGCCGGCGGATTCCCTGATCGTGGCCGCTGCCGCGACATTCCTCGAAGGAATTCCCGCGGGCAACTTCGACAACATCATCATCCCCTTCGGCGTGGGCATGGTGGCCGCAAAGCTCCTGGTCCCCTAAGGGGTTCTCTCCCTTCAGTCGACTTTTTTTTCCGGGGCCGGCGCGTGGAGCGCCACGACTATCCGCAGACACAGCACAATGCCTCCAGTCAGCGCGGCCAGACCTGCAGACAGGATCACAGGATTCTCACCAAAGAAGAGAAGCTCGCGAGACGCCAGAAGCAGAGCAACACCGGCTGCGAACCAGAGGTACCGCGCGCTCCTTCTTACCAAGGCAGCGGCGGCAGCGGTGCAAAGCGTAAGTGCTCCTATGATGAGACTCATGAACCAGACTCCCTGTTCGTCCCCCAACTTCCAGGTGAGCTGCGTGAGGAACACCGTTCGGTCTATGGGGATGTATGCGGCCATGGCAAATGAGACGAGAAATATGACCGCGGTGAGCACTCCATACCTTCTATACTTGAAGTCGATGCAGTACAGGCCCGCCAGGAGCAGCCCCAGGAGGCCGACGAACCGGGCCCAGTAGATCATCCTGGTCAGGACTACAACGGCGGAAATCGAGCCGTCCGTTGCATACAGGTACGCGGTACCGGCACGCAGGCATTCCGGACCAAGGGAAAAGAGAAACAGAATCAGGGCCGAAAACAGCATCGAACCGCTGCGACCGAACAGAGCGAGGGCGCGGAACGCCGCAGCCAAAGCGATGACCGCGGCCGCCATGGCCGCACCGATGCGCCACAGGGCACCGGGAGAGCCTCCCTCCGGCGGCTCGTGGTAGATGAACCACCATGTGTTGTCGGAAAGTGTGAGAAGGGGATCCGCGGTGCGCGGCACGCTGAGGAAAAAAGCGAGGGCCAGGGCCGCGGAGGCGATGAGCAGGACCGTGATGACGGCTGCCGCGTAGAAAGCAACCGTTCCTGCGGGCGTTCGCATGCGGGGATTGTACGATGTTCTTTGCCAAAAGGTCAAAACAATGTAGACTTTCACATGATTATTATTTTCCGCGAGGACGCCACTGAGGAGCAGATCCAGAGCGCTCTGCGAAAGATTGGGACCCTCGGCTATACGCCCCACCTGAGCAGGGGCGCCGTCAAGACCATCTGCGGGGTCACGGGAGACGATCGAGCGATCTCGGAATCGGAGTTCGACCAGATGCCGGGCGTCGAAAGCGTCCTGCGCGTGCTGAAGCCGTACAAGCTGGCCTCGCGCGAGTTCCATCCCGATCCCACGCGTGTGGAGGTGGGAGAGGTCAGCGTGGGTCTTGGGAACTTCACGGTGATCGCCGGCCCCTGCTCGGTGGAGACAGAGGAGCAGGTCGAGTCAATCGCAAAGCTGGTGAGCGGCCTGGGGCTCAAGCTCCTGCGGGGCGGCGCGTTCAAGCCGCGTTCATCACCGTACTCTTTCCAGGGCCTGGGCGAGCAGGGGCTCCAGATCCTCAGCGTCGCTGCCAAACGGCACGGGCTGACCGTGGTCACGGAAATCATGTCGGAGCACGACGTGGATCTGGTGGGACGCTACTCGGGCGTGTTCCAGGTCGGGGCGCGGAACATGCAGAACTTCGCGCTCCTGAAGGCCCTCGGTGAAACGCGCGCGCCCATACTTCTGAAGAGAAGCATGATGGGCACCATCGAGGAGCTGCTTCTTTCCGCCGAATACATCATGAAAGGCGGCAACGCCCACGTCATCCTCTGTGAAAGGGGCATCCGCACCTTCGAAACCCAGACGCGGAACACCCTTGATATCGCGGCGGTTCCCGTCATACGGCGTCTCAGCCATCTCCCCATCCTGGTGGATCCCAGCCATGCCATGGGAGACTGGCACTACGTGGCCCCCGCGTCCCTTGCCGCCATTGCCGCAGGGGCGGACGGGATCCTCATCGAGATCCACCCGGATCCCGCCATGGCCAAGTCCGACGGCAAACAGAGCCTCAATTTCGCCCATTTCGAGGAATTGCTGGCCCGTTTGCGGGCGCTGGCCCCGCATCTCGGGGTGGCGGTCAAGTAGCCCCTGCACAAATGTCGCGGAGTACCGCGACCGCGGTACTCCGAACAGTTGGGCCTGTAGGCTGCCCGCCGGTTACGCCAAATTCCTCTATAGAATACGGCGGGCAGTACGATACTATAACCAGGAGCACCTATGGCAAAACGGTTTGCCCTGGTCGGGGCCCTGTTCCTCGCGGTGGCGAGCTTCGCTTTCACGGGCGACATCGCTTTGTTCGTAAATCTCGGATTCTCATCTGATTCGAAGTACTTCATGTTCGGGCAGTACGGGATTCTTGAAAAGAACTCCACTCCCTGGGCGGATTCGTACATAGTCGATGTGCGCGCCAACGCGTACGCCCCGCGGGGGGCCAACCAGTTCTCCTCGGCGCAGCCGGTCGAGCCGGGAGCGAGCGCCGTGGGAGCCCTCCTGAACACCCTCGATGACAGCGCGGCGCAGAAGAAGTACAGGATCGACCACCTTCTCACCGGGAGGCTGCTCTATGTCCTGATTGACGGCCAGCAGGCCGCGGATACCCTCGAGTTCCGGGACTTCCCTTCCGGACGTTCCTACAAGGTGGGTCTCATCCAGGGGACCGGGACAAGCGACTCATACCCCAGCGCCTCGTTCAGCCTTGCCATCACCATTGTGGAAAAAGACGGCAAGACTCGCACCCTCACCGCAGGCAACTCCTCATACAGGAGACCTGGCGTGAAGGCATACCATATCAAGCAGATCATTTTCGCCCCTGATGGCAGCTCCCTCGTCTTCCTGATCCAGAAAGAGGAACAGGACACAAATGGGAGCAATATCCGCTACATGGTGGAGACTGTCCGGGTGAAGTGACAGCGTGCGGCGCGCGCTGTCGCGGGTCGTGCGGCCCCCACGATACCGTTGACACCAGCCCATGGCGCCCTTAAAATGCCGCACACACAAGAGGCTGGCATGGCAGAAAAAATCACCCCCCGGGCAACCGACTATTCACAGTGGTATATCGACGTCGTCATCAATGCGAAGCTGGCCGACTACGCGCCGGTCAAAGGCTGCATGGTGATCCGTCCGCGCGGTTATGCGCTCTGGGAGAGGATCCAGCAGGGCCTGGACGGTCTTTTCAAGGAAACAGGCCACGTCAACGCGTACTTTCCCCTCCTCATTCCCGAAAGCTTCATCAGGAAGGAAGCCGAGCACGTGGAGGGTTTCTCTCCCGAGCTGGCGGTGGTGACCCAGGCGGGCGGGGAAAAGCTCGAAGAGCCCCTCGTGATCCGGCCGACCTCGGAGACGATCATCTGGGCGATGTACAAGAAATGGATCCAGTCCTATCGCGATCTGCCCCTTCTCATCAACCAGTGGTGCAACATCGTCCGGTGGGAAAAGCGCACGCGGCTCTTTCTCCGCACCACGGAGTTCCTCTGGCAGGAAGGACACACGGCACACGCCACGGCGGCCGAGGCGGAGGAGGAGACGCTGCGCATGGTCGGCGTCTACAAGACCTTCGCCGAGCAGTTCATGGCAGTGCCCGTCCTGCACGGGATCAAAACGGATTCCGAAAAGTTCGCAGGAGCCGTGCGCACGTACTGCATCGAGGCCATGATGCAGGACAGGAAGGCGCTGCAGGCAGGCACATCGCACAACCTGGGCCAGAACTTTGGAAAAGCGTTCGATGTCACCTTCCAGACAAAGGAAAAGACGCTGGACCACGTCTGGGGGACATCCTGGGGAGCATCCACCCGGCTGATCGGCGCCGTCATCATGGCTCACTCCGACGACAAGGGCCTCGTCCTGCCGCCGCGGCTGGCCCCCATCGAGGTCGTGATCGTTCCCATCTTCAAGAACGACACGAAGGAGACGGTGCTGGCTTTTGCACGGAAGCTTCGAGACTCGCTGGCGGCATTCAGGGTCACCCTGGACGAGGACGACCAGAACACCCCGGGGTGGAAGTTTTCCGAGTACGAGCTGCAGGGAATTCCGCTGCGGGTGGAAATCGGTCCCCGCGACATTGAAAAGGGGCAATTCGTTGCCGTGCGCCGCGATACCGGGGAGAAGGCGTTTGTTCCCGTTGCCGAGGCCGCGGAAAGGCTCCGCGCGCTGCTGAACACCATCCAGGAATCCCTCTACCAGCGCGCCCTGAAGTTCCGCCAGGACAATACCTTCCGGGTCGCGGACTACGGGGCGCTCAAGACAAAGCTCGACGATCCGGGTGGATTCATCGAAGCGGGCTGGTGTGGAGACCCGGCGTGCGAGGCGAAAGTGAAGGAGGAGACAAAGGCGACCATCCGCCTTCTCCCGATGGAAAAGCTCGAAACAGCAGGCGCTCCGTGCATCGTGTGCGGAAAGACCGCTCAAGTCATCGCCGTCTTCGGCCGCGCGTACTAGCCGCCTTCCTGGTGGCGGTCGGCGTCCTGGCGGCGCTTGTCTCCTGCACGGGGGGAAAGCCGGCGGCCCCTGCGCGCGCCGCCTGGTTCCAGCTGCAGGCAGGCGCGTTTCAACCCGTTGCCGGGCCGGAGTCAGCGCCCTCCGTGGCCGAGCTCCCCTGGACCATCCAGTCCCGAGTGGCGGATATGGCGTTCCTGGGGGACACTCTTTACTGCGCGGTGAATGGGACGGGCCTGGCCGCAATCGGCTTCGATACGGCGGGCGCGCCTGTCTTTGCCTACCACTCGGACCCGCTCATTTTTGCCCACCGCACCATCACCACCCTCGTGCCGCGGCAGGGAACTCTGGCCGTGCACCTCTACTTCAATGCGCTGCTGAATGACGCACGGCAGCGTGAGCTGCCGATCTCCGGCATCAGCATCGTGACCTTTCTCCCTGCTCAGTCAGATTTTTCATTCCTCATTCCTCCCTTTCAGAAGAAGAACCCTGACTGGGAGGCGGTGGGATTTGCGCCGGAATCGGAGAACCAGTTCGACTTCGAATGGAAATATACGGACGCCGCGGAGACGCGCTTCGCATATACGCGCTACCACGCCGACACGCAGTCGGAGGAGAACGCCACACGGGAGGCCTACCTGGCCGCCCTCGGGGAGCCGTCCATCTCCGGCGCGCGGGTGCCGTCGGATCTCCGCGAGTTCTTCGAGATGTGCCGAAGATCAGTGCCGAATCTGGCCGACGGCGCCTCTCTCCAGTTTGCTTTGCGGTCCCGGGCAGACCCTGTGCGCAGGAGCTATCGCTCCCAGTCTGTGAGCGACTCAGCCGTGGTGATCCCCGTCTTCGAGGAGGACGGCACGCGCTTTGCGCTGATTCCCGGCGGACGTGTGATTGCCTCGGCTGCATCGTCCCCGCCCATCGACCTTCCCGGTCTGCCGCGCGCGTTCCGCTACACGGATTTCGTCAAGGAAAGGGATTTCCTGATCGTGACGTGGGAGGAAGTCTCCTTCACGAACGTGGGGAGGGCAGGGCTCCTGCTGTATCGGCTGCGGCCGTAGCGACCCCTCCGGGCTGACTGGAGGTGCTCATGAGAAAGGGCAGGTCGAAGACGAGCGGCTCTTCCATGAGAAAGCCTTCCGCGTGGGCCACGCCGAGCATGTTCCCATAGGCTTCCCTGAACCTGCGCAGGCCGTCCAGCACTTTTCCATCCCGGAGCCTCATCTGCGACTGGTGACAGCGCGCAATTGACTCCCACTCGTCCATGTAGGGAGACACGTCGTTGAGAAGGGTCGGCGTGCGGGAGCGCGGCACCATGTAATAGAGAATATGCTCCGCGTTCCACGGCTCGCCGCGCGCATCTTTCAGTCCGGCGAACCGCGCGTAGCGGGCCGCGGAACGCACAATGGTGCCCGTTGCGGTATGGTCGGGATGAGCGCCGCCGTCCTTGTGATTGCTGGGATTGGTATGATAAGGGGCGAAGATGAGCCGGGGTCTGAACTTGCGGATGGCCTCCGCGAGCTGCAGTCGCGCCTCGTAGGTATCGAAGACCTGGCAGTCGCGGAAGGAAAGAATCTCCAGCTCTCCGCCCAGCATTTCCGCCGCGATGCGCATTTCCCCTTCCCGCTGCTCGGCGGTTCCAAAGGTGCCTGCCTCGCCGCGCGTAAGGACGCAGAGCGCGATGGACGCCCCCGACCGCGCGAACTTGACCATGCTTGCGCCCATGCCGAACTCCGCATCGTCAGGGTGCGCGCCGAATACAAGTATGTCCGCCATCAGCAAGAAGATACGCGGGGCACCCACGCCGGTCAAGGAAAGGGCGGGCGCACAACAGGGCTGTAGGGCAGCAAAGCAGGGCTGCACTTGACAACGCCGGATCACTGGGCGATTCTGGCGCAAAAGCAATGGACGCGGAACTTCGCAGTTTTCTTACAAAAAACAAGCTCCTGAAGGGAATGACGGAAGACCAGCTCGGCAAGGTGAGTGAGCTTGTGACCTGTCAGACTTTCCCCTCGGGAGCTGTGATCGTGCGGCAATCGGAAACACCTGATCGGGTGTACCTCCTTGCCGCAGGCAGGGTCGAGGTGCGCCGACGGCTGCCGGGCACTGATGAAAAGGGAATTGCAGAGCTGGAGGCCGGGGACTTCTTCGGCGAGATGGCGGCAATCATCGGCGCCTCCGTGCATTCCGCCAGCGTCATCGCGCTCAGCCCCGTGACGACACTGTCCCTGACGACGGACGGATTCACGCGGCTGCTGGAGGACTATTCCGGGACGACCCGGAACGTTCTCTCCAATATCATCCTCCAGCTCCAAAGCCTGAACTACAAATGGCTGGAGACTCTTCGGGTTGAAAAAGACGTGCTGGAGCAGAAAGTGCGCGAACGCACCCAGCAGCTCGAGGCGGTGGGAGAGAAGGTCAGACGCGAGCTCCTTCTGGCCCAGAATATCCAGCGCAACCTCCTGCCGGAAAAACGCAAGAGCTACCCCGGGGTCTCCATCGCCTCGGAATACATTCCCTGTGACGAGCTGGGAGGGGACATCACCGGCGTGTTCCAGATCGACGAGTACCGCCTGGCCGTGTACGGCGGAGACGTGTGTGGTCATGGCATTTACGCGGCCATGGTCATGAGTTACGTGAAGAAGCTCATCGAAACCTCGGTGAAAAGAATTCTGCTCAACCGGCAATACGTGGTGAAGCCGCCCGGAGCGGTCCTCACCGCCATCAATCACAGCTTCATCACCGAGATAAACCAGGGGGACCCCGAGATCTACCTCACTCTCTTCCTGGGCGTGCTGGACCTCCGCGGGTTTGGGTTCCAGTACGCCTCCGCGGGCATCCACGTCCCCCCTGTCGTGCTCTCCGGAGGCAAGGCCACGGAGTTGTTCGATCACTCCGACTACCCCATCGGGCACGTCATGGACAACGAGTATGAGACCCTGCGGGCAGCCTTCGCTCCGGGAGACTCCCTGCTGTTCGTGAGTGACGGGGTGATAGAGGCCAGCCGCGGGCAGGAGACTTTCGGCATGGAGCGGCTGAAAGCCGAGGCCAGCCGCATCATCCAGGAGACGGGGGGCCTGGATGTGGACAGGGTGATGGAATCAGTGCGCGCATTTCTCGGCGATGACCCGCCACAAGATGACATCTGCATCCTGGCCATGGCCTTCAGCCAGCCGGAAAACCCCGTCCCGTGAGCACGGCAACCCCGGCCAGGGAGATGTCGTCCGTGCGGTTGGAGGTCTTCACCCGCACGTGCTACTCCGACGGCAGGGCCCGGCGGATCCTGCCGCTCCTGCGGCGCGCGGTCTGTCCGGCCGTCGTGAACGTGGCCATCGTGGACGTCTACCTGTTCTCGGGCATTCCCGGGCTGACCCCTGCAGTTGCCGCTGACGTTTTCCAGGACGCCGTTGCCCAGGAGATACTGACGGACGAGTACGCCGCGGAAAAGGCGTTCATGGGATCCTGGGACCACCTGGTGGAGGTGACGGTAAAGCCCGGGGTCACCGACCCTGTTGCACTTACCGCCCGCGAGGCTCTTCAGGCATGCGTGCCGGGGGGCGTTCCCCGGGATGCGGTCATCCAGACCGCGGTCCAGTACCTTGTCATGCACGACCCTTCGGGCACCGTGGATCCCGAGCTTCTTTCCCGGTTTTTCTACAATCCACTTATCCAGTCCGCGGCGTGCATGACACGGGAGGAATGGGCCCGGGGGATGCGCCCCGCGGCGCTCTATCCGCACACTGTGCCCGCGAGCCCTGCGCGCGCGCAGGAAATCGAGCTCTCGGGTCTGAGCGACGAGCAGCTGACCGCCCTTTCCCGCACCAGGCTCCTTGCCCTGTCCCTCGCGGAGATGAAGGCGGTGCAGCGGTTCTTCATGGACGAGCAGACGCTGTGTGCGCGCCGCGCTCGCGGGCTGTCCGCGGCTGCCACCGACGTGGAGCTGGAGATGATTGCCCAGACCTGGTCGGAGCACTGCAAGCACAAGATCTTCAATGCCACGATCCGCTACAGCGAGGAGGGGCGTGAAGAAACCATCCACTCCCTGTTCCGCACCTGCATCAGGGCCACCACGGAGAGTATTGCGAAGCGGCGCAGGTTTCTGCGGTCCGTTTTTCATGACAATTCCGGCGTGATTGCCTTCGATCGCAGGACACTTGTCTGCTTCAAGGTGGAAACGCACAACTCCCCGTCCGCGCTGGATCCCTACGGAGGTGCAATCACGGGAATCGTCGGAGTGAACCGTGACATCATGGGAACCGGCGTGGGTGCCCGTCCCCTGTTCAATACGAATGTGCTGTGCTTCGGTTTCCCTGATACGCCGGCCGCCGAGGTCCCCGCGGGATTGCTGCACCCCCGCCGGGTCCTTGACGGCGTGCATCGCGGCATCGTGGACGGCGGCAACCAGTCCGGTATTCCCACGGCTGCCGGCGCGTTCCTTTTTGACGAAAGCTTTCTGGGAAAGCCGCTGGTATTCTGCGGAACCGGGGGCGTCCTGCCTGCACGCGTGCGCGGCAGCGACTCCTGCGCCAAACGAGTGCGGCCGGGAGACCTGGCGGTCATGGCCGGCGGCAGGATCGGAAAGGACGGCATCCACGGCGCCACTTTTTCCTCTGAAGCGCTGAGTGAATCCTCACCCACCTCCGCGGTCCAGATCGGCGATCCCATCACCCAGAAGAAGATGCTCGACATGCTCCTGGAGGCGCGGGACCTCGGACTGTACCGGGGGATCACCGACAATGGGGCCGGCGGGCTCTCTTCCTCCCTTGGGGAGATGGCAGGCCTGAGCGGAGGCGTGCGCATCGATCTGGACGCGTGCCCGCTGAAGTACACCGGGCTGGCTTCCTGGGAAATCCTCGTGTCGGAGTCCCAGGAGCGGATGAGCCTGGCCGTGGCGCCATCGACAGTCGACGCGTTTCTCAACCTGGCAAAGCGCCGGGACGTGGAAGCAGCAATTGTCGGGGAATTCACGGATACCGGTGCGGTGGAGGTGTTCGCCCATGGCACGCTGGTCGGGCTCCTGCCGCTGAAGTTCCTTCACGAAGGTCTTCCGCCCCTTGACCTGCGCGCTGAATGGGCTCCTCCTCCCGGGGATAGGGGGGCCGCGGCAGCAGTCGATCTTTCCTCCGCCGATGTCCTGCGTGTCATGCGCGCCTTGATTGCAGATCCGAATATCGCATCCCGGGAGGAGTGGGTGCGCGCCTATGATCACGAGGTCCAGGCGCGCTCCGTGATCAAGCCCTTTGTCGGCAGGCGGCGCGATGCGCCCTCTGACGGCGGCGTCATGCGCGTGCGTCACGATTCCCGCCGCGGCATCACCATCACGCACGGGATCTGTCCCCGTTACGGGGACCACGACACCTTTGACATGGCCCAATGCGCCGTGGACGAAGCGGTGCGCGCCCACGTGTCCCTCGGAGGGGATCCCGAGCTGATGTCTGCCCTGGACAACTTCTGCTGGCCGGATCCCGTGGAGGGGCCTGAGACCCCGGACGGCCCTTTCAAGCTGGCCCAGCTCGTGCGCGCGTGCCGCGGGCTTGCCGCCGCCTGCCGTGCATATCAGCTTCCCCTTATTTCCGGGAAAGACTCCATGAAGAACGACGCGCGCGTCGGCGGAAGAAAGATTTCGATCCGTCCGACCCTCCTCGTTTCCCTCATGGGCGTTATTGAGGACGTGCGCAGGGCCCAGACAACGGACTTCAAAGCCCCGGGTGACCTCCTGTTTGTGGTCGGGGAGACGCGCGGAGAGCTCGGAGGCACCTGCTTCGAGAGGATAAGGGGAGGCACGTTCGGACCGTGCCCCTCCGTGCGGCCCGGCCCGGCATTCGCCTCCTACCGGAAGATTCACCGGGCAATCCGGCAAGGGGTGGTGCAGTCCTGCCACGACCTGGCGGACGGCGGACTCTGGGTGGCCCTTGCGGAAAGCTGCCTGGGCGGGGATCTTGGGGCAAGGGTGCTCCTGGACTCGCTGCCCGTATCACCGGAAAGCGGCCGCGAGCATGCCCGGCTCCTCTTCTGCGAGACACCTTCACGATTTCTGGTCAGCGTGGCCCCGCGTAACCTCACATCATGGAGACGCATGATGAATGGCGTTCCATGCGGGTGGATAGGCGAGGTGACCCCGCAGCAGCAGGTCAGCGTCGAATCGGCAGGCCGGCAGATCGCCTCCCTGACTGTCAACGAGATTCGCGCGCTCTGGTCCCGGGCGGAGGGAGTCGTATCGTGAGAAGGCCGCGTGTATGCATCGTCACGGGGTTTGGAATCAACGCGGATGAAGAGCTCGCGTACGCTTTCGAATGTGTCGGAGGCCAGGCCGTCAGGGTGCACGTGCGAGACCTCATCGGCGCGCCGCGCCTTCTTTCTACCTTTCGGATTCTCGCTTTCCCCGGCGGCTTCTCATTCGGCGACCATCTCGGCTCGGGGAAGGTTTTCGCCACCCTGTTCCGCCGCACACTGGGCGCTGAGCTGGCGGAGTTCATTGCCGGTGGGGGTCTTGTTCTCGGGATCTGCAACGGCTTCCAGGTGCTGGTCAAGATGGGAGCGCTGCCCAACCTCGAAGGCAGGGGAACGCAGGAGGTCTCCCTGATCCATAACGATTCAGGGAAATACGAAGACCGCTGGGTCAGGGTCAGGTTCGAGGAGAACAGCCGCTGCGTATGGACAAAAGGGCTCCCCGACATGGACCTTCCCGTGCGCCATGGTGAAGGCAAGTTCATCGTGAAAGGCGACGACGCCATGAGCGCGCTCACGGCCAGCGGACTTGTCGCCCTGCGCTACACGGCCAGGGACGCCGGCGGGAATGACGTGCGCTACCCCGACGATCCCAACGGTTCGGACGGGCACGTGGCCGGGATCTGCGACCTGACGGGCAGGGTCTTCGGTCTCATGCCTCACCCCGAGGCGTTCCTTCACTCGGAGAATCATCCGCAGTGGAACTTTCCCGCGGTGCTTCCGCGGAACGCGCGCCGCAGCCTGCAGGGCGAAGGCCTGCGTATTCTGGCAAACGGCGTGCGCGCGGCGGCAGTTCCCTGGAACCACAGGCGTTCTTGACAGGCGGAGGGGTATTTCTCTATTATGCTGTGTTCCGGGGGGCGTAGCTCAGTTGGCTAGAGCGCTTGAATGGCATTCAAGAGGTCGTGGGTTCAATTCCCGTCGCCTCCAC
>CAYTGX010000114.1:0-12357 GCA_964437385.1 uncultured Spirochaetaceae bacterium
ACCATTGAGTATCCCCGTCTCTTTCTGCTAGTCTGACATGGGTCAGAGTAGGGAGGGACGAGATGAGGGGCGAGAATCAGGAACAAGACCGCATGTTCAGTTACCGTTCCCCAGCGGACCGCGTTCCCATGGATCATCCGCTTCGTGGGGTCAAGGACATGGCCAATCGAGCCCTGAAAGAGCTGTCCCCGGAGTTTGACAAGATGTACGCCCCGATGGGACGGCCTTCGATTCCCCCCGAGAAGTTGATTCGGGCGCTGCTGTTGCAGGTCCTGTATTCGATTCGCAGCGAACGAATGTTGATGGAGCAATTGGACTACAACCTTCTGTTTCGATGGTTTGTGGGGCTGTCGATGGACGATGAGGTATGGGACCATTCGACGTTCTCCAAGAACCGCGAAAGGCTATTGGACGCAGAGATTGTGGGGAAGTTCTTTGCCATCATCCGCGAACAAGCCCGCACGCAAGGGCTGCTGTCTGATGAACACTTCACGGTGGACGGGACCCTCATAGAGGCATGGGCCTCGCAGAAGAGCTTTCAACCCAAAGGAAAGGATCCGCAGGATCCTAGAGAGCAGGGAAAGAACCCTGAGGTGGACTTTCGTGGGCGGCCACGCAGCAACGAAACGCACGAATCGAAAACCGATGGAGATGCTCGGCTCATGAAGAAGAGCCCCGGAGCGGAGGCGCGGTTAGGCTACATGGGGCATGTGCTGATGGAGAACCGCAACGGCCTGGTGGTTGAACAGATTCTTACCAAGGGCAGCGGCACGGCGGAGAGAGAAGCTGCGCTGGAGATGCTTGAAGCGCTGGGCGGAGGCCACCGTCGGACCCTTGCGGCTGACAAAGCCTACGACGTGGCAGGTTTTGTGGAGAACCTGCGCGAGATACGAGTGACGCCGCATGTGGCACAAAAGCGTCAGGGATCAGCCATCGATGCACGTACAGTTCGACATCCAGGCTACGCGGTCAGCCAGAGGGTCAGAAAACGAGTCGAAGAGGTCTTCGGCTGGATGAAGACAGTCGGCTGCTATCGCAAAACAAGGTTCCGTGGACAGCAGCGTGTCGGAATGGCATTCACACTTACTGCCACCGCCTACAACCTGGTGCGAATGAGAAACCTTCTACCGACACTCCCGTGTTGAGGCTACGAAAATGGACACTAGGATGAGAAGCGCCGCAAGCAACAGGCCCGAATCATTCCGCGCGGCGGGCGGGCAGAGGACGGGTGGCTCCCAGCCCGCTATATTTTCAACAACCTGCTAGAAGCGGGAGAAGTCCCGGTCAGAATCCCCGAGCAGGGTGACCCAGTGGTGCAGACAGAAGGCGGCGATTATCGTGCATGCGCGAGGCCGAGAAGTGATGGCCGAAATACGGGAAGCACTGGCCGGCGCCGCCTACGACGCAGCGCCCGACCGCCTCAAGCTCATTCCCCTCAAAGGCGAGATCGCCCACCTTGAGGCTCCCGACCTCATTGCCCGTGCGGAGAAGGACACGAAGGTTGTCTTTGCAGACCCAGTGACTTTGTTGTACTTTAGACTGTCACTCAGGAGGAAGCCATGCCGAACAAAAACGAGTATGTCGAAAAGATGAAAAAGCAGCTCGATGATTGGAACAAGGACATCGATACGCTGCAGGTGAAAGCAAACCTGGCCAAGGCGGAGTTAAAAGTAAAGTATGGTGAGCAGGTCGCCGAGCTGCGCAAGAAGAGACAGGAAGCGGAGAGGAAACTGAACGAGATAAAATCGGCAGCCGATGACTCCTGGGAACACCTGAAGGGTGAAACCGAGCGCACGTTGAACGCACTCAAGGCAGCCGTCACCGAGTTCAAGTCCCGTATGAAATAGCATCGGGATCGCCGCGGGGGTCGCCGTGGGCGCGATCAACGGCCTGCTGATCGTGCCTGCGCGGCTCACCCCTTCATCGCAACCTTCGTCACGCGCGGTCCCGCCCACGCCATCTCGGGCGGCTACACCATCTCCGTATACCTCAAGTCCTTCACCGATTTCGGCATGGCCTACGCGGGGCCCGTCCCCGTGCCAGTCATCATCTTCATCGGCACCGTGCTGGGATCTTCGGCACGTCGGCCACCCGCGGTTTGCTGACCCGTTTCATCCCGCCCCCTGATCGTCGCAGCCTACAGGCGGCCCGGAGAGATACCGGCTTTGGGCAATTTCCGCTTCGAACGGATCTCCCGCGTGGCGACCCGCAGCGATCCTCGGACTCACGCTCGGGCACCGCGAAGCTATCCGGCCGTGAAGATGCAGCCCATTCCAGCGGCAGGGTCCTCACCTTGTGCAAGATGGCTGGAACTTATGCGATCTTCAATTAGGCCAATGTCGCTCTCATTCAAGGACCTTGTCAGCCTTCGCCGTGATCTTGGCCGCCTCGGAAGCCGAAAGGTTCCCTTTCTTCACTTGCTGGGTCGCCCGCGCTTTCGCATTGGCGGCGTGGGCACGATCGGGCATCGGATACTTCCTCAATTCGGGTTCTCCAAACTTTGATGGAGGCAGCGCATTTCGATGTTTCGCTTTCATATTTGCACCTCACTTCCCCGTCTTGCCTTTCGGCTTCCTGGCGGTGATCAGGGACTCGCCAGTCTTGGACTGCGCGATACGCGCTGCCTTCCCCTTGTCCATCCCATCTGAGGCTCAGGACAAATACAGATTGACCGCGTTAATGCATGCCCGGTGAGGTCAGCTGCAAGAAGGCCTTTTCACTTTCTCCCCCATGTGTCTCGCCCTTACGCCCAGCCTTTAAACCGATTTGCCAGGTCAACCGCTGGTGCCGAGCCAAAAGATACCGCGAATATCGAACGGAGATGCAACTTTCGGGGAGAGGAAAGGCGAATAAGGCTTCCTTCAGGTCCGGCACCGCTCGGAAATGAATTTGACTCCATGCGAACCTTGTTTGTAGAGCAAAGCGTATCAAAAGCGGAGAAGAACGACACACCTTCGGGCATGGAGGAGAAGGATAGTTTGAAGGACGTATTGAAATCATTGTGAAGTGGCCGAAGACGCGCGGCACGAGGACTCTTCGCACCTGGCGAACGGCTTTTTTTAGAGGGGTTCTGTTGGGCAAGAATCCTGGCAATTGAGGACATTTCGCATTTCTCTGGCAGTTCATAATGTCTTCTACCGAACAGAGCGAATGGGGTCTTGGGCTTACTATGTTCTTGCGAGGCGCTGAGCACGATGCTCGGTGCAAAGTCAACGATTATTACAGGGGGGCGTCATGAACGCAGATCAAGTCAAAGGCCGCATCAACGAAGAAAAAGGCAAGGCGAAGAAAGCTGCCGGCAAGGCAACCGGCAATCGGAATTTGGAACAGAAAGGAAACATTCAAAAGGCAGCCGGCAAAGTCCAGGCTGGCTATGGTGATCTGAAAGACCAGATCAAAAAGAGCACTTAGCGAGGCTGGCAAGACACGATCGTCGGAGCCGGGTTTCTCATGGAAGCGTGAAGTCCGGCACGCGGGTGACGCTCGCTGAGGATGGGTACTGCTCAGCGCGGAACCCTCAAACGCAGAGAAGGAGATCAAAATGGCTGTTCTTTTGATTATTGGCATTGTCCTCTTGGTGTTGTGGATGTTGGGACTTGTCAGCGCATTCACGCTTGGCGGCTTTATACACGTCGCGCTCGTAATCGGGTTAGTCCTCGTAATTGTCTGGGCAGTCACCAGTCTCCGCGCGCGGCGCAGGACATAGAAGCCCTCGGAAAAGCCGTCCAGGAGGCTTCCCATACGAGATGACGGAAGCCTTCGCTACTTGTTGCTTCGAGGATGCGTCCCTCTCCGTGCCTTGTCTGACTCAGGTCCTGGGCAGCTTTCAGGAGACCGACTCAGCAGAGGTGAAGAACGACGAATCCATGTGGATGCGATTGGCCCGGCTCGATCGCGAAGCAACTCTTTCTTCCGCGCAGGAGCCCCCGGATCGAGGCGTGCGGGCTACGACCCGCTCTCCAGTCTCTTGACCAGCTCCGGCACGACCTTGAACAGATCTCCTACGATCCCGAAATGGGCGACGTCGAAAATCGGCGCATTGGGGTCGGAGTTGATGGCAACGATCATGTCGGCGCCTTTCATGCCGGCCAGGTGCTGAATTGCGCCGCTGATGCCGCAGGCGATGTAGACCTTCGGCTTCACGGTCTTTCCGGTCTGGCCCACCTGGTGGGAGTAAGGAATCCAGCCCGCGTCCACCGCGGCGCGGGAGGCGCCCACGGCACCGCCCGTGGCAAGGGCAAGCTTCTCGATGAGCTCGAAGTTTTTCGGATCCTTGATACCACGGCCGCCGGACACGATCACATCCGCCTCCACGAGGTTCACAGTGGCGGACTTCTCCTCCACGAACTCCAGGAACTCGAGCTTTGTCGCGGGCACGGGAATGTGGTTGAGCTCGATCACCTTGCCCTGGGGGTTGCTGACCTTTTCCGCGGGCGTCATCACCTTGTGACGCACGGTGGCCATCTGGGGCCTGTGGTTCTGCGTGAGGATCGTGGCCATGATGTTGCCGCCGAATGCGGGCCGTGTCTGGCGCAGCAGCATGGTGGCCGGATCGATGCTGAGCTCCGTGCAGTCCGCGGTGAGACCCGTCAGGATTTTCGCCGCCACGCGGGGCAGAAGGGAACGGCCCACCACCGTGCCGCCGCCCAGGAAGATCTCAGGCTTTTTTTCCATGAGGATCTCCGAGACAAGCTCGGCGTGCACGTCCTCGTCGAAATCTCCGATGCCGGGGTTGTCGATCATCCATACCTCGTCCACCCCGTAGGAAAGGAGCTCGTCGGTGAACTTCCTCACCCCGTTTCCCACCAGCACGGCGCACACCGGGGCGGAAAGCTCCTTCTGCAGCTCGCGCGCCGCGCCGATGATCTCCGGTACCACGCTTCCCAGCTTTCCGCGCCGGTGCTCGGCCAGAATGGCAATGCCGGAATACTTCTTGATGTCCTGTCCCTTGAATGTCCGGCGCGTGATGACAATTGCCTGGTAGCGTTTGCATGCCTCCACGCAGGCGCCGCAGAGGGTGCATACGCCCAGGTCGATCACGGCGGACGGCTTGTCCAGCTTTGCGCCGACCGGGCCTGAAAGCGCAATGGCGTCGTACGGGCATGACTTCACGCAAAGACCGCAGCCGACGCAGTTCTGAACGATGACGCGGATCGGATCCATGTGAGTGTCCTTACTTCTTCCGGATGGTGATGCCGGCCGCGGCAAGCTCGGCCAGCAGGGCGCCCACTGTCTCAGCGGGCTCACCGGTGAACCTCTTGCCTCCGGAAGGCTTGGGCGGCGTGAAAATCTTCATGACCTGTGTGGGAGAGCCGTTCAGGCCGAGGCGCTCCGTGTCCGCGCCGATGTCGGCGGCCTTCAGCACCGGGATTTCCGCCTTCTTTGCCGCCATCTTGCCCTTCAGCGACGGCAGGCGGGGGATATTGATCTCCTTCACTACTGTCAGCACAACCGGAAGCCGCGCTGCCAGCCGGGCATACCCTTCTTCCATGAGCCGCTCGACCACGATGCGGCCGTCGACTATCTCTTCGATCTTCCTGATATCAGTGACATGGGAGATACCGAGGTTTTCCGCAACGCCCGGCCCTACCTGTCCCGTATCCCCGTCTATGGCCTGACGGCCCATGAGAATGATGTCCGCCCCGCCGAGCTTCTTCACCGCGCAGGCCAGCGCGTACGCGGTTGCCAGGGTATCTGCGCCCGCGAACGCCCGGTCCGACACCAGGCAGGCGTCATCCGCTCCGAGGCTGATCGCCTCTCGGAGCGCTTCCACCGCCTGGGGCGGTCCCATGGTGATCACCGTCACGGTGCCGCCGTGCTTCTCACGGAGACGCACGGCCTCTTCGATGGCATAGACGTCGAACGGATTGATGATGGACTGCACGCCTTCCCGCACAAGGGTGTTGGTCTCTGGGTTGATGCGCACGTTGGTGGTATCAGGCACCTGCTTGATGCAGACGATGACCTTCACTTGCGGGCTCCTCAGGCCTTTGCCGGTATGCTGCCCCGAGCAGGTCCGCGCACGCTTTCCTTGATGAGCCCGAGGGCGATCACTTCACGCTGGATCTGGTTGGTGCCTTCATAGATCTGCGTGATTTTTGCATCCCGCATCATTTTCTCTACCGGGTACTCCTTCATGTAGCCGTACCCGCCGCAGATCTGCACGGCATCCGTGGTGACTTTCATCGCGGTATCGGAGGCGAACACCTTCGCCATGGCAGACAGGCGCGACACGTCCTTCTCCCCGGCATCGATGCTCCGCGCCGCTGCATAACAGAGGGCGCGCGCGGCCTCCACCTGGGTGGCCATGTCAGCCATCATGAACTGCACCCCCTGGAAGGAGGAGATCGGCTTACCGAACTGCTTGCGCTCCCTGGAGTAGGCAATCGCGTAATCCAGGGCGCCCTGGGCAATGCCCAGCGCCTGGGATGCCACGCCGGGCCGCGACTGGTCCAGGGTCTTCATGGCCACCAGGAATCCCATGCCTTCCTTTGCAAGGAGGTTCGACTTCGGCACCCTGCAATCCTGGAAGACGAGCTCCCGGGTGGCAGATGCGCGGATCCCCATCTTGTTTTCTTTCTTCCCGAACGTGAAACCCGGATGGTCTTTTTCCACGAGGATGGTGGAGGAGCCGCGCACGCCCCGGGCCGGATCAGTGAGCGCTACCACCGTGTAGATTGAAGCCTCCCCTCCGTTCGTGATCCACTGCTTGGTGCCGTTCAGAACGTACGAATCCCCATCCGGCTTTGCGGTGGTCTTGATGGAGGCAGCATCGCTTCCCGCCCCCGCCTCGGTGAGCCCGAAAGCGGCAAGGATCTCTCCGGCGGCAAGGCGCGGAAGGTACTTCTTCTTCTGCTCGTCGCTGCCGAACAGGATGATCGGTATGGTGCCCAGGCCCGAGGCGGCATACGACAGCGCGATTCCGCTGCATACCTTGGAAAGCTCCTCAACCACGAGGCACATCTCGAACATTCCACCGCCGAGGCCGTCGTATTCCGTGGGCACAAAGACGCGGAAGAGATCCGATTTGGCCAGCGTCTGCACGACATCCCAGGGGAACTCCCCGGTCTCGTCAAGCTCTGCCCTGATCGGCAAAAGCTTCTCACGGGCGATCTGCGCGGCCAGGTCTTTGATCATTTTCTGGTCTTCGGTCAGGAAGTAGTTCATGCCTACCCCTCCTCTTTGGATCTTTTGTCAGGCTTCAAATTGATTGGTGACTAAAAAGGTATGATATACAGTGGACCATCAAGGCGGGTTGCGTCAAGTGGCGACCGGCTTGCTGTATACACGGTAGCGCTTGTAGATGCGCGCCCCCATGCGCGTCGCAAGGGCCGGCGTGTAGGGATTGTCGTCCGAGGTAAGGGAAAGATCAGCCCACTGGTACCCCTTGGCCCGCGCGCGGCGGGCCATCTCGTCGATGAGCAGGAGCGCGGCGCCGCTTCCCCAGTATTCCGGCAGGATCAGGATGCTCTTAATGGAGAGGCAACGAGGTCGGGTGCGCATCCAGCGCAGCGCCCGCAGCATGTCCCACGGATGCCTGAGCCCGTTGAGGTGGATCAGCACCTCGTTCACATTCGGCACACCGGTGAACCACCCGATCGTTTTCCCGTCGATTTCCGCAAAGAGCACAAAATCCGGATCCGCGATCTTCCTGAACGGCTCCAGCAGGCCTTCCACTGCCTCTCTTTCCCACGGGCGAAAGTCGGGGAGATGGGCCATGGACTTGTTCATCAGCTCCTGCACCACCTCCGCCTCGCTCCTCCATCGCGCGAAGTCCGGTCCGCGGATCCGAATCCATCCGTTGCGCCGGATCCGCTCCGCCAGCAGCGCGGTGCGCTGGAGCGCGGCAGAGGCGGTGTCGAACGTGATCTCGTACGCAAGATTGTCTCCGCGCAGCGGCGTGAAGCCGTTGCGCTCGAAAAAATCCAGGTAGCATGGCGGGGTGTGGCCGCAGAGTATGACAGGCGGGCGGTCTCTTCCCTCCACCAGGACACCGTACCCGTCCTCGTAGTCGAGGTTGAACGGCCCTCCGAGGGTGGCAAGTCCGCGCGCAGCCGCCCACTGCGACACACGGCGGATCAATGCGTGCGCAATCCCTTCCTCGTGCGCGTACTCGAAGAATCCGAACATGCATTCGCGTGTGTGCATGCTCGCGTTGTATGCCTTGTCCTCCGCGGCACAGATCGTGCCCACCGGTGCGCCGTTCTTCCACGCAATGAAAAGCTCGGCCTCTCCCCGCATGAAGAACACGCCGCGCCGGGGATCGAGGACCTTTGCCCGCTCGGAGAGAAGGGGCGGCACCCAGAGGGGGTCATGCGCGTAGATTCTCCACGGGAAAGTGAGGAAGAGCCTCCGATCGCGGCCGGTGCGAACAGGCAGGACTTCGATATCGGAGGCCCGTGGATGCGTCATGACTTCCTTCATTCTACGCCCTCTGTCAATTCGTTCACTTGCAGGCTGCGGCCGGGAGCGACTACACTGCCGCAGGGAGACGGCATGACACTCGCGGAGCTCGATCAGTGGCTATCTACCTTCCTCGGTATCGGCGCGCTGGAGGACATCGACAACAGTCTGAACGGCGTACAGGTGGGCAGCATGGCGGCGGAGGTACGGAAGGTCGCATTCGCCGTGGATGCGTCCCTGGAGAGCTTTCGACGCGCAGCCGAAGCAGGGGCGGACACGCTCTTCGTTCATCACGGTATTTTCTGGGGCAGGCCTGAGCGGCTCACGGGCCGCCTGTATGAGCGCGTGCGCTTCCTCGTGGAGCACCGCCTGGCCCTGTACGCCGTGCACCTTCCGCTCGACCTGCATGCCGAGGTCGGCAACAACATCGGCATCGCCCGGCTTCTCGGGCTGACCGACATCAAGCCGTTCGGCGCGTATCGCGGCCTGAAAATCGGGTGCAAGGGGATCCTGCCGGCGCCCGCGCGCCTCGAGGAGATCGTGCTGCGCCTGGGCGGCCGGCAGGGCGAACCGATCAGGACGCTCCCGTTCGGCCCCCCGAGCATACAGTCGGTCGGCATAGTATCCGGTGACGTTCCGAGGGAGTTCACGCAGGCGGTCGCGGAGGGCCTTGACCTGTACATCACCGGCGAATCCGCGCATGAGATCTATCATCATTGCCTTGAAAGCCGAATCCATGTTATCTTTGCTGGTCACTACCACTCAGAATCCTTCGGTGTCCAGCTGCTTGCAGACAGGCTCGCGCGGGAAACAGGCGTGGAAACGACATATCTCGACATTCCCACGGGGTTGTAAATGGTTCTGAACGTCGCAAAGAGGGACATCAAGTCCAGGCTCCTCCCGCTCGTCCTTTCCGCGGGCATCATCATCCTGGACCAGGTGTCGAAGCTCATCATTCTCTGGACAGTGCCGAAGGGCGGGGGGGTCTCCGTCATCGGCGACTTTTTCCGGATCATTCACGTGCAGAACCCCGCAATCGCGTTCAGCATCGGCCGCGGCATTGCCTCGGGGCCGCGCCGGACGCTGTTCAGCCTTCTGCCCCTGGCGGTGATCGCCCTGCTCTTTCTCTACTATCTCCTTACCCGCGATCCTCTCAGCCGGCTGCAGAAATGGACATTCGCCGCGCTGCTGGGCGGCGGACTGGGAAACTATGTGGACCGGATTTTCCGGCCGGACGGGGTCGTGGATTTCCTTGATTTCAAGTTCTACGGAATCCTGGGTATGGCCCGCTGGCCCACGTTCAACCTCGCCGATATGACCGTCGTGCTCGCCGGCATACTCCTGTTCGTGACGTTCCTTATCCCCGCACGGCCGGCAGAGGAGACACAATGAGCTCGACCGGGAAGATGGTCCTTTTCTTTCTCTGCGCCACGGTATTCAACATCGTGCTGATGGTCGGTCTGGCCATCATCTTCCTTCTGGGGATCTGGCGGGTTCTTGGAGCAAACCCCGGCGTTGCCATGCCGCTGAGCATCGTCGGTCTCATTGCCGCCATGGTCCTCACTTTCCTGATCTACGGAAAAGCGATGAAATGGGTGACGATCAGGTACGATCTGCAGAAGCACATTCCCCAGCTCTTCAAAGGCAGAAAGAAATAGGCCATGGAATTCACGCGCGTGATCTGCGAAAGAGAAAGCATTCGAAGCTACGACCCGACACGGCCGATCGGCAAAGAGGTGCTGGGGAGGATCCTGGACGCCGGGCGCATCGCCCCTTCGGCGGCAAACCGCCAGCCCTGGAAATTCCTTGTCGTCTCCTCGCGGGAAATGCTCGCCCAGGTCCGCCGGTGCTATACAAAACCCTGGTTTCAGGATGCCCCGCACGTGCTCGTCGTCACGGGCAGGACGGGTGATTCCTGGACCCGGCAGGACGGATGGAACTCGATAGAGACCGACCTGATCATCGCCATGGACCACATGATCCTTGCGGCGGAGAACGAAGGGGTGGGCACCTGCTGGATCGCCACGTTCGACCCTGTGGTGCTGCGCGCCGCGCTGGGTCTCGGCGTCGAGGATCGCGTATACGCAATCACCCCGCTGGGTTATCCGAAGCCCGGCTTTGTGAAGAAGGGCCAGAAGCAGAGGAAGAGCCTGCAGGAAGTAGTGCGCTATATGTAACGCTCTCATGACGGGAGCTCGCTTCGCTCGCCGTGACCATTCGTGCGCGGTTAATATCCGTCCGACTTGGCGATGTTCTGATCTCTCTTGTACAGATCGTTGTACGTGAATCCGCGGTTCTTCAGACTATCCTTGATGTGCTGGGGAAACGGCATCATGCGCCAGAAGATCCCGCGCACGTCCTTATCCAGCTTCTGCATTCCCTGGCTTTCCTTGTTGATCCACAGCGCATAGTCCCGGATGAAGTACTCGCGCACGTCCCCGCGCAGCTTGTGCTCGGTGAACCACTGATAGTACTTGCCGGTGATTCCTTCCTCCATCCAGTAGTACTGCGCCTTCTCCTTGGCCACCTGCCACCGCAGGTCCGCCATGGCAGTGATCACCGCGACGGGAAGGTTCTTGGTGAACATGGGAATGGCCACGCGGCCCCGGCTGGTGGCGCGGTTGAACTTCTCGAACGGCTCCCAGCAGACCCCTGCATCCCCGTAACTGGCAAGGAGGAGCACGTTGGGAATGATCCTCGTGGTCTGGCTCTTGTAGGTTCTCATGAAGAGGCCGGGATCCATGGCTTCGACCATTGCCATCTCCCGGATCACGTTCTCACGGGTGCCGATTTCCTTGATGAGCGGGCGGACGAACTGCGAAAGAAAGATGGGAAAATGGTTTCCCTGTCTGCCCACGCACATCTTGGCCATCTGGCGGACGCTGGCCCATTCGTCCACGACGGTTTTCTGGTCCACGGTGTTCTCAGCGCTGACGCCCTCTGACTTGCGTCCCAGGGACTCCAGGTCCTTGTCTATGCGTGCGAGGTCCCCGTAGGAAGAGACGATCTGTGCGTCCAGGCCGGACAATTGCCGCAGCAGGTCCTGGATCTGCGCCAGGGCGGCCTTCTGCGTGGCGGTGTACGCGGCCTTCAGGCCTCCGTACTCCTCGTTCCTGTCATGCCGGATGAGAAGGTCTACCTGGCCCCGCAGCTGTCCCTCGCGCTCTTCCAGCTGCGAGATCTTGGCCTTCAGGATCGTGATCTCGCTGTCCCGCTGGCCTTTCTTCTTCTCCACCGCATCGAGGATCTTCTGCCCGGTGGCCTTGCCTTTCTGCTTCACCTCGTCGATGGTCGAGGGCCGGACCAGGCCCTTGGAAATCCGCTCCAGCCATTCGTCCACGTACCAGACCGGCTCACCCGTCGTGTTTTCGAACACGATGCGGCAGACCATGTCCCGGAGCTCCGGGGTCAGGAACCCGGGGGAGAGAATGCCGAAACGGAGCATGAGCCTCTTGGGCATCAGCAGGCCCCTGCCCGCGCGATATGCGATCCTGGATCCGAGCTCCCAGTAGGCGGTAATGAGCTGGGACCGGAATTTGGATTTCTCCTCCGGGTCCTCCGCCTTCATGTACTTGCCCAGCAGCTCGTGCAGTCGGGGCCCCTCGTCCCCTTCCCCCCCGAGAACCTGCTTATAGTAATCCTTGTCCTGGAAAAACGGCTTTGGATCTTCCTGTATCTTGACGATGGTGGGGAACCGCGTGCGGGTGGTGTCCACCTCTTCCGCGTGCATCTTCTGTTTTTTCTCGTCGGTAAACAGCTCGTGAAAATCGGGCTTGCCGGAACCGTCCCGTCCCGCCTCTGGCTCCGGCCTCGGCTGCGCTATATTGAGGAGCTGAGCGAGGTCGGGATCAAGGCCATTTTGAGCAGGTGCCTCTTTTTTGTTGTCCATGTGGGTCTTAGTGGAGGCGACGGGAATTGAACCCACGACCTCTTGAATGCCATTCAAGCGCTCTA
>CAYTGX010000115.1:0-12198 GCA_964437385.1 uncultured Spirochaetaceae bacterium
TCCTCCCTGGGTCTCCGCTGCCCGGCGGTGCCGCCAGGAATGATTCATCCTTTCCCGTGCTCATTTTCCGGCCCCGCCAGATGTCCCACTGTCGGCATTGCGGCTGCCCTGTCCTCCCTCCCCCGTACGAGTGAAAACCATGCGGCGAGAAAGCAGAGCGCGAACGAGACGAGGAACGCATTTCGGATGCCCACCACGAACGCCTGCATCGCCTGCGAGCCCAGTGTCACGTTCGTTCCGACAAAGAGCTGCATCATTGCGTCCCGCGGAAGGCTGCCGGCCGCAACGGCCAGCGCAAGAGCGAAGCTCGTCACCATACCCGTCTGCCGGAGCGTGGCAAGGGTCGCGGACGCGATGCCCAGGCGGTGCCGTGGCGCGCCGTTCATCGCGGCGCTCGTATTAGGTGCGAAGAAAAGCCCGGTGCCAAGCCCGACCAGCGCCAGGCCGAACGCAATGGTGGCGTAACTGGTGGTGGGCGTCAGACGCAGCACGAACCACACGAGCGCCGCTGCCTGAAGCAGGATGCCGGCCGTCGCCGGGATCCGCGCGCCGATCCGGTCCGCAAGCAGGCCGCTCAGTGGTCCCGCAACCGCGCCCATGACCGAGAGCGGGATGAGGAAGAGGGCCGCGGTGAGCGGGCTGTAGCCCCGCACTCCCTGAAAATAAAAGACGATGAGGAAGTTAACGGCGAACATTGCAAGAGACTGCAGCATTGCTGCCACCACGGAGAAGCTGTAGACGCGATTCTTGAAAAGCGAGAGATCGAGCACGGGGTTCGCCACGCGCCGCTCCCGCAGGAGAAACAGGCACAGCATCACGACGAAAAGGGCAAACAGCGAAAGAATGGGCAGCGAGGTCCAGCTCAACTGGATGCCGAGAGTGAGCGCAAAGAGCAGGGCCACCAGACCAAGGCTGAACATGGCTGCCCCGCCCAGGTCGAACCTTTCGGTCCTGTTCCGCGTGGACTTCTCCTTCAGCGCCAGGTAACCCCACACCGTGCCCAGTATCCCGATGGGCACGTTGATATAGAAAATCCATCGCCAGTTCGCAGCCGAAAGGATCAGCCCGCCCAGCAAGGGACCGGCGATGCCGCCGAGCGCCCAGGTCACGCCGTTGATCCCCAGCGCGCGTCCCCGCTGGTGCGGCGGGAAGACTTCAGCGATGATTGCAGGGCTGTTCACCATCATGAACGCCGCCCCTGCGCCCTGCACCAGCCGGAAGATGATGAGCTCGGCCGCGTTCCGCGACAAGCCGCACAGCGCGGAACCTGCCGTGAAGATGACGAAGCCGAGGTTGTACATCCGCACGCGTCCGAACATGTCCGCAATGCGTCCGAATGTCAGAAGGCAGACGGTGCTCATGAGGATGTAGGCCATGATGACCCACACCATCTCCACCAGGCCCGCATGCAGCTTCACCATCATATCCGGCAGTGCCAGGATTACGATTGTGCCGTCGATCGCCGCCATCAGGGCGCCGATCGTGGTCACGCTGAGCGCGATCCATTTGTATTCGATTCCCCGGCGCCCGGCGGGAGCTGTTGCCGCGCCCGCCGTCTGTCCGCTCTCTTTCATTCACCAAGCCCCTTTTTCCCGAATCGGTTGTGATGAGTAAAATCATCCGTGTCGCGCCGCACGCGCAGGTAGGATCCCTGTTGCTCGAGTGGATAGCCCAATCGACAGGTGAATGCGACCTTCAGGTGCGCGGGAATGTCCAGGATGCCCTTCAGCTCGCTTACCACGGGATCTGCGGCCAGGGAGCTCACGATATGCAGCCCGATGCCCAGGGAGCTTGCCATGAGCCACATGTTCTCCATGACGCAGCCAAGGCTCATGATCCCGAGGAAATCGCCTTCCGATGCGGGGGCGCGCTGCCGCGGATCGTAGGCGACGATCAGCAGCACGGGACTCGTCTGCAATGGCACACGCGCCGACACGCCTCTTCTTTCCTCTTCTGTCAGGTCGGAAAGGCGGAAGTCGGGTTTTCGCATGAACGGAGGGAACATGGTGCCGAGAATCCCGACCTTCTTTCTCGCAAGCTCCTCCTCGGAGAAGGAAAGGTGGGGGAAGTTTTCCCGTACAAAGACTTCGGAGAGAGAGAAGCCGATCTTGGCGATGGCGTCCAGCACGTTCCTGTCGTCAACAACGATGATCTGGAAGTTCTGCATGTTGTGCGCCGTCGGCGCCCATCGACCCGCCTCGATGATCTTCCTGACATCCGCCTTTTCAATCTGGCGCTGCCGATTGTACGGACCTCTCTGCGACCGCCTTTCCTGGATCAACGTGAGCAATTCCATACCGCCTCCTTTAGTCGTGCATCTTCAGCACTGACCTGAAATGCACTTTCCCGCTCATCATTTTTTCGAACGCGAGCGCCGCCTGCTCCAGCGGGAACACCTCCACCATTGGCACGACCTTGAAGAGCGTGCTGAAGCTCAGGGTATCCGCCATGTTTCCCCCCACCCATCCGCGGATGGATTGCCCCCCGCGCATCAGGAGGGCGGGCGGCAGCTGCATGGGCTCGCCGGCGTACGTGATGATAATGGCCTGCCCGCCGCGGCCGAGCCCGCCGACAAGCTGGCCAATGGCCTTGCTGTCGGGGGCAAGACAGAGGATCACCCGCGCCCCGCCCATTTTTTTCAGTTCTTTCACCGGGTCCTCGGTGCTCGTATCGATGCAGGCATGCGCGCCCAATTTGCGGGCAAGCTCCTGTTTCTCCCTGCTGCGTGTCAGAACCACGGTCCTGAAACCAAGTCTCACGGCGTACTGCAGGGCCAGGTGTCCCAATCCGCCAAACCCATGGATGGCCACGAGGTCCCCTCCCTGCGCTCCGCTGTTCCGCAAAGCGCCGAAGCTGGTGGATCCGGCGCAGAGCAGCGGCGCGGCCTCCACCGAGGAGAGCTCTTCCGGGATGGCGACAAGGGCCTCCGCGCGAGCCGTCATGTACTCGGCGTATCCCCCATCCGTTGAAAGGCCTGTCGTCAGCGTGTTTTCACACGCCCAGAACTCGCCTTTTCGACAGGCGCTGCAATGGAAACAGTGCCCTCCGTGCCAGCCCACCCCGACTCGCTGGCAGGTCTTCCAACCGGGTGCCAGGGCGCCAGTCTTTTGTATGACGCCGACCACCTCGTGTCCGGGAACCCTTGGGTACGAAAGGCCCGGAAAGTGTCCTTCCTTCGCCACCGCATCTCCGTGGCAGATACCGCAGGCATCTATCCGGAGCAAGACCTCATTTTCCCGGGGTTCCGGTATCTCGCGGTTCACGAGCTCGAAGTCGGCCCCCGGGGAACGAACCTGGACTGCTTTCATCATTGCCACCACGATGCCTCCCTGCGTTCTCTCTTTCGGTCATGTTGCATTTCGGACTTTTCAGCTTCTCCACGCCCGCCAGGACAGTCTCGATTGCCCGCGCAAAGCGGGCTTTTTCCGCATCTCCCATGCGGCCAAGTCCGCCACGAACGAGATCTGCTCTCCGTTCGAGCTCCGCATCCAGCCTGGCCCCTCCGGCGGCGGTCAGCTCGTAACTGACATTCCGCCGGTCGTCCGGGTCCTCCGCGCGCGCGGCGAGCTTCTCCTCCACCATGCGGTTGAGCATGATGCACAGTGCCGAGGAGGAAAGCCCATCGTGCGCGGCGAGGGTCTTGAGGTAGCCCTTCCCGTAGTACCTGAGGGTAAGAAGAGTGCGAAACCTCTCTTCGCTCATCCCCCCTTCGCCAAGAGGCGGCAGGCGCTCCCTCACGTATCGCTTCATGCTTCCCAGGAGCTCGAGAAACCGGCTGGCCACCTCCCGATCGCGTGCCGCCGGCTGAAGTGCTGTTCGCGTCGAGCCTTTTTCCATTTTCACCCGCCTTTCATCATTCGGCGCCGCCACCGCTCTTTTCTTTCTACCCTGTTATCATTTGATTTTAAAATGAAATTAATGTATTCCCCCCTGCCTCGTCAAGAGGACCGTGCGGTCCGGCGGAATCCCTGATTCGTGCTCTCCCCGCGCCGGCAACCCCGGGGATCCACTATGGTGTCTCGCAGCCCCTCAGCGTAGCCTCCACGAGCCGCGCGTGAGTATGTTTGAGAAAGCAATGCCACTGGCGTTGAAGGAGTGAAGAGTGAAAAGTACGGCGATGCATGGCAAGGTCGTCCTGATCACCGGTGCCACGGCAGGGATCGGCCGGGTTACCGCGCGTGAGCTTGCAGACGCCGACGCACACGTGGTGCTCGCGGCGCGCAGCAAGGAGAAGGCGGAAGCGACACAGGTGTGGATCTTTCGGGAGACCGGCAGCAGCTCGGTGGACTTCATCATCGGCGATCTGTCGGTCCAGTCACACGTGCGTTCCATTGCGGAGCAGGTCATATCCCGCTATGGCGGGCTCGATGTCCTTGTGAACAATGTGGGAGGCTTCTTCCAGCGCCGCTTTGAATCGGCGGATGGGATCGAGATGACGTTCGCGCTCAATCACCTCGCTCCATTCCTTCTCACCCACCTCCTCGTGGACGCGCTGAAGAGGAAAAGCCCGTCCCGGGTAGTGACAGTCTCCTCTGACGCTCACGCGCGCGCGTCCATGAACTTCGATGACCTGGAAGGCCGGATTCGCTACCGGGGATGGGGCGCCTACGGCCAGTCGAAGCTGGCGAACCTCCTTTTCACCTATGAGCTTGCACAGCGGCTTCAGGGAAGCGGGATCACGGCAAATGCGCTGCATCCGGGCTTCGTCGCTTCGGAGTTCGGAAAGAACAACGGTCGCGGCATGCGACTGGCCATGTCGATTGCCCACCGGCTCGGAGCCATCAGCGTCGAGGAGGGCGCCCGTACCAGCGCCTACCTTGCCACGTCGAAAGAGGTGCAGGACGTGTCAGGAAAGTATTTCGTGAAGTGCCGCCAGGCCGCATCTGTCGCGGCTTCCCGTGACACGGGAGCCATGCGAAGGCTCTGGGAGATCTCCGCGCGAATGACCGGTCTCGCAACCGGAGATTGACCGCGCCGTTCAGGAACTGACGACTGCCGGACCGCCTGCCGTGGGGATTTCCGTCATACGAATTGCGCGAGTGGGGCACGCGCTCGCGCAGATCCCGCAGCCCCAGCACAGCTCTGCATCGAAAGAGACCCGGCGCGCCGCCGTTGTCTCGGCAGCGCCTGAAGAGAAGCTGAAAGCGCCAAAATGGCATCTCTTCACACACAGGCCGCAGGAAGAGCAGAGAGCGGCATCGTGCCTGGCGACGTAGCGCGACCTCGGCCATTTGCCCTTGGCGTCCAGCAGGCGGGAAGCCCTGAAGGGATAGCAGCAGCACCCGCAGCAGTTGCATACGACACTGGGGCCGGCTTCCCTCCAGTTCGGGGGCCCACCGGTATGCACCAGGCCTTCCCTCTCCAGGCTGCGGATGAGCAGCTTTGCCTCCTGCCGGTCCAGATCTCTGCCGCCGGTACGGTCGGTGACAAGCCTTCGGTCGAGGATGAGACAGATCTCGCGCGAATGGGTGCAGTTGTCCGCCAGCATTTTGCAGTCACAGGGGAGGAGCCGGATGGCCGTGGCCGCATCGATCATCTCCTCCACCTCGCCTGCCAGAAGCACCCATTCATTGTGACAGGCGTCATAGTCGGGACGCGTATCGATGACCTTCCTGAAGTTGTCGTTTCGTCTCAGATACTCTGCAAAGTCCCAGGCATCGAGCTGCTGCCGCACGGGCCGGGGGATGACATGATAGTTGCCGAACAGCGCAAAGTGCTTCAGGATGCTGTAGAAATTCCCCGCCCTGTAGGTGAACGAGCCCTCCTTCTCATCCCTGTCCAGCAGGTACAATTGGTACGCCCGGTCCAGGACGGCGTTCTCCACGCTCGAGGGCGTCGAATTTCCCGCCCTCCCGATCAGCGCCACGAGCCTCATCTCTTCCTCTGTCGCGAAGAAATGGAGCCAGGGCGTGATGAACTCAGGGGACTCGATGACCGCTGAAAACTCTTCAATGAAGGTCATATGCAGGTGCGGGGAGTATAGCCCGTGGACGCGGCCATGGCTACATTCAAGGGCATGAAGGACGTTGATGAGCTGCTCCGCAGCAATCGGGAATGGGCGGCCCGCATCTCGGCAGAGGACCCCTCCTTCTTTTCATCTCTTGCCCGGCAGCAGCGCCCGCGCTACCTGTGGATAGGCTGTTCAGACAGCCGCGTCCCTGCGAATGAGATCGTCGGACTTCGGCCAGGAGAGCTTTTTGTCCATCGCAACGTGGCAAACATGGTGATCCACACTGATCTCAACTGCCTGTCCGTGCTTCAGTACGCCGTGGAGGTGCTGGGCGTCGAGCACGTGATCGTATGCGGCCACTACGGCTGCGGCGGCGTGACGGCGGCGCATGAGAATCGAACGCTGGGGCTGATCGACAACTGGCTCCGGCACATCCAGGACGTTGAAAAGAAGCATGGCGCACTTCTCTCTCCCGACCACATGAAGGAACGGCTTCGCAGCCTGTGCGAGCTGAACGTGATCGAGCAGGCCCTGAACGCGGCGCAGACCACTGTCGTCCAGCAGGCGTGGAGCCGGGGCCAGGTCCTTTCGGTGCATGCCTGGATCTATGCGATCAGCGACGGTCTCCTGAGGGACCTGCGCATGACGGTGACCGGAGCGGCAGAGCTCAAGCCCGCGTACGGTCGGGCGCTTGCCGGCCTTGCAGGTCCGCCCCGGGGCACGGTGGAATAAGCCTTACCTGAAATCGTGGCTCGAGGGCGCGATTTTCGTTTCCTCCGCGGTGAACTCAGGCCTCCAGAACGATTCCGCAATTATGTGGACCACGCCCTCCGCCACCTGGAGCCGTCCCGTGACCCCCAGCAGCCAGTCGGTCAGAATCAATGTGCGGTACTCTTTGTAGACCTTCTCCCACACAACGAGATTGGCGAAGCCCGATTCATCCTCCAGCGTCATGAAGAGCACGCCGGCGGCTGTGCCAGGCATCTGCCGGCAGATGGCGCATCCCACTAGGGAAACCTTCCGGCCGTGTTTCATCCGGGAGACGGCGGCAGTGTCCGGGAGACCCTGGTTCTCCAGAAAAGAACGGAACTGCTCCATGACGTGCCCGCGCGGGCTCTGGTCGGAGGCACGGTAGTCCCATGTGACTTCCTCCGCAGCGCTCAGCGAACGAAATGACGGCACCTGGTCGAAATCTCCCACGAGCAGGTTCGTGGGATGTTCGGTCTGATCCAGCACTCCCCAGAGCGCTTCGCGCCGCTGCCGGGCAAGGCAGTCGAAAGCTCCCACCTCCGCGAGGCGTTCCATGGAATCACTGGGGAGCCTGCACAGAGACGTGAACTCCGCCAGCGTGGATGTGCGCCCGCCGGCGCGCCATCCCTGGATGCGCTCCCAGTCTCCTTCTCCGAGCCCCTTGACGTAGCGCAGACCTATGCGAACTGCGTACTCGCCGTCGGAAATCCCGGCCCGGCGCTCCAGGGTGCAGTCCCATTGGCTTTTGAGAATGTCGATGGGCAGGAACTTCACATTGTGGCGCTTCGAGTCGTCGATCACCGTGGCAGGAGAGTAGAACCCGAACGGCCAGGCATTCAGCAGCGCGCACGCGAACACCACGGGATAATGGTGCTTGACGTATGCCGTTGCATACGCGATCAGCGCGAAGCTTGCGGCGTGCGATTCTGGAAATCCGTACTCTCCGAAGCCGAGGATCTGGCTGAAGACCCTTTCCGCGAACTCAAGCTCGATGCCCTTCGCCACCATGCGGGAGACCAGGCGGTCGTGATGCTGCGCAATCCTGCCGCGCTGCTTCCACGCCGCCATGTCGCGGCGGAGCTGGTCCGCCTCTCCCGGGGCATAGTCCGCCGCTACCACTGCGAGCTTCATCACCTGTTCCTGAAAAAGGGGGATGCCCAGCGTTTTCCTGAGAACCGGCTCAAGGCTCGGATGGGCATAGGAGACGGCCTCCTTCCCCGCGCGGCGCCGAAGGTACGGATGCACCATGCCTCCCGTGATCGGTCCGGGACGAACCAGGCTGACTTCTATGACCAGGTCGTAGTAGCTGCGGGGCCGGAGGCGCGGAAGCATTGCCATCTGCGCCCTGCTCTCTATCTGGAATACGCCCACCGTGTCTGCGCGGCAGGTCATGTCGAAGACAGCAGTGTCATCCGGCGGGATGGTGGCCAGGGAGAGATCCGTGCCGTAGTGGCTCTTCAACAGTCGGAAGGCGTAGTCCAGATGCGTCAGCGCACCCAGGCCCAGGAGATCAACCTTGAAAAGATTCATGGTCTCGATGTCTGTCTTGTCCCACTGAATCACGGTGCGGTCCTGCATGGTGGCATTCTCTATGGGCACGATGGTATCCACCGGCTCGCTTCCCAGGAGGAAGCCTCCCGGATGAATGGACAGATGGCGGGGAAAGCCCACCATCTCCCTGGTCAGCCCAGCCATGTGTCCGAGAAGGCCCTCCGGAAGGTCCAGCCCTGCCTCCCTGAATACCGCTTCCAGGTTGCCATCCCAGTGCGGCAGGAGCTTGGCGCAGTGGTCCAGCGCGATCTCGGGGATTCCGAATACCTTGCCCACTTCCCTGACAGCTGACCTTGTTCGATAACGAACCACATTCGCCACCATGGCGGCACGGTCCCTGCCGTACTTCCGGTACATGTGCTGGATGACCTCTTCCCGCCGATTGTGCTCGATGTCCAGGTCTATGTCGGGAGGCTCTGCTCTTTCCCGGGACAGAAAGCGCTCGAAAAGGAGGTTCATCTGCACAGGATCGACTGATGTGACTCCCAGGCAGTAGCAGACGACCGAGTTTGCCGCGGATCCGCGCCCCTGGCAGATGATGTTCTTCTCCCGGCAGAATCGGACCAGCTCCCACATGGTGAGAAAGTACCCGCAATAGCCTAGCTCATCGATGAGGGCAAGCTCTTTTTTCAGCAGCGCTTTCGCGCTCTCCGGAATGCTGCCTCGGTATCGATTCTTCGCACCTTCCCAGGTGATGTGCCGGAGCCAGGCGGCCGTAGTGAAGCCTTCCGGAACGGTTTCATCCGGGTACTTGTAAACCAGCTCCTCAAAGGAGAAGCGGCATCTATCAGCCACCTCCAGGGAAGTGTCCACCAGCTCGGGAGACTGGCGGTACAGGGTCGAAAGCTCGTCTGCCGTCTTGAGGACATGTTCGCCGTTCGGGTAAAGCTTTGTCCCAGCGTCCCTCAGCGTGGTCCCGTGCCGGATGCACGCCAGGACATCCTGCAGCTTCCGCCTGTCCGGCTCGTGGTACAGGACCTCCGTGGCCGCAACGAGGGGTATTGAAAACCGGGCAGCGCTGTCCCTCGTGGTGCGCTCCCGGGCCACGTCATCAACCCATCGATGCCGGCCCACCACCGCGTAGAGGCGGTCTCCGAACGCTTCCTTGAGTGTACCGAGTCCGGATTCCCGCCGCGAAGGGTCACGGGGATCGTTGAGCCAGAGCGCGATGGTCCCGCGGGCGCTTTCTGCCACCTCTCTCCATGAGACGGTGCACACGGGCTTGGAATTCCTGAGGTGACCGCGGGATATGAGATGGCAGAGGCCGCCATACCCGGCCCTGTCCTGGGCCAGGAGGACGACGGAGGAGCCGTCATCGATGGAGACCTGAGATCCCGTGATGAGCTTTATCTTATTCTGGCGGGCTGCTTCGAATGCCCTGACTATTCCATAGACGCCGTTGCGATCCGTAATGGCCACGGCAGGAAGTCCGAGCCGGGCAGCCGTTTCTACAAGCTCCTCCGGATGGCTGGCTCCTTCCAGGAAGGAGAAATTGGTCTTGCACCAAAGCGGAGCGTACATGTGCTTGCCGGCTCAGTCCACGGCGCCCTGCACCCAGGTGGTGTGCGTGAGCAAGTCGACAAACAGCCAGAGAATGCCGGTTGGGGAGCTGCTGAAGTAGTAGTGCCGGAGGAAGGGAGCATCCTTGTCCCCCGTGCCCCACCAGGAACCGGACACGACGAATGGATCCGACGTGTCACTCGAATCCTGGAGGCCTGACGGAATCCGTGGAGTACCGCGGCGCGATGGAATCCGCGGAGTACCGCGGCGCGATGGAATCCGCGGAGTACCGCGGCGCGTTGTCTGCCTGGGGGAAAAGAGAATCCTTCGGACAGCCACGGGGTATTCTGCCGCCGGAGTCTCCTGGGCCGGCCGGGGCAGGACAGGCTGCTGGAGAGGAACCCACCTGAAAGAGCTCTCAGGAAGATGAGAATCTGCGAGCTCAGCGCAGCTCACAGACTCATTGCCAAATCGCGCCCGGATTGCGGCAAATGCGAGCGCGCCCGCATTCAGGTCACGGGCTCTCACAGTGAACAGTTCTTCCTGCCCCCGCGAAGGGATGGTCCGGTCGGAGCGGAGCTCGATATCCTCCACTCCGGAAGAGAATTGCCGTGCGGAAAGCCGAAGCAGGATGAGACGCCGCAGGAGATGGGTCTTGAGCGTGGGCACGGCGGGACGGATGAGGTCCGTGCTGATCTCTCCATCCTCGGCGCGCAGGGTGAGCGTCAGACCGGAGATCACGGCTCTTTCCTTTTCCGCGCGCCCTGTCTCGATTGCGAGGAGCTCGTCGATGTGCGGCATGAGCAGGCTCATATCCACGAGAGGGGCATCCAGGTGCCTCCTGCAGGGAACCGCCTCCTTCATGACCAGCGGCTGTATGGGCAGCGGGTCATCCGAGAGGATTGCCTGGCGGAGAAGCGCCGCTTCCTTCCCGAAGCGCCGCATGAACTCTCCTTCGGGGAGGGACAAGAACTGCCGCACGGTGCGGATCCCCAGCTTGCGGAGCGTGTTCCTTGCCCTGTGCGAGAGCGGAAGGATATCAATGGAGGACCGGCCCATGAGCGCGCATTCCTCCTTGCGGGAAGCAAAGGACAGGGTGCACCGCTTCGAGCGTGCAATTGCGTAGGTCCCGAATCGAGTGAACCCGAGCACCACGCTTGCCGGGTAGCCTTCCTTTGCCAGCGCGCGGCGCACCATTTCCATCCACTGGGACTCGGAGTCAAAGAGAGACCCAAGCCCGTCCACGGACACCCAGAGCGCGTCAATGTCGAACGGGCACAGCTCGATATCCGGCGTGAAGGCGGAGAGCAGCCCGACGATGCGGTCACGCGCCGCCGCGACCCTGCTCTGCGGAACTGCGCGAGCCCGCAGGTCAGGAACCAGTGAAAGGGCGCTCGAGTACGATACGCCGGCTGCCAGTCCCTTCTCCCGGGCCTGGCGGTTCAGGGCGAGAATGGGGCTCTGCGGTTTTTCCTCTTTGGTCACCGCGACCGGTGTTCCCTCCCACCCGGGGTTGTCTTTCAGAAGAATCTGCAGGGGCAGGCAGTTGATGCTAATGCATCCCCGAAGGGCCATGATACCACCTGCTTTGCCGGGAGCCGGAGTTGGAGCGCTTGTCCCTGGTCGTACGAATGTCGACGAGAAAGGGCCCGGTGCCGGACCGCGTGATGTGCCCCCGCAGTGAAATCCTGGAGCCGAGGGAATTGTCCTGACCCTGCTTATTACTGAGGAAGAGAACGGCGCACAGGTTCCGCTCGGCAAGCTTCAGGAGCCTGCCCAGGGAAGCGTCAGTGATGTTCCCATGCACTCCGAGGTCCACGATCACGAGCCCCATGGCCCCCGATCTCACAAGCCACTCCGCCGCCATAAGGGAGTCGGTCTCCCCGTGAACCCGGATAACGACAACGGCGGTGAGGTCAACACCCCTGCTGCAAAGGTCCGGGGGAAAAAAGATCGACCCCGTTCCTGTCACCCATGCAACGGGTTCGTTCTGTGCCTGGGCTTCTGCGATAATATCTGCGGCGAAGCTCACTGCTCCAGACCGCCTCTCTTCAGAGACCTCCGCGGGGATTCCGACAAGATTGTCGAAACGCCATGATGCGCCGCCGGCCGCCCTTTTCAGTGTTGCCGCGCGAAATAGGGGAATGTCGGCAAGTTTCCTGGCCGGAGAGCATGAAGCCATTACCCATAGAGGGTAACATATGTTAAGTATATCGTCAAGGGACCGGGAGTATGGCGCCCCCCTCTACCTCAGGGTCTGATCATGCCGCGCCGGCAGCTTGAGCTGGGGTTGGCGATCAAGGGCTCCCTGGCCTTCTCCCAATGGGACCTGGGCTCGCCGGGGGTCTATGACGGCATGGGATTCTACTACTACCCTGACAACATCAGTATCGGTGCCAACTGGTGGGCGGCCGCTGCCTTGGCAACGGCGCACCTGCACGTGGGAC
>CAYTGX010000116.1:0-6599 GCA_964437385.1 uncultured Spirochaetaceae bacterium
ACCATGCCGCCCCCGTCGGACTGGGCATACCGCAGGGCCGTGACTGCCGCAACTCCTATGTTCCCCCCTGATGTGACACCCTGGATCATGCCCTTCGCTCCCGCTGTGAGTATCGGAAGGACCGGGAGGGTATATTACATGCCGGGAGAAGACCAGGCGCGGCAGTGCGGCCGGAAGAATCTCAGCGGTTGCGCCGTTCCTCGGAGGACTTGCATTCGATGCACAGGAGCGCGTAGGGGATGGCTTCCAGTCTTTCCCGCGGGATCTTCTTCGAGCATCGGGCGCAGAGACCGTACTTCTCATTCTCGATTCGGGCAAGAGCGGATTCTATGAGTTGCAGCCTGCGAAGCTCCTGGGATCCAAGAGCCTCCAGTGTTTTGCGGTCTATGTCGTCCGCCGCGATGTCGGCAAGATCCTTCGGATCCATGTCTTCAATGATTGTGCGAAAATCCTCGCTTTCCGATGCGAGGTTTTTCAGAATCTCCTGCTTCAGGTCGAACAGGGAGGTTTTCATTTTTTTAAGAAATGTTGCTTCCATTACGGTACCCTTTAGGGAAAGCAATCTACGCAAAACCTAGCCAGTTGTCAATCCCAATCGTAATTCTTTTCAATTGCGGCGAAACGTAGATAAAACTGACGTTTTGCCACCTATGCAGGTCATCCCTGCCTGCCGTGAAGAGCTTGACCATTGACAGCCAATGCCAAAGCCGGTACAATTTTGTGACCAAAGGAGGGCTTTTTGGCAAAGGAAGAGGCTATAGAAGTTGACGGGAAAGTGAAAGAGTCACTCCCCAATACAATGTTCAGGGTCGAGCTTGAAAATGGTCATCTTATTCTGGCCCACCTTTCGGGAAAGATGCGCAAGCACTACATCCGCATCGTCCCGGGAGACCGTGTGAAAGTCGCTCTCTCACCGTATGATCTGACGCGAGGACGCATCATCTACCGGGAAAAATAACCTCGCCCTGCTTTACGAGCGATAGTCCGCGTTTTCTCTTACATAGTCATACGACAGGTCCGACCCTGTGATCTCCACCGGCGCTGAGGAACCGTCCAGGGCAATCTCTATGTCGACGGTCCTGTCATGCTGCGGCCACGGGATGCGTTTCGTGTCGAGGGCCCGGTCTTTCAGGTAGGCGGACAGCCGCTCCTCTTTTTCCGCGTCGAGCCGAAAGCAGCCTCCGGCAAAGATCTCTTCACCTCCCATACGCACCGTTACCCGGCGGTTGTTCACGGGCTCGCCAGAGTTTCCAAGGTAGTCGCCGATTGCAGAGACGATGCGGCCTACGTTCGGGTCGTTGCCGAATATCGCGGTCTTCACCAGCGGCGAATTCGCGATTGCGCGCGCGACTCCCAGCCCGGTTGATTCATCCCGTGCCTGTCGGACCTGGATCTTCAGCACGTGGCCGATGCCTTCGCCGTTTCTCACGATGTCGAACGCCAGACCGGTGAGCACCTTCAGCAGCCCTTCCCGAAACTCAGCCCTGTCTGCCGGCCCGCGGCGCCCTGAAGAGAGCAGGAGAGCCGTGTCACTGGTGCTCTGGTCACCATCGATCGAGATTCGATTCAGGCTCCTTTCCACGCACCATGCAAGATCCTCCCGCAGGCGGTCCCGTTCGACGACGAGATCCGTGCACAGGAAACAGAGGAGGGTGGCCATGTTGGGCTCGATCATGCCCGCCCCCTTCGCGATTCCGACGATGCTCCCCCTGCCCACCCCGGCTCGGCGCACTTTGGGAAACGCGTCAGTAGTCATGATGGCGCGGGCAACCGGTAGAATGGAGGAGCGCTCCAGGCCGGAGACGAGATCAGGCAGAGATTCCGCCATCTCCTGCACGGGAAGCTCCCAGCCGATGATTCCCGTGGATGCGACGAAGAAACTCTCCTCCGTGGTGCCCAGGAGCTTTCCCAGCCTGGCGAGGAGCCCGCGGGCGTCTTCGTAACCGTTCGGCGTGCACACGTTGGAAATCTTGTTGTTGACGAGCACGCCGCGCACCGTCGGCCGCTGGAGCCGTTCCCTGCCGATGAGGACAGGCGCTCCCGGAAACTTGTTTCGTGTGAACACCGCCCCGAAATCAGGCGTTTCCTTGTCCAGGAGGATGAGGGAAAGATTCATACGCAGAGGTTCCTGCGTCCTGCGTTCCCTGGGGGAGAACCGGATCTCCCGCGCGGCGCACGTGAAGCCGTCCGGGAGCATGGAGCGCGTCTCAAGCTGCCGCAGGTAGTCGGACTCGGTGTCGTAGATTTCCACGAGTTCCTTATACTAGTGCGCGTCCAGCGTGACAAGCAGGGGCAGGTGGTCCGAGTAGCCCCGTCCGGAGCTGAGACCCGTCCATTTCTTCGGCACGCCGTCCGTGGAAAGGAGGAAGGGGAGCCTCACGGGCCCGAAGCTTCCCCACCGGTAGGTCCATCCATGGGAATCGAAAAGGCCGGCAGAGAGCAGGATATGATCCACGGTCAACCATTCCCCCTGGTAGGAGTAGGAGCCCCGCCGCGCCGGCGCAAGCTCGAACCACGGGTCGTACAGCACAAGGCGGTCCCCCGCGGCGCCCAGTCCGCGCGCGGTACCCGAGAGGAAGATGCTTTGTCCGGCGAACTTCGGTGGGGTCGTTTCACCTGTCGGAATAAGGGCCGTCTGGTACTTCCTTCCGGTGCGCACGTACTCGTCCGCGCTCTCGTTCATGTCTCCTGCAACCACGATGTCGGCAGACGGATCCTGGGCCAGTATCTCCCGCACTCTCCGGGCGAGCACCGCGGCTGACTGGAGGCGGGATGCCTCCGTCGCCTTGACCCCTCCCGTTTTTGCCTTCCAGTGATTGTCGAAAACGTACAGGGTATGTCCGCCGGGCGACAGCGTTGCCTCGATGATGTCCCGCACGGGGGTGCGCGCCTTCCACGGACCCACAGCCAGATCATGAACGTTCGAAATCGGAAACCTGCTGATGATGGCAACGTTCGCGGCCAGGTTCTTCTTGGGGACCAACACCCGCCACGCATACCCCATGCCGGTGAGGCCTTCCTCCGCGAGCGTCTGCAGTGCGTGCTCGTTCTCGATTTCCTGCAGGAGGAGGATGTCAGCCCCGCCGGGGACCGCCTTGCGGACAACCTCCGCGATGGAGTCCACGCGCACCTTGAAGAACTCCGCATTCCACGTTCCACGGACAGGGTCGAACTCCCGGTACTCACTCCCGTTGTGTACATCATCGAAGAGGTTTTCCACATTGTAGCTCATGAGGGTGAGTCCTGAAGCGGAGGCGACACACAACACCGCCGCCAGGAAAGCGGCAAGAGCCTTCCTCATGAGGACCTCAGCGGGGGACAGGGCCGGCCGACGGGCGGCCCAGCCTGGCCTTTACGAGCGCCGTCTCCCCTTCAGCGCCCATGGCATGCGGGGAGAACTCACGCCCCGTGATAGTCTCCCATGCCGTGACGTACTTCCATGCCACCTGGACGCGCACGTCGTCCGGAATTTCGGGGGCGGGGCCGTCTCCGCTCCAGCCGCGGGCGAGCAGCCATTGGCGAAGGTACTCCTTGTCCAGCTCCCGCTGGGGCTTTTCTTCCTTATAAAGCTCTTCCCATGTGTCCGCGAACCAGTAGCGGCTGGAGTCAGGAGTATGTACTTCATCCACAAGGGTGAGGTGCCCGTTCTGCAGGCCGAACTCGTACTTTGTATCCACCAGGATGAGGCCGCTCCGCGTGGCAATCTGCGTGCCGCGGTGGAACAGGGCCAGAGAGGTTTCTTCTATGCGCTCCCAGAGCTGGTTCTTCACCCTGCCTGAGGACAGGATCTCGTCCCGCGAGATGGGACGGTCATGTGCGCCCTTCTCTTCCTTTGTCGAGGGGGTGAGAAGGGGAGAGTCGAAGCGTTGATTGACCCGCATTCCCGGCGGAAGATGGATGCCGGACACGGAGGCCTGGCGCTGGTAGTCCCTCCACGCGGATCCTGTCAGGTAGCCCCTTACCACGACCTCTATGGGCACCACGCTGCACTTGACCGCCCGCACGGTGCGGGCGGAGATCTCCTCCCGTACGTGATTGTCAATGATGTCCGACGTGGAGCGAAACCAGAAAAGCGAGAGGGTATTGAGGACTTCTCCCTTGCAGGGGACCGTGGTGAGGACCCGGTCGAACGCGGAAATCCTGTCCGTTGTCGTAATCAGGACCTCATTGCCCAGATCCAGGACGTCCCGCACCTTGCCGCGGGTAAGCGGAGCATCTGCGGGGAGATCCAGGTTCTCCACGCACGAGCCGAGCAGGCCCGGCAGCTCCTCCTGGCGCACGGCTACAGTTCGTCCCGTGTCTTGATGACCTTGGAAAGCAGGCCGTACGCGACGGCTTCCTCCGCGTTCATCCAATAGTCTCTGTCAGTATCTTTGCTCACCTTGTCCAGCAGTTGTCCCGTCTCTTCAGAGATGAGTCGGTTGATCTTTGCGCGCAGCTTCTCGATCTCTTTGGCGTGAATTTCGATCTCCGTTGCCACGCCGCGCGTTCCGCTCATTGGCTGGTGGATGAGGTAGTGGGAGTTGGGCAGGCCGACGCGTCTTTCCCGCGGCGCGGCAAGTATGATGATGGCCGCCGCGCTTGCTACCAGGCCCATGCCGATCATGGTGATCTGGGGCTTCACGAACCGCATCATGTCAAAGATGGCGTACCCTGCATCCGCATCCCCGCCGGGTGAGTCGATGTACACTTTGATCGGGTCCTTGCTCTCCTCTTCCAGGAGGATGAGGGAGCGGATGACCCTTTCCGCAAGCTGCTTGTGGATCTCTCCGGAGACCAGGACCGTGCGGGACTTGAGCATGCGATTGAAGAGCATGCCTTCATCCTGGCGTGGACCGTTTTCCTGTTCGACTGGCTTGTCCTGCATGTTCATACTGATCATTACAATAAGGAATTTCGCGTTGCTTGACAACGCCGCGATCCCATAGCCATGAATGCGTAGCACACCGAAGGTGTGCGAAGGGCGGCAGCCCTTGCCCGGCAGGCGCGCGCAGCGCGCCGAGAGGGTGGCCGCGTAGCGGACAGCGAGAGCCGCGAGGGCGAGCGAGTGCAGGGATGCACGAAAGCGATCCCATAGCCATGGATGGCGAGGGCGAGCGAGTGCAGGGATGCACGAAAGCGAGCCCCCGGCCGTCCACGCCTGAAAAAAAGGCCGGGGCATTTCTGCCCCGGCCACCCGTCAATCTTCCGTCCTCCAATTGGTACTGGAGGTTGTGGGGCGGAAGCCTCCCAAATGCAGCGCTCATTATACATGGCATTCCCTGGATGTCAACGAAAAAGCCTTTCCTGCGGTGGCCACGCAGAAATTTCGACGATGAATGGGGAATCGTCCGTATAGTGGCTGCGCGGGGCCTCCTTACGCAGGCTCCCGGTGTTTGCGACGCAAACGCGAATGTCGCCAGGAGCGACCGGCCTGCCGCCCTACGCGTCCATGTGCTCGTCGGCCCTCGCCATCGCGGCCGCTCCTGGCGGCATTCCAACTCCGCGGAGTACCGCGGAAGGGCTACGGGCCTCCTTCCGCACATCCATGTGCTCGTCGGCCCTCGCCATCGCGGCCGCTCCTGGCGGCATTCCAACTCCGCGGAGTACCGCGGAAGGGCTACGGGCCTCCTTCCGCACATCCATGTGCTCGTCGGCCCTCGCCATCCATGGCTACGCCTGTTGCGCTCCTGCCTGAAAACGCGCACAATGACTCACTCTCGCGCAGCAAAGGAGGACCGCAATGATCGCACGGCTCGCCGTGATCGGGGGGAGTGGACTGTACTCCATGCAGGGGATCCTAGTGCGGGAGGAACGCGAGGTGCCCACGCCATGGGGCCTCCCCTCGGACCTGATCACCCTTGCCGACGTTGGAGGCGAGATGGTGGCATTCCTTCCCCGACACGGGAAAGGACATCGCTACCTGCCGTCCGAAGTGCCCTCGCATGCCAACATGTGGGCCCTGAAGTCCCTCGGCGTCGAGCAGATCCTGTCCGTCAGCGCGGTCGGCTCTCTGTCCGAGGAGTGCGCCCCGGGGCACTTCGTGCTGTGCGACAACATCATCGATCGAACGCTCCGCCGGCCCTCGAGCTTCTTCGGCGAAGGGATCGCCGGCCACGTGTCATTTGCACATCCCTTCTGTAACGGCATGCGGCATGAGCTGGTCAAGGTGATGGCCGCCCACTCCCATCCCCATCATCCGTCGGGTACCTATGTCTGCATGGAAGGTCCGGCGTTCTCCACGGCGGCAGAATCGCGCCTGCACAAGTCCTGGGGAGCCCACGTGATCGGGATGACCTCTGTGCCCGAGGCGAAGCTGGCGCGCGAGGCGGAGATGTGCTACGCGACGATTGCCATGGTGACCGACTTCGATTGCTGGAAAGAGAGCGAGGAGAGCGTAAGCGTGGAAATGGTGCTGGCGACAATGAAGGGAAACACGAGCGCGCTCCAGCGTATGATTCCGGATATCACCGCAGCGCTTCAGAAACGAGGAGACTGCCCCTGCCGGCACGCAGCGCGGAACGCGGTGATGACCGATCCCTCCCTCATTCCGTATGACACGCGGCGCAGGCTGGCCCTGTTCTATGCCCGGTACTGGAAGTGAGTGAACATACCGCGCC
>CAYTGX010000116.1:6699-12033 GCA_964437385.1 uncultured Spirochaetaceae bacterium
GACGTACTCGGCGGATTTGGCGCCGACGTACTCGGCGGATTTGGCGCCGACGTACTCGGCGGATTTGGCGCCGACGTACCTTGCACAAATGTTACGGAGTACGGTGACCGCGGTACTCCGCGCTATGGATGGGACGGCGGTATTCTGTCATGATCCTCGAACCAAGGACACGGATTGCGGAACATCGCCGAGCTCCTGACATCCCTCCAGAACGAAAGCAGTTACGCGCGGAAAGCCGAGCTGATCCTCGACTGGATTCTCAACGGCCTTCCCGCGGACGGGGTTGCGCTCCTGGAGGCGGAGGCTCCCCCCTCGCAGCGTCTGGCAGTACCGGCGGCGCTTGGCACCCTTGAAGCCGACGCGGTGAGGATCGCCGAGATCTGGTCCAGGGCCGGGTTGCCTCGAGAGCAGGGCACGATCGCCCTGCCTGCAGGCATGGCGAACGCGGAGCTCGTGCTGGCGCATCCTCTCGAGTTCCAGAACGGCCTCCCATGGAGCGTCCTCGTACTGCACGGCGCGCGTATCGAGGAGACCGTCCGGGAGCGCGAGACCGATCTTCTCCTCGTCACCTCGCTCCTTCGCGATGTTCGGGAGAATGACCGAATGAAACGCCAGGTCGACCGCGAAAGGGCGCTGGCGGAGCTTCTCTCGGGGAAAAGCGATATCCCGGCCCTCAAGGTCCTTCCCGGCCTCGAGCTCGTTGTCGACGCCTTGCAGCTCCCGCTGTACAAGTGCGACGCCCGCGGAGTATTCGACTATGCGAGCCCCGCATTTCTGGCCCTGAGCGGACATCCCACGCTGGCGGCCCTGGCGGGGCGGGAGGACTTCTTTGTCGAGCCGAGTGCCCGTGCGGATGAGCTGGAGACGGTTCGTTCCGTGGGGAAAGTGACCTCATTCCCGCTCGTCGTGAAATCAGGCGCCGGCGCCAGGCTTGAAATCCGTGATTCAGCGGTTTTGATAGGGGATTCCTTTTTCGGCATCTTTTTCGACGTCACGGCGATCATGGCGTCCAACGCGGAGCTGAAGGACGCACTGCAGGTGCAGGAGCTGCTCAATGAGAGCATCCTTGCCGGCACACGGGCCCTCCAGCGGACCCAGGCAGCCGCCATCCGCACGCTTGCCCGGCTGGCCGAGCACAGGGATTCCGAGACAGGCTACCACCTCCAGCGCATCTGCGAATACACGCGCCTGCTTGCCGCCCAGGTGCGCGCACGGGCGCCGTATTCCTTTCAGATTCCCCGGGAGTACGAAGATGACATCTCGATGTCCGTCATGCTGCACGACATCGGGAAAGTGAGCATCCCGGACAACATACTCCTGAAACCGGGCAAGCTGGACTCGGGAGAATGGGAGATGATGAAGAAGCACACGATCTTCGGGTGGGAGGTCCTGCACAAGGCGGACCAGGAGCTCGGCGAGCAGTCGTTTCTTACCCTGGCCGCCACAATCGCCCTTTCCCACCATGAGAAGTTCGACGGGACCGGCTATCCTCATGGAAGCAAGGGAGAGAAGATCCCCCTCTCGGCCCGGATCTCCGCCATCGCCGACGTGTACGACGCGCTCACCTCGGCGCGCCCTTACAAAGAGGCGTGGAGCCACGAGAAGGCCGTGGAGGAGATTGCCCGGCTGGCCGGGAGTCATTTCGATCCTGTTCTTGTCGGGATTTTCGGCGACATCCATGATCAGTTCGCCCGCGTGCGGGAGCTGTTTACAGGATGAGAAGGTGAAAGCGGCCGTCATCGCCATCGTCGGGCGTCCTTCCTCCGGAAAGTCCACCCTCGTCAACGCCCTGTGCGGCGGAAAAGTATCGATCGTCTCTCCGGTGCCCCAGACAACGCGCAACAAGGTCCGCGGCATCCTCACGACGGAGGCGGGCCAGATCGTGTTCATCGACACGCCCGGATTCCATCTCTCCGAAAGAAAGTTCAACCGGTACATGAGCGATCTGGTCTCCTCCGCACTGGGGGAGGTGGATGTCGCCCTCTACGTCGTAGACGGAACGCGGGCCTTCGGCGATGAGGAGCGCGCGCTGCTCGAGGCGCTCCGACGGGCCGGCCGGCCCGTGGTAGCCTGTCTGAACAAGTCGGACGCCGCGGGCCCGACATGGGCGCTGGTACGGACGCAGATTGCCGCAGCCCTTCCGGATGTCCACCTGTATGAAATCTCCGCCTTGAGCGGAGCTGGTCTCGAGGCGCTTCGCCAGCAGCTCTTTTCAATCTCCCCGGAAGGGGAGCAGATGTATCCTCCCGACTACTACACCGACCAGACGCCGGACTTCCGTGTCTCAGAGATCATCCGGGAAAAGGCGATGCTGCAGACCCGTGAAGAGATCCCGCATTCGCTGTACGTGCGCATGGAGGACCTGGAGATGCGCGATGACGGGGCGACCCTCTGGGCGCGCGGCTTCATCTGCGTCGAGCGGGAGTCGCAGAAGGGCATCCTTGTAGGCAGGGCCGGGGAAAGGATCAGATCCATCGTGCGGGACGCTGAGAAGGAGCTCTCCGAGATATTCCCTTATGCCGTGAAGCTCGACCTGCGTGTGCGGGTGGACCATGAATGGCGCAAGCGGGACCCTCTGCTGAAGAAGATGATTCGCTGAGGGCGCTCTCCGGGGACGGTGCGCGACAAATCGCGCGGAGTACCGTGCGCGACCTAGTTCTTTTCCTGGACGACGAGAAGCTGGGCGATTGTCAGGGTGCTCTTTGCGTCCATCGGGTTCTTGACTCTCAGCAGGAGACCTGCGTCGTCACGGGCAGGGGCGGGGAGGGTCATCGTTTTCTGTCCTGCTCCTGATGGCACGAGGATGGAAACCCCATCAGCCCCGATCTTGAACTTGAACCCTGCTGCATCAGCGGTCAGCGGAATCTGCACAGCTGCCGGAGAGGTGCCTTCCCATTGGGCTTCGAGGATGGCGGTGCGGGCAGAGTCTGAGGACAGATCCACGGTCACGCTGATGGATGAGCCGCCCGGTGACAACGACGGAAGATCGAGCCCCGTGCCCGCCGACAGGGAAACCGATCCGGCGCTTTCAACAGCATTTCCCTCAAGCATGAGCCCATGCGAAAGAGACAGACCGTCAAAACCATCCGCGAGCAGCAGGGAGTTCCCATACTTGACTGACTGCGCCCTGAGGTACAGATCAGGATCAGGAGAGGGCCGGTTCGAGGTGTCACGATAGTAGATGCCGAATTCGTCCACTGTCCCTTTGAATCCCTTCGGCCCGCCGATCGTTATGGTGCCGTTCTGGTTCCCCACGGAGAGCTTGTAAGAGGCGCTCATGGCCGACACCTGGATCTCGTCCAGGAACCATTGTGCCGTAAGGCCGTTGCTCAGCGGCACGATGCTCAGAGAGAGAAGGTAGCGCTGATTTTGCGCAAGAGCAGGCCCTGCCCACGGGATTGCAAGCGCTGCAGCGCCGCCCGCGGTTATCAAGGCCTGCGGGGCCCCGGTTGCCGGGTCCATCGTGATCACCAGGGAGAATGTTCCGTCGCTCGCGGACGCGTTCAGAATTGAACGCGCGCCGGCCAGGTCCTCAAAGCTCACGCCGAGGTTTACCGTGAACGGCTTCACCACTCCATTGTCGATCGGAAGCGCCAGCCACGGAACCTGTATTCCAGAGCTGCCGTCAAGCTTGTAGCCGAAGCCGTCCTCCAGGGAAACTATCTGCGGCGTTCCAATTGCAACGGCGGCCGGCTTCCCCGCTTTTTTTGCGCCGGTCCCGACGTCTGTGAGATACGCCTGGAGGTGCAGGAGGGTCAGGTAAGATGACTCAGGAAAGAGATCGTTTCCCTCCAGGGCTTTTCCCCCGGTGACAAAGATATCCGTGGAAAGCATGAGAGACGACATGAAAGTGAAGTCCGAGTCACTCGGTGGGGAGCTTGGGAAAAGCTCCAGCGTGATCGTGTAGACTCCTTGGTCCGACGGCGCCACCCAGAGGATCTGTCCGAATCCCTTGCTGAGGGTGCCCCGCGCCAGCACCTTCCCTTTCCAGGACCAGCGAAGGTATGGATCGGAGCCGGATGGAATATCCAGCTCCGCTTTCAGCATGACGCTGGCAGTGGTCGTGATGACCGGCGGGAAGCTCTTTATGCCGGCGATTCTCCAGCCATCCTTGACGACAAAGAAGGACGCGGACTTCTTCTGCGCAACCTCACCTGCGGAGTACAGCACGTAGTCCATGCGATACTGGCCAACCGGCAGGTCCGGGGGAAGAGTGATGGGCGTCTGCTCGTTCAGGGTGGCGGCCGAGCGGTTGTGCCACACGGCGGCGCCGCTCGTGGAGCTGAGGGTGACCTCGATCTCGACGTCCCGGTTTTTTGTCGTATCACGCGCCGATATCAGGAGCGGGACAGAATTGCCCTGCGTGACGATCTGGCCATCCGCAAGAGAAGCAATCTGCATGTCCGAGGTATCTGTCTTCAGGGACATGAACAGGGACTGGTCCCCGCATGCTGCGAGGACCGCGAAAAGCGAGACGAGGAGAAGGTTTTGGCCAAGTATCCGGCCCATTTTGTCAAAAGTATATCACGATGGGGGGAGAAATCAAGCCCTCATTTTGACAAATCGCGTTACGTTCGATTCCTGACATGAATCACCTCGATTTCGATATCCCCCCTGGCGTACGTCTGGCAGGCCAACCTGATGTCCGTGCCCGACGGCTCTCCTTGCCTTGCAAGCTCGGCCAGCCGGCGGGTCTCTGCCTCGCGGCGCGGGCTCAAGAACCCCGCTCCTGCGCGAACCCGTATCAGGTCCCTGCCGCACAACGCCCGTCCACCGCAGATTGTCTGGATGGGAAAGCCATTCTTCAACAGCGTGTTGAGGATCGAGGTGGTCAGGTTTGTATGGTAGGCCTTCTCGAAGCCATGAATGCGGATGGTGGGCATTGTGAGATTAACGCTCCACGGCCGCGGCAAAAAGCCGCGTTCTCGACACATTATCCTCCTTAGTAGGCCTCAATATACGACCTAGATATCCCGAGAGTCGCACAGGGCGCGTACCGGGCATCTGTCGTGTTCAGGTTTGCGGGCGTAGCAGCATCTACGGCCGTGGAATGTGACAGCGTTGGAGAACGTCGTCCAATCCTTTTCCGGGATAAGCGCCTGCAGCTCCCGCTCGATTTCTTCAGGATCCTCGCTGCCTGCGAGGCCCAGCCTCCGGGCCAGCCGCTTCACATGGGTATCAACGACGATGGAGGGAACACTGAAGCAGGTGCCCAGTATGACATTTGCCGTCTTTCGGCCGACCCCGGGAAGGGCCAGGAGATCCTCCATGCGGTCAGGAAACCTCCTGGGAAAGTTCCTGGCCAGGGTCTCCGCCGCTCCCTGGATGCTCTTT
>CAYTGX010000117.1:0-12019 GCA_964437385.1 uncultured Spirochaetaceae bacterium
CAAATATAGGACAGTTCATGATGAAGGGCTCCTCCGTTGAAGTTGCAGTTCCATTGGCCAAGATCAAGGCCCTCCTAGGCGGTCCAGGGTCTCTCACGAAATATAGGATATTCGGTTGGTATGCGAGAGGCTGGACAGGTTTCGGCGATATGAAGCAGACCGACGCCGGCTATTTCACCTTTCCTGAAAACAGCAAGCCTCCCACCGCGCCGGCGCCGAAAAGCCTTGCCCAGCCGCTGGCCTTGCTGGACGGCGGACCATTGCCGGCTGTATCGATCAAGATCGACGGGAGCTTCGACGACTGGCAGAGCGTCCCGCCCGTTGTGCTCGGCTCCAGGGACGCAACGGACAACAAGAGCATCAGCAGGGTATGCCTCGCAGTGGACGCAGAGAACTTCTACGTGAGGCTCGATATCGCGGACACGCGTTCTTCATCCTCGCACAACTTCGATACCGGCTTGAACAGTCCCTTTTATGCCATCAATATGGACAACGGCGACAGCAAGGACAACATCAATCTGCGCCTTGTCCACGAGGACACCGGCCACGGCTGGTTTCTCGAGCTGGGCGTCCGTGAGAAGGGAAGCTTCCGGCATCTCAACGGTCATTACTACCTGAACCTGCCGATCATCGGCCAGTTCGACATGAAAGGGTCTTCCATTGAAGCTGCAATTCCGCTGGCCAGGATAAAAAGTCTTCTCAAAGACCTGGGCTCGACAGAGAAATACAGGATATTCGGCTGGACTGCAAATGGCTGGGACACTATCAGCGGTGTGAAGCAGACCGAAGCCGGTTATTTCACCTTTCCTGAAAACAGCAAGCCTCCCACCGCGGCGGCGCCGAAAAGCCTTGCTCAGCCCCTGGCCTTGCTGGACGGCGGGGCCTTGCCGAACGCTTCGATCAAGATCGACGGGAGCTTCGATGATTGGCAGAGCGTCCCGCCCGTGGTCCTCAACGCTCAGAATGCAACGGATATCAGCGCGGTAAGCCTGGCCGCGGATTCCCAGAACTTCTACATAAAGCTCGACATTGCCGATATGACAGCAAGTTCTTTCCTTCATCCCGACAATTTTAAAAAGATGCACGACAGCCCTTCGTATGGCATCACCATAGACAACAGCAAGAACCATGAAAGCCTCAGTGTCCGGCTGTTCTACTTGGAGACATGGAACACACGCTGGGAAGCCCAGATGGGCGTCATTGAGAAGGGCATCTTTCGACGCGGCGATCAGGGGTTCCGATTTGTCATGAAGGGGTCTTCCGCGGAAATAGCCATTCCACTCGACAAGATCAAGGACCTTCTCACCGGTCAGGGGCCCGCGGACCGGTACAGACTAATCGGCTGGACCGCCAAGGGTGGACTTCCCAGCGCGGACTCAGGGGTAAAAGCCGATAGAAATTGGACGAATGCGCTCGATGATTTTCGGCAGACAGACGCAGGCTTCTTTACTTTCTAGCCGGCAGCCTCCATGTCGCGCTGACCTCGACGTGGAGCCGCTTTCCCGTGATAATTGTGCCGGGAAAGGGGGGAGCCATGGCCAAGCGAGCTGCATCGACTGAACCAAAGAAGAAGGCCGCCAAAAAGACGGCCACGCCGCGCCGAAAGAAATCGGTGCGGTCGATCAAGGGGCTGACCGCTCTCGAGGTGACCGGCGACACGCCCCCTGCAGAGATCGAAGTCCTGGGCCGGGCTGTCAGGGAAAGCGGCGGCGGAATAGTCGGAAGCTATCGAGATCCCGTGGGCGGGCACTGGCACCTCATCGCAAGCCTTCCCATCGAGAAGGTCGAGCCGACTCCCTTTCAGCGCGACATTTCGAAGACCCACGTGGAAAGGCTCGGCGACGTCATTGGCCGCATGGGGCGGTTCCTGGATCCTATCATCGCCGTGCGCACGCCAGAGGGAGTGTTCTGGACGCCGAACGGCCACCACAGGCTTTCGGCCATGAGGAAGCTGGGCGCCCGCTCCATCCTCGCGGTGGTCGTTCCCGAGCTTTCCGTGGCATACCAGATCCTCGCCATGAACACGGAGAAGGGACACAACCTGCGGGAGAAATCCCTGGAGGTGATCCGCATGGCCCGCTCGCTGTCGGAGCTGGACCCTCGTCCCGAAAAGGATTACGCGCTCGAGTTCGAGGAGCCCGCCTATCTCACCCTCGGGCTGGCCTATGAAAAGCGCGGGCGCCTGAGCGGCGGCGCCTACCATCCGGTGCTGCGGCGCGTGGAGGCGTTCCTCGACCCGCCCCTCCCGGAGGCGCTTCAGATTCGAGAGGCGCGGGCGGAGAAGCTCCTGGCCCTGGACGACCTTGTGGCAGCGGCGGTGACTGCCCTCAAGAATCGGGGATTCACGAGTCCATACCTGAAAGCCTTTGTTGTAGCACGGCTCAATCCGCTTCGATTCCGCCGCGGCGCCATCATGAGCGCGGACGAGGCGCTTGATGCGATGACGGCCTCTGCGCAGAGGTTCGACGCGGAGAAGGTGAAGGTCGGGGATCTTGCCGCAGCCCCTCCCGGACCGGCGGATGACGAAAGCGGTGAATTTTTGCAGCCGCGCGGTTGACACTTTGCGTACATAATATATACAATTGTATTGTTTCTATACACGGAGAGGATATGGCGCTGAGCATCAGGAACAAGGAAGCGGAACGGCTTGCAAGGGAGATTGCGCGTGAGACTGGGGAATCCATCACGCAGGCAATCCTGAGGTCCCTTGAGGAGCGCCTCCTGAGGCTGAGTGGTCGAAGGACCTCGAGTGACCTGACGCGGGAGATCCTCAGAATAGGGGAGCGTTGCGCCGCTCTTTCGGACTTCGACACAAGAAGCCCAGAGGAGATCCTTGCCTATGACCAGGATGGGACGCCGCGCTGATGGTTGTCGATACCTCTGCGCTTCTCGCCGTGCTCTTCGGAGAACCTGAGGCAGATCGCATTGCCCGCTCAATCGCGGCTGATCCGCGGCGCCTTGCGAGCGCCTTCACGGTACTCGAAGCGGCCATTGTCGTGGAAGCCCGTAAAGGAGAGCCGGGCGGCCGGGAGCTGGATCTCCTGCTCCACCGGATAGACCTGGAAAGTGTCCCGCTCACCGCTTCCCACGTAGAGGTGGCCATGGATGCCTGGAGGCGGTTTGGAAAAGGAAAACATCCGGCGAATCTCAATATCGGGGACTGCTGCGCATATGCCCTTTCACGAATTTCGGGTGAGCCCATGCTTTTCAAGGGAGAGGATTTCGGCATGACGGATATCACCCGCGTGAAGTACTGAAATGACCCACACGACACTGATTGACACCGCCGCGGCGCGGGCGCACATGACAGATCAGGATTGGGTGTTCGTAGACTGCAGGTTCGACATCAAAGACACCGCACGGGGCCCGCGGGAGTACCTTGTCTCCCATATCCGGGGCGCGGTGTATGCGGACCTGGACAAAGACCTGTCCGGTCCCGCCGTGCCCGGGCTCACGGGCCGTCATCCACTGCCGGATGCGGAAACCATCGTCGGTGTTTTCGGAAGGCTGGGGATCGGGCCGGGGACACAGGTCATTGCGTACGATGAATCCACCGGGGCAATGGCGGCGGCCCGTCTGTGGTGGCTCCTCAAGTGGGCGGGTCACGACGCCGCGGCAGTTCTGGACGGCGGCTTCATGGCGTGGACCAGCGCAGGTCTGCCGTGCAGGAGCGGAGCTGAGTCCAGGCCCCCGGCAGTATTTGCAGCCTCCTTCCGTCCCGAGCTCGCCGTGGATGCGCGGCAGGTACTTTCCGTGATGGAGGATCCCGGCTGGGTCGTCCTGGATGCGCGGACTGCCGAGCGCTACAGAGGAGAGAATGAGACAATTGACCCGGTTGCGGGTCACATCCCGGGCGCGGTCTCCGCACCGTATGGCGCAGTCCTCGGCCCGGATGGACTTTTCAAGCCGCCACGGGAGATCGCCCGACAATACGATTCCGTGACAAAAGGCCGGGACGCGGAGCATACCATCGTCTACTGCGGCTCCGGCGTGACCGCTGCGCACGTCGTGCTCGCCAGCGCGCACGCGGGCAGGGGAATGCCCCGGTTGTATGCGGGCTCATGGAGCCAGTGGATCACCGACAAGGACAGGCCGACGGCGCGATAGGCGTTCGGCTGTTTGTTCCATATATTTGCCCTCATGGCAAAGAAGAAGCCTCCGCAGAAAACCTGCGTTCATGTCGATCAGATCAGGGATGTCTCGCCGAGCTCAGAGGGGTGCGAGGATTGTCTGAAAACGGGTGATTCCTGGGTGCACCTCCGCCTCTGTCTCACCTGCGGACACGTGGGATGCTGCGACAACTCGAAGAACAAGCACGCAACGAAGCACTTCCACGGAACCAACCACCCCATCATCAAGTCCATCGAGCCGGGAGAAGACTGGATGTGGTGCTACGTGGATGAGATCGCGTTCGAGTAGCCGTGCAGGAAAGCTGGCCGGCGCTCCGCTATGCTGATTGGAAGGACACGCGTGACACGCTTCACCTCTGGACTCAGATCGTGGGCAAGGTAAAGCTGGCGCTGAACCCGTATGAGAATCACTGGTGGCACATTGCCCTCGTCGTGACGGCCCGCGGGCTGACCACGGGCCCCATGCCCTGCAGCGACAGGCAGGGCAGGGTCCTCGAGATCCAGTTCGACTTCATCGATCATGCGCTGCGCATGCGTGTGTCGGATGGCGCCGGCAAAGTCGTGCCCCTGATCCCCCGCTCCGTCGCGGAGTTCTACCGGGAGTTCATGGAGTGCCTGCGCGCTCTGCAGATCGACGTCACCATCAACCCGCTTCCCAGCGAGATAGCCAGCCCGATTCCCTGTGATGAGGACGAACAGCACGCCTCATACGATCCGGTGTATGCCGCCCGATTCTGGCGCATTCTGCTCGAGACTGCATTGGTTCTCAGGCGTCACCGGTCCAGGTTCATCGGCAAATGCAGCCCGGTCCATTTCTTCTGGGGAAGTTTCGACCTGGCGTTGAGCTTTTTTTCGGGCCGGCGCGCTCCTGAACGCACGGGAGCAGACTTCATGACCAGGGAAGGCTACTCCCACGAGGTGATAAGCTGCGGGTTCTGGCCGGGCAGTGAGACCTTTCAAGAGCCGGCTTTCTACGCGTATGCCTCTCCGGAGCCTCCCGGTCTGGACGGCATTCCCGTCCTGCCGGCCGCTGCATTTTACCATCCTCAGATGCGCGAGTTTCTGCTCCGCTATGAGGACGTGCGCACGGCTCTCGATCCCGGGCAGGCTCTCCTGGATTTTTGCGGGAGCACCTATGAGGCGTCGGCCGATCTTTCCGGATGGGATCGGGCAGCGCTGGAAAAACACGGCGGGTGAGCCTTCCGGGTTCCAGGACCGCCGCTTCCCGTGACAGTGCCGCCGGGATGCAGAGCCTGTTCCGGCGCCCGCTCCCACCCGTCACACGAGAGCAATCAAAGTCGGGCCGCCGCCCAGCACTTCGCAGTAGTATCCTGTCGGGACAAAGAGGAGGACGGCGTATCAACTGGCAGGAACGCATGGAGGCAGCCATGGACTACCTCGAGCGGGGCCTCGAGGGGGAGATCGAATACAGGAAAGCCGCGGCCGAGGCGAACTGTTCGACCTTCCACTTCCTCAGGATGTTCGAGGTTGTCACCGGGGTGACCGTCGGCGAGTACGTGCGGCGACGGCGTCTCAGCACGGCGGCGCTGGAGCTCTCCGAAGGAGAGGCGCGGGTCACGGACCTGGCGCTCCGATTCGGCTACGAGTCTCCGGATTCCTTTGCCAGGGCCTTCAAACGCGAGTTCGGCATCACGCCGAGCGAGACGCGGGGCGGCGGCGTGCCCCTGCAGATCTGGCCGCGCATGTCCTTTTCAGTGGTCCTGAAGGGAGATGTTGCAATGGAGTTCAGGATCGAGAAGCGCGACGAGTTTGCGGTGACCGGACTCACAATCCGCGCGAGCACCGAAAACGGGGCGAACCTGCGGGAGATCCCCGCGTTCTGGGACACGTGCATCAGCAAAGGGCACGTGGAAACGCTGGCGGGCGCGACGGCGAAGCATTCCAGGATGGGCGTCATGGGTATCTGCGTCAACGATTTCGACGACACGACAAACAAGTTCACCTACCTCATAGGGATCGAGCGCCCGGCTGACGCAGCGGTGCGCAAGACCCTCCCCAGGGGATGCGCGGATGTCACGGTTCCTGCCGGGACCTGGGCCGTGTTCGGCTCGCGCGGGCCTTTGCCGGGTGCCATCCAGGATGTCTGGAAACGCATTTACTCGGAATGGTTCCCTGCTTCGGGCTACGAGCATGCCGACAGCCCTGATCTGGAGGTCTATGGCATGGGGGACACCCGCGCGGCGGACTACTACTGCGAGGTCTGGCTCCCAGTCAGGAAAGCCTGATCGACGTCGACGAAGGCCGCCGGGTGCTTATCGGCGGCCTCTCGTTAACTCTTCCCCTTTCTCCCGTCTGTCCGCCTCGGCCAGCCGGGTGAGCGCCTGGTTGAAGCCTTTCAGTTCTGGTCCCAGCTCCTGGAAGAAGCCCGCGTCCGCTGCCTCTACCACGGGCACTGTCTGCCATGCGAGCTTCGTCCCGGCAGGAGTGAGCACCATGATCTTGGCCCGGGCATCCGTGGTGCTTGCCTGGCGCTGGAGGAGCCCTGCCTTCTCGAGTGTGCGCAGCACCTGGGAGCACATCATGGGGTCCATCTTCGTGTGCCTGGCCAGCGTAATCTGCGTGACAGGCCTTTTGTCCCGGGCCAGCCACAAGAGGCTGGCCAGGAGCGCGTACTGGACCTGGGTCAGGTGATAGGGACGAAGCGCCTGCGCAATGCGCCGCTGCCAGAGCATGGTGACCTGCAGCAGCAGGAACCCGGTGCTGTCTCCTGCTTCCTGTACGGAAAACGGCTCGCCTTCTTCAGTCATCTGTGCGCGCCCCCATAGCCCCGGCAATAAGCTCGAAGTCTTTCCTGGTGATCTCCAGCAGCCCTGTCCGGAAGGGGTATCCCCAGCGAACCGGAACCTTGATGAAAGACAACCCGGAAATCAATGGCTGAATCGGCGCCGCAGTGCATTTCACGTATGCGATGTCCCTGCGGAACGGCACGAAGTCCTTGCTCATGGCAGACTGGTAGACCTTGTCGTCCTTGACCCGACCTATGGCGGTGAACTGCTGCAGCGGTTCGCCGTGCTCCATGTCGGTTTTCGGCGAATAGTAGATGAACCAGTCTCCCTCCTGCAGGCGGCGCAGCGGTGCGGCTTTCCCGTGGCTGACCTGGGCATATCCTCCGGCCACACCCTTCTGGGCATGGGAGAGTGAAACAACGCCAATCCAATATCGTGTGCTCGTTGGAGACTTGCTTGTAGTATGCATGCATATAATATATATGCATATTAAGCGCGCGACAACGGGATTTGCCAGGAATTGCGGCTGAATGGTCATATGTGTCGATTTAGAGATCAGGCGGGTTTCGCGATAAAATCATAAGTGGTGCGCCTTGAAAACGTTATTGTCGCTCTTCATTGCTTCAATCCTCCTCTCTCTTCCGCTTCCTGCCCAGAGCAGGATACCGGCTGATCCGAACGTCTATCTCAGCAGTACCAGGAATGCGAGCGATGGAGACCAGGATTTCATGCAAACGGTGTTCTTCGAGGTGCCGGACAGCATCACCTCCACGCTCTACTTCGCGGTGAACAACCCTGGTTCCACCGGTGTAACGCCGGACCAGGTCGGCACGGCGCATATGTCTCGATTCCAGCTTTTTGGCGGTCCCGGATGCTACACCAACCCGAGTGCACGGGCACTGATCGTCGCGGGCAACGACAAGTACATCGGGAACATGATCGACTGGCACTACGATGATGCCGCTGGCTGGAACACGGCCGGTTGGGCGTACTTTGGCGGAGTGTCCCCGACACAGGGCGAGCACATCGGCAGCAAGTATTATTTCAAAATCACCGTAGAGGCGATTGGCGGCGCACCGGCAAAGAACTCCTACCAATACGACGTCTCCTACACCAACACAGGGACCCCGACGGGCGTCAGCTCGATCAAGGCATTCGCGTACGTGCTGGGTGTGGCTCTCGTGCGGGGCAGCGGGAGACAACATTCGTTCTATCCTTTCGTCCCCGACACCGCGACAGGCAGCATCGTCGCCGCCAATTTCGACTTCGACAACAACAACACGGGCGCGATGTACGACCCCTCCAACGCACCCCAGGGAGCCATTGCCGCTTCCGCAAACGGGACCACGGCACAAACGAGCTTTGCCATCGGCGCCGCGCAGAAAAACGCGACGTGGAAAGCGGTGTACACCGACGGAGCAGCGGGGACAGACGTCATCGACGTGGCAGAGGTGTGGTTCAAGAACAGCATCACCGGCGAGCTCTATCCCATGTACGCAGCCCCGTACGCGGCTCCCTCGCCCGACCACGTGGTCATGACATTCACCAAGGAGGTCGTCGTCCCGCCGCTGGGCTTCGATTCCTACTCTTCGAACGGGGTGGCGATTGCGGACAACAACGACACGGTGACCGTGAATCTGCAGGTCGTCGACTACAGCGGCTCGCCTCTGCCCCTGTCCAGGAATATCTATGTCACCCTCAACAATGGAGGAACAATCACAGGGGTCAATCCGGGCAGCACGAACAACGTCACGACAGCGATGATCAAGACCGATCCGAGCGGGATGGGATACCTGACGATCCGCAAACCGCCGCCCGCCGGGACGGTGGACGTGGCGGCGTACTGGGACGGGCTTGGCGCAGGCGACATCTTCGGCTCGCATTCCTCCGCCTTCGTCACGGCGAGCTTCGTGGTGAACAATACGCCGACAATCCAGTCGTACTACTCCATGACGTTTCCGACCGGTGCCGGTCCCGTCGACTTGAATGAGATCGTCCTGGTCGACGCGCTCGTGTCGTCTTTTTTCGTCAATACGCAGTCCCTGAGGATCAGGATCCCGGCGAGCCTCGACTGCACGTGGGATACGAGCGTGACGAATCCCACGCTCACCGTGAATGGCAACGGCACTGTCAACCTCGCGGTCAGCTATCCCAACAGCAAAACGCTGCGCATCGGGGTCACAAGCACGTTCAACCCCGTGACTGTCGGAGTTACTCCGAGCAAGCTCACGATCGGCGGGTTGCTGGCCAACCCGCTCTCATTTGTGAATCTGAACAGCGCATCCGCAGGTCACCTCGAGCTTTCCTGGGACGATGGCGCGACATACCAGGCGGTGGATGACAGGATCTACACCATACTCGATGCGAGCCCCTTCATCACGGCGGTCGAGACGTGTGATCTCAACAACGACGGGTATCTCGATGCCCTGCACGTGATTTTCAACAAGAACATGAAGGACACGACAATCGCCGCGGCAGCCACGGGATTTGCCATCGCCGGCGTGACCGGCACTGGATTTCTCTCCACGACAAACAGCGACACGGCAAATGACAACGACATCTATATTACTTTCACGGACGGGGTATTGAAATCCGGCCAGACCGTCCAGGTCAGCTATGACATGGATGTCGTCGGCGCAGACATCACGGACAACGATGGGGCTCCCCACGCGCTGCCTGACCAGGGTCCGCTCACCGCCGTGGACAAGGCAGGGCCTGCAATCCTCAGCGCCCGCACGCGCACCGTCAACACGGTGGAGCTCACGCTCTCCGAGCCGGTTGACGACAGGACGATCAGCGGCGCCGATTTCACGTTTTCCGGCTTTGCAACGGGCGGCGCAAATGCCGCGGGGATCGCCTTTGATACGGGCGGCACCGCGAACGACAATGTCGTCGTGGTGACGCTTGCCGCGTCAATCGGTGTAGCCGAAACAGGCTTCGCAAGGTTCGCCGCATCCGGCCTGGCGGGGGATCCATCAGGCAATACCAACACCCAGACCGCGACCGTTTCCGTGTCGGCGGGAATAAGCACGTCGCCCGTGATCCTGAGCATGGAAACCACGGACGCGAACAATAACGGGTTTATCGACGGCATCAAGCTCGTGTTCACCAAGAACATGAAGGATTCCACCTTCATCAGCACGGGGGATTTCAACGTCGCCGGGGCAACAGTGACAGGGTTTGCCACGGGGGGAACGGCCAACGATACGGTGGTGTACCTCAACCTCACGGACGGCGTGCTGAATACCGGGGCGACCCCCGAGGTCACCTACACCGCCGGAAGCGTCACCGACAATGACCCGACACCCGTGGCGCTTCCCAGCCAGCCGGCGCAGGCCGCGGCGGACAGGTCCGGCCCGGCAATCCTCAGTGCGCGCACATTCTCGACGACCCAGGTGGAAATAACCCTCAGCGAGCCGGTTGCCGACCTCAGCATCTGGGGCGGAGACTTCACATTCTCGGGTTTCACGACAGGCGGTGCGAACGCCGCGGGGGTTGGTTTTGCAACGGGCACGACGGCGAATGACAATGTCATTCTCATCACCCTTGCCGCGAGCATTGGCATCAACGAGACGGGAAATGTCAGGTTTACGAACAGCGGCTACGTGAACGACCTTCCCGGCAATGCGAACACGCAATCCTCCCTGGTGGCCGTGACGGACGGCAACACGGGTGCACCGGCGATCCTGTATGCCGAAACAGCCGACACGAACAGCAATGGCTTCATCGACAGGATCAAGCTCGTTTTCAACAGGAACATGAACGACGCGACATTCACTACTGCCGCCTGGTTCGCAGTGGCGGGGGGAACGGTCACGGGCTTCAACACGGGCACCACAGTGAACGACAACGTCATGTACCTGACAATTACCGACGGCGTGCTCGGCTCGGGGCTGAAGCCGAATGTCAGCTACACTCCGGGCACGGTGCGCGACGGGACGGCGACCCTTCTCGCCGCCTATCCGGCCGCCGCATCACTTGATAAAGCAGGGATTGCCATCGTCTCCGCGCGCACAACGACGGTGAACACCGTGGAGATCACCCTTTCGGAGAGTGCGGATGATTCCACCGTGTCTGCGGCGGATTTCATATTCTCGGGATTCGGTACCCCTGACGCCAACGGGCAGGGCATCGCTTCTTCCACCGGCGGCACGGCGAACGACAACCTGATTCTCATCACGCTTCCCGCGAGCCTGAACTCCCCGTATACCGGCTTCGTCAGGCTCTCCTCGGCGGGTCTTCTGAGCGATCTGGCCGCAAATGCAAATACGCAGACCGCGGTCGTTGCAGTCACGTCGAGTGTTCCCGCCACACCGACCATGACGTCCGTGGAGACCCTGGATCTGAACAACAACGGGTATATCGATGCGGTCCATATCACCTTCAGCACGAGCATGGATGATACCACGATCTCCGCAGCGGCGGCCGGATTCACGGTAGCGGGCGCCGGCGCCCTTGCGTTCAGCTCGACGACCAACGGTGACACCGCCGCCGACGCGGACGTTTACCTGACGTTCACGGATGGAGTCCTTGCCACGGGCGCGACGCCGGCAGTCTCCTATGTGGCCGGGACAGTAAAAAGCGCAAGCGGCACCTCAATGCTGACTCATGCCGCTCCTGCCACGCTGGACAAGGCAGGACCGGCAATTCTTTCTGCCAGGACGACAAGCGTCAACACGGTGCAGGTCACGTTCTCGGAAAGCGTCGCCGATTCCTCCATCATCGGCAGCGACTTCACATTCAGCGGGTTTGCGACCCTGAGCGCGAACGCGCAGGGCATCGGATTCTCTACGGGGGGCACGCCAAACGACAACGTGGTCGTTATTACATTGCCGGCAACCATTGGAAACACGGAAACGGGAAACATCCGGTTCTCAAATACAGCCTCCGTCAACGATCCTTCAGGAAACGGCAACGGTCAGACTGCCGCTGTTGCGGTGAACGACGGAATCGTCCCGGTGGTAACGGGAGTGAGCGCGAGCAATGCCAACGGGCTTTTCAAGCTGGGTGACGTGGTGACGGTGCAGGTGAGCTTCAGCAAGGCTGTGACAGTGGCCGCTGGCACCCCGACACTGACCCTTGAGACCGGAGCCGTTGACCGCACGGTGAGCTACACCAGCGGCAGCGGGACCAGCACTTTGA